>NZ_JAVIIT010000009.1:265000-294455 GCF_033977265.1 Mesorhizobium australafricanum | reverse complement strand
AAACATCTTGACCGCTCACCCCCTCGACAAACCTATCGCAAGCAAAATGCGCAGAGCCAACTGGAGCAAAGACTTCTTCTATGAGCTCTTTACTCATATGCGATAGCCCTACCCGCAAGGGGGGAGAAGGAAAGAATCAGGCGAAGGTGCCGTGGCAGTGCTTGTACTTCTTGCCGGAGCCGCAGGGGCAGAGCTCGTTGCGGCCGACCTTGCCCCATGTCGAGGGATTCTTCGGGTCGCGGTTTTCCGGCGCGACGACGGCGTTGGTGTCCTGACGCATCAGAAGCGCGGTCTCGCCGCCCTGGAAATCGTCTTCGCCGGTGGATCCGTCGATATGGCTGCCGAACATCTCGGGGGTTTCGGGCGGCGGGGCGTCCGCTGCCTGGCGCACCAGCTCGACGCGCATCAACTGCGCGGTGACGGCCTGACGCAGATTGCCGAGCATGCCCTGGAACAGCTCGAAGGCTTCGCCCTTGTATTCCTGCAGCGGGTCGCGCTGGGCATAGCCGCGGAAGCCGACGACCGAACGCAGGTGATCGAGATTGACGATGTGCTCGCGCCACAGATGGTCGAGCGTCTGCAGCACCACCGAACGTTCGACATAGTTCATCACGTCGGGACCGAAGCGATCGGCGCGCTCCTTGGCGGCGGCGTCGGCGGCGGCCGTGATGCGCTCGCGGATGTCGTCCTCGGCGATGCCCTCTTCCTTGACCCATTCCTCGATCGGCAGGTCGAGGTTGAGGTACTGCGCCACTTCCTCCTTGAGGCCGGCGACGTTCCATTGCTCGGCATAGGCGTTTTCGGGGATGTTCTTGGCGACGATCTCCTCGACGACGCCTTCGCGCATCTCGGCGATCGTCTCCGACAGGCCTTCGCCATCCATGAGTTCGATGCGCTGCTCGAACACCACCTTGCGCTGGTCGTTGGCGACGTCGTCATATTTCAACAGGTTCTTGCGGATGTCGAAGTTGCGCGCCTCGACCTTCTTCTGCGCCTTCTCCAGCGCCTTGTTGATCCAGGGATGGATGATCGCCTCGTCTTCCTTGAGGCCGAGCTTCTGCAGCATGCCGTCCATGCGCTCGGAGCCGAAGATGCGCATCAGATCGTCCTGCAGCGACAGGAAGAACTTCGAGCGGCCGGGGTCGCCTTGTCTTCCTGAACGCCCTCTAAGCTGGTTGTCGATGCGGCGCGATTCGTGGCGCTCGGTGGCCAGAACATAAAGGCCGCCGGCGGCCAGCGCCTTTTCCTTCAGGCGCTCGACATCGGCATTGATTTCCTTTTCCCGGGCCTCGCGCTCGGGGCCCTCGGGCATGTCGCCGAGTTCCTCGGCGATGCGCATCTCGGCATTGCCGCCAAGCTTGATGTCGGTGCCGCGGCCGGCCATGTTGGTGGCGATGGTGATGGCGCCGGGCTTGCCGGCCTGGGCGACGATGGACGCCTCGCGCTCGTGATGGCGGGCGTTCAGCACCTCGAAGTTCTTGAAGCCGTCCTTGCGCAGGCGCTCGGCCAGCTGCTCGGACTTCTCGATCGAGGTGGTGCCGACCAGCGTCGGCTGGCCCTTGGCGCTGGCTTCGCGGATTTCCTTGACGATCGCCTTGTACTTCTCCTCGACGGTCCGGTAGACCTCGTCGTCCTCGTCCTTGCGGATGACCGGCAGGTTGGTCGGGATTTCGGTGACCTCGAGGCCGTAGATGTTGCCGAATTCCTCGGCCTCGGTCAGCGCCGTGCCGGTCATGCCGGAGAGCTTCTTGTAGAGGCGGAAATAATTCTGGAATGTGACGGAGGCCAGCGTCTGGTTCTCCGGCTGGATCTGCACATGCTCCTTGGCTTCAAGTGCCTGGTGCAGGCCTTCCGAATAGCGGCGTCCAGGCATCATGCGGCCGGTGAACTCGTCGATGATGACGATCTCGCCGTTGCGCACGATGTAATCCCTGTCCTTCTGGAACAACAGATGCGCCTTCAGCGCATTGTTGACGTGGTGGACGATGGCGACGTTCTCGACGTCGTAGAGCGACTCGCCCTTCAACAGGCCGGCGTCGCGCAGCATGTTTTCGAGCCGCTCGGTGCCTTCCTCGGTGAAGATCGTCGTCTTCTGCTTCTCGTCGACCTCGTAGTCGGTCGGACCGAGCTTCAGCATGAAGGCGTCGATGGTGTTGTACATTTCCGAACGGTCCTCGAGCGGACCGGAGATGATCAGCGGCGTGCGCGCCTCATCGACCAGAATGGAATCGACCTCATCGACGATCGCGTAGGAATGTCCGCGCTGCACCATCTGCGCGCGCTCATACTTCATGTTGTCGCGCAGATAGTCGAAGCCGAGCTCGTTGTTGGTGGCGTAGGTGACGTCGCAGGCGTAGGCCTCGCGGCGCTCGTCATCGGAAAGGCCGTGGACGATGATGCCGACGGTCAGGCCGAGGAACTTATAGACGCGGCCCATCCATTCCGCGTCACGCTTGGCGAGGTAGTCGTTGACGGTGACGACATGCACGCCCTTGCTGGCGAGCGCGTTGAGATAGACCGGCAGGGTGGCGACCAGCGTCTTGCCCTCGCCGGTGCGCATCTCGGCGATGCCGCCATTGTGCAGCACCATGCCGCCGATCAACTGGACGTCAAAAGGCCGCATGCCCAGCACGCGGCGGGCCGCTTCGCGCACCGTGGCGAAGGCAGGGACCAGCAGATCGTCGAGCGAAGCGCCGTTGGCGAGATCCTGGCGGAACTTTTCCGTGCGGCCGGCAAGCTCGGCATCGGAAAGCGCCTGCATCTCGTTTTCCATGGCGTTGATGGCTTCGACCCTGGGCCGGGTCGACTTGACGCGGCGGTCGTTTGAGGAGCCGAAAACCTTACGGGCGAGACCGCCGAGACTGACCATCCAAGGTCCTTTCGATAGCAATTTTGGCCGTTTGCGACAGACACCTGGCGGGCCCATCAAATCCGCGTGAATGCGGACAAACGCAAAAAGCGCCCGGAAAACGGTTCTGGACGCCAAGTCGTTGGACAGATAAGAGGGGGCTCAATCGATGTCAACGCCGCGTTAGCCCTATGGGCAGCGCCAAATTCCGCCACAATCCGACTGATCTGGAACCCTTTCGCTCACGCGATCCTTATCGGCAATCCCCATTGGAGTTTATCTTGATGCCCCTGTCGTTCCGCCGCGCCTCGCTCGCCAGTCTCGGTCTGGCCTTCGGGCTCTCGGCTCTTTGCCTGTCGCCGCTGATGGCGCAGGAGACCGCGCCCGCCCAGCCGGACGCCCCCGCGCCTGCTGCTCCCGCGGCGCCGGTCGATCCCAATGCCGTGATTGCCACCGTCAATGGCGAGAAGCTGACCGAGGCCGATCTTCAGCTCGCCGAAGGCGAACTTTCGCAGCAGTTCGCGCAGCTGCCGCCGGAACAGCGTCGCGCCGCGGCCCTTTCGGCGGCGATCGAAATCCGCGTCATGGCCAAGAAGGCGGTCGACAGCGGTCTCGACAAGGATGCCGACTTCCAGCGCCGCATGGCTTTCCTGCAGGCGCGCGCCCTGCATGGCGAGGTCGTCGAGAAGGAAGTGGTCGACAAGGTGACGGACGCCGAGGTGCGCGCCCGCTACGACCAGGAAATCGCCAACACGCCGCCGGTCAATGAGATCCACGCCCGTCACATCCTCGTGAAGACGAAGGAAGAGGCCGAGGCGATCATCAAGCAACTCGATGGCGGCGCCGACTTCCAGAAGCTCGCCAACGAGCACACCAGCGATCCGAGCGGCAAGACCAATGGCGGCGATCTCGGCTGGTTCGGCCCGGGGCAGATGGTGCCGGAATTCGACAAGGCGGCCCTTGCGCTCGATGTCGGCAAATATTCGAAGGAGCCGGTGCAGTCGCAGTTCGGCTGGCACGTCATCAAGGTCGAGGACAAGCGCGCCAAGCAGCCGCCGGCATTTGACGACGTCAAGGACCAGGCCAAGCAGGCGGTGATCCGCGACAAGTATTTCGCCATGGTCAAGGACCTGCGCGCCGCCGCCAAGGTCGAGATCCCGGACGAGAAGCTCAAGAAGGCCATCGACGCGCTGGAAAGCAGCAAGTAATCCGCCACCAGCTGGATATCCTGCAAGGGGCGCCTCCGGGCGCCCTTTCGCTTTTCGCGGTCAGGCGGTCATTATTCCCCGCGTGATGTAGCGCACGGCGGCGCGGATCGCCGCCTCGTCCTCGTCGAGCCGTTTGGTCAGCAGATGACGCCAGGCGAAGGAAGCGATCAGGTCGGCGACGATCTCGGCATCGACATCGGCCGCCACCTCGCCACGCGCCTTGGCGCGCTCGATCATCCGGCCGGTATGGGCGCTGCGCCCTTTTGAATATTCGGCAAGCGCGGCCGCGGCTGTCTCGTCCGACTGCGCCTCGGCGATCAGCGAGCGGAAGATGTTGCCTGACGGGCTGTCGCGCCAATGCGCGAACAGATTCTTGAGGAAGCCGGCCAAATCATCCTCGATGTTTCCGGTGTCGGGCGTCTCGACGCGCTTCTGCCGCTGGTAGACCTCGATCAGCAGCGCCGCCTTGCTCGGCCACCAGCGATAGATGGTCGGCTTTCCCGCCCGCGCCCGCCGGGCGACGGCCTCGATCGAAAAGCCGGCATAGCCGGCCTCGCGCAGCACCGCTTCGGCCGCCTCGATAATGGCGTCGGCGCTCTCGGGATTTCGTTTTGCGCCGATCGACTTGCGCCCGCGGGCGGCGGCCTCGCCCATTTAGGTCTTCCTTAGCCGGTGAATCCGTCGCCAATCATATTGGCTTCGCGGGTGAAACGAAACGATCCGTTTTAGGTTGCGAAACGGCTGGTCCGGTCGATGGGGCGCGGCCAGAACGCCCCTTGCGCCGGGGCGCGCTATCGGGCAAACCGGCCTTCCTTTCGCGTTCTTGCCGCCCCGGGGTCATGATGTCCGCTACGATTTCGCCGCTCGCACCGAAGAAATATCCGAAGATGCCGGTCATCGAAGGCGTCCGCATCGCTACCGCCGAAGCCGGCATCAAATACAAGAACCGTACAGACCTGCTCGCCATGGTCTTCGATCCGGGCACGGCCGTCGCTGGTGTGTTCACCAGGTCGAAATGCCCGTCGGCTCCGGTCGATTTTTGCCGCCAGAACCTGCCCGCCGGCAAGGCGCGCGTGCTGGTGGTCAATTCCGGCAATGCCAACGCCTTCACCGGCAAGAAGGGCAAGGCTTCGACCGCGTTGACCGGCGAGGCGGCGGCCAAGGCCGCCGGTTGTCTAGAGAGCGAAGTGTTCCTGGCCTCGACCGGCGTCATCGGCGAACCGCTCGACACCACCAAGTTCAGCCATCTGCTCGCCGGCCTGGTCAAGGACGGAAAGCCCGATCTTTGGACCGACGCGGCCAAGGCCATCATGACCACCGACACCTATCCGAAGGTGGCGACGGCGACAGTCAAGCTCGGCGACGCCGACGTCACCATCAACGGCATCGCCAAGGGCGCCGGCATGATTGCGCCCGACATGGCAACGATGCTCTCCTTCATCGCCACCGACGCGCCGATAGCCGCACCGGTGCTGCAGGACCTGCTGTCGCGCGGTACCGCCAAGACCTTCAATGCAGTGACCGTCGACAGCGACACCTCGACCAGCGACACGCTGCTTTTGTTTGCCACCGGCAAGGCCGCCGCGCGCGGCGCCCCGGCAATCAGCGATCCCAGGGATGCGCGGCTCGGCGCCTTCCGCCGGGCGCTCGGCAAGGTGCTGAAGTCGCTGGCGCTGCAGGTGGTGCGCGACGGCGAGGGTGCGCGCAAGCAGGTCGAGGTCACGGTGACCGGCGCCAAATCGGCGCGTTCGGCCAAGCGCATCGCGCTCTCGATCGCCAACTCGCCGCTGGTCAAGACGGCGGTCGCCGGCGAGGACGCCAATTGGGGCCGCGTCGTCATGGCCGTCGGCAAGGCCGGCGAGCCGGCCGACCGCGACCGGTTGTCGATCTGGTTCGGCGACAATCGTCTGGCACATGAGGGCGAGCGCGATCCTGGATATTCGGAGGAAGCGACCTCGGCCTATATGAAGCGCGACGATATCCGCATCCGCGCCGATCTCGGCATCGGCCGCGGCAAGGCGACGGTGTGGACCTGCGACCTCACCAAGGAATATGTCGCCATCAATGGCGATTACCGGAGCTGATGGCGCCGGTGTCCAGGCATCCGGCAAGCGTGCTGGCGGTCGTGCGCCGCTATGAGGCGGCGGGCTTTCGCGCCTGGCCGGCGGCGGCGGTCCACTATGACGGGACCTGGGTGGTGCGGCTCACGGCCGGGCACCCTGCCAAGCGCCTGAACTCGGTCAATCCGCTCGATCCCGGCGATACGCACGCCATTGAAGAGCGGATTGGCCGCGCCGCACGACGCTTCGATGCCTATGGCCGGCCGCTGACCTTTCGCATGTCACCGCTGTCGGGGCAGGTCCTGTCCTCGCATCTCGACAAGACCGGGTGGAACAGGTTCGATGAATCCCTGGTCATGCGGCTGCCGCTGAAAGAGGTCGAGCTCGGCGCGGCCATGGACCAGATTCCGCTCAAGGACATCAGCCGCTTCATCGGCGCGTCGCTCAGGACCAGCGGCTCGGACGCCTCGCTGCGGCCCGGCCTGTCCGAGGTCATCGGCGCCATCCAGCCGGAAGCGGGGCTGTTCGCGCTGGAGGACGGCAATGAGCCGCTGGCGACGCTGATCTGCGTCCATGACGGCGATCTTGCCGGACTGTTCGAGGTCGCCACCGAAAAGTCTTCGCGCAACAAGGGCCATGGCCGCGATCTCATCCTGTCGGCGCTGAAATGGGCCCGGCTGCGCGGCGCGCGCGAGGCCTGGCTGCAGGTCGAGGCCGGCAATGCGCCGGCGCTGTCGCTCTACCGGTCGCTCGGCTTCGAGGAAGTCTATCGCTACCACTATCGAAGGCCGCCGGGCGCATGAGCGAGAGCAAGCCAAGCGGAAAGCGCCTGCTGCTGGTCGCCGCCTGCGCGCTGGTCGACACCGACCGGCGCGTGCTTCTGGCGCAGCGCCCGCAGGGCAAGCAGCTTGCCGGCCTGTGGGAGTTTCCGGGCGGCAAGGTCGAGCCCGGCGAGACGCCGGAGGAATGCCTGGTCCGCGAGCTGCATGAGGAACTCGGCATCGAGACCGAGATTCCGTGCCTGGCCCCGCTCACCTTTGCCAGCCACTCCTATGAGGATTTCCATCTCTTGATGCCGCTTTATGTCTGCCGCCGCTTTCGCGGTATCGCGCAGGCGAGGGAGGGGCAGGGGCTCAAATGGGTCAGGCCGCGGCAGATGCGCGACTATCCGATGCCGCCGGCCGACGCGCCGCTGATCCAGTTCCTCATCGACCTTTTGTAAGGTCGCGGCCTGCCCTTCGCGGCAGTTCACCGTTTCACACTTTTCCTGGAGCGCTTTAGCCAGCGTTAATGGAAGATTTATCTCGACGTGAAAAATTGCGCGGAGCCGTTTCGCGCGGCGATATCGTCGATGACTGGGAAACACGGCATGAGCCTTGAAAGAGAGTGGGACTCGATCCGGCCCGACCGAGGCTTCCGCGCGGTGGACGCCGGCATGGGCATCCTTCGGATCACGCTTCTCTTCGGCTCGGCCGCGGTGGCGCTGGCGCTGATCGCGACGCCTTTCCTGGACAACCAGACCCGGCCGCAAAGCGCCCGCGACGGCTTCGCCGGGCTCGACATGACCGCGACCGGATCAATCGGCCATCGCACCAATACATATACGGTGCGGCGCAGCGTCCTGCAGCCATTGCCCAGTTCAATCTGCGTCATCCGCAACGACGGCAGCCGCAGTGGCGAGTGCTGACGTGGTTAATGATTTTAAGGGGCAGGGGCGTTTCACTCGCTGTTAAGCTTTTACCGTTAACCTTTCTTAACAGGTAGGACATTAGAATTTCTGCATAAGGGATGGATGACCATGAAAAACCTGCTGCAGCAATTCGTTGAAGATGAAACGGGCGCCACAGCCATCGAATATGGCCTGATCGTTGCCGTGCTGTCGCTTGCAATCGTGGGCGGCGTCGGCAGGGCCATGGATGCGATCCAGTGGCTGTTCAGCGACAATAACAGCAGGCTGGTCCAGGCCTTCTCCCCCTGACAAAGTCGATCAGGCAATCAGAGACGCAGCAGTCAACGCCTCCGCGGGTCCTCAAGGACAGTTTTCAGCGAGACCTTGGCCGATCCAGGCTTGAGGGGCTTTTGCTGCGAGGCGTCGGGCGCCCATCCGGACATCCAGACAATCGGAAAGCTTGCGCGGATACGGCCGTCCGGGTCCGAGAACCGTTCGGCGTAGATTTCGGCGGCGCGGGCAAACAAGCGTCTGCTTCCTGGCCGCCGGCTGCGATCGATGAGCGCACTGCTTTCGCCCATGGCGCGCAGATCGGCGGCAAGATCGAACAGCGTATCGTAGCGCACCGTGACCGTTTCGACATCGGCGACGGGCAATGCCAGGCCTGCGCGCTGCAGCAGCGCACCCGCGTCGCGCACGTCGGTGAACGGAAGGACACGTGGGCTCGCGCCGCCGTAGAGCTCCGTCTCGGCCGCAAGCATGCTCTCGCGCAATTCCGCGAGGGTGCCCGCGCCGGCGAGAGCGCCGAGGAACAGCCCGTCCGGCTTCAGCGTCCGGCGGATTTGCGCCAGCACGCCGGGAATGTCGTTCATCGCGTGCAGCGAGAGCAGGCAGACGACGAGATCGAGGCTGCCCTCCTCGAACGGCACGGTCTCCGGCGGCGCTACCAGGCCGGGGCTGCCGGCCAGAAGCGCTTCTTCCATCTCGACGCGCACGATTTCGCCGACCTTGCCGCTGCCGGCGAGCACGTCCGCCGCCGCTGAAGTCTGACAGAACAGCGCGGCCGCCTTGCTGAAGCGGCGCTCGACCGCATCCAGCCGGTCGGCAAGATCCTCCGCCGCCCGCCGCATCAGGAAATCGGCGCCTTCAACGGGGCGGGCGAGAGCCCGGCGCTTGCGCGCGAGCCAGAGCTCAGTGTCGATCAAGGGCTGCAATGAAAAGCTTCCTGTTGTCCGCGCGTGCCCGAGTGGTGTTAAGGTGGCGCGGGGGTTCCAATCACGTGGCCGATCCGGTGCTCAAGATCAAGACCAGCGCGGTCCAGGATATGGCGCGGCAGGCACTGGCCTGGCCGGCGCGCCTGTTGTTTCCGCCGGTTTGCGCCGGCTGCCGTCGCCATGTGTCGCAGCCTGGCGTGTTGTGCGGTGGCTGCTGGCCGAAGCTGAGGCTATTGGAGAAACCCTGGTGCCCGGTGATGGGCACGCCCTTCACCCATGACATGGGCGAGGGGTTTCTTTCCGCGGAGGCGATCGCCGATCCGCCGCCCTTCGAGCGGGCGCGGGCCGCCGTCGTCTATTCGGGCGTCGCGCGGCAGATGGTGCAGGGGCTGAAATATCAGGATCGCACCGACCTCGCGCCCTGGATGGCGAACTGGATGATGCGGGCCGGTGCGGAACTGATTGCCGAGGCCGGTCTGGTCGTGCCGGTGCCGTTGCACTGGCGGCGCTTCTTCCGCCGCCAGTTCAACCAGTCGGCGGAACTCGGACGAGCCGTTTCAAAGCTGAGCGGGCTGCCCTTCTCGTCATCCGCGGTCAGGCGCGTGAAGCTGACACGCCAGCAGGTCGGGCTCGAACGGCATGAGCGCGAGGAGAATGTGCGCGCCGCTTTCCGCGTTCCGCCGGACGCTGAAATCGAAATCTCGGGCCGCCGGGTGCTTGTCGTCGACGATGTCTACACCACCGGTGCCACGGTGAGGGCGGTCGCCAAGGCGCTGAAGAGAGGCGGCGCCGGAGCGGTCGACATTCTCACTTTCGCCCGCGTCCTGCCTGGGGACTTTCGGCCCGATGAGTCCGCGACTATATAGGTTGGAGTTGTTGTTTTGCCGTATGTCGTTTTCGTATCCTCATTGGACGGCATGCGCGAGGATTGCCGGCCAATGGCTGATGTGACGATCTATACCCGCGTGATGTGCGGTTACTGCAGCGCCGCCAAGCGGCTGCTCGACCGCAAGGGCGTAGCCTATACCGAGCATGATGCCTCGTTCTCGCCGGAACTTCGCCAGGAAATGATTTCCAAGGCGCATGGGCGAGCGACCTTTCCGCAGATTTTCATCGGCGACACGCATGTCGGCGGCTGCGACGACCTCCACGAGCTGGAGTCGCAGGGCCGACTGGACGCGATGCTCGTCAACGGGAGATGATCATGGGTATTTTCAAGGCCGCCGCCGTGCAGATGCGTTCGGGCACGAGCCCCGAGCGCAACGCCGCCGACATGGAGATTTCGGTCCGCCAGGCCGCCGGCCAGGGCGCCACCTACGTCCAGACACCGGAAATGACCGGTGCCCTGGTGCGGGACAAGGAAGCGGGTGCGGCCGCTTTTACCACCGAGGATAAGGACATTGTCGTCGCCACGGCGCGCAGCTTGGCGAAGGAGCTCGGCATTTACCTGCATGTCGGCTCGACGGCGATTCGTCGCGCCGACGGCAAGCTCGCCAACCGCGCGTTCCTGTTTTCGCCCGACGGCGCCCTGATCGCCGGCTATGACAAGATCCATATGTTCGATGTCGATCTCGACAATGGCGAGAGCTGGCGCGAATCCGCTGCCTACGAGCCGGGAACGGAAGCGGTCGTGACCGATATCAAAGGGACGAAGCTGGGCTTTGCCGTCTGCTACGACCTTCGCTTCCCGCAGCTGTTCCGTACCGAGGCGATGGCCGGGGCCGAGGTGCTGACGGTGCCTGCCGCCTTCACGCGCCAGACCGGCGAGGCGCATTGGCATGTGCTGTTGCGCGCCCGCGCCATCGAGAACGGCGCCTATGTCATCGCCGCCGCGCAGGGCGGCCTGCATGAGGACGGGCGCGAGACCTATGGCCATTCGCTGATCGTCGACCCGTGGGGGCGCATCATCGCCGAGGCCGCGCATAGCGAGCCCGGGGTGATCGTCGCCGAGATCGATCCGGCCCAGTCGCTGGCCGCGCGCCGCAAGATCCCCAATCTGAAGAACGCGCGGGACTTCACCGTCAATGCCGGCGCAGGCGAAGCGCCGCGTTTCAGGGGTGCTGCCTCTTGATCCGCTTTTCCCTGATCTGCGAGCACGAGCACGAATTCGAGGCGTGGTTCCGCAGCAATGATGACTTCGACACGCAGAAGAAGCGCGGCTTCGTCGATTGCCCGAGCTGCGGATCGCACAAGGTTGAGAAGGCGCTGATGGCGCCGGCCGTCTCCACGTCCCGCAACCGAGAGAAGGTCGCTTTAGCCATGGGCGAGGCGCAAAAGCAGGCGCTGGCGAAGCTGAAGGCGCTGGCCGAGAAAGTGCGCGAGAATGCCGACTATGTCGGCGACAAGTTCGCCGAGGAAGCGCGCAAGATCCATTTCGGCGAGACCGATGCGCGCGGCATCTATGGCGAAGCGACGCCGGAAGAGGCGCAAAGCCTCGTCGAGGACGGCGTCGAGTTCATGCCGATCCCGAGCTTTCCGGACGACCGCAACTGAGATGTATTGATATTCAGGTGATGCCGGCCTGCAAACGGTGGCTTACTGCGCTTCCGGTGCTCACGTGCTTCAAGCACGCTCCGCTCCGGTTCTCGGAAGCCACCGTTTTCGACTCGGCCTGACCTGAATCTCAACACATCTTGGCGCAAGCTCACAACGGTCTACCCTAAGCTTCCGATCAGTTTTTCCAGCAGTTTCGCCAGCATTTCCCGGTCCTCGCGCGTCAGGCCGGCGAGGATTTTGTGCTCGTTGGCGACATGGGCGGTGAGCGCCTCGTCGACGAGTTCACGGCCTTTCACGGTGAGCTCAACGACAACGCCGCGCCGGTCGCTGGGGTGCGGCGCTCGCTGGATCAGACCGGCCTTCTCCAGGCGGTCGAGGCGGGCGGTCATGGCGCCCGACGTCACCATCGTCGCCTCATAGAGCTCGGTCGGCGTCAGCGCGTAGGGCGCGCCTGACCGGCGCAGCGTCGCCAGGACATCGAATTCGCCGGACTGCAGCCCGAAGCCGGCGAAGACCGGCGCGAGCCGATCGCGCGCGATGAGCGCCGAAGCCTCGTTCAGGCGCCCGATGACGCCCATCGGCGACACGTCGAGGTCCGGCCGCTCGCGTCGCCACTGCTCCATGGCCCTGCCGGCTCGATCCATATGGTTCACCATAAAGTATCTTGACATAAAGAATCTTTACGCTATCTTACTGCAAGAAAAACCGGCCGCCAAGCGGTCACGCAGAGACAGGACAGCCCGATGAGATTTCTCTGGGATTCGGCGATCGGCCTTCTGGTGGTGACGGGCGGGCTGCTCGGCATGACGTTGCCGTTCGGCAAGCTCGCGACCGCCGCCGGCGTGCCGGCCATGGTCTGGGCGTTCGTCATTTCGCTGGGCGCCGGCGGTGTGCTGTTCCTGGCGCTTCTGCTGCGCGGCGAGGGCATCCGGCTGACCCCGCACAAGCTGCGCTATTTCTTCATCACCGCCGCGATTTCCTATGCCATTCCCAATCTTTTGATGTTCTCGGCTATTCCGCATCTTGGCGCCGGCTACACCGGCATCATGTTCACGCTGTCGCCGGTCATCACGCTGGTGTTCTCGATCCTGCTCGGTGTCAGGCGACCGAACCTGCTCGGCGTCATTGGCATCGCCGTCGGCTTCGTCGGCGCGGCGATGGTCGCGCTGACGCGCGGCGAGGCCGGCCAGCCTGCCGATTATTTCTGGGTGGCGATCGGGCTGCTCATTCCGGTCAGTCTCGCCGCCGGCAACATCTACCGCACCGTCGACTGGCCTGAAGGCACCGGCCCGATCGAGCTTGCCGTCGGCAGCCACCTGGCTTCCGCTACACTGCTTCTCATAGGCATCCTCAGCCTTCTTGGCACGCATGCCTTCGTTCAGCTCGGCGGCGTGCCACTGGTGGTGGTCGGCCAGGTTGCGTCGGCCTCGGCGATGTTTGCCTTCTTCTTTCGCCTGCAGGCCGTCGGCGGCCCTGTCTATCTCAGCCAGATCGGCTATGTGGCGGCGGCCGTCGGCCTGTTCGCCGGCACGATCTTCCTCGGCGAGCATTACCAGCTTCTGACCTGGCTGGGCGCCGCCATCATCACCGCCGGCGTTTTCATCACGACGAAAGCGCAAAGCCAGACAGGCGCGCCGGCAATGGTTCGGATCGAGCCGGCGTCTTCCCGGAGCTAATCGTCCTTGCCGCCGGAGGGTTCCGGCGAGCGCTTTTCCGGCTTCGGCGGCATAAAGGGCAAGGACCGTTACGAGGGCGCCGAATGGACGACGTTGAACACGGGCGCATCGCTGCTCACCGATGCGGTCACCGCTTTCGACTGCAGCCTGGACGAGATGATCGACCGCGGCACGCATTCGATCGTCCTCGGCTCGGTCGAAGCGGGTCAGGACCCAGGATGCCGGGCAGGCGTTGATCTACTGGCGGGGTGGTTATCGGCCACTCGATGCGTGAGATGACCGGCTGGCCGTTGCCGCTCAGACCGACGCTTTCTCGGCCAGCACCATGTAGTTGACGTCCATGTCCTTCGAGCGTTGCCAGCGGTCGGCCAATGGATGATAGATCACGCCGGTGCGGTCGATCACCGTGAGACCGGCTGCACCCAGCGCCTTTCCAAGCTCCTCCGGTCGCACCAGCTTGCCGAACTGATGCGTGCCGCGCGGCAGCCAGCGCAGAACATATTCGGCGCCGATAATGGCCAGGCCGAGCGCTTTCAGCGTGCGGTTGATGGTGGCGACGAACATGATGCCGCCGGGGCGGACCATCTGGCCGCATTTGGCGACGAAGAGGTCGACATCGGCGACATGCTCGACCACTTCCATGTTCAGGATGACATCGAAGGTTTCGCCGGCATCCGCCAGCGCCTCGGCCGTGGTGGCGCGATAGTCGATGCTGACGCCGGCTTCCGCCGCATGCAGCTTCGCGACTTCGATGTTGGTGGCGGAAGCGTCGGCGCCGACGACATCCGCGCCAAGCCGGGCCATCGGCTCGCACAGCAAACCGCCGCCGCAACCGATATCGAGGAAGCGCAAGCCCTCGAAAGGCCGCGCCGCGCGCGGGTCACGGCCAAAGCGCGCCGCCACCTGGTCGCGGATATAGGCAAGCCGCACCGGATTGAATTTGTGCAGCGGACGGAACTTGCCGTTCGGATTCCACCATTCGGCGGCAAGGGCGGAGAAGCGCTCGACTTCTCCGGCATCGATGGTCGATCGGCGGGGCTCTGGCATAGGCGGGTCTCCTCGAACGCCAAGAAGTCGGGGACGCTAGGAAGTCGGGTCCCGGGCGCAGAAAGTCAAGGCAGGTTTTTTCGACTGCTGCCACGGCGCACCGGCGAAGCGGGCGACGCCGTTAGGCAGCGGCCCGCCTTTTTGTCAGCACCTGGCAGCTTGGTTGTCGCGTGGTCGAAACAAATCGCTAACGCGAACGAAAAGCTGACATGGGCGACGCTGTCCTGACGGTCGCGTCGGTCGGTTTCGTTCACAAAGCCGGCTTCGCTGCCTGGTCTGAGGCGGAAAGTGACGATTTCCAGGGTCTCGGTCATGAGAATCTCCAAAGATGCCTTGGCTGTCTCATGGCATGACCGGCAGCGGGACTCCGTCAGGATAAGCGGTGCCGGGCCCGCTATAGCCGCGCTCGCTTGCGAAGCCTTGCTGTTTTGGCTAAGGAGGCCGCGCATTTCCGCGCTCGGTCACCCTGGCGTTTCCTCTCGTTCCGGCCTTGAGCCGGCATCAGTCAAAGGCATTTCGCTTCCATGGCGCGTATCGTGATGAAATTCGGCGGAACCTCGGTCGCCGACATCGCCCGCATCCGCAATGTGGCGCGCCATGTCAAACGCGAGGTCGATGCCGGCCACGACGTTGCCGTGGTGGTCTCGGCCATGGCCGGCAAGACCAACGAGCTGGTCGCCTGGACACGCGAGGCATCGCCCATGCACGACGCGCGCGAATATGACGCCGTGGTTGCTTCGGGTGAGCAGATCACCGCCGGTCTTTTGGCGATCACGCTGCAGAACATGGGCATCCATGCCCGCTCCTGGCAGGGTTGGCAGATTCCGATCAAGACCGACAATGCCCATGGCGCGGCGCGCATTCTCGACATCGACGGCGCCTTCCTGATCAAGCGCTTCGGCGAGGGCCAGGTGGCCGTTATTGCCGGTTTCCAGGGCATCGGACCGGACAACCGCATCGCGACGCTCGGCCGCGGTGGTTCCGACACCAGCGCCGTGGCGATCGCCGCGGCGGTCAAGGCCGACCGCTGCGACATCTACACCGATGTCGACGGCGTCTATACGACCGATCCTCGCATCGAGCCGAAAGCCCGCCGCCTGGCCAAGATTTCCTTCGAGGAAATGCTCGAAATGGCTTCCCTCGGCGCCAAGGTGCTGCAGGTGCGCTCGGTCGAGCTTGCCATGGTACACAGGGTGCGTACCTTCGTGCGATCGTCCTTCGACGATCCCGATGCGCCCGGAATGGGGGATTTGCTCAATCCGCCCGGAACGCTCATTTGCGACGAGGAAGAGATCGTGGAACAGCAGGTCGTCACCGGAATTGCCTACGCCAAGGACGAAGCGCAGATTTCGCTGCGCCGCGTCGGCGACCGTCCAGGCGTTGCCGCCGGCATCTTCGGGCCGCTGGCCGAGGCCAACATCAATGTCGACATGATCGTCCAGAACATCTCCGAGGACGGCAAGTTCACCGACATGACCTTCACCGTGCCGTCGGGCGACGTCGACAAGGCGCTTGCCGTGCTGGAGAGGCTGAAACCCGATGTCGGCTACGATGTCGTGCAGTCGGAAGCCGGCATGTCGAAGGTCTCGGTCATCGGCATCGGCATGCGCAGTCACGCCGGCGTCGCGGCCACCGCGTTCAAGGCGCTGGCCGACAAGGCGATCAACATCCGCGCCATCACCACCTCCGAGATCAAAATCTCGATACTGATCGACGGTCCCTATACCGAACTGGCGGTTCGCACTTTGCATTCCGTCTACGGTCTGGATAAGCAATAGCAAGAACTGAGTCAGTTGTTGCGTGAACGCCGGCCGCGGGAGAAACTGCGGCGGGCGAAATGCCCATTGGAGAACAAGCCGCGATGCGTGATACGGCCAGTGGCCCGCGCGTTTTGCTCAAACGGCTTCGCGAGCTCATGCAGGAGCCGCTGGAGCCGCAGGAGCGGCTCGACCGCATCGTGCGCGACATCGCCTCCAACATGGTCGCCGAAGTCTGCTCGCTCTATGTGCTGCGCGCCGACTCGGTGCTCGAGCTCTACGCCACCGAGGGCCTCAACCCCAACGCTGTCCACCTGTCGCAGTTGCGGCTCGGGCAGGGCCTCGTCGGCACCATTGCGGCGAGCGCGCGGCCGCTCAACCTCTCCAACGCGCAGGAGCATCCGGCCTTCGCCTACCTGCCGGAGACGGGCGAAGAGATCTATAATTCCTTCCTCGGCGTGCCGGTGCTGAGGGCAGGGCGCACGCTGGGCGTCCTGGTGGTGCAGAACAAGACCATGCGCCACTATCGCGACGACGAGGTCGAGGCGCTGGAAACGACGGCGATGGTAATCGCCGAGATGATCGCCACCGGCGATCTCGCCCGCCTGACCAAGCCGGGGCTGGAGCTCGACCTGCGCCGCCCGGTGAGCTTCACCGGCCTCTCCTTCAATGACGGCGTCGGCCTGGGCCATGTCGTGCTGCACGAGCCGCGCATCGTCGTCACCAACCTGTTCAACGAGGACAGCGAGGAGGAGGTGCGCCGGCTCGACCGCTCGCTCGGCTCGCTGAGGCTTTCCATCGACGACATGCTGGAGCGCCGCGACGTCGCCTTCGAGGGCGAGCACCGCGAGGTGCTCGAAGCCTACCGCATGTTCGCCAACGACCGCGGCTGGGTGCGGCGGCTGGAAGAGGCGATCCGCAACGGCCTGACGGCGGAAGCGGCGGTGGAAAAGGTGCAGAGCGACATGCGCGCGCGCATGCTGCACATGACCGACCCTTATCTGCGCGAACGCATGAGCGATTTCGACGACCTCGCCAACCGGCTCTTACGCCAGCTGATGGGGCGTGGTCCGGAGGATGTCGCGGCCTCGCTGCCCAAGGACGCCATCCTGATCGCCCGCTCGATGGGCGCGGCCGAACTGCTCGACTATCCGCGCGACAAGCTGCGCGGCCTGGTGCTGGAGGACGGCGCCGCGACCAGCCATGTCGTGATCGTCGCGCGCGCCATGGGCATCCCGGTCGCCGGACAGGTGAAGGGCGCCGTTTCCATGGCGGAAAACGGCGACGCCATCATCGTCGACGGCGAGGAAGGCACGATCCATCTGCGGCCGCAGTCCGACCTGGAAGCCGCCTACGCCGAAAAAGTCCGGTTCCGGGCGCGGCGGCAGGAGGTCTATCGCGAGCTGCGCAAGAAGCCGTCGCTGACCAGGGACGGGGTTGCGGTCGATCTCCTGATGAATGCGGGCCTTGCCGTCGACCTGCCGCAGCTGACGGAGTCTGGCGCCGCCGGCATCGGCCTGTTCCGCACCGAGTTGCAGTTCATGGTCGCCTCGACCTTCCCACGCGCCGAGGCGCAGGAGCGGCTTTATCGCGACGTGCTCGACGCCGCGCGCGACAAGCCGGTCACCTTCCGCACCATCGACATCGGCGGCGACAAGGTGCTGCCTTACTTCAAGGGCGCGATCCAGGAAGAAAACCCGGCGCTCGGCTGGCGGGCGATCCGGTTGACGCTTGATCGTCCCGGCCTGCTCAGGACGCAGATCCGGGCGCTGCTGAAGGCCAGCGGCGGCCGCGAGCTGAAGCTGATGCTGCCGATGGTGACCGAGCTGTCGGAAATCGCGCAAGCGCGCGAGATCATCGACCGCGAGGTCCGGCATTTGTCGCGCTTCGCCCATCACCTGCCCACCAGCCTCAAACTCGGCGCGATGCTGGAAGTGCCGTCGCTCTTGTTCCAGCTCGATGAATTGATGAAGGCGGTGGATTTCGTTTCGGTCGGCTCCAACGACCTCTTCCAGTTCGTCATGGCCGTCGATCGCGGCAACACCCAGCTTGCCGACCGCTTCGACAATCTGTCGACGCCGTTCCTCAGGGTGCTGAAGATGATTGCCGATGCCGGCGCGCGCAACCATACGCCGGTGACGCTCTGCGGCGAACTCGCCGGAAAACCCATATCCGCCATGGCGCTGATCGGCCTCGGTTTCCGCTCGATCTCGATGTCGCCGGCATCGATCGGCCCGGTCAAGGCGATGCTGACCGAACTGCCGCTGCAGGAGCTGGAGGGCTTCTTCAACGACAATCTGATGGCGCCTAGCCAGAAGCTGCCGATGCGCGCGCTGCTGCAGGCCTTTGCCGACGACCGCTCGATACCGCTCTAGATTCACGTGAGGGCGGTCTGCAAATGGCGATTTTCTGCGCTTCCGGTGCTCATGTACCTAAATGTACATTCCGCTCCGGTTCTCGAAACTCGCCATTTTCGACTCGCCCTGACGTGAATCTCATCGAAGTTTAAGGTCATGATCAACCTGCCCCGCGACCGTATGGATCAAGTCGTCAAGCGTTTCGACATGCTCGAAGCGCAGATGTCGGCCGGACCCGCCGCCGATGCCTATGTCAAAATGGCCTCCGAATATGCCGACATCCAGGAGATGGTGGGCAAGATCCGTGCGCTGCGCGCCGCCGAGCAGGAGCAGGCGGACCTCGAAGCGATGCTCGCCGACAAGGCGATCGACGCCGACATGCGGACGCTCGCCGAGGCGGACCTGCCGGAGGTCGAGGAGCGTATCGAGGCGCTGCAGAAGGACATCCAGATCCTGCTTCTGCCCAAGGATGCCGCCGACGAGAGGAACGCCATCCTCGAAATCCGCGCCGGCACCGGCGGCGACGAGGCGGCCTTGTTCGCTGGCGATCTGTTCCGCATGTATGAACGCTACGCCGCCGAACGCGGTTGGCGATTCGAAACGGTGTCGGCCAGCGATGGCGATGCCGGCGGCTACAAGGAAATCATCGCCACGGTTTCAGGCAGGGGTGTGTTCGCGCATCTGAAATTCGAGTCCGGCGTGCATCGCGTGCAGCGCGTGCCGGCAACCGAAGCCAGCGGACGCATCCACACCTCAGCGGCCACGGTTGCCGTGTTGCCCGAAGCCGAAGAGGTCGACATCGAAATTCGCGCCGAAGACATCCGCATCGACACAATGCGCGCCTCGGGTTCGGGCGGCCAGCACGTCAACACCACCGATTCGGCGGTCCGCATCACGCATCTGCCGACCGGTATCATGGTGGTGCAGGCGGAGAAGTCGCAGCACCAGAACCGGGCAAAGGCCATGCAGATCCTGCGGGCGCGGCTCTACGACCTCGAACGCAGCCGGGCGGATGAAGAGCGCTCCGAGTCACGCAAATCGCAGGTCGGCTCGGGCGATCGTTCAGAGCGCATCCGCACCTATAATTTCCCGCAAGGGCGCGTCACCGACCACCGCATCAACCTCACGCTCTACAAGCTCGACCGGGTTATGATGGGCGAACTCGACGAGGTGATCGACGCGCTGATCGCCGACCATCAGTCGAAGCTGCTTGCCGATATGAGCCTCGATGGCTGATCAACTACCCGCCGCGCTCGGGCCGCTGCTCAGGGCGGCGCGCGAGCGTCTGGCCGCGGCCGGCATTGACGATCCGGTGCTCGATTCGCGGCTGATCGTCGAACATTTCTCCGGCACGACCCGCACCCAGGCCATTGCCGCACCGGGACAAGAGGTGGGTGCCGCGGCGCTTTCGGCCATCGAAGCGGCCCTGAGGCGTCGCGTCGCAGGCGAGCCGGCGCACCGTATTCTCGGCTACCGCGAATTCTATGGTTTGCGGCTATCGCTTTCGCCGGAGACGCTGGAGCCCCGGCCGGACACCGAGACGCTGGTCGATGCCGTCCTGCCCTTCGCCAGGGCAATCGCGGAAAGGCTGGGCGAATGCCGCATTCTCGATCTCGGCACGGGCACCGGCGCCATCGCGCTGGCATTGCTCAATGCCGTTCCGGCGGCGGCTGCGACAGGCGTCGACATTTCGCTCGACGCATTGGCGACAGCGGCCGGAAACGCCCGGGATCTGGGGCTCGGCGGGCGCTTCGAAGCCTTGCATTCCAACTGGTTCGAAAAAGTTTCGGGCCGCTACCATGTAATTGCCTCGAACCCTCCCTATATACCCAGTCGAGACATTGGAAATCTGCAGGATGAGGTCCGCGATTTCGACCCGCACAAGGCCCTTGATGGCGGTGTGGATGGTTTGGACCCCTATAGGGTCATTGCCGCTGAAGCGGCAGATTTTCTGGAAGCGCAAGGCAAGGTAGCGGTCGAGATCGGCTACACGCAGAAAAACGAGGTAACCGGGATATTCGCGGCAGCCGGCTATGGGCTTGCAGGTGCCTATCGCGACCTCGGCGGCAACGACAGAGTTCTGGTGTTCGAGCGTTGAAAGCCCTGATGCAGTGCGAAAAAACCGCTTGGCAACATCGGGGAATGCAGTTAGGGTCCGGCTCAACCGGATGAGACGAAGCAGGCAGTGCTCCCAGCGATTCGGTTTTCCTTGGAAATAGCTGCCTTCTTGCGCAAACGACGCCCAAGCTTCGTGCGGGAATCGTCCGGCAAGTGATGTAACCGGAACAGGATGGCACGTGGCGCCAACGCAATTGATGCGGGCGAACGCCGGTGAAGAAACGAAACGGCTGGCTGCATGAGCGCCTCCGTTCGTGAAGAGTTTTTCGAAAATTTCACTATGAAGAGAGTCTAATGAGGCCACAACAGCAGAACAGGCGCATGCGCGGTCGCAACAACAATGGCGGCGGCGGTGGCAACAATAACAACCGCAAGGGGCCAAATCCCCTGACCCGCACCTATGAGAGCAACGGTCCGGACGTGAAGATCCGAGGATCGGCTCAACAGATCGCCGAAAAATACGCCACACTCGCCCGTGACGCGCAGAGTTCCGGCGACAGGGTGATGGCGGAGAACTATCTCCAGCACGCCGAACACTACAATCGCATCATTGCTGCCGCGCAGGCGCAGATGCCGATCCAGAACGCCCAGCAAAACCGCGACGACTTCGACGACGATCTCGATGAGGATCGTGACGAGTTCGATGCTGTCGGCAACAACAACGGCAACGCCGCCGAGGCGCCGGCCGCGGCGAACGGCTCGGGGCCGCAGCCTGTGATCGAAGGTACGCCGGCGGAACTCGCCTACAACCAGGAAAACGGTCGCGACAACAACAACCGCCGCGACAACAACCAGCGCGACAACCGCGACAACAATGGCCGCGACCGGCATCGTGACCGCCGCAACGGCGGCTATGGCCAGAACGCCCAGCGTGGCGAAAACGGCCAGCGCGGCGAGCACGGCGGCCAGCAGTTCGACCAGAACCGCCGCAATGAGACGCAGGCGCAGCCCGAAGCCGCCGGCGAGGCCGGACCCCAGGCCGAGCAGGCGCCGCAGTTCGACAGTTTCTCGCCGGCAGCGCTTGCCGCCCAGGCCGAGCTCAATGAAGCCGCCGTGGACAATGGCGGTCGCCGGCCGCGTCGTCCGCGCCGCCCGCGCGGCACCTACGCCGACCAGGCCGGCAATGGCGAGCAGGGCGGCCAGCCGGAGGGCTCGAGCCCCGAAAGTTCAGGCGAAACGCACAACGCGGCGAACAGCGGCGATGACGTCGCGCCCAAGCCCGCCAAAGAGGCGAAGCCGGCGAGCGAGCCTGTCGCCAGCGAGCCGGCGCAGGTCGCCAGCGAAGCCGCGGCTCCGAGCGAGCCCGTGGCCGCCGACGCGAACAACTGATCCAAACGCCATTTCAGGCAATGCGGACGGCGGAGAGCAATCTCCGCCGTTTTCGTTCGTGCGCGCCTGGAATATTCTGCTTTGATCGACATCAATGCGTCTTGAGGGACCGCGGCCCATACACCATATCTCGCCAGGAAGCAGGGCCCGGCTCTTATGGGCGGGCCCGTCACCGCAATCTGATCCGGTGCCGCAAAGCGGGCCGGTGATGGAAGGAGACAGAGAATGAATCTTGAAAAATATTCGGAGCGCGTGCGCGGCTTCATCCAATCCGCGCAGACCATGGCGCTCTCGCGCAACCACCAGCAATTCACCCCCGAACATGTGCTGAAGGTGCTCGTCGACGACGACGAGGGCCTTGCCGCATCCTTGATCGAGCGCGCCGGAGGCCGTGCCCGTGACGTCAAGCTCGGCGTCGAGGCGGCGCTCGAAGCCATGCCCAAGGTGGAAGGCGGCAACGGCCAGCTCTATCTTGCCCAGCCGCTCGCCAAGGTGTTTTCAACCGCCGAGGACCTGGCCAAGAAGGCCGGCGACAGCTTCGTCACCGTCGAGCGGCTGCTGCAGGCGCTTGTCATGGAGAAGTCGGCCAAGACCGCCGACATCCTGTCCAAGGCAGGCGTCACCGCGCAGGCGCTCAACCAGGCCATCAATGATATCCGCAAGGGCCGGACCGCCGATTCGGCCAGCGCCGAGCAGGGCTATGACGCGTTGAAGAAGTATGCGCGCGATCTCACGGCTGATGCCCGCGCCGGCAAGCTCGATCCGGTCATCGGCCGCGACGACGAGATCCGCCGCACCATCCAGGTGCTGTCGCGGCGCACCAAGAACAATCCGGTGCTGATCGGTGAGCCGGGCGTCGGCAAGACGGCGATCGCCGAAGGCCTGGCGCTGCGCATCGTCAATGGCGACGTGCCGGAATCGCTGAAGGACAAGCAATTGATGGCGCTCGACATGGGCGCGCTGATTGCCGGCGCCAAATATCGCGGCGAGTTCGAGGAGCGGCTGAAGGCCGTGCTCAACGAAGTCACGTCGGCCAACGGCAACATCATCCTGTTCATCGACGAGATGCACACGCTGGTCGGCGCCGGCAAGGCGGATGGTGCGATGGATGCGTCGAACCTGTTGAAACCCGCGCTGGCGCGCGGCGAGTTGCACTGCGTCGGCGCAACCACGCTCGACGAATACCGCAAGCATGTCGAAAAGGATCCGGCGCTTGCCCGCCGTTTCCAGCCCGTCTTCGTCGACGAGCCGACGGTGGAAGACACGGTTTCGATCCTGCGCGGCCTGAAGGAGAAGTACGAGCAGCACCACAAGGTGCGCATCTCCGATTCCGCGCTGGTGTCGGCGGCGACGCTTTCCAACCGCTACATCGCGGACCGCTTCCTGCCCGACAAGGCGATCGACCTGGTCGATGAGGCGGCGTCCAGGCTGCGCATGCAGGTCGATTCCAAGCCTGAGGCGCTGGACGAGATCGACCGCCGCATCATGCAGCTCAAGATCGAGCGCGAGGCGCTGAAGGTCGAGAAGGACGAGGCCTCGAAGGACCGGCTTGCCCGGCTGGAGAAGGAACTCGCCGGCCTCGAGGAAGAATCGACCGAGCTGACCACGAAGTGGCAGGCCGAAAAGCAGAAGCTCGGCCTTGCCGCCGACCTCAAGAAGCAGCTCGACGAGACGCGCAACGAGCTGGCGATCGCGCAACGCAAGGGCGAGTTCCAGCGCGCCGGCGAGCTTGCCTATGGCAGGATCCCGGAGCTCGAGAAGAAGCTGAAGGAAGCCGAAGCCCAGGACGGCAAGACCGGCATGGTGGAAGAGGTGGTCACGCCCGACCATGTCGCCCACATCGTGTCGCGCTGGACCGGCATTCCGGTCGACAAGATGCTGGAAGGCGAGCGCGAGAAGCTGTTGCGCATGGAAGACGAGATCGGCAAGCGCGTCGTCGGCCAGGGCGAAGCGGTGCAGGCGGTGTCCAAGGCGGTGCGGCGCGCCCGCGCCGGGCTGCAGGACCCGAACCGGCCGATCGGCTCGTTCATGTTCCTCGGGCCGACCGGCGTCGGCAAGACCGAGCTCACCAAGGCGCTGGCCAACTTCCTGTTCGACGACGAGACGGCGCTGGTGCGCATCGACATGTCGGAGTTCATGGAGAAGCACTCGGTCGCGCGGCTGATCGGCGCGCCTCCCGGCTATGTCGGCTATGAGGAGGGAGGCGCTCTCACCGAAGCGGTGCGGCGCCGGCCCTATCAGGTCGTGCTGTTCGACGAGATCGAGAAGGCGCATCCGGACGTGTTCAACGTGCTCCTGCAGGTGCTCGATGACGGCCGGCTGACCGATGGTCAGGGCCGCACGGTCGATTTTCGCAACACGCTGATCATCATGACGTCGAATCTCGGCGCCGAATATCTGGTCGGTCTCAACGACGACCAGGATGTCGATGCCGTGCGCGACGAGGTGATGGCCGTGGTGAAGGCCTCGTTCCGGCCGGAGTTCCTCAACCGCGTCGACGAGGTGATCTTGTTCCACCGGCTGCGCCGGCAGGACATGGACCGCATCGTCGAGATCCAGCTCAAGCGACTGGAGAACCTGCTCGTCGACCGCAAGATCACGCTGTCGCTGGATCATGACGCGATCGAGTGGCTGGCCTCGAAGGGCTACGACCCGGCCTATGGCGCCAGGCCGCTGAAGCGGGTGATGCAGAAGGAACTGCAGGACCCGCTGGCGGAGAAGATCCTGCTCGGCGAGATCCTCGACGGTTCGACGGTCAAGGTCACGGCGGGCTCCGATCGGCTGAACTTCCGCTCGAAGCCGACCGTGGTGGCGACGGAAGCCGCCGCCTGATCTCGGACAGTTGGAATGAACTTGAAGCGCGTCGCATCGGACCGGTGCGGCGCGCTTTGTTATTTGCGGTGACCGCGCACAATCGGCTGCCGATTCGGAAATCGCTGGGGAGGGCCTCGATGAAACTCGACGACTATAATGGCTTCTGCGCTTCGCTGCCTGCGACGACGCATGTGGTGCAGTGGGGCGGCGCGCATGTCTGGAAGGTCGGCGGCAAGGTGTTTGCCATTGGCGGCTGGAACGACGGCGGGCAGCTGTTCGTCACCTTTAAATGTTCCGAGATGGGCTATGACGTGCTGAAGGATCAGCCGGGCTGCCGGCCGGCGCCCTACCTCGCCTCGCGCGGCATGAAATGGATCCAGCGTCAGACAAGCCAAAGCGTGGATGATGCGGCGCTCGAGGACTATCTGCGCGAGAGCCATCGCCTGGTCGTCCTCAAGCTGACCAAACAGGCACGCAAGGAATTGGGGCTTGCCGCAAGCTAAAGCGCGTCGCGCTGAAACAGACGTAGTCGATGCGCTTTAGCTTTTGTTTTGATGCATGTCTGTTCCCCCAAAGCCGCTGCGCACTTTTGGGCGACATGCGTATTCTCAAGGTACCGGAAAACCGCCATCTTCATGCCCGGTTCATGTTGGAACCTTAATCTGGGTAACTGGTTTGCTGACGAAGGTTCGCCCGCCAGAAGCCCGAGTCGACCGGAGAGCTTGACCCCCATGCTGCGCTTGATCTTTTCCCTTTCGGCACTCGCGGCCGGGCTGGTGTGTTCCAGTGCGTTCGCTGCGCCGAGCGTGGATGGCGCGCATAATGCGCGTCCGGCGGAGCGCGGCGCGCTGATGCTGGCCCAGGAAGGCAATATCGATATCTACTACGACGCCAGGGGCAACCGCGTGCTGGTCGATGCCGACACCGGCAAGGTGATCGCCATCCAACCGCCGGGGAGCAGGCTCGACCGCCGCGCGCTTCGCCGGCAGATGCGCATGCAGGAGCTCGGCCGCGCGCCGGCCGAGGATGACGACCGCTATTATCTCGACAATCCCGAAGACATGGCTCGGTTCCGCCGGCGGCAGCTGGAGGAAAACGGCCGGGTCATCCCGCCGCCGGTCGACGAATATGATCCGAACGGCGACGACAATTCCGTCGATGCCTATCCGCCGGCGCTGCCCAATAATGATGAAGGCTCCGCGACCACCTATCCGGAGGCGCCGAACACAATCAAGCGCCAGCCGCTGAACGAGGCATCGATCGATCCGGAGCAGCCGGGCCAGGGCGAAGTGCTGCAGACCAATCCGGATGCGTCATTGCCGCCGAACACGGGCGGCAAGGCGACCGTCGATCCATCGCTGTCGCTTGGCGTGCGCCAGGACGTGGCGGCGCTGCAGGTGCTGCTCGACCGCGGCGGCGCTTCGCCGGGCGTGATCGACGGGCGCTTCGGCTCGAATGTCGACAAGGCGCTGGCCGCCTACAATGAGATAAACGGCACCAATTTGAAATCGACCGATGCCGTCGGCATCCAGGCAGCCCTTGCCCAGTCCGGCGGCGACGCCTTTGCCTCCTACACGATCACGCCGGAAGATGTGGCCGGCCCTTACGTCGCCTCGATCCCGGAGGACTACAGCCAGAAGGCCAGGCTCGACTGCATGTGCTACACCTCGGTCACCGAGGCGCTGGGCGAACGCTTCCACATGGACGAGACCTATCTGAAGTCGATCAACAAGGGCGCGGATTTCAATCGCCCCGGCACCATGATCAAGGTCGCCAATTTCGGCAAGCTGGTGTCGACGCCGGTGGCGCGCATCGTCGCCGACAAGACCAAGAAGGAAGTCTACGCCTATGATGCCGGCGGCAAGCTGGTCGCGGCCTATCCGACCACGATCGGATCGGCCGACACGCCATCGCCGACCGGCGTTCATGCCGTGTCGCGCATCGCGCTCGACCCCAACTACACCTACAACCCGAACATCAATTTCAAGCAGGGTCAGAACGACAAGATCCTGACCGTCCCGCCAGGCCCGAACGGGCCGGTCGGCTCGGTGTGGATCGCGCTCGACAAGCCGACCTACGGCATCCACGGCACGCCCGAACCCTCCAAGATCGGCAAGACCGAAAGCCACGGCTGCGTGCGCCTGACCAATTGGGATGCGCGCGAGCTTGCCAAGCTGGTGTCGCCGGGCGTCACGGTGGAATTCGTCGGCGGACCAACAATCGCGGATGTCGGCGGGACCTCAACCGATGAGTTTACGCAGCAGTGAGGCGCGCGGCGCGGCGGCATAGATGAGCTGCACCAGCAGGATGAAACCGATGCTGAGCAGCGGCGTGATCAGGCACAGCGCTGCGCCGACCGCCCACAGAATCTGTGCCTTGACGATACGATTGTAGACGGTGCGCCGCGTTTCAGCGTCGACGTCCTCGGCGAGCATGCCGTTCCTGTCGGCATACCACCAACTGGCGAACAACGTCGCGCCCAGCATCAGCAGGTTCAGCCAGTAGACGACGACCGCGATCCTGAATTCGAGGAAATCGGCAAGGAGGTCGGTCGAAAAGGGCAGCAGCGCGATGAAGGCGAGAAAGCACAGGTTCAATGTCGCGAGCCTGCGGTCCGACTTCGCGATCAGGCCATGCTGCGCCTGCTGGCCGAACCAGAAGATGGTCAGCGTCAGGAAGCTCAGCGCATAGGTCAGGAAGCGCGGCGCCAGCGCCAGGATCGCTCCAAGCAATTCGCCTTCCGAATGCACCGCTTCATGCGAGGGCACCCTGATCTCCAGCACGATCAAGGTGAGCGCGATGGCGAAGACGCCGTCGGTTATGCCGACGATGCGTCCGCGTCCTTCCGCCGATGGTTCGAGCGGCCGCTTCATGGCTTCCCCTTCCCTGCATGATGGTGGAACCTAGCACGCGACCGTAGGTTTGCATCAGGATTGGTACTTACCTCGCCACCCGGCCAGTGTTGTCTGGTTTCAAGAACAGCGATGCTCTGGCTTGTTGTTGCGCCTAAGCCAGAGGGCTAAGCAGGGATCATGTCATCCGCGAACGAAACCACCGCCGATTCGCGTTCGCCCGTGCGCGCGAACGGTACGTTCTGTCCCGAGACGCTGCGAAAATTCGTATTGGTTGCGGCGATCCTTGCCTCGGCGCTCGGCTTCATCGACGGTTCGATCCTGGCGATCGCCATGCCGGCGCTGCGCGTGGATCTCGGCGCCAGCCTGGCGGAAGCGCAGTGGATTTCCAATGCCTACGCGCTGACGCTCTCGGCGCTCATCCTGGCGGGGGGTGCTGCCGGCGACCGGTTTGGGCTGCGGCGCGCCTTCGTCACCGGGATCGCGCTGTTCATCGCGGCTTCGCTCGCCTGCGCGGTAGCGCCCGACCCCGCCGTGCTGATTGCCTTTCGCGCCATCCAGGGCATCGGTGCCGCGATCATGGTGCCGGGCAGCCTCGCCATTATCGCCAAAGCCTATCCGAAGAAGGAGCGCGGTCGGGCGATCGGCATCTGGGCTGCCGCATCGGCGCTGACCACGGCGCTTGGGCCCGTGCTGGGTGGCTTTGTCCTGTCGACTTTCGGCGACGGGGTCTGGCGCGCGATCTTCGCCATCAACCTGCCGCTTGGGCTGATTTCGATCTACCTGCTTTTGGCCAAGGTGCCGGCCGACAAGCCGACCGAAAAGCGCAGCCTCGATCTTGGGGGCGCCGCGCTGGCGACGCTCGCTTTCGGCTCGCTGGCGTACGGGTTGACGGCAATGAATGCCGAAGGCGCCGGGTTGATGTCGGGTCCGGCGATCGTCGCCGGCGTGGTCCTGCTTTTTGTGTTCATCTTCTATGAGCTGCGGCGGCGCGACCCGATGGTCGATCTCGGCCTGTTCCGGATCAGGGCCTTTGCCGGCGCCAATCTGGCGACATTCTTCCTTTACTTCGCGCTGTCGGCCAACCTGTTCTACCTGCCGATGCTTTTGATCGCCGGGTGGCGACTGAGCGAGGCCGAGGTCGGTTTCATCTTCCTGCCACTGTCGGCGTCGATCGCGCTTTTGTCCGGACCGGTCGGCCAGTGGTCGGACCGGATCGGTCCGCGCTTTCCGATCGCCAGCGGCAGCATGGTCGTCGCCTTCGCCTTCGCCGGCCTCGCTTTGCTCACCCATTTCGGCATCCACAATTTCTGGACCGGCACCTTTCCGCTGATGGCTCTGATGGGGCTCGGCATGGCGCAGGTCGTGTCGCCGCTGTCGACCGCGGTCATGACTTCCGTCGAGGACAAGGATACCGGGGCTGCGTCCGGCATCAACAACGCGATCTCGCGCGTCGGCGGCCTGATCGCGGTGGCGGCGATGGGCTCGCTAGCGGCCTGGGTTTACGCGCGAATGACCGGCAATGCCGCCGGGATGCCTGGTTTCGGCGAGCCGCCCGCCTCCGGTCTCGCCGCCAATCTCGAGGCCGCCAGCACTGCCGCAAGCGATTCAGCTTTCGCCGCGGTCGCAGCGATCACGGCGCTGCTTTGCGTGCTCTCTTCGCTTACCGCGTGGTTCACGGTTCCCGGACAGGTATCGCCCTGGCCGCGACAGTCAAACGGTTCGCGTGATTAATTAGGAAGCTGCGAATCGGTCTTGGCGCTGGCGACCTTCAACGAGTTTCCGTCTTCCTGCTTCAAAAGATCGTCGATGCGCTCGCGCTCGCGCTTGAAGGCGACGAGGTCGTCGCCCTTCAGCACCTTGCCGACCGGCAGGCGCACACGCATCGAATCGACCTTGGTGCCGTTGACGATCAGCTCGTAGTGAAGGTGCGGGCCGGTGGAGAGGCCGGTCTGGCCGAGATAGCCGATGGTCTGACCCTGGCGGACATGAACGCCAACCTCGATGCCT
>NZ_JAVIIT010000009.1:255000-260000 GCF_033977265.1 Mesorhizobium australafricanum | reverse complement strand
CCTAAGGTACTTGGAAAATCAGAGATGCAGGGTGACCTGCATCTGTGGTTTCCAAGTATCGCTAATAGGTAACTTATCCTGAATACATAGGGATAAAGTGGCGAACGCGGGGAACTGAAACATCTAAGTACCCGTAGGAAAGGACATCAACCGAGACTCCGGAAGTAGTGGCGAGCGAACCCGGACCAGGCCAGTGGCGATTGAGAGACAAGCGGAACCTTCTGGAAAGTAGGGCCATAGTGGGTGACAGCCCCGTACGCGTAATGCGATCAATCGTCCTTGAGTAAGGCGGGACACGTGAAATCCTGTCTGAAATTGGGAGGACCACCTTCCAAGCCTAAGTACTCGTGCATGACCGATAGCGAACTAGTACCGTGAGGGAAAGGTGAAAAGCACCCCGACAAGGGGAGTGAAAGAGTACCTGAAACCGATTGCCTACAAACAGTGGGAGCCCGCAAGGGTGACCACGTACCTTTTGTATAATGGGTCAGCGACTTAGTGTGACGAGCAAGCTTAAACCGATAGGTGTAGGCGCAGCGAAAGCGAGTCTGAACAGGGCGTTCAGTTCGTCGCATTAGACCCGAAACCGAGTGATCTAGCCATGAGCAGGTTGAAGGTAAGGTAACACTTACTGGAGGACCGAACCCATAACTGTTGCAATAGTTCGGGATGACTTGTGGCTAGGGGTGAAAGGCCAATCAAACTCGGAAATAGCTGGTTCTCCGCGAAATCTATTTAGGTAGAGCGTCGACCGAATACCCCAGGGGGTAGAGCACTGGATGGGCTAGGGGTCCTCACCGGATTACCAAACCTAACCAAACTCCGAATACCTGGGAGTACTAGTCGGCAGACACACGGCGGGTGCTAACGTCCGTCGTGAAAAGGGAAACAACCCTGACCTACAGCTAAGGTCCCCAAGTTATGGCTAAGTGGGAAAGGATGTGAGGATCCCAAAACAACCAGGATGTTGGCTTAGAAGCAGCCATCATTTAAAGAAAGCGTAACAGCTCACTGGTCTAAATAAGGGTCTTTGCGCCGAAAATGTAACGGGGCTAAAGCCATACACCGAAGCTTAGGGTTCGTGAGCAATCACGAGCGGTAGCGGAGCGTTCTGTAAGCTGATGAAGCCGTACCCGTGAGGGGCGGTGGAGGTATCAGAAGTGCGAATGCTGACATGAGTAACGTAAGGGGAGTGAGAGACTCCCCCGCCGAAAGACCAAGGGTTCCTGCTTAAAGTTAATCTGAGCAGGGTTAGCCGGCCCCTAAGACGAGGCGGAAACGCGTAGTCGATGGGAACCACGTTAATATTCGTGGGCCTGGAGGTAGTGACGGATCACACAAGTTGTCCAATCTTATCGGATTGAACGGGCAGCGGAGTGGTTCCAGGAAATAGCTCCTCCTTATAGACCGTACCCGAAACCGACACTGGTGGTCAGGTAGAGTATACCAAGGCGCTTGAGAGAACTATGCTGAAGGAACTCGGCAAATTGCACGCGTAACTTCGGAAGAAGCGTGACCCTTTTCTGCGCAAGCAGAGGAGGGTGGCACAGACCAGGGGGTAGCGACTGTTTATCAAAAACACAGGGCTCTGCGAAGCCGCAAGGCGACGTATAGGGTCTGACGCCTGCCCGGTGCTGGAAGGTTAAGAGGAGGGGTGCAAGCTCTGAATCGAAGCCCCAGTAAACGGCGGCCGTAACTATAACGGTCCTAAGGTAGCGAAATTCCTTGTCGGGTAAGTTCCGACCTGCACGAATGGCGTAACGACTTCCCCGCTGTCTCCAGCATAGACTCAGTGAAATTGAATTCCCCGTGAAGATGCGGGGTTCCTGCGGTTAGACGGAAAGACCCCGTGCACCTTTACTATAGCTTTACATTGGCATTCGTAGTGGCATGTGTAGGATAGGTGGTAGGCTTTGAAACCTGGGCGCCAGCTCAGGTGGAGCCACCCTTGAAATACCACCCTTATTACTATGGATGTCTAACCGCGGCCCGTTATCCGGGTCCGGGACAATGTATGGTGGGTAGTTTGACTGGGGCGGTCGCCTCCTAAAGAGTAACGGAGGCGCGCGATGGTGGGCTCAGAACGGTCGGAAATCGTTCGCTGAGTGCAATGGCATAAGCCTGCCTGACTGCGAGACTGACAAGTCGAGCAGAGACGAAAGTCGGTCATAGTGATCCGGTGGTCCCGCGTGGAAGGGCCATCGCTCAACGGATAAAAGGTACGCCGGGGATAACAGGCTGATGACCCCCAAGAGTCCATATCGACGGGGTTGTTTGGCACCTCGATGTCGACTCATCGCATCCTGGGGCTGGAGCAGGTCCCAAGGGTATGGCTGTTCGCCATTTAAAGCGGTACGTGAGTTGGGTTCAGAACGTCGTGAGACAGTTCGGTCCCTATCTGCCGTGGGTGTAGGAATATTGAAAGGATCTGTCCCTAGTACGAGAGGACCGGGATGGACGGATCTCTGGTGGACCTGTTGTGGCGCCAGCCGCATTGCAGGGTAGCTATATCCGGACGGGATAACCGCTGAAGGCATCTAAGCGGGAAACCCACCTTGAAACGAGTATTCCCTGAGAACCGTGGAAGACGACCACGTTGATAGGCCGGGTGTGGAAGAGCGGCAACGCTTGAAGCTTACCGGTACTAATAGTTCGATAGGCTTGATCGTTCTCATTCCTAATATCCATCAAGGCGCAATCCGAAGGATTGTCGCCATTCTCACTCACGCTTGTTCCGCCCTTCGGGCGGCGCTACGTGGGTGCGGCGCAACGGCGCCGACGGTCGGTCGACCTTGCGAAGCTTCGCTTCGAAGGCGCCAGGCTGAAAGAACGTCCAAAGGCACAACAAAGACCAGCGAACAGCTCCGAGAAAGCAGAAACTAGGTACCCCCTATTGGCTACTCGCTCATCGCTGTTCGCTCTAAAAGCTTCTCGATTTGAACGTGCGTTTTGCCGACCTGGTGGTTATGGCGGAGCGGCTGCACCCGATCCCATTCCGAACTCGGCCGTGAAACGCTCCAGCGCTGATGGTACTTCGTCTCAAGACGCGGGAGAGTAGGTCGCTGCCAGGTCTGCCAAGCGCACGTTCATCTCACATCCGGATCAAAAGATCCTGATAGAGACAAATCTTCTCATTACGATTTTTGTGATGCATGTCGTCGGCTCAAAACCGCTAACACTTTTGAGCGACATGCATAAAGGCCCGCCAAACGGGATATCGGGCCGCGCAAGCGGCCCTTTCATTTGGCGGCTCCCTTGAATCCGGTAAGCTAACACTTACCTCTATCGTTGACGCGGGGTGGAGCAGCCCGGTAGCTCGTCAGGCTCATAACCTGAAGGTCACAGGTTCAAATCCTGTCCCCGCAACCAGATACAAAAACGCCCGCCTCGTGCGGGCGTTTTTGTATCTTGCTGGGGTGGCCGGCTGATTTGAGCTGTCATCAGGGGCCCGCAAGGAGGCGAAGCCGACGCCGCGGGACAAAAAAGCCAAATCCTGTCCCCGCAACCAGATACAAAAACGCCCGCCTCGCGCGGGCCGTTTTGCGTTGGGATAGCAGAACGGGCAAGAAGGCCACAGCCTCTCACCAAGGCCGGATCATTCGGCCCACATTGACGCCTAAAGCGCGTCGCGCTGAAACGGATTCAGGCGACGCGCTTTGGTCTCTGTTTTGATGCATGTCGTTGCCCCAGAACCGCTGCACACTTCTGGGCGACATGCATTAGTTTAGTGTGATGTTCGCCTTGCTGGAATTTACGAACGCGGCCGATGAGGACGTCAACGTGAGCGCGACAACGCATTCAGAGACCAGCGCGCAACCAGGCACGAAATAGTATTCGCCGGCTTTGTTCTAAACTCAGCCGGCTTCTGTGTCTCGGGCGCCTTGAAGCGGCGAGAGCAGAGGTCGTGGAATCGGCCGCATGGCGATCCTCGATCGGGCGCCGGCGTCTTGATCGACATTTTGATCGCTGCCGATTCGGGTGGACTGAGTCCCTCACATCGAATCGCAAAGGGGAGGCGAGGCCAAATCAACCAAAATTGCTAATTCTTGCTATCTATTGCTATGTCCGACGCTAGGCCCCATATTTTCCTCAGGAGGTCCCCATGCCCAACTACGCTTTGAACGAGCACTATGAGCGCTTCATCAGGAGGCAGCTCGAATCAGGCCGTTACAACAATGCCAGCGAGGTTGTCCGCGCCGGCCTGCGCATGCTCGAGGATTTCGAGGCGGAGCGGGAGAGGTGGCTGCGTGAGGAAATCCCGTCGCGCATGACCGAGCTCCAGCAGGATCCGGCAAAGGGAATTCCCGCCGAAACGGTGTTTTCCCGGCTGGAGGTCCGTCATCGCGCGCGGCAGGCGAAAGCCAAGTAGGGGATGGAATACCGGATTGTCTTCCACGCGAGCGCGGAAGCTGAACTCGAACAACTCTATGACGAGATAGCCGAGCGCGCGTCGCCGGCGGTTGCTTGGGATTTTGTTGCAGGCATCCGCGATCATTGTCTGGGCTTGTCGACATTTCCACAGCGTGGCACCGAGCGGGTGGAGATCATGTCGGGGCTGCGGATCATCGGTTATCGTCGCGCCGTCAGTATCGCTTTTGCTGTCGATGGCGAGCGTGTCCTGATCCTGGGCATCTTCTACGCAGGCCGGAACATCACGCCTGAATTGCTCGAAGAACGGCTCTAAACCAGGCTCGGACGGGGGCGGCGGTCGATATCCGGCTAAGCGCTGCAGGCGATTTCGGGTTGAACGCATCCCGCTCGGCCGAGCCGTTGCGGCGAGCGTTGCCGGAATGGCTGGCAACGGAACGCCGGCCAAAATTCAACCAAGCCAACTCAGTATTTTTACCGCCGCAGATATCTCGACGAGAAATCGAAAAAAGAGCGATCTTGGCTGTTGACAGTTTGATCGGGTGGCGACTATATACGCCCCACGAACGAGGGCGGTGCGCCGCTGGCGACGAAGAAGTTTGCTTCTAGATCTGCCCTCTGCGAAATTCAAG
>NZ_JAVIIT010000009.1:0-252500 GCF_033977265.1 Mesorhizobium australafricanum | reverse complement strand
GTGATTTGTCGCAAGGGACGCTCAATCCCTTGCATATGATGGGTTTGCCTAACCGCGCCCTCGAACCGATCTCGAGAAGCTGGTCTTTTTGTGCCAATTCCATTCAGTAAGACCCCGCACAGGGTGTTGCTGGAGCGACGATCCTTCGGATCGCGCTTTGCTAACCTCGCAAGAGGGTGGTTGAAGCGACGATCCCTTTGGGATCGCGCGATGGGTATTGGCAATGAGAACGATCAAGTGTCTTAAGGGCAATTGGTGGATGCCTTGGCATGCACAGGCGATGAAGGACGTGATACGCTGCGATAAGCTACGGGGAGGTGCGAATACCCTTTGATCCGTAGATTTCCGAATGGGGAAACCCACCTAAGGTACTTGGAAAATCAGAGATGCAGGGTGACCTGCATCTGTGGTTTCCAAGTATCGCTAATAGGTAACTTATCCTGAATACATAGGGATAAAGTGGCGAACGCGGGGAACTGAAACATCTAAGTACCCGTAGGAAAGGACATCAACCGAGACTCCGGAAGTAGTGGCGAGCGAACCCGGACCAGGCCAGTGGCGATTGAGAGACAAGCGGAACCTTCTGGAAAGTAGGGCCATAGTGGGTGACAGCCCCGTACGCGTAATGCGATCAATCGTCCTTGAGTAAGGCGGGACACGTGAAATCCTGTCTGAAATTGGGAGGACCACCTTCCAAGCCTAAGTACTCGTGCATGACCGATAGCGAACTAGTACCGTGAGGGAAAGGTGAAAAGCACCCCGACAAGGGGAGTGAAAGAGTACCTGAAACCGATTGCCTACAAACAGTGGGAGCCCGCAAGGGTGACCACGTACCTTTTGTATAATGGGTCAGCGACTTAGTGTGACGAGCAAGCTTAAACCGATAGGTGTAGGCGCAGCGAAAGCGAGTCTGAACAGGGCGTTCAGTTCGTCGCATTAGACCCGAAACCGAGTGATCTAGCCATGAGCAGGTTGAAGGTAAGGTAACACTTACTGGAGGACCGAACCCATAACTGTTGCAATAGTTCGGGATGACTTGTGGCTAGGGGTGAAAGGCCAATCAAACTCGGAAATAGCTGGTTCTCCGCGAAATCTATTTAGGTAGAGCGTCGACCGAATACCCCAGGGGGTAGAGCACTGGATGGGCTAGGGGTCCTCACCGGATTACCAAACCTAACCAAACTCCGAATACCTGGGAGTACTAGTCGGCAGACACACGGCGGGTGCTAACGTCCGTCGTGAAAAGGGAAACAACCCTGACCTACAGCTAAGGTCCCCAAGTTATGGCTAAGTGGGAAAGGATGTGAGGATCCCAAAACAACCAGGATGTTGGCTTAGAAGCAGCCATCATTTAAAGAAAGCGTAACAGCTCACTGGTCTAAATAAGGGTCTTTGCGCCGAAAATGTAACGGGGCTAAAGCCATACACCGAAGCTTAGGGTTCGTGAGCAATCACGAGCGGTAGCGGAGCGTTCTGTAAGCTGATGAAGCCGTACCCGTGAGGGGCGGTGGAGGTATCAGAAGTGCGAATGCTGACATGAGTAACGTAAGGGGAGTGAGAGACTCCCCCGCCGAAAGACCAAGGGTTCCTGCTTAAAGTTAATCTGAGCAGGGTTAGCCGGCCCCTAAGACGAGGCGGAAACGCGTAGTCGATGGGAACCACGTTAATATTCGTGGGCCTGGAGGTAGTGACGGATCACACAAGTTGTCCAATCTTATCGGATTGAACGGGCAGCGGAGTGGTTCCAGGAAATAGCTCCTCCTTATAGACCGTACCCGAAACCGACACTGGTGGTCAGGTAGAGTATACCAAGGCGCTTGAGAGAACTATGCTGAAGGAACTCGGCAAATTGCACGCGTAACTTCGGAAGAAGCGTGACCCTTTTCTGCGCAAGCAGAGGAGGGTGGCACAGACCAGGGGGTAGCGACTGTTTATCAAAAACACAGGGCTCTGCGAAGCCGCAAGGCGACGTATAGGGTCTGACGCCTGCCCGGTGCTGGAAGGTTAAGAGGAGGGGTGCAAGCTCTGAATCGAAGCCCCAGTAAACGGCGGCCGTAACTATAACGGTCCTAAGGTAGCGAAATTCCTTGTCGGGTAAGTTCCGACCTGCACGAATGGCGTAACGACTTCCCCGCTGTCTCCAGCATAGACTCAGTGAAATTGAATTCCCCGTGAAGATGCGGGGTTCCTGCGGTTAGACGGAAAGACCCCGTGCACCTTTACTATAGCTTTACATTGGCATTCGTAGTGGCATGTGTAGGATAGGTGGTAGGCTTTGAAACCTGGGCGCCAGCTCAGGTGGAGCCACCCTTGAAATACCACCCTTATTACTATGGATGTCTAACCGCGGCCCGTTATCCGGGTCCGGGACAATGTATGGTGGGTAGTTTGACTGGGGCGGTCGCCTCCTAAAGAGTAACGGAGGCGCGCGATGGTGGGCTCAGAACGGTCGGAAATCGTTCGCTGAGTGCAATGGCATAAGCCTGCCTGACTGCGAGACTGACAAGTCGAGCAGAGACGAAAGTCGGTCATAGTGATCCGGTGGTCCCGCGTGGAAGGGCCATCGCTCAACGGATAAAAGGTACGCCGGGGATAACAGGCTGATGACCCCCAAGAGTCCATATCGACGGGGTTGTTTGGCACCTCGATGTCGACTCATCGCATCCTGGGGCTGGAGCAGGTCCCAAGGGTATGGCTGTTCGCCATTTAAAGCGGTACGTGAGTTGGGTTCAGAACGTCGTGAGACAGTTCGGTCCCTATCTGCCGTGGGTGTAGGAATATTGAAAGGATCTGTCCCTAGTACGAGAGGACCGGGATGGACGGATCTCTGGTGGACCTGTTGTGGCGCCAGCCGCATTGCAGGGTAGCTATATCCGGACGGGATAACCGCTGAAGGCATCTAAGCGGGAAACCCACCTTGAAACGAGTATTCCCTGAGAACCGTGGAAGACGACCACGTTGATAGGCCGGGTGTGGAAGAGCGGCAACGCTTGAAGCTTACCGGTACTAATAGTTCGATAGGCTTGATCGTTCTCATTCCTAATATCCATCAAGGCGCAATCCGAAGGATTGTCGCCATTCTCACTCACGCTTGTTCCGCCCTTCGGGCGGCGCTACGTGGGTGCGGCGCAACGGCGCCGACGGTCGGTCGACCTTGCGAAGCTTCGCTTCGAAGGCGCCAGGCTGAAAGAACGTCCAAAGGCACAACAAAGACCAGCGAACAGCTCCGAGAAAGCAGAAACTAGGTACCCCCTATTGGCTACTCGCTCATCGCTGTTCGCTCTAAAAGCTTCTCGATTTGAACGTGCGTTTTGCCGACCTGGTGGTTATGGCGGAGCGGCTGCACCCGATCCCATTCCGAACTCGGCCGTGAAACGCTCCAGCGCTGATGGTACTTCGTCTCAAGACGCGGGAGAGTAGGTCGCTGCCAGGTCTGCCAAGCGCACGTTCATCTCACATCCGGATCAAAAGATCCGGATAGAGACAAATCTTCTCATTACGATTTTTGTGATGCATGTCGTCGGCTCAAAACCGCTAACACTTTTGAGCGACATGCATAAAGGCCCGCCAAACGGGATATCGGGCCGCGCAAGCGGCCCTTTCATTTGGCGGCTCCCTTGAATCCGGTAAGCTAACACTTACCTCTATCGTTGACGCGGGGTGGAGCAGCCCGGTAGCTCGTCAGGCTCATAACCTGAAGGTCACAGGTTCAAATCCTGTCCCCGCAACCAATTTTGTCATAAATCAATAACCGCCTCGATCTGAACAATCGGGCGGTTTTTGCGTTTTGGAAGGCCACGCATCGCAGCGGCGCGCCAGAGAGGCATTCATTCAATTGATCATTGATCTCGTTCGTGCCGCATATATGGTATCGGCGTCGGTGAACTCGCCCGTGTTGGGTCTTCGAATTTTTGCAATTGAGGTTTACTACACCGCATTTCTCAACCGGTTTGAGGCACATTGGGTGCGCTAATCAACTGGCGACAGAGGCGGCGCATCTCAAGTGGGGTCTCGGTTCTTTTATCCAGCAGGATTACGTCACGTCCGGCGCTTCGAAGTCTCCGCCCTCTCTCCCGATACCACAACGCCCCGAGCACATCCCGCCGCTAGCTCGAGAGCTGCATTGGTGCTGCGATCAACGACGGCGCGGTCTCGGCGCGTTGCGATTGCTGTTCCTGGTGACGCTGAAGGGCGGGATCTGACACGTGTGCCGGTGGTCATGCGCTATCCCCGCCCCGAGAAAAATTTCACTCCGCGGCCTGCGGCCTGCCTTTTCCGATGATCGCCCGAATCTCGGAGCGGCACGAACCGCAATTGGTGCCCGCGCGCAGCGTCGAGCCGATCGCTTCTAGGCTGTCGCATCCGGAAGCCACTGCCGAGGCAAGCTGGTTGGCGCCGATATGGAAGCACGCGCACACTACCCGCCCGATGGCTGGCATCGGCACGGGCGAGCGGCCGGACAGAAGCGCATGGCGATCCGCCGTCGAGAGCTTCTGGCGCGTGGCGAGCAACGACACCAGCCAATCGCGCGCCGGCAGTTGGTCTGGAGCGGCGACGAGCAGGGCTTCAGCCATGGCGCCGCCATCGTCGATGACCGCCGCGCGATAGGCGAGCCCGCGGCGATCGGTGTATTCGAGCAACTGATCCTGCCGCTGAACTCCGAGCTGGTTGCGCGAGAGCAGAATGCCCTGGTCCGGCGGTTCGGCTCCGGTCAGCTCGTAGACCCAGCCGCCCTCGACCGCGTGCCGGCTCCAATGGACAAAGCCCGTCGGCCTGATATCGCGGCGGGTGACGAGGACGCCTGCCCAGCCGGTCTCTTCCCGCAAGATCCTGACCGGAACATGCTTGAGCTCCGGTTGGCCGGAATGCGGATCGATGATCGGTGACGACAGTAGGCCGGCGGAAGCCCTGGCTGCGAACTGCCCGCTCCAATGCATAGGCATGAAGGCCTGGCCGCGCCGCTGTGCATCCGACACCCGCACTCTCGCTCGAACGAAGCCGAAGCGGGTTGAAAGCCGGGCGAGGTCGCCATCCCTGAGATGGTGCGCGGCCGCATCGGCCGGATGGAGATCGACCGCGGGCTCCGGTGCGTTCGCCATCAGGCGCGGCACGTTTCCGGTGCGCGTCATGGTGTGCCACTGGTCGCGCAGCCTGCCGGTGTTGAGAGCAAGCGGATAGCCCGTGCCGACAGTGAAGGCAGTCGCCTCCTGCCGGACGGGCACGAAGCGGGCGCGGCCGTCCGGCGTCGGAAAACGGCCGTCGCCGAACAATCTCATCTGCTGCTCGCCTCGCTCCGACGCGGGCCAATGACGCGGCGCGAGGGCGGAATAGTCTTCATCGGTGAGATCAGCCAAGCCGCCGAGATCGAACAGGCGCTCGCCTCTGTTCTCGAAGGCGGAAAGCGCGGCATGCTCGCGGAAGATTTCGGCTGGCGACTGATAGCCGAAGGCCTCGCCAAAGCCCATGCGGGCGGCGACGTCGCAGATGATGCACCAGTCGGCTTTCGCCTCTCCTGGCGGCGGCAGGAATGGCCGCTGGCGCGAGATACGCCTTTCCGAATTGGTGACCGTGCCGTCCTTCTCACCCCAGCCGGCGGCCGGCATCAGCACGTCGGCATAGCGCGTGGTGTCGGTCCTGGTCAAATCCGAGACGACGACGAAATCGCATTTGGCGAGCGCGGCACGCACGCGCGAAGCATCCGGCATGGAGACGGCGGGGTTGGTGCCCATCACCCACAGCGACTTGATGCGGCCGTCGGCGACCGCCTGGAACATGTCCACCGCCTTCAGGCCGCCGCGCCGCGCGATGTTCGGCGCATTCCAGAAGCGGGACACACGATCGATGTTGGCCTCGCCGGCGAAATCCATATGGGCGGCGAGCTGGTTGGCCAGCCCGCCCACCTCGCGACCGCCCATGGCGTTCGGCTGGCCCGTGACCGAGAACGGCCCCATGCCGGGCTTGCCGATGCGGCCGGTGGCGAGATGGCAGTTGATGATCGCGTTGACCTTGTCGGTGCCATGCGCCGATTGGTTGACGCCCTGGCTGTAGACTGTGACCGTCCGCTCGATATCGGCGAAGATATGATAGAAGGTCTCGACGTCGGCGCCCGCCAGTCCACATGCCTTCGCGACACGGGTGATCGACGGCGCGTCGGCACTGGCCAGCGCGGCCGCGGCGTCGAAGCCCGAGGTACTCCCGCGGATGAAATCGGCATCGATCTTTCCGGCCTGAACCAGATGCGCGAGCAGCCCGTTGAACAGCAGCACATCGGTGCCGGGATCGAGCGCCAGATGCAGGTCGCATTCGTCGGCGGTCGCGGTGCGGCGCGGATCGATGACGACGATCTTCGTACCGCGTTCCCTGCGCCCCGCGAGCATGCGCTGGTAGAGCACCGGATGGCACCAGGCGGTGTTGGAGCCGGTGAGCACGATGAGATCCGCGCACTCGAAGTCCTCATAGACGCCCGGAACGATGTCCTCGCCGAAGGCGCGGCGGTGTCCGGCGACGGACGACGCCATGCAGAGCCGCGAATTGGTGTCTATATTGGCCGAGCCGATGAAGCCTTTCATCAGCTTGTTGGCGACGTAATAGTCCTCGGTGAGCAACTGGCCGGAGACGTAGAAGGCAACCGAGTCCGGTCCATGCTCGGCAATGGCCCGCGAGAATTTCTCGGCGACGAGGTCGAGCGCTTCATCCCAACCGGCCCGCCTGCCGCCGATCTCCGGCTGAAGCAGACGGCCTTCGAGGCCGAGCGTCTCGCCGAGCGCCGCCCCCTTCGAGCACAGCTTGCCGAAATTGGCCGGATGGTCGGAATCGCCGCGGACGGTCGTCGTGCCGTCCGCGGCGACCTCGGCCAGCACGCCGCAGCCCACGCCGCAATAGGGGCAGGTGGTCCTCACCTCGCGCGCTTCCTCCATGCCTCAGGCCGCTTTCGAGGCCAGCGCTTCGAGCGCGATGAACAGCCGCTCGCCCTCGACCTTGACGGGAAGCGTCCTCACCGAACCTTCGTCTGCGCCGAGCGCCTTGCCGGTCTCCAGCGAGATCACCCAATTGTGCAGCGGGCAGGTCACCGCCGCCCCGTGGACGATGCCTTGGCTCAACGGCCCGCCCTTGTGCGGGCAATGGTCCTCGATGGCAAAGACCTGATCGTCCGCGGTACGGAAGACAGCGATCTTGCCCTGTGGGGTGGCCACACAACGCGCACCGCGCGGCGGGATGTCGGCGATGGTGCCGATTGCGATCCAGTTCATGCCGTCTCTTTCCTGTCGACTCACTCCGCCGCCTCAGCGAACCCGACCGAGGCCATCGGTCGGAACTCATGCTTGTCCTTGCCGGAGACCCGCTCCGACCACGGATCCACCTGGGCGAATTTCTGGGAAAAGACGAAGCGCTGGTAATAGACCTTGCGCTTCTCGGCGTCGTCCAGGATCTGCCGCTTGATCTCGGCCGTGCCGATGCGCTTGGCCCATTTGTAGATGCGCTCCAGGTAGCGGGCCTGCTCGCGATACATCTGGACGAGCGCCACGACCACCTCCAGCGCCTCGTCCTCGGTCTTTACCAGGCCGAGCACTTCGGTGCCCTTGATATCGAGGCCGGCCGCACCCGCGAAATGGATCTCGTAGCCTGAGTCGACGCACACCACGCCGACATCCTTGCAGGTCGCTTCCGCGCAGTTGCGCGGGCATCCCGACACCGCCATCTTCACCTTGGCCGGCGTCCAGGAGCCCCACATGAACTTCTCGATGCGGATGCCGAGACCGGTCGAGTCCTGCGTGCCGAAGCGGCACCAGTCGGTGCCGACGCAGGTCTTTACCGTGCGCAGGCCCTTGGCGTAGGCATGGCCGGAGACGAAGCCGGCCTTGCCGAGATCGGCCCACACCGCCGGCAGATCTTCCTTGCGGATGCCCAGCATGTCGATGCGCTGGCCGCCGGTCACCTTGACGGTCGGGATGCGGAACTTGTCGACCACGTCGGCGATGGCGCGCAATTCGCCGGCGCTGGTCACCCCGCCCCACATGCGCGGCACCACCGAATAGGTGCCGTCCTTCTGGATGTTGGCGTGCACGCGCTCGTTGATGAAGCGCGACTGATAGTCGTCGGCATATTGATCCGGCCAGTCGCAGATCAGATAATAGTTGAGCGCCGGCCGGCACTTGGCGCAGCCGCAGGAGGTCTTCCATTCGAGCTCCTGCATGACGGCGGGGATCGTCTTCAGGCCCTTCGCCTTGATCAGGCGCCGCACATCGTCATGGCCGAGGCTCGTGCAGCCGCACATCGGCTGCACCGCCGCCGGGTTGTAGGCTTCGCCCAGCGTGAGCTTCAGCAGCTGTTCGACGAGGCCGGTGCACGAGCCGCACGAGGCCGAGGCCTTGGTGTGGGCCCGCACGTCGTCGAGGCCGGTCAGGCCCTTGCCGGTGATCGCGCCGGTGATCTTGCCCTTGCAGACGCCGTTGCAGCCGCAGATTTCCGCATCATCCGCCAGTGCCGCAACGGCCGCCAAAGGGTCCGAGGAAACGCCTCCTTGAAACGCCTGGCCGAAGATCAGCGTGTCGCGCATCTCCGAGATGTCGGTCGCCTTCTTCTTGAGGTCGTTGAACCAGGCGCCGTCGGCCGTCTCACCGAACAGCACCGTGCCGATGATGCGGTTGTCCTGCAGCACGACGCGCTTGTAGATGCCGGCGGATGCGTCGCGCAGGATGATCTCCTCGCGGTCGTCGCCGTCGGCGAAGTCGCCAAGCGAATAGAGATCGATGCCGGTGACCTTGAGCTTGGTCGGCGTGTCCGAGTGGACGAAGCGCCTGTCCTCGCTGTCCGTCAGTTTGGCTGCGGCCACACGCGCCATCTCGTAGAGAGGCGCAACCAGCCCGTAGACATGACCGCCGACCTCGGCGCATTCGCCGAGCGCCATGATGGCGGGATCGGACGTCCGCATGCGGTCGTCGACGACGATGCCGCGATTGACCTCCAGCCCGGCCTCCCTGGCCAGGACAGCGCTGGGGCGGATGCCAACCGCCATCACCACCAACGTCGCCGGAATGATCGTGCCGTCCATGAGCTCGACGCCCTCGACCTTGCCATTGCCGAAAATGGCCTTGGTGTTGGCCTTCGTCACGACCTTGATGCCGCGCGCCTCGACGGCCTTCTGCAGCAGATAGCCGGCGGCCGGGTCGAGCTGGCGCTCCATCAGCGTCGGCATGACGTGAAGCACGGTGACGTCCATGCCGCGCTCCTTCAGCCCAGCGGCGGCTTCGAGACCGAGCAGGCCGCCGCCGATGACGATCGCCTTGGCGCGCGATTGCGCCGCAAGCAGCATCGCATTGACGTCGTCGAGATCGCGATAGGTGAGCACACCGGGCAGATCCTTGCCCGGCACCGGAATGATGAAGGGCACCGAGCCGGTGGCGATGACGAGACTGTCGTAGCTTTCGGTCACGCCGTGATCCGAAGTGACGGTCTTCGCCTCTCTGTCGATGGCGACGATCCGGTGGCCCTTGTAGAGGGTGATGCCGTGCTTGATGTACCAGCCATCGCCATGGATGACGATTTCCTCGAACGCCTTCTCGCCCGACAGCACCGGCGACAGCATGATGCGGTCGTAGTTCACACGCGGCTCGGCGTTGAAGATGGTGACGCTGTAGCGGTCGGGCGCTTCCTCCAGCAGGTGCTCCAGCATCCTGCCCGGCGCCATGCCGTTGCCGATGATGACGAGTTTTTCGCTCATATCGCTCTCCGGTTTATTCGGCGGCGTAGGAAAGGGACGATGTCTTGACGGCCGCCCGGCGCTCCATCCGGCGGATGCTGAAGTACATCCAGACAAGGCAGGACAAGACGATCACGAAGAGCAGCACGAAGCAGCTCGACCAGACGCCGGTGAGGTCGTTCAGCGCGCCGAAGGCGATCGGCAGGATGAAGCCGCCGAGGCCGCCGATCATGCCGACCACGCCTCCGACCGCGCCGACGTTCTGCGGATAATAGGCTGGGATGTGCTTATAGACGGCCGCCTTGCCGAGGCTCATGAAGAAGCCAAGCACGCAGGCGACGCAGATAAAGGCGAGCGGGCCGATCTCGAAGTGGAAGGGAATCGGCCCGCTGATGCCGCGCACGACGTAGTCTGCCGAGGGGAGAGACAGAACGAGCGTCGCGACGGCACAGACGCTGAAGGTCCAGTAGAGCACGGTGCGGGCGCCGATGCGGTCGGAAAGCACGCCGCCATAGGCGCGGAAGATGCTCGCCGGGATCGAATAGGCGGCGCCGATCATGCCGGCGGTGGCGATGCCAAAGCCGTAGACGCCGATCAGATAGCGCGGCAGCCAGAGCGACAGCGCCACGAACGCGCCGAAGGAGAAGAAGTAATAGAAGGCGAAGCGCCAGACCCGCAGGTTCTTCAGCGGCGCGAATTCCTGCCAGAAACTTCTTACCGGCGTCGCCTTGCCGGCGCGGCGCTCGCGGATAACCGGATCGTCGCCGGTGGTGAACCAGAACACGATAGCCATGACGACCAGTGCCGCCGCCCAGATCAGCGCGACGGACTGCCAGCCCCAGGAAAGAAGCACGAAAGGCGCCAGGAACTTGGTGACCGCGGCGCCGACATTGCCGACGCCGAAGATGCCGAGCGCGGTGCCTTGTTTTCCGGCCGGGAAAAAGCGCGAGACATAGGCGACGCCGACAGCAAAGGAGCCGCCGGCGAGCCCGACGCCGAGCGCGGCAACCAGCATCTGCCCATAGCTATGCGCGAAGGCGAGCAGGAAGGTCGCCACCGCCGCCGCGAGCATGGTCATGGTGTAGACCAGGCGGCCGCCATAGCGGTCGGTCCAGACGCCGAGCATCATGCGCACCAGCGAGCCGGTGAGGATCGGCGTGCCGACCAGCAGGCCGAACTCGGTTTCGTTCAGCCCAAGCTCCTGCTTGATGCGCACGCCGATGATGGAAAAGATCGTCCACACCGCGAAGCAGACGGTGAAGGCGATGGTGGACATGACGAGCGCCTGCCGGGGAGCACTGTCCTGGCTGGGCGCGGCTGGGAGTTTTGCGGTCATGGTCGGCTCCGGTTTGCGGCATGGCAGGCGCCGCGTGTTGTGTTGATCGTGGTCAGCGCGGCGGGACTTGCGCGGTCACTTGCGGACCTGTGCCTTCGGGTTCGTGACTGGCGGGAAACAAGAGCAGCGCGGCGATGAACAGCGCCGCCGTCAGGACACTGCTCGCCAGGAAATCGCGGCGGGTGAAATCCTTGAGCGAAGGTCCGATCCGTTTCGCCATCGTCGTCTCCGGTCCAAAACAAAAAAGCTGCCGTCCAGGCCTCTCGCGTCCGTACATCCGGGATCGCGTGGTGACCTGAGCGGCAGCTTTGCCTGTGGCGCCCGCCATTGGACGCCTGTTCTGTTGCCCGCGAACGGGCTCGGTTATTTCAAAGCACGAAGCGTGCCAGTTTTGCGAGAGATCAGAATTTCATTTAAAATCATTATGCTAGCGCAATCGGCCTGCGGCGGAGCCAAGCTGCAACGCGGTCAAACATTGATCAATGGCATGGACATGCCGCACAAATTTTGTGCATCGCACAAGACTGGCGCGCGAATGATCAGGCCCGTTTCTGACCGGCGATGTAGGCGTCGATCCGGTCCGGATCGAAGATCTGGCCGTCGAAAAATCCGTCGGGACCCAGCGCTAGGCTCGCCCCCGCCGAGCCGACCGGCGTCGCAACCTTCAGCGCGCCCTCGACCTTGGCATTGGCGCCGGGCAGCGCCACGCCGAGCGGCTTCAGCGCCGAGCGGTAGAGGTCGGGCCGATAGCAGTCGCGGGCGATGGCGAGGTTCTGCGGTGTGTGCGGCAATTGTTCCCAGCGCACCATCTGCGTGTAGAACCACAGCGCGTGGCTCTTCCAGGGAAAGTTCGCCGCCTTGTCGAAGGGCAGGAAGAAATCCTCGACGCTCCGCTCCACGCCGCCGCCCAGTTGAAGGCGTCCGGTGAGGGCCGGCATCTGAATCGCCTCAGGCTGGCCAAGGAAAGTGGGCCTTGCCATCAGCGCGGCCAATTCGCCGCGGTTCGCCGGGTCCTGGCACCAGCGGGCGGCGTGATGCAACGCCCTGAGAAGTGCTGCAAGCGCCTCCGGGTTCTCCTGCGCCCACACCTTACGCGCGCCGATCACCTTTTCCGGACTGTTGCGCCAGAGCAGCGCCTTGACGGTGACGATGCAGCCGGTGCCGGCCGCGACGGCGGCGCTGTTCCAGGGCTCGCCGACGCAATAGCCGTCGATGCGGCCGGCAGCCAGCGCATCGGCCATGAAGGGCGGCGGCACGATGACGATCTCGATGTCGCGATCGGGATCGATGCCGCAGGCGGCAAGCCAGTAGCGCAGCTCATAATTGTGCCCAGAATGCGGATGCACGACCGCGAAGCGCAGCGGCTCGCGGCCAGCACCCGCCCGCTCGCGGATCAGCGCGCCAAGCGCTGCCCCCGCACGCCCCGGATCGAGATCGGGCGCAGCACCTTGCGCAGCCATGCCCTCCCAAACAGTGTTGGAGACGGTGACGCAATTACCGCCGAGGCCGAGCGAGAACGGCACGATGGTCTCCGAGGCAAGCGGAGTCAGCCCGAGGCTGCAGGCGAGCGGCATCGGCCCGAGCATATGCGCGACATCGAAATGGCCGATGGCGATGCGGTCACGGATGTTGGCCCAGGAGGTCTCACGCTGCAGCTTGAGCTCGATGCCCTCGCGCGCGGCAAAGCCCATCTCGGCGGCCGCGACCAGGACCGCGCTGTCGAAGAGCGGCATGAAGCCGACGGTGATTTCGTGCGCCATGCTCATTCGCCCTCCAGCGGTCCCAGCAATCCCGCCGCGGTCACCAGGCTTTGGGCGATCTCGGCGATCTTGCGGTTCTGGTTCATGGCGGTCTTGCGCAGAAGCGTGTAGGCCGCCTCCTCGCTCAAGCCCCGCGACTTCATCAATATGCCCTTGGCCCGGTCGATGACCTTGCGGTTCTCCAGCTCGCTGCGCGCCTCCTCCAATTCGCGCGCCATGCGCGAGAAGGCGTTGAAGCGGCTGATCGCCATGTCGAGGATCGGCTTGATGCGTTCCTTCTTCAGCCCGTCGACGACATAGGCGGACACGCCCGCATCGACGGCGGCCTCGATCGAGGCCTGGTCGGAGCGGTCGACGAACATGGCGATCGGCCGCTTCACCGCGCGCGACAGCTGGAACATGTTCTCCAGCATGTCGCGGTTGGGATTTTCCAGATCGATGACGATGACGTCCGGCTCGATCTCGGCGATGCGCCGGGCAATGCCCGCCACATCATGGACCACCGTGACCTGGCGATGGCCGGCATCCCGCAATCCGGCCTCGATGATCGAGGCCCGGATGCGGTTCTCGTCGATAACAAGGATGGTCAACGAACCGGCGGACATGCGCCTATTGTGCAGGCGGCCCGCAATTGTGCAATGCGGGTGGAGTCTCGGCGACGCGTTCAGCCGGACGTATGTGTCCGCTCCGTTTGGTAATCGGATTGAGTTGATGGAAGTCGTGGGGCAACGATGACCGGCAGATGTGGCGTCAGGTTGCCATACAGGGCTGTCACTGAATTCTTTGTTGAAAGGGTTTTCTATAAGGAATGCCTGCGGGCTTGAATCCAGTCCCCGCAACGAATTTTATCATAAATCAATAACCGTCCCGGTCTGACCGGGGCGGTTTTTGCGTTTGGACGGCAGGGAATCGGCTCTTCGTCCGTTCAAGAAATGAATTGCAGGACGAAGGATTCGTGCCGGTATTCGCGAGCAGGGCAGGTTCGCTCATGTGGCCAGCCAGACGCGTTCGGCCACGCGATGATCGCTGAGCAGGAAGTTGGGGTTGGCGACGAATCCCTTTACCTCCTTGCCCGCCGCATCGATCCAACTGGCGAATGCCGGGATGATGGTTGGGCAGTCGTCGTGGATCAATTGCTGCAGCTCAAAATAGACCTCGCGGCGTTTGGCCGGATCGGCGAACGAGCGTGACTCTGCGAGCTTACTGTCGAAGCTGTCGTTCTTCCAATGCGTCTCGTTCCACGGCGCGCCAGACGCATAGACGGAAGCGAACATCATGCTGGCCGAGGGCCGTCCAGCCCAGAAGGAAGCGACCCAGGGCTTCTTCATCCACACGTCGCTCCAGTAGCCGTCGTCGGGCTCGCGCTTGACGTTGATGGTGATGCCGGCGGTCTTGGCCGATTGAGCGAACAGTTCGGCCGTGTTGACCGCCTGCTCGAACGCGACGGGCGCGGCGTGCAGCTCGAGCGTAAGATCGCTCTTGCCTGCCTTCTTGAGGTGGAAACGGGCCTTGTCAGGATCGAAGCCGCGCTGCGCGATGTTCGGATTGAAGCTTGGATCACTCGCGGCGATCGGGTGGTCGTTGCCGACCCGTCCGTACCCGGCCATCAGGAGCTTCACCATCTGCTCGCGGTCGATTGCGTGCTTCAGCGCCAGGACGACGTCGGGGTTGTTGAACGGCTCCTTGGTAGCGTCCATCGGCAGCGAGAAATGCTGCTTGCCTTCGGTGACCACCAGATAGGCTCGCGGGTCCTTCTTGAGGAGCGGGGCGATCTTGTAGTCGATGCCGTTGACGATGTGGACCGAGCCGCCCTGCAGCGCCGAGACGCGGGCTGTGGCATCGTTGATTACCAGCGTCTCGACCGTTTCGACATGGCCGCGATCACTGCGCCAATAGGTCTCGTTGCGCGCCGCTGTCGCCCGTACGCCGGGTTGGAAGGCGGTAAGCTTGAACGGGCCGGTCCCGATGGCTTTCGCCCAGTCGGTGAAGCCCGCCGGCACAATGGCGAAATGCAGGTCAGACAGAACATAGTCCATGTCGGGGTTAGGCGACTTGAGCAGGATCTCGACCTGCGTTGGCGATGCGGCCCGCACTTCCGCGACGTCGGCGACCAGCCCCTTGGCTTTTGATTTCGTCTTATCACCGATATGCAGGCCCAGTGAGTATTTCACGTCCTCGGCATCGAACGTCTTGCCATTGTGAAACTGCACGCCCGGCCTCAGATTGAGGATCCAGCGCTTGTTGCCATCGCTGGCTTCCCAGCTAGCCGCGAGCTCTGGCGCCGGCTTGCCGTCGTCGCCGATCTCCACCAGCGTGTTATAGACCTGCCGCGAGACGTTGATGGAAAAGGTGCCGATCAGCTGCGTCGGGTCGAGCGTGTCGGCGGAGCTGCCGCCGTTGAGGCCAAGGCGTAGCGCGCCACCCTTGCGTGGCGCCTCGGCACGGCCGGCATGGGGAAATGCCGCCGAGGCGAAGGCAGCCGCGGCGGCCGTCTTGATGAAGCTGCGGCGATTCATGCTGTCCAGGCTCGAGAAGACGCTTCTTCCGTTCATGTCATTCTCCCATTGTTCAGTAGGCGCCAAGGACTTCGTTGACTATCAGCGGCTGTGGCGGTAGCCGCCGGTCGAGAACCGTGTTCAGCGTGCGAACCTGCGCGCTGAATGCTGGCTCCGGAAACAGATTCCAGTGCTCCCAGGGATCTTCGCTGAGATCGAACAGCTCCCCCCACGCCCGCTGGTTGGGATAGCGGGTGAACCGCCACTCCTTGGAAATAACGGACTGGTTATAGAGGCTGGCGTCCCGTCGCGGATGGTACTCGGCGAACAGGAAGTCGCGGACACCGGCGATCCGGCCGTCGATCAGCGGCTTGAGATCGGTGCCGTCGGTCAGCGGTGCCGGTAATCCGAGCAGCGATGCGATGGTCGCGAACAGGTCGAGATGACTGGTAAGCGCATCGAGGCTTGTTCCGGCACGAATGCCTGGACCGCTGAGAACCAGCGGCACCTGTAGCAATTGCCGGTATGGCGGCGGTCCCTTGCGCAGCAGGCCGTGGTCGCCGAGCAGCTCGCCATGGTCGGCGGTGAAGAGCACATAGGTGTCGTCGAGGACGCCGGCGGCGTCCAGGGCCGCGACCACCCGACCAACGGCGTCGTCGATCATCTGGATCATGCCATGCGTGTGGGCGATCGCGGTGGCCAGTGTTTCGTCGGAGATGTCGTCGGTGCGCAGGAGGAAACCTTGCTCGCGCGGCTGCTCGCCGCTGGCGATGTAGGGCACTTTCGTCGGATCGTCGCCTTCGCCGAGATAGGCCGGCATGCGCTCCAGCTCGCCCGCCCGGATGGTTGGCTTGGGCATCCGCTCCGGTCGGAACAGGTCGCAATAGGGCCGGGGAGGGGCGAAGGGATGATGCGGGTCCGGAAACGACACGAACAGCCCGAACGGGTCCGCCTGCTTGCCCCGGTGCTCGATGAAGTCGATGGTCCGGTCAGCGATCCAACTGCTGTAGTGCAGCTCCGGCGGCACCGCGCTTTTCCAGACTTCGTTCAGATCCAGTGCGCGGCTGTCGGGGCTGGCGTCTGGCTCGTAGAGGTCCATCACTTCGGGATGGTTGTGCTTTACCCAGGCGGCATAGTGCCCGGCGCGGATGGATTCGTTGGCTTCGCCCATCACGAGGTCGACACTGTCGAAGCCGAAATAGGGACCGTGCCAGTCCTCGCTGCCGGGCCTTTCCCAGTAGGCAAGCGATTCCGGCATGTCGCGTTCGGCGGGCGCGAGCAGCGGCTGGAAGTGTAGCTTGCCGACGCCCTTGGTGGCGTATCCGGCAAGCGACAGCGCATGCCACAGGCTAGGCAGCCGCTCGTCGAGCGCCACGCCGTTGCGCCACAGCCCGTGGTGGCGTGGATAAAGCCCCGTAGCCATGGTCGCGCGGCTCGGCGAACAGATCTGGTTGGGGGTATAGTGGCGATGGAAAGTCGCGCCGCGCGCGGCGATGCGGTCGATGTTGCGAGTATGGGCGACGCGATTGCCGGTGACCGAGAGCGCGTCATAGCGCATCTGGTCGGCACAGATGAAGATGAGATTTGCTCGCTTCACGACGGCTCCGCCCGTTTCTGCCAGGCTTGCAGCTAGGGCCCGAAGCGCGGCGAAATCAAAGATCAAGATTTTTGTCTGGTATGTGCTAATCCTATACCGGGAGGAAGAGATGCGTTTTTCCGGGCTCAGCGTTCGTCAATTGGAGGCCTTCGAGGCAACGATGGTGGCCGGCTCGGTGTCGGGCGCGGCGATCGCGCTCAACGTCTCGCAACCAAGCGTCAGCCGGCTGCTGCAGGAGTTGGAGATCGACACCGGCCTCAGCCTGTTTGATCGCTCGCACGGCCGGCTGGTTCCGACCGAGCAGGGGCTGCTGTTCTACGGCGAGGTCGGCAAGACCTTTCACGGCGCGCGCAACCTGATCATGGCGGCGCAGGAGATCAGGGAACTGAAGCGCGGCGTCGTGCGCATCGGCACGCTGGCGGCGATGTCCTTCAAGGTCGTGCCGGAAGCTATTCAGCAGCTTCGGGCGCGATTTCCGGAGGCCAGGACCACCATCGCGGTGCGCAGCTCGACGGAGATCGTCTCCTCCGTCGCCTCGCGCCTGACCGACGTCGGCGTCGTGGATGCCGGCGTTTCCTTCCTCGATGCCAAATGCGTCGCTACCTTCGAGCGCAACAGCGTCTGTGTCATGGACCAGAACCATCCGCTTGCCGATAGCGAGCTGGTCCGGCTGGAGGATTTTTGCCGTTATCCGTTTGTGTCGTTGGGCGAGCTCTATTTCCGGCGCAGCCGTGACGGCGCCAGGTTGCTCGAGGCGACCGCGGCCAACACTGTCGCCGACATTTTCCAGTCGTTCCTTGCTTGTGCACTGATCAGAGGTGGCTCTTCGCTGGCTGTCGTCGATCCGTTCACTGCAGACTTCTATTCAGAGTTCGGACTGGCACTCAGGCCCATCGAGTTCGACGTTCCGTTTCGCATCTCGATCATCGTCAATGATCGGTCGGCGACGGGGGCGGCGGCCGGTGAGGTCATCGAAGCGATCACCGATCTGATCGCCCAGGACCGAATCACAGGTGCAAAATAGCAGCTCATCAGTCGAAGCGGGACAGGTGCCCGGCGCGATTGCGGGTCCCCGCAACCAATTTCATCATAAATCAATAACCGTCCCGATCTGATCAATCGGGGCGGCTTTTTTCGTTTGGATGGGCACGCAATCGCCGCGGCGCACCAGAGGGCGCATCACCGCTCCGACATTCCCGAAAGCCAGCAAGACGAGCAGATCGGCCAATTTTGGGCGGCGGTTCACACTGAAATTCTTCGCCAGACCTACCCGGGCGCACGGCCCGGAGGTGACGCGGCATGAGATCAATCACCTATTCGGCAAAGGATAGACGCCCTAAGCCGTTGAAAAAGCGAGCGACAGGCCTGGCAAATGCCACCGGTTTGCTATCGCGTCACGTGACGTCACGCGTGACAGGTCACGACGCCAAAGCAAAGGCCGGTGTGCGATGAGTGCTCGGCTACATGTTGCTGCAGGGACGGATCGGCGGCTTCGGGGGAAGTGCCTGGCGCCTGAGAGGAACGTCAGAGCGACGTTCGGATCGGCTTGACATTAGCGGTGGTGGTGGATTGAGCGGTGGCCGCACCCCTAGCGAGCAGCGCCGCCGACGTTTCGGCGAGCTTCCAAGGACTCCTCCCGAGAGACCTACTCCAGCAGTTCGTTCCTACCACAACCACCGACGCGCGCGCATTAAACTTTGACGTGTGGGAGGAATATATCGATTAACCCGGCGGCAGAGGTGGTCACGCGACAGCCGCGGCCGTCACGCTCACAGCCCTGGCATCAGGAAGGGCTGGCTGATGGCTTCAGAGCCCCAACGTCCAGTCGGCCTTTGGCAGTCTCCTGATCGGCCGGTCAGGCTCGACCGATACAGCTTCGATCACCTCGGCCGCTGCCTTCAGGACCAGATCTGCCGAGCGATCGACCTCATCGAGCCGCCGCATGATCCGAAGGCGAAGGCGCACGAGTTGGTGAAGCTCGACACGCCTCTCGCCAATGGTCAGAGATTCAAAACGCATGACACTGTGTACTCGAAACGCGGTGGTGCTGATGGCTACCGTCGCTCAGATCGGTTGCTCCAACGAGATCGCCATAAGGCGAAGCGCCTTCAACCTTTGATGTACGGGCACGTGCTCTTCACGGGTCTGGCCTTCGCCGTCGCAAGGGCCGAGGCGGTCGACCGGGGGGCGTTCTGTAATCGATCCGGCCTCAAGGCCGCCGACCGCCGCGCTCCAAAATTCACGCTCTGGCGAATTAAAGCTTCGGAGGGGCTAATTCGATGAAGCGCGGAAGACGACCCCTGCCGGGCCCGCCTGCATCTCGTCACGGCCACCTACCGCGCGGACAGGCACGGCAAGGGTTTCGGATTTCGGCGAGTTGCGCAAGGCAATAACCCGGCGCCAGCACGACCTCTATTTCGTCGCCTTCGATCTCCTGCATCTGAACGGACACGACTTGCGAGACATGCCACTGATCGATCGGCGAGAGATCCTTGAGGCGATGATTCCGGCCGGGATACGCATTCAGTTCAGCCCGGCGATGCACGGTCGATCCTCCTGGTCGATCAGACCGGGGTCGAAGGTATGGTTTCGAAGCGCAAGGATAGCGTCTATCGCAGCGGCAACTCGACCTCATGTCTGAAGGCCAAGTGCTACACCATTGAGGAGTACGAGCTGCTCGGCGTCGAGCGTGAGCCGGGCAAGCCAGCCTTTGCGCTGATGGCCGAGCGCGGCACCGGCCGCTATATCGGATCGGCTTTCATTACCTTGAACCGGGAGATGCGCGAACGGCTGTGGGAGCGCGTCCAGGAGCACGTAGGGACCGCGCCAAAGGGCATGAAGCGGTTAAGCCGGGCCTGATCGGCCGTGTAAAGCACCTGCGGGGCGAGGAGGATCTGCGCCACGCATCGTTGCAGGACTTTTGCGAGGAATAGCGAGGAGACAAGCCCATGCCGATCTCGCCCTCGCACCTTCGCGGTGATAGCGACCTTCGTCGCCGATGTTGAAAACTGCCCTTCACCATACCATGGGTCTGGAGCAGCTTAGTCAAGCGATTCGCTAATGGAACATCGGGCTATGGGTGAGGTTGATTAAGCAGTCGGCGCGCTCCTGCTAAGCGCGTCGAGTCGGGTGGGACGCCTTCTGCAAATGCAAGGCTTCACACTCGATAAAGAGCCCGTCTGGCACCATGGCAGGCGGGCTCTTTCAATGGAGAAGCGGATGAGCAGGAGCCAAAAATCGAGGCGAATATGGACTTCAGTCAGCATCCTGATCGCGGGATTTGTGATCCTCCTGCTCATCGGACTTGGCTACGCTGTCCTCATCCAACAATCGGTCGGCTAAGTTTCGCTTACAAACTTTCGCGAGGAATAGGAGAGGCGCGAGATGCCAATACGACAAGAGCCAAGGATGCAGGAATTTTCGAGCCGGCGGGCTTGATCTCCTCGCGACCGTGTTCGACCGGTTGAAATTCGACGGCCAAACCGCCGAGATCGACGACCATTAGTTTATGTGCACGCGTCGCGTGTAGTGGTATATTGAGATTTCTAGACGGAGCGCGGTCCCCTCCCGCTCCGATCCTCTGTGAGCCCGCTCCGGCTGGCGTGCCGGAGCGGGTTTTCCTTTTACGGCCTTTGGCAACGGGCGCGATCTGAGGGCAGCCAATTGGCCTGTCACGAAACGACGCGATTCTCAGTGGGCGTTGGCTGATGGGGCCGTCTTGCCCTGCGTGGCGGCCGGCATGTCCCGGGTCGCGGCACCCGTCTGTGTGTCAGTTGCCGGGACGGTATGGTCTTCGCCCGACAACGGACTGCCCCCGCCGGGCACGTCCTCGGCTGTGGGAGCCTTATTGTTTATGCCGTTCTGGAATGGTTGGCTGTCGGTCGTCAAACCGCCTGCCTCCGTGGCGGTAAAAAGGTGATCGGCTGCCGACGCGGGGCCGAGCAGCGAAAACGCTGCCATGATGATAAATGTTCGCATCTGGGTCCTCCAATGATTGCCCGTCCGATGCGCGACCTTAGTTTGTTCGGAAGGCCAACAGCGTCAAGGATGGGGCCGTCCCTTCTTGGTTTCAAACGCCGCGCCTCGGCGCCGTGTTCCCGTCGCCACTTTCTCTCCGGACGCCAATCACCGAATTGTCAGCAAGGAAGAGCGCGAACGGGTCGCGGCCAAGGTCATGTGCCTTAACCGCGCGGCGTGATCGATCCGGACGAGATATCAGCGGAGCTTGAGCGGCTAGATCAGAACGAATCCCGAAAAGCCGGCTGAGGACATACATAAGGCTGATTAACCGTCCCCCACTTCACAAGCAGTGGGGTGGCCCGACCCGTGATATCCTGTGGCACCCTAGATAAACGGGTCGGGCCGCGACGGTTCCGGGGGGCGTTCATGCGTTGGCAGTGTGCGGGTATTCTCGAACCGGAAGACATCGAAATGTTGGAGCGGGTGTTGCGGAAGATGCTGCCTCCTAATGCCACCGCCGATGAAAGGGAATGGCTCGCATCTCTGTTAGTGAAGGCTTTCCAGTCTGGGGCGGCAGACGAGGCGGCGCTCGTGGCGAAAATAGCCGACAAGAGCCAGTCGACATTACCGGCCGGGTGAAATTCCTTCGCGGCGAGCATATTCTACGGAACGCGACAATGCAGGATTTTCGAGAGGGGTGACCTAATGCGCATGATGCTTGTGACAGCAACGTTTCTTATGGTCTCGCACGCGGCATTCGCCCAAGAGCATGTTGCTCCAGAGCAGCCGCGATGCTGGCTGGGATCGACGAGCTATTCCCCTGGAGCAACGATTCGCGCGGGAGAGGGGGTCATGTTGTGCACGCCCTCGTTTGTATGGGAGACCAGCAAGGCGGGCGCGTCCGGTTGTGTCTTCGAACAAAAATTCTTCAACACTGGCGCCGTCCATGAAGGCAATGAGTGCCAGCCAGATGGCACTTGGGCGACGATCTCAAAGCCAGACCAGAAGTGATCGCGGAAGCCCTTGGCAATCGATCCGTGAAGCCAGTGATCAGGGTTTGGTATCTCTCCAACCGCCCTGCCGAGTGCCAGTATCCATCCAAACCATTCCTGCGAAAAAGCCATCGTCGCGGCAACCACCGCTACCCCCCTCTAGGTAGCTGCCTGACAAGCCGGGCGCTTATGGTTCGCAAAGATACGCAGTTTGTCTGGATATCCAAGCCGCAAAGTCTGGTTGCAACTCGGGCACCTGAAAGTCGCTATGGTCTTAAACCATAAGCCTTTCCGGATGATCGGGTGCCTACACCGTGGACATTCGAAGGTTAGGTACTCGTTGTTCAAATCTGTGGGGATTGGTACTGCCCCTGCCTCACCATTCGGGTTGCAACGATTGCCGCCACAAGGCCCATCGGTAATGAGGCAAAGTTCGGTTTGTTCCCGGCTGGGACCATATGCGGTGAGACATCGGACCTCGGTCGAACATGGCATTCGCAAATTGCAGGCCCCGCCTCTTGGCAGAAACCGCTGCAGGAATATAATCCTCCCCGGTGCGGCGACCCCTTCAACGAGGATCGCCAATGACAATGAAGTTCCCGTTTTCCGAAGGCACGCTCGGCCGCAAACTTGAGGCTGGCACCGGTATGTCGGTCGACTGCCTTACATGTAAGCGCAAGGCCACCCTGGACGTCGCCGAACTGGTGAAGCGGTTTGGGCCGGATCAGCCCTGCCCACATTGGGATCTACTGAAAATCATCTATTGTCACGAATGCCGCACTGCCGGCCGCGACGACCGAAACCTACAGTTCACCAACCATGCGATGACGCCAGATCAGCGCAAAGGTGGTTGGACGCCCCTGTCCTGAACCGTCAATTGGCCGCAGTTGCGTACTTGCTAAAATAATGAAATACAGCCCCCGAGGGATGACGCTAGGGAATGGGTTAGGGATGTATTTTCCACAGTTTCGGGTGGGAATGTTCATGACGTTAGGCGCCGTGGCGATCTCGATATATGGCGCTACGGGCTCGCTATGGATTGCGGTCGCGTGGACCATCGTCGCTCTGGTGCTGCTGCAGGCCGCCTATTTCGTGCTGGTTCTCGGGCTTGTATATTGGTCGCGCGATGGCGACCAAGCATCGGAAGCGGGTCCGAACGAACCGGCAAGCCACCTCGCGTAATCTGGCCCAGCCGCTAGCATCGGCACCCAGGCCGCGAGCCCGGCCATGATGAGGCTTGCCGCCATGCCGATCAATCGCGCTGCCTGTAACGCCAGACCGCGCTGGCGAGCATGAGGGCGCCGATCCGGCGATGTACAAGGGCTACCCGTCACGCGTATTAGCGGGCTCCGGGGTTTTCCAGCAGTCTCGTAGCGACCGACCTACGGTCCTGCCTTTCTGAAAAAGCGCGGTCAATCCCGTCTACGGTGATAGCAAACGTCCCGTTTTCGGTCCTGCCGATAAAGCCCTTCGCCTTGAGATACCACAGATGAAACTCGAGGTGCTCGCGAGGACAACCCGACAGGCGTTCTAGCTCCTCGTCTCCTATGCCAGGATTGTTGACGTCTTGTCGGCGCTTCGTACAAAGCAAAGAAAGCACTTTGGCCTGGACGATCGTGTCCTTCTCAACAACTTTGGGGTCACTAGCCTCCTCAGCCAAGCCGTGGCGAAGGCCTAGCTGTTCTCGATGTTGAACGTCGTACTGGGCGCGGGTGACAGGGTCTTTGAGCGTGTTGTGCGCCTCTACGAGGTCACTAAAGCGCCGTTCGTCGCCAGTCTCCCGATTGTCCGGGTGGTAGCGTTTAGCGAAGTAGCGGAATATTCGCTCTATAGTTTCAAACGTCGCCTTCGGGCTGATTTCCAACAGCTCATAATAATCAACAAATGTCATCGTGGTGCTTCCCCAAGCCACCACCCCCACGGATCAGAATCGCGCAAGTTCACAGCACAAGCAAGTTGGCATGCCCTGCATTCCACCGAATAGGTTAATCGGCCGCCTTGCCGATCTGGCGGGACTTATTGTGATCCGCGCTACTCACCACAAGGAGGCGCGGGCATGACGGAGATCGAGGTCGAAGGCGTCGGCACCTATCGCCTGCCCAACGATTGGGAATACGGCCCGCCCGGGCCGCCTACGGGGCGAGAAACGGCACACCGCGGTCCTGGCCTTCGGGTGCGGCATGACGGTCCGTCAGTTCGCCATGTCGCCAGACAGGCAGCAGGCCGTCCACAGGGCGTATATCGCGCTGATGTCCCACCCGAGCCCGCCACAACGACGCCTTGAGGCTTCCTGGCGGCCACTGGTCGAATGAGGTCAAGCTCAGGGTCGGGAGATCGAGGCACGGGCGGCGTAGGACAGCGGCGCCGACGAACGCGCGTTGGTTCCCTTCCTATTGCCACTCTATCTCTTCACGGGAGCGGCCCGGCAGCCTTTGTTGCTTTCGAGGAGGGAGTGCTATGGATAGCCACCGGGCCTAACCGGCGGGATTGCTTGGGACTTCGCTAAAGAGAGCACCGGCTGACGATAGATATACGCTCCTGCTAATATGACCGGCATCATCCATACGGACGAAGCTGGGCTTTCATTGCCAGTGCGTAAGCACGTAGAGCGCCAGGAGCGACATCACCAAGCTCGCCGCCGTCGCGATCAGATCGCCCCGCCGGTAACGCTGACGAGCATTGCGAGGCAGATTGCGGCGATGGAGAGCTGGACCAGAATTTACACGCTCTAGCCGCCTAACAAGATCGCGCTAGTTTCATGGCTGGCGTGGCCACACCTGCGCCGTCGAGCGCCGGCTTGCCGGCCCCGTAGCTGGCCGATTGGCAACCGGCGCTCCTCTATTTGCTCTTGCCCTTCGGCACTATCGAGAACTTCGGCGGATTGGCTTCGCGGATGAGCTTAGCGGCTTCGTCTCGGGTAATGCCGACCTTGCGGGCGTAGTAGGCGGCTTCCGCTTCAAGCTCGCCGTCTATCGGAACTTCAACCGCCTGCTTTGCCTTAAGCTTCGCCCTCTTACCCATGAAGCGAATCATAGCACATTACGGGGCTTGGCTGAATGACCGCTTCTGAGGCTGGTTGAATTTCAAACTGGCCCACTACCGGCTCCCCGAAGGGGTTTGGCGATCAGCGGCCCTTGGCCTTTTCGACCTGCAACAGCAGCCATGCCCATGCGAGCCGAATCAGCGAGCGGATCATGGCAGTATCGCGCGAGCGCCATGGATCAGGTTTGCTCGCAGGTAGCGGTTGCCGCGCTTGGATATGCCGAGCAGCCGGGGCTTGCCTCCGGTGGTCGCCTGCCGGGGTGTGAGGCCGAGCCAGGCGGCAAGGTCACGACCGCACCCGAAGCTTGCCGCGTCGCCGGCCGCGGCCGTTAGAGCGGTGGCGTTGATGACCCCGATACCGGGGGATCGTCGACAGGCGACGGGCCGCTTCGTCGTCACGCGCCATCCGCACGACCTCAGCATCGAAGGCGGCAATCCGTTCATCAAGGCTGCGCCACTCGGCGCGCAGGTCCCCGCAACCAATTTCTTCATAAATCAATAACCGTCCCGATCTGATCAATCGGGGCGGTTTTTTGCATTGCGAGGCGAAGGGAGCGTCTGGATCGCGCCTGATCTCAGCCGTAGAGGTCAGCTTTGCTGCTTCCCGAAAGCAGAACTTGCGGCAACTAGGTCGCTGTTGCGCCAATTACAGACACTTGGGCTCGACATGTCCAAGGTCTTGATTGGGCCGGAGGGGAACAATGGGGATCCGGTTCGCAATGCCTGGGTTGCCCTACGCTAACTGAACACGGCTACTCTGGTCGCGAATTTGTGCTAATCTGCCATCTTGCTGGGGGCTCGCGTTGTGAGCGAGACGCGAAAACTGGCCGCGATCCTTTGTTCGGATGTGGTCGGCTATAGCCGGCTCGCCGGCGCAGACGAAGATCGCATCCTGGCACGGCTGCGAAGCCTGCGAAGCGACCTGATCGATCCGACAATTGCAGTCCATCACGGTCGCGTCGTCAAACGCACCGGCGACGGCGCGATCGTGGAGTTCCGCAGCATCGTCGACGCAGTGCGCTGCGCCATCGAAGTCCAGAATGCCATGGTCGAGCGTAACGCCGGCGTGGCAGAGGATCGCCGCATCGTTTTCCGGATCGGCATTCATGTGGGCGATGTCGTCGAGGAGAGCGACGGCGACCTGATGGGCGACGGTGTCAACATCGCCGCGCGCTTGCAGGGCGTCGCTGCGCCGGGCTCGATCTGTCTGTCTGAGGACGCCTACCGCCAGGTGAAGGGGCGGCTGGAAGTCGCCGTCACCGATCTCGGCCCCACCCAACTGAAGAACATCGCGGAGCCGGTCAGAGCCTATTCGCTGGAAGTGGGCAAGCCGGCGCTAGCCAAGCCTGCGCCAGCGACGAAACCTGCAGATCAAACCATCGCCCCCCACCGACCGCGCTCATGGCACATCCCGGCGGTTGCGGGAGCTTTGATATTTGCCCTCTGTCTTGCGTCCGGTTGGTGGTGGATCTCGAAGCCAATTACCCAGCCGGACGAGTCGGCGGCCGATGCAGCTGTCGACGCCCGACCTTCCATTGTTGTGCTTCCATTCGACAACCTGAACGACGACAAGGAGCAGGAGTACCTTGCAAATGGGTTCACTGAGGACCTGACAACTGAGTTGGCGCGTGTGCCCGGCCTATTCGTCATCTCGCGCAACGCAGCCTCCGCTTACAAAGGCAAGGAAACGATCCCCGCGGAGATCGCTGCAGCGTTGGGGGTTCGGTACCTCCTTGAGGGATCGATTCGCCGCGTCGGCGACGACTTGCGCATTAACGCGCAGCTCATTGATGGCTCGACTGGTGGGCACTTCTGGGCGGAGCGCTTCGATGGCCAGTGGGCTGACGTGTTCGCGCTGCAGGACAAAGTAGTCGGCAGGATCGCAGGCGCGCTCGAGCTTCGTCTCGTCAACGGACCACAGGCGGGCCGAGCGGGCGGGACAAGCAATCCGGCCGCCTATGATGCTTACCTGCGGTCATTGGACATTTCCAATCGCGACAACACGGCAGATGCATTTGCCGCCGCGGTGCAAAATCTGAAGCACGCCGTGCAACTCGACCCGAATTTTGGCGCTGCGTATGCGAAGCTCGCCCTGTTGTATTGGGAGGCGGGCCTCAACCGCGCCGTGATGATGGGTCTTTCGCATTTCGAGGCTCGTAATAAGATGTACGAAGCCCTCGAGGCGGCGGCCAAGCATCCTTCGCCAGGTTATTATCAACTCGTCGCGGAGTTGATGGTCCGCGAGCGCAACTCGGACGAAGCGGTCTCCGTTCTCTTGAAGTCGGTAGCGCTCGATCCCAGTGATTCTCAGAACTATCTCTCGCTCGCCAATGCGTTGAATTTCAACGGCAGGCCGAAGGACGCGCTGACCTATCTCAATGCGGCCGCGCGCGTCGACCCGAACTCGTCCATGGACTACCGGCACTATCAGGCCGGGTTAGCCGCGTTCGGCCAGGAAAAATTCGAGGATGCGGTTCGCGAGATCGAGTCGATGGACCTTGCATCGGCCGAACCTTGGACCAAACTCTTTGCCCTGCAGATCCTTGCTTCCGCATATGCGCACCTGGGGCGCATCGAGAAGGCTGCCTCGGCTGTGGAACAGCTTAAGGTGACTGTTGCTAAGTTAATTGGAGACGAACCAAACCTGTTAGCTACCCAAGACTACATGGTGTTCAAGAACACCGCCGGTATTGAACGCATTTTGGTTGGCTTGACCCGATCAGGCATGCACGATCTTCCGCTTTCATGGGGCATGGATCCGAAGAACCGGCTTACCGGTGCGGAAATAAGATCTTCCATATTCGGACACGAGATCCGCGGAAAGACGGTATATCCCGACTTTCGGCCCATGCAGCTCACGACCTCGAGCGAGGGGGCCGTCCGCGAAATCGTTGGCGAGACGACGCGCGTCGGGACTGAGTGGGTGCAAGGCGATTTTTTGTGCAAGGCCTTTCCAAGGGACCTGACAAGCTGCGGGGCGATATTTCGCAATTCATTTAGAACACCGGGCCGCCAAGACGAATACGAGGCGGTCTACGGCGCTCCCGGCTGGGAAAAGGACGAGTTTTCCGTAGTCAGATGACGACGATGCGGACACCGGGAATGCGCCGATCAATACCTGGCGGCAGCGGCTGCGCGACTTGCCCATCTGACGCAGACATATGCGATCACTTTTTTCGCCAGTATCACGACCATGTTCGCGATACCGGCGTACGCGCAATCTGCGGGACTAGCCGCCAGGTTTGCACTCGCGACGATTGTGGTCGCAATCACAGTTTATGGGGTCTTGGCAGCCAAAGCCGCCATGGATGACTTAAGGGCGATGCTGGATGATGCAGTCGACGACTTTCTCAGGCAGCCGCTTCGGCGCTCACCTGAAGCAGATACCTACCGCGCTGTTCATGGGAGTAAGCGTCATCCTCATGCTTGCGATGGGGGCGACGCAGCTGTGGGCGATCATTTCGGAGTGACTGGGCTGATGCTCCAGCTGTTCTCATCTTCGTCCTCGGCGCGCCAAATCCTCCATTGATGATGATGTGCATTTCGAAAATGCTGCCGGAACAAAGGAGAGAACAGTCCGAGGGACCCATTGAGTGAAGGCACCTATTTCCGGCCGCGTAGTATCCGACTGAACGCGCAGATTTAATCCAATGCAGCCGCTTGATTAACGGAGCGTTCGTCTGCCTTGCGGCCATAAGCTGTCATCACGACGCGCAACGGCGAGCAGGGCTCTCCAAGCCAACCTTCTTCGAAATTCCCGGCATTTGAGTTAGTATCGCGTGTTGAGGTACGGCCTTGGGGGAACTGTCGTGGACATTGCCGTTTGGTTGCGACGTCTCGGGCTGGAGCACTACGAGCAGGCATTTCGCGACAACGCGATCGATGGGGAAGTTCTGCCCGAGTTGACTGACGCCGACCTCCAGCAACTCGGTATTCTACTCGGCCATCGCAAGCGGCTCCTCAAGGCGATCGCAGAGCTCGGGCCGCCCACAGACCGCCCCCACCCGAGCACTGTCGAGATCAAATTTCAACCTGGCGCTTCGGAGCCGGTTGCCGAACGCCGGCAACTGACGGTCATGTTCATTGATCTCGTTGGTTCGACGGCGCTCGCGTCACGTCTCGATCCAGAGGATCTGCGTGAGATCATCGGGGCGTACCATCGCTGCGCGGCCGATACGATCGCCCGATTCGGCGGCTTTGTTGCCAAGTACATGGGCGATGGGGTGTTGGTGTATTTCGGCTACCCGCAGGCACACGAAAACGATGCGGAACAGGCGGCGCGCGCCGGCCTCGCTCTGATCGACAGTGTCAGGCGGCTCCAGCTGTCCGAGCCATTGCGGGTTCGCGTCGGCATCGCTACCGGCCAGGTCGTCGTTGGCGATCTGATCACGGCCGGTGAGGGGCAAGAGCGAGGCGTCGTGGGCGAGACGCCAAACCTCGCCGCCCGCCTGCAAGCTCTTGCCGAGCCCGACGCGGTCGTGATCGGGCCGCAAACGCGGCAGCTCCTCGGCGATCTCTTCGAATACCGCGACCTTGGTGACCTGGAAGTGAAAGGTTTTCCGGAGCCGATCCACGCCTATCAAGCGGTTGGCGAGAGTAGCATTGAGAGCCGGTTCGAAGCGCTGCATGGGGCGACGCCTACGCCGCTGGTCGGGCGTGAGGAGGAGGTCGACCTTCTGCAGCGCCACTGGCATCGCGCAAAAAGTGGTGAAGGTGGCGTGGTGCTGCTCTCAGGCGAGCCCGGCATCGGAAAGTCGCGCCTCATCGTCACCTTGCAGGAGCTGATCCAGAATGAGGCACACACCCGCTTGCGCTATTTCTGTTCACCGCACCATCAAGACAGCGCGCTCCACCCGACCATTGCGCAGCTAGAACGTGCCGCCGGGTTGGAGCGCGACGACCCGCCTGAGAGGAAGCTGGATAAGCTTGCGGCTCTGCTTGCCCCGGCTTTGCCGGAGGACGGGGCGCTGCTGGCCGAGCTATTGTCGTTGCCAACGGAAGGCCGCTTCCCGCCTCTCCAACTGACGCCCCAGCGTAAGAAAGAGAAAATTTTCGATGCACTTATCCGGCAGCTCAAAGATTTGGCGCGACAAGGTCCGGTGCTGATGCTCTTCGAGGATGTGCACTGGATCGACCCCAGCTCGCGCGAGCTGCTCGACTTGGTGATCGAGCGGGTGCCGCACCTGCCAGTGCTGCTTCTCCTCACGTTTCGCCCCGAGTTTCAACCGCCGTGGACCGGGCAGGCGCACGTCACGGTTCTGGTCCTCAGTCGGCTCGACCGTCGTGAAGGCGCCGCGCTGGTCAAGCGGGTCGTCGGCACCGGAGAACTGCCGAGCGACGTGGTCGCGGAGATCATCGAGCGCACGGATGGGGTGCCACTGTTCGTCGAGGAACTGACTAAGGCGGTGTTGGAGAGCGGGAACGCCACGGCAGTGCTCTCAAGAGCTGGCGCGACGGCGTTGAACGTTCCCGCCACGCTGCATGCCTCGTTGATGGCGCGGCTCGATCGCCTCGGCTCAGCCGTTAAGGAGGTCGCACAAATCGGCGCGGTTCTCGGACGGGAGTTCTCCTACGAATTGCTGGCAGCGGTAGCACAGCGAAATGCCGTCGAGCTAAACGGCGCACTGGATCGACTCGTGGGCGCCGGTCTGGTGTTCTGCCGCGGGACGCGGCCGCTGGCCACATATCTCTTCAAGCATGCGCTCGTTCAGGACGCTGCGTATGGCACGCTGCTGCGCACTAAACGCCAGGAGCTGCATAAGCGAGTCGCTGACGGATTGGAGGAAAAGTGGCCCGAGATCACTGAAGCGCAACCCGAACTCCTCGCGCACCATCTTCAGGAAGCGGGGGATTGGGGGGGCGCACTCGACTACTGGCAAAAGGCGGGAGGGGCCGCTCTGGCCAGAGCGGCTACCCGGGAAGCCGTGTCGCACTTTGCCAGTGCTATTGACTGCAGCAGGAGACTTGGCGACGTCGCCGGCGGCGCCGAACGGGTGACACGTCTCCACCTTGCGATGGCCAATGCCTTGATGCAGGCAGAAGGGTATCGTTCTGAGCGCCTTGGGAAGACGCTTGAAGATGCACGTCTTGCAGCCGCGAAGACTGCATCAGTCGAATTGCAATGTGACGTTGCGCTTTCACTCGCTCCATTTTTTTATGCCGCTGGGCGCAATCAGGATTACCTGACCATAGCCGAAGAGCAGCTAGCAAACTGTGCCGATCTCCTTCCAACGGCCCATCTGAGTGGTCTTTGGGCAACAAAGGGGATCGCTCATTCCAACCGGGGAGAAGAGCCGCTGGCAGCGGAGGCCTTGCGCAAGGCCTTAGATCTGGTTGATCGGGTTGACCCAAGTCATCGTATTTCGTTCGCGGGTGCGGATCAACGTGTCTCTGCCCAAGCATATTTCAGCGAATCGCTGATCATATTGGGTTTCTTTGATGCCGCAGTGGAAGAGAAAGAGCGCCTGATGCGCAATTTTGACCAGCTCGATAAGCCTTTCGATCTCGCGTGGCATCTTCTCGTGCAGTGCCAATTGTGCGCGCTGCTCGGTCAATACGAGGAAGTACTCGATAACGCTAGGAAGATCGTCGAGATTTGCGAGCGTCATGGCTACACGGCGCGTCGAAGCAGCGGCATCAGGTGGCGTGGCCATGCCCGCTCGCATCTAGGAGAACTGGACGCCGGTGTCGATGACGTCCGAGAGAGCATGGTTCTTTGGCGTGGGCACGGCGTCGTATTTCATACCCCTGAGAAAGCATGCGAACTTTGTGATCTTCTCCTGCGCGCCGGTCGCATAGAAGACGCATCGCAAATCCTTGATGATGTCGATACCCTCGTTTTCGACACGGACGAGGCGAGCTATCTAGCAGAATGTATTCGCCTTCGTGGCCAAATCGCCGCGGGCAGAGGTGACCTAGCTGGTGCCGCGCGCCTATTCGAAACAGCGATTGCTACCGCCCGTCGGCAGCAAGCGAGATTCTTCGAGCTTCGCGCCACAACGCAACTAGCACCAGTTCTCGCGCGACAAGGTCGCGTCAATGATGCCGAGACGCGACTACGATCCGTGATCGACGCGTTTGAAACCAGATATCCGGTCGTCGACCTCATCGCAGCGAAAAGGGCGCTGGACTTGCTGGGCCAATGAGTTTCGCAGCCTTGCGTTGGGCTCCGACGATAGTTGCCGTCATCCTTACTGCAGCCTTCGAGGCGTTGCGCCTGCTGGGTAGGGCGGTTTAACCCGCCTTTAAGGCTAAGTGCCTGTTTTTCTGGGCGCCGTTACCGAACGGTTCCAACCGTTGGCACACGCCGGAAACTTTTTGCAGGTCAGCACAAACTGTTCCTCCGATACGGGGAAGGGGCAAAAAATGGCGGTTCCTTTCGGAACCGCCGGCCGCATGACCGTTGCCAGCCCGAAGCAACCACTGATCGGAAGCTGGATCAGCGGCTGGAAAGCGACCCATGAAACCGCCTCCCCGAGAAAACTTCGAGGGCATGCGGTTTTTCCCCGCTGATGATCCAGTCGGCAAGATATCTGGCGAAACCAAGCGCGATGGCGAAGCCGTGGCCAGTCCAGGCAAATCCATAGATGGTGTTGTGTAAGGCAGCGGGCGTATCGACAATCGGGATGCCGTCGGCCGCACAAGTTTCGACGCGAGAAGCATCGACCTTCAGGAACGACGACTCATCGATAAAGGGCAGGGTCGCGATGGCATCGGTCAAGCCTAGCGCTATCGAGCTCAGCGATCCTTTCCAACGCCCCTGAGGCGTATGGGCGACGCTGTGGCCGCCCGAAAGCATCAAGGTCCCATCTGGAATCTGCTTCACGGATAGCTTGCGATGGGCATGCCCCAGAAGATGATTGATCTTTTTGCCGTTCGGGTTGGTGATGAACATCATTTGCGGGATCTGCGTGGTGACGGGCATGATTTCCTGTGGCTGCAGAACGGGTTTCAGCAGGGCCAGCACGCCCTTGTTGGCGAGGAGAATGAGCTTTTCGCCGACAGGCACGACGTCGCCGCTCGCCAGCCTCACCCCCGTTACTCTCCCATTGGTGTGGAGGATTTCGAGGGCACGCGCGCCGATGCGCAACGTTACCCCGGCCTTTCGCGCCTCCTTGGCGAATGCCTGGGTGGCGAAGGTGTGATCGCATACGCCGTCGTCCGGGCAATAGACGGAACCGATCAGATCGCCAGCCAACTCAGGCTCGCGCTGCAGCGTTTCATCGCGGTCCAGAAGTTGGGAAGGAACGCCGAGCGCGTTCTGCACCATTGCCATCGCTTCCATGCTGCCGCACACTTCATGCTCGTGCGCGCCATGCGGGATATTGAAGAGATGAAGACCGCCAGTCCGGCGGTAGCCGACGCCGCCCTCGAATTGTCGCTGATACTGCGCCCAGAGCGGAAAGCCGACAGTCGCCATCGGCAGTTCGCGCAAATCGCGGCCGTTCGCGCGCACGCCTCGTTCACCGGAGCCGCCCGAAGCCCCCGCGGCGATGTCGTCGGCCTCCAGCAGCGTAACGGTCCTGCCGGCCTGCGCCAGTTCGTAGGCGAGGCTCGCACCGTAGATGCCGCCTCCGACGATGACGATCTCGGACACGGTGGTCTGTGTGGCCATGGTGTTGGTTCCTTCTCAGATGTCGGGATGTGAATATCGCATGCGCGGGAAATGCGGTCGGCTCAAATCCGGCCATTGCCGCCGGACAGAAATTGCCGGAAGCGGTCCGACGGGGCGGAGGTGAACATATCGTGTGGAGTGCCTTCCACATCGACCGCGCCTTTGTGCAGAAACAAGACTTTGCTGGAGACGTCCCTGGCGAAGCCCATTTCGTGGGTAATGACGAGCATCGTCCTTCCTTCCTCAGCGAGCGCGCGCATGACGCGCAAGACCTCGCCGACCAGTTCCGGGTCGAGCGCCGAGGTCGGTTCGTCGAAAAGCATGACCTTCGGGTGCTGGGCCAGCGCACGGGCGATTGCCGCACGCTGCTGCTGACCGCCGGACAAATGGGCCGGATAATGATTGCGCTTGTCGGCGATGCCGACCTTTTCCAGAAGCGCTTCGGCTTCCTCGACACAATCGGCGCGGGACCGTTTCTGAACATGCATCGGTGCCTCGATTAGGTTTTCGAGGATCGTCCTGTGAGACCAAAGATTAAAGTTCTGAAACACCATGCCGATGCGCGCGCGAATGCGCTGCAACTGGTGCCTGTCGGCCGGCCGCGTCCTGCCGCCTGCCTGCTTCAGCCGGATGGTCTCTCCGCCGACCTGGATTTGCCCGCTATCGGGCGTTTCAAGCATGTTGATACAGCGCAGCATGGTCGACTTGCCCGACCCCGAGGAGCCGAGGATCGAGATCACGTCACCTTCCATCGCCTCGAGCGAGATTCCTTTCAGCACCTCGAAGGCGCCGAAGCTCTTGCGCAGATCCGTCAGGCGCACGGCCGGTCTGGTCTGTTCGGTCACAGGGCTGCTCCTTTGCCAGGCGCCGGTGGCGGCCGCAGCTCGGCGCTCAGCGCGTATTCAGCCCATTGCACGAGCCGCGTGATGACAAAATTGATGAAGAGATAGATGGCAGCCGCCACGATCAGGATTTCGATGGCACGGAAGGATTCCGAAATAAGCTCTGCCGCCAAGCCGGTCACCTCCATCAGGGTGATGATGGAGGCCAGCGCCGTCGACTTTATCATCAGGATGAACTCGTTTCCGTATCCCGGCAACGCGTGACGCAAGGCGAGCGGGAATACGATGCGGCGGTACAGTGTGAAACTCGACATGCCGCATGCCCGTGCCGCCTCGACCTGACCGGGAGGAACCGACAGCAACGCGCCTCGAACGATCTCGCTGGAATAGGCAGCCGTGTTCAAGGTCAAGGCGATGAGCGCGCACCAATAGGGCTCGCGTAGAACGGGCCACAGAAAGCTGGTTCGCACCGCATGGAACTGGCCAAGACCATGATAGATCAGGAAGATCTGCACAAGCAGCGGCGTAGAGCGGAAGACGAAGACGTAGAAGGATGCAGGCCGGGCCAGGAGCCGCAAACCTGACAGCCGCGCCAGGGCGAGAATGATGGCCAGAATGGCGCCGACAGCCACGGAGGAGACCGCGAGCTGCAATGTCAGCGGCACACCGGTCAGGAGCTTCAGCAGCGTCTGGTAGAGGAACGGGATATCCATCAGGTCCGCCTCACGCCAACTGCAAGCCGGCCCTCGGCCCGGCGCAGAAGCCATGTCGAAGACGACGAAATGGCGAGATAGAGGACGGCGGCGGCGAAGAAGAAGGTGAATGGCTGGCCGGTCGATCCGGCGCCGATCTGCGCCTGCCGCAGGATTTCCACCAGCCCGGTGACCGAGACCAGCGCGGATTCCTTCAGCACCAGCTGCCACACATTGCCGAGGCCTGGCAGCGCATGACGCAGCACCAGCGGCGCGACGATGCGGCGGAACGTCGTCATAGGGGACATGCCGCAGGCGATTGCCGCCTCGATCTCACCCGGTGAGACCGCGCGATAGGCGCCTCGCATGACTTCGGCCTGATAGGCCCCGGACACCAGCCCGATCGCCAACGCACCGGCCATGAAGCCCGGCAGGCTGAAGAAACCCGAAAAGCCGAACAGAGCGGCCAGCGGGGTGAGCACCGCGCTTGAGCCGAAATAGAAGAGATAGATGACGAGGATGTCGGGTATGCCGCGAAGCACCGTGGTGTAGGCATCCGCAACCAAGCGTGGAAGGATGCCTCCCTTGATCTTTGCCCATGCGCCGCAGCTGCCGGCCAGAAGGCCGAAGGCGTAGCCGGTCAAGGCTACCGCCAAGGTCATCATCGCGGCTTGAAGCAGCGCCTCCCCCCAGCCGGCGGCGCCGAAGCCCAGAACGAAATCGGAAGCCCTCATCGGGGGTTCGTTCTCAGTTCTTCGCGGAGATGTCGACGCCGAACCATTTTTCCGTCAGCGCCTTGTTGAAACCGTCGGCGTTGACGGCGTGGATCGCGGCATTGAATGCGTCCTTCAATGCCGTGTCGCTCTTGCGGAAGGCCACGCATGTTCCGCTGGCCAGGAGGAATGTCGGCCCGACTAGTTCCGCCTCGGCCATGTCAGGTCGTTTCAGTGCCTCGGCGAGAACGGTGATGTTTGCCATCGTCAGATCGATCCGGCCCGCCAGGACATCGAGATTGGCTTCGTCCTGCGTCTTATAGGATCTGACCGTGACCGCGCCCTTCAGATACTCGTCGACGAACTTGCCGGCGGTCGTTGACCCCTGGATGCCGAGGACTTTCCCCTTGAGCGCCGTGTCGAGCTTTTCGATGATCTCCTTAGCGTCCTTCGATCCCGCCGCATTGTCGCGAAGGTCGAACTTGTCGTGCCAGGGCAGGGCCTCGGCCAAGCCGCTGCCCTTCATCGCCAGGAAAGCGTTGGGCGCGGTGGAATAGGGATCCGAGAACGCGGCCACTTGCGCCCTCTCGGGCGTCACCCCCATGGAGGCGATGATGGCATCGAATTTTCCGGCGTTCAGCGCCGGCAGCATCCCGTCCCAGTTCTGCGCGACGATCTCGCATTGCGCCTTCATGCGCTTGCACAATTCCTTGGCAAGATCGATTTCGTAACCGGCAAGCGTGCCGTCCGGGAGCGTGTAGTTCCACGGTGCATAGGCGCCTTCGGTTGCGATGCGGATATGAAGCGCGTCCTGCGCCCAGGCTTCACCAGACGAACAAAGGCCGGCCAGCGATATCGCCGCCGCCATGATGATTTTTCCGATCATGTAAGGTTCCCTCTCTTATTATGAAGCGCCCGCAAACCTCACCGCCGACGATAGGAAAAACAAATATCCTCATCCGATAAGACGAAGGCTTCGGATGCTTTTTCGGGGCCGGCAGTGATGGGTTGTTGCGCTCGACTAGAGAGGAAACTGGCAAAAGATTCCAATATGAAATGTTTCGCGGCGCATAGGTTTTTCCTATAGGATTCGTCCGATGCGAACCTTTAGGGACTGCTCATGAATTACAAGCAACTCGAAGCTTTCCGAGCGGTGATGGAAGCGGGAACAGTCACAGGCGCGAGCGAGCTCCTGCACATCGCTCAGCCTTCGGTCAGCGCGCATATCTCGAACCTGGAGCATGCCTTGAAAATCCCGCTCTTCATTCGTCGGGCGGGGCGTCTCGTTCCGACGGCGGAAGCGATGCTCCTCAACGAAGAGGTCGGGCGCATCGTCAAGGGAATGGCGCGAATACGGCGCCTGGCCGGCGATATTCAGCAGTTGGAAGCCGGACGACTGATGATCGGCGTCTATCCGGCGCTTGCGAGTATTGTCCTGCCCCGTTTCCTGAAGGCATTCGCCGGACATCACCCGAAGGCCCGCATGAGCATCTTCCCCGCGGCCTCGCTGCGGATCGCGGAATTGACGGCAAACAGAGAGATCGACCTCGGCCTCGTTCAGATGCCGGTGGTGGATCCCGCGATCGCCTGCGATCTGATTTTCCAGACGGGATGCGTCTGTGTGGCGCCGCTCGATCATGCGTTCGCCAATGAAGGCGCGATTCTCGCATCCCAGCTGGAAGGGCAGGAATTCATCGCGCTTGGGCGTGAGGACCGTACGAGGCAGGACATCGAGCGCGCCCTGGACGACGCCGGCGTTGCCGTAGGCTACCGTTTCGAAACACCATTCGCCGATACGGCCTGCGCCCTGGTCGCACAGGGCCTGGGTGTGTCGATCGTAGACCCGTTCTCGGCCGCCCGATGGTCAGGCAAATTGATGATACGTCCTTTCAACCCTCAGCTTCAGTGCCACATCTACATGACCCGAAACAGGGCTCAGGTCTCGTCCATGCTTCAGCAGGCCTTCGAGCGAGAGTTTCGAACTGCTCTGGAAGAGAATATGACCGGAAACACTCGTTTGTTTTAGAATGCGGTCGATACGTACCCATCCGGTGAAGACCGCAGGCGTGCGCATCCGGCGGCTGCTCGATGAAGAGATCAGTCCAGACCTACCTCAAGCGCGTAGGCGGGCTAGAACTCGCTCGTTCGCGTATGGGGCACGGCCTAGGCTTTTTTTGCGGGCGGGCTCGGCCAGCGCCTGTAGTCGAGCTGCAAGGTTGGGCGTGTCGCCAACGACCGCCTCCTCTTGCGCCGCACCTTCTCCGATCATGTCTCCGACGACGACCAGTCCCGTGGCGATGCCGACACGCGCGGCCAGCGGCGTTCCGCCGGGGCTGGCTAGCCTGGCGGTCGCGGACGCGGCGGCGAGACCCGCGCGCACAGCGCGCTCGGGATCATCCTCGTGCGCTTGCGGCCAGCCGAAATAGGCGAGCACCCCATCGCCCATCAGCTTGGCGACCCTCCCGTCGTAGCGGGCGATCTCGCGCGATACCGCCTGCTGGTAGGCGAGGATGACTTCGCGCGTGTCCTCCGGGTCGAGCCGCTGCGACAGCTCGGTCGAGCCGGCGAGGTCCACGAACATGACCGAAAGTTGCCGCCGCTCTGCGCGGGAATCCGAGGCCGCTGGTGATTGCGAAGCCGTCCGGGGCAGGCTTCTGCCGTCGCCGAGGGACGCGATGGCGCTGAGCAACTTGCGCCGATGGCCGATCGACGTGACCCCGAGCGCGGTCAGATCCTCGGCGTTCAGCTTGGAAAGAACCTCCAGGTCAACATCGTTGTCGCGGAAAACCGGTGCGTACTTACCCAGGCCGAGGTCTACCAGCCATGCCTCGATATCCACGTTGCCTTCTCCCAGGCGGCAGAGGCTTTGCCGTAAACTATACCGCAATTGGGAAGCAGGGTCGTCCCTTTTTGTAGCCGCGTCGAGTAGAACCGTCCGAACGTCGGGCTAGGATGCTGCTCGCGCAGAACGACACTTTATAGATCTCGCTGCCAGGAGCTGGCGGTCCGCTTCCGGTCCCAAGGCTGCCTAGCGGCTATGCGCCTCACAGCGGACTGTCCGAATCAATGAATGCGCCCGCGAATAGGCTTGCTCGACCGCAATGACGAAGTGACCCCAAATTTGGAATGAGGTCACCTCGATCCTCGCCGGTTTGGTAGAGCCGCCGCCGGTAGCCTTCTCAAGCAATGCTGACGTGGCGCGTGACCTGGCCGTTGCTTTCCCAGTAGGTGTGTTTCTTAGCGATAACCGGATCGTCCATCGCGGGCTGGACCTTGCCTGCTGTATCAGTGGCGCGCGAGGTGACCGTGTGCTCGCCCTTTGACGCGTCTTTCCAGTCAAGATACCAGATCTTCCACGCGAATTCAGCTTCCTCACCATGGTCGATCGTCGCCGCGGTCCACGGGCCATCATCAATCTGAACTTCGACCTTGGCGATTGGCGCACCCCAGGCCGCACCGCTGATCCGGTATCCGGCATCGCTGCGCGTGACTCTGGCAGGCGCGGACTTCAGTAACGCGCGGCCGACCGAGGTCTCAGCCCAGACCGTCTCGCCATTATGCTCTTCCTCACGGATGGTGACGTAGTCTCGCGCCATAAGCAGACTCATGAAGCGCGTGTTGCGTATCTCAATGCGCTTTAGCCACTTGACGTTGGCGATGCCGTACCAGCCGGGCGCGATGAGCCGTACGGGGAAACCGTTGGGTGCTGGCAGTGCGGCACCATTCATCTCGTAGCAGAGGATGTTGTTGGGGTTCGTCGCATCGCCGAGCGACATGCTGCGGGCGAAATTCTGATGCATCTTGACGTCGCGATTATTGTCCTTGAGAGCGATGTCGCCGACATCGGTGCCCCAAAAAACAACTTCGATGCCGTCTTCTTTCACGCCCGCCTCTTCAAGAATGGCGGCGAGCGGTGTGCCTGCCCAGCGGGCGTTGCCAATGCCGCCGGTAAAAAATGGAAAACCATGATTGCCGGAGCATTCCACCGTGAAAACCACCTCCTGGCGCGGCCGCGCTTTGAGGTCGGCAAGCGACAGGCTCAGAGGCTTCTTCACCAACCCATCGATTTCCAGCTTCCAGGCATTCGCATCAATGGTTGGCCGATCAAAATGCGCGATACTGAAGAACTTCTCATTAGGCGTCACCCAGGAATCCAAATCCTCCCAGACAAGCTGGCTCTGGATGACTGCCGGAACGGGATTGGGCCGCGGCTGATCAACCCACGGGATCACGGTCTCACCCGGGCGGCTTGGAAAGGCCTGGGCAAACCGTGAGTGGAAGATCGCCAGCCCGGCGAGGGCTGCGCTGCCTTGAACGATGAATTCGCGTCGCGGAAGGTAATGCATGATGATCTCCTCCAGTGAAAAAAGCTGATTTCTCCTCGGTTAAATAAAGGTGGCGCAGCCGGAATCGCGCAAGGAAAGGCCGGCTAAAGCGGGCAATCGGATGAGCGCGCCGAACCATGGGGCTTAGAGGGGCGCCATGCTAAAGGTGGGAGTCTTCCGCTCTCAGTCACTGGCTCCGTCAGGTCCCAGCCAGCGATCCGTGACTATACGCCTGATCTGCGTTCATGGCGAGCGCGACGCTTCAATGGTCGTAACCGTCCCTGACACCATTATCCCCCCGGCTCCGCAAGCTGCTCTATGCGAGCGGCGATATTGACGGCGTTGATTGCCCTGCGCCGGGTTTGTGAACTGGCGAAGGAGAGGTAGCCATCGCCCGATGAGGCCGGGTGAGCAGCTGCGCTTAAATCGCGAAAGGAGGTGGCGAGGAAGATACCGTGAATCAGCAAGTTTCGAGCGGCTTCCGAATGTCATTTCGGAGGTCTAACGCAGGCTTAGTTCTCTTCACGCGAGACACAGCGCCGGAGGCGCAATCGAATTAGCTACGCTCACCAGACGGACGCCACTAGCTCCGGTTCTAGGCAGTTCGAAGGGCGTTGGCACGCAATTGTGTCTATCCCCGCATAATGCGATAGACCGTTGCATCACCCTCCGCACCTCGAAGAGGCGCGTCAAAAGCCACGACACGATGACGGGAGCGTTACTCCACATATCCAGATCGCGGATGAGCTCGGCAGCATCATCGTCGTGAAGAAGGGACAGGAGCTGCTCAGCTTCGACCCTGAGGGGCGGCATCTCCGCTCGCTCGACCCGCTCACTGGCCATCACGCCCTTCAAGAACCCAAGCCAATACCCCAATGCCTCGCGGTGATTTGCCTGCGCATGGATTTACCGAGCGCGGCCCCTTCATGTTCGAGTTTACCGCTCCCTCCGCGGAACACTTCAACCATTGACGCCCCCAACTCTAAAGTTTGGATTGTAGCAGAGGTCAGAACGCTCATCTATCGGGCGGCCAGAGGTTGCCCCCTGGAGCGGCGTTTCCCCTGAGCGGCCGACCAAAGAAGGCGCTCTGGACTCACCAAGGATCAGGCCGCCTAACGCGCTCCGCCTCCGACGCGGCTCTTTCCCTAGCGCAGCCGTGCTCGTCCTCTAGGGACGCTCCGCTCAAGCCCTTGCGGACTGCGCGCGCCAGCGCTTACCGGGACGCGCGACGGCGGCTCCGGGGATCAGGCAAGGTTCAAGACCGCATCGCGGCGGCTGCCGCTCACGAAGGAAGCTCATCGCGCCATTTGATAGCTTCCATCTCGACACGGACTGCGTCCTGAATGTCGACGACCTGACGGACGTCGAATTGGAACGCCGGGAAGGTCGAACACGCTTTGTGGACTACCAGCGGGTCATCTGCCTCGAGCAGCAAGCTACCGCCCCATTCGCCCACCCGCACGACGAAAGCATGCACCTTGGCCTCGCTGGGTATTTCCCAATGCTGGAAGATTTCCAGGATGCGCTTTTGGACGTTCTCGTATTCAATCGCCGACCCTTGTGGCCGCTCGTTCCAATTTATCATGTATTTCATAGTTTCCTCCTCACGCTGTCTGCTTTCCCTTAGGAAGTCCTACCCAACCACTTCATCGCCGGAATGAGCCGATCGAATTGTGATCCCAGCCATTGGTGAAGTGCCCTCATCGGCTGCCGCGATGTCTGCCACTGGCGGCCGAGCGCGCTGCGAATCCGGCCGTCACGACGGAGTTTCACTGTTGTCAATGCTGACATGGGCTACGTCCGAACTATATTCCAATTCACTAATATATTAAAGTTAAATCCTCCAGGGGTAGTGTCTCAGTTCGAAATTTCTTCAGGCTCATTCCATGCGACGGGAGCCCATGGCTGAGCTGCAACCCAAGCCTTAACTGCTTCTATTGAAAGATGCTCGCCGGAAAAGAACGGACGGCACTCATAAAGGTAGCCATCTAAAGTCTCTGGGACGGGCAGGCTCTCGTCGTACTCTCCGGTGTTCTCACCATCTTCGGCAAAGCGCGAAGCTGAGAATCGAGCCGGGAAGGAATGGATTTCGACACGGTGAGGTATGAGGTATGAGGCCAACATAATACCATGTGCCGACTGCAACGACCCTAGCTTGGTTCATTCTGCCTCTCGCTTTCTATAGGGTCCGCGCTTGCCAGGCTTGGGCGCAACGGCGTCCATCTTCTCGCAAAGGTGTTCCATCGACCCCGAACTAGGTGACAGCTTCCCGCCCTATGTCAGCCGCAGACTTCGCTTCGGACCTTTCGGCCTTCGTCACCGGGCAGGCGCGCCATGTCGACGGCGGCATCTACTACCACTGACAATCTCCACGCTGCTTCCGTGATACAAGAGTCAGCGTCCAGTCCAATCATCCCGAAAGCAGACTTTCTGCAGTCGGCCCCATTGCAGACTATTTGACCGGAATCATCAGGTGCGCATAGGGCGTGTCGGGGAACATGACATATGGCTGGTTCACGACTGGTTCGTGGGGATACAAGGCCATAATGTCGGGTGCGTTCATGACCATGACATGCGGACCGTCATGCAGCCAGTCGGCGCCTTCCGGGGGCTTGGTTGCAAAGGGGTCGGTATTGCTGGCGGCACTGCCACCCTTCAGCATATAGGCGAAAGCGACCTTGCCCTTCGGCGGCTCTTTCTTGGACATATACGCGTTCATCCACTCCATGCCGTTCTTGTCTGTGCACATCGGGTCGTCGGTGGGAGTACTAGGATCGTCCGGGATGCAAGTGAAGCCGTTCGTACCCTTCCTCAACGTCTTCATCTCCCAATTCACCACGGCGGCGTCTTTGCCAACAGCCTTCGGTGCCGCCGAAATAGCATTCTCAATCAACTGCTTATCGCTTTTATCGGCCGCAGCCGCGGCGGATGCACAAGCGACGGCGATAGCTGCCAAAAACACACTGCTTGAATGGATGCGCATTTCCTCCTCCTTAGCGAGCGAAGGTTTTGCCGGCGCGTCGCAACAAGCGCAGCTCCCGCTCTTGGAGTTGGCTGCTGCCCTGGGACCTGGAACGCGCCAATACATAAGGTACTCCTAATCTTACGGGGGGTCACCTACGGATGTGACGCCGGTTAGGAGTGGTGGGCCGAACCTGATGTACGGAACGCCCGCTTTTGGCGTGCATATGCCGTAGATGCCGTCCACGCGAATGAAAGGCTTCCCACCCAATCAGGACGTTCCGAGCCGGTGGTTTGAAGGGCGGCGGAGGGTCAGGGCTTGCCGTAGAACTACTGCGAACGAAGGGCAGAGAGGGGATCAAAACGCGACCTTCGCTGCATCACGGGCAACCAGGAAGCGAAACCTTAGACCGTCATCAGCGCAATTTTCCAACCGCTTCCAACGGTCCTCCAACGGGTGTGTTCCAACGCCTTACCCAGCAAATCCGCGGTTCCAACGGGTGTGTGTTCCCACCATATCCGAAGATATGGCCGCTGGAGGTCGGCCAATCAGATATTGGTCCCGTACCGCGACGGCGCCAATGCCGCCCAAGGTGCCCCGTAGCCTTCTTGGGATCCTTCTATGAGGTCCATGGCTGAGGCCACTGCGACGCGCTCACGGAACGCTTGCTGGCAGTTTGCAATCTTTGCCGAGTTGTATCGCGCTCGCTTTCCTCGCCTAAGAACACACCCTAAAGAAGACAAGCAGCTGATCCGTCCACGACGACAAGCCGTCCCACTGTCCCACGCCCTCGACAGCGGGACAGTGGACAGCCACGCCTTGATGCTGGGGGCTATAAAGGAGGGGGACGTTTTCTGCGACCGCGCAACGGTGACGATGCCGACCAAGGACCGAGGAACACAATCGTGCCGGCTGGCGTGAGCCACCCGAGGCTACTCCGCCTCATCTTTGCCGGCTCCATGGAAGAAGGATTGGATTTCCTCCATGTCAACGCTGTCATCGCCGTTCTCGTCGACGGCGTTGAATATCCGTCCGATGAAATCCTGAACCTCGCTCTGAGAAAGAGCACCATCGCCGTCGGCGTCCACAATGGCAAACATTATTCGCATCTTTGCGCCATGCATCATCCTGGCTCCCATACCGCTGCGACCTCCGGTCATCCGCCGCCCTTCGGGGGGGCCCATTCTGGAGTCCCTATGCCAGCGGCCACCAACGTGCCACTCCGCTCGGGGACCGCGATCCTCCCGCATTCTTTCCTGAAGCATCTCACCCATCATCTGGCGCATCATTTCACGCATAGAGTCTTGCGTTTGTCCGGTCCTTTCCGGCGACTGTTCGGGACCATAATCCTGAGCCTTTACTGCGGGCACAGGTGTTCCGCTCGACTCCGCCAGCGCGGGCGAGCCCAACATGATCAACACAGCGGTAACTGCCGCGGTTTTGCTCGGAAGGGTCATTGTGTTCTCCTGTGGTGAATGGCTACGCCGATCATGTCGGCATCCAAGCAAACCCGCAGCCTATCTCCTGGTTCCTGCCGGTTTCGGTGATGATCCTCTGAAAGCGTGCGGTCCATCAGGCCCGGCGCATATGCAAATTGGCTAATCTACCTCAAACGGCTATGGTGCGATCGCCATCCCGAGTGGTACGTCGTACAGCTCGGCCAGATTTACTACGACTCCCGACAATACCATGAAGCAGTCACGGCTTTGCGTAGCCTAATGACAATCGACACAGTGTACCGCTGGCTCTATTTGGCAGCCAGTCATGCTGCATTGGGGGAATATGATCGAAGCGAAGGAGGGCGTGGAGCGGATCAAGCAAATAGATCCATCAGCCACAATCGTTTCGAGAACCGGCCCCCAAATGACGCCTTACAAAAATCCCGGTGACTTGGAACACTTTCGCGAGAACTTGCGCAAGGCGGGCCTGCGGGAATAAGTGAAGGCGCGTGCTGCCTTGAAGGGGTGCAAATGCCGGGTCGTAGGGGCTCCCGGTACTCCAGCGCAGCGAGGGACAACCCAGGCCAGCCTTTCTGGCTGGTGGATTAGCCGCTTTGGGGCCGAGGCCGCGGTCTTAGCGGGTCATTCCGTCTCGTCTCGCGACTGGTTTAGGCTGCAAGCCCGGATCAGCCATTGGCCATCGGCTTGGCGCTGAAACACGTTCAGTGAGGTCCCCGCCTCCAGCGTATCCGAGTAGGCGGCAAGACACCAAGCGAGGTCGCCTGAAGAGCCCACATCTAGAATGCGCAATTCCTTGTTGTCACCAATGTTCACCCATTCTGAGTGGAGGGCCTCGATGGCCGCTCGGCCCCTCGCTGGAGGAGCATAGGGCGAGAAGACTTCGCCATCGTCGGTGAACACAGCCGCGCAACCCGCGGGATGTTTCGTTCGATAAGCGGTGGCGTAGGCGTCATAGACGCTCTGCAACTGTTCGCGGATGGACATCTGACACCTCACGCTCAAATGGGGCTCGAATGAATCGACTGGTTTGACACCATCAGACAGGCACTCCCACTAGCCGGTAGCCTTCAAGAACGAACGCCTTATCCTCATCAAGAGCACACATCGTTGCGCAGATGCGCGCGTGCACAATCGTATCAAAACCCTCGGGTGCTTCCTGACCTATGTGCCGAGCTTCGTCGATCCTTCCTAGCTGAGCTAGGCAACACGCTTCGTTGAGTTTGAAGAAGTAGGGTGCATCGATCAGCGTTCTGTAGGCGGCAAGAGCGGCATCCAACTCCCGAGCCAAATAGTAGCAGTCACCTAGACTGGATACGAACGCAGGAGGTAGAAGCGGCTCAAGTTTGCATGCTCGCTTGGCCAGTTCCAACCCTTCCTGGTGCCGACCCGCAAAGGATACGATCCAGCCTCGAGCGAGCAAAACATTGACATCCCGAGGGCTCATCGTCATTGCCATTTCGGAGTAGCGCATTGCCTCACCGATCTGCGCGGACATCGCGAAGCATGCCGCAACGCTTGTCAGCACGTACGGATTGTTCTTGTCCGCTGCAATTGCTTGCCTCGCAAATTGCTGCGCTTGCCGGTCGCGCTGAGCATCGGTCCCCAAGCTCGGTTCGCTGAACCGCCAATAGGCATATAGCAAGGCGAGAGCGGCTAGGGCCGGCGCATAGTGAGGGTCAATCTGGATCGCCTCATGCATGTGTTCGCGGGCAAGCCGCTCATCGCCGTTGCGCCAAGCAGCATGAGACTTCAGCCAAGACGTATAGGCCGAAACGCTCGTTGTGGGACTTTTCTCGCGTTTGGCCCCAGCAGCATCTCGCAAACTGAAAAACAGCCGCCCCGTGATGCACTCTACGATTTCGTCTTGCACCGCGAATATGTCCGTCATCTCACGATCAAACTTTTCCGCAAACACGTGGGCACCGGTTTGAGTGTCAACTAGTTGGACCGTTGCACGTATGCGCGGACCCGCCAGCCGGATACTTCCCTCCACGACGAAATCCGCTCCCCACTTACGGCCCATCTCGGCCACGTCAACGGAACTGCCCTTATACGTAGACGCCGTGTTCCGAGCTACGACTGCTAGGTCCTTGAACCGGCTCAATTCGGTTATGATGTCCTCTGTGATGCCGTCAGCAAGATAATCTTGATCCGGATTTCGCGACATGTTGGCGAAAGGCATAATCGCAATCGACGTGACTTCTTTGTTGATCCGTGGAGTGACCTCATGCGATGCGCCGGCGAGCGCTACCGAATAGGCTCTGATAGGGGCATCTATGTTCTTGAGCTGCAAATGGCCGAGGTCTTCCGCCGTGACGGCGACCTTGCCTCGAACCTCGTTGTAAACTTTCTCCGACATGCATATGCCACCGGGACGGGCTTGGCTCTCAAGTCGTGCCGCGATGTTAACGCCATCGCCATAGATGTCTGAACCTTCGCCGATCACGTCGCCCAGATTGATGCCAATTCTGAGGACTATTTGATGTATCTCCTGCAGCCCCGCGTTCGCCTCCGTCATCTTCTGCTGCAATTCGAGCGAACCTGCCACCGCGTTCACGGCGCTGGCGAACTCAATGAGAACGCCGTCCCCCATTAACTTGACAACTCGTCCACTGTGAGACCGAACTACGGGCTCGAGCACGCTCTTTCGTCGGTGTTTGAGGGCCTGCAGAGTGCCGACTTCGTCGGACTCCATCATTCGGGAAAAGCCGACCACGTCGGCGACTACGATGGCCGCCAGCCTGCGTTGCACCGCTCCATTACTCACCGTGGCTGCCCTTAAAAATTGCTGGATGGCGAGTTCTGAAAACCCTAGTACCGCTTTGTTGGCAGTGTCCAGCTATCTTGGATGTGGATGTGGATGTGGATGTGGATGTGGACGGGGGCGAGGCAGAGCAATACTGCCGTCACCAACGCTTGCCTAGGCTGGGGACCTGATAGAGCTGCTGGGCAAAAATGGTTGGACAACAGCTCGAAATCGTTAGCAGCCACGTGGCCGACCTACGCAGCCGCTACTGGGTGCGTTACGTACTTGGTCGAGGACGATCGGACGAGACGCGGTAGCCTCGTCTGGCGGGAGAGGGTTCCTTCGCGTCAGATCCGCTTCACCGCCAGCCGCACGCCAGTGTCGGGGCGGACCGTCATGGACATGGTCGGCATTGGCAACGAATTTGGTCCCAGCTCGAAGCGGTAGCGCGCGAGAAGAGTGGCTAGGATGATGTGGGCCTGCATCATTGCGAAGTTCGCGCCGACGCAAACGCGCGGTCCCGCGCCGAAAGGAAGATAAAGATAGCGATCGCGAGCGTGCATGGCCTCGGGTGAAAACCTGTCCGGGTCAAATTCATTCGGGCGCTCCCACCACATCTGATGCCGATGGACTGCGTAGATTGGGAGGAACAGCACGTCGTTAGGCAGGATCTCGCGGCCGAGAGTGTCGGCTCTTCGGACATTGCGCGCCTGCATTCCGACCGGCGGGTAAAGACGCATAGCCTCTTCGATCACCTGCTTCACGTAGCGCGTCGTTTCCATGTGATCGGCGCCTGCGGGGGAATCTCCTAGAGCCGCGCGAGCTTCTGCTCGAGCCCGCTCCTGCGCGTTTGGATGCGCGCCAGGAGGAGCAGCGACCAAGACAGCGCCAGCGTCGGGCGAGGGGCGACGCAACCGCGTCGCTCAACGACTACAGCCTCAAGAATCTTGGCCAGCTCGTGCCGCTTGTTGAACCGCTCCTGACCCTAGACCCGTCGCATCCCGGAAAGCTGCGGGCGATCGGCGGGGCGGTAAATCCCGCAAAGCACGACGACGCCATCCCGGCGGCTGGCGTCCTCAAGGTCGCGCTTGGCGATCTTCGGTTCCTGAAGAAAACCTATCCCTGACGGTACTGGGAGCGCTCGCCGTCAGTGCAAGGTTGCTATCTTGCCACCAGAGGCGCCTTCCATTGGTTGGCCGTAGGGGCTTGTCGGACTTCCTTGCAGAAACATTCCACGGCGTTTCTTCGGCCGCTGTGAGAGAGAGTGTTGCCGGTCCCCCCTGGACTAGCGCCAATCGCAACCGCGCTCGAGCCTTAAGGGAAACGCATTCGACGCGTGGTCACGAAGCAAGGCCGCTATCGCCCTGGCTGCATCGCGAACTGGACGCGGTGGATTTATCGGCGGTCTGGCATGAGACCTGGCATTTGTGTGCCGTGATGGGCACTCAGCGCAACATAGTCGAGGCGGCGGAAGCTCTGGACCGTGCCGATCTGAGGCGCGTCGGCTGATGCCGCCAGAGCATATGAAACCCTACGTGAAGTCGCACAAGATCGACGATCGCGATGCGGAGGCAATCGCCGAGGCGGCGACACGACCGACCATGCGCTTCGTGCCGATCAAGTCGGGAGAGAGCAACTCGATGTGTAGACTTTGCATCGTGCGCGCGAGCGGCTGGTCAGCACCTGGGGCGGCCCTGATCAACCAACTGGGCGACGTGCTGTTCGATCGCGGCATCGTCATCGCGAAGGGTCGGCCAAACCTGCACCTGTGGCTTCGCTAGAACCCGCCGAACAACACGGTCCTAACCGCCCGGATGCAGCAACTCGTTCATGACATGGTCGACGAACTGCACGCGCTCGATCATCGGATGAAGCAACCCGATCAGGAGTTTGAGACGCTCGCCAAAAGCGATGAACGAGCCCGTCTTCTGCGCAGTGTGCCAGGCATTGGCGCTGTCAACGCAACCGCGCTGGCGGCAGCGGTCGATGACGCGTCGGCCTTCGCGAAGGGGCGTGACTTCGTTGCCTGGCTGGGGCTTGTTCCGCGCCAGATCACGACCGGCAGCAAGCCGCGCCTGACGAGATCAGCAAGCGCGGTAGCGCCTACATGCGCGTGCTGTTGATCCATGGCGCGCGATCGGCACCGCCGTATCTCGCGCGCCTGGACGCTCAACTCGGCGCTTGGCTGCAAGCGCTACTAAAGCGCGCGCCAAGCGCAATGGGTTGTCGTTGGGCTCGCCAACAACTGGCCCGGATCGCCTGGGCCGTGACGTCGAACGGGCGTCCCGACGAAGCCGTGATGGCCTCGAAGGGGTAACGAGTTTGGTCGAGCGGGCGCGCCCCGGCATCTTCTCGGCCGCATGAAGTCTGCGGGAGGATTTACATAGAGATGGCCCAGCGGTTGGTCGGCGTTCGACAAACCTGTCGGGAGGCAGCGGCCCTTTCGAGTTCGTGTATCTTGTTAGGAGCCGGGCGCACGAATCTCCATCTTGGCAGGGCATCCAATGCACCGAGGCCGGATACATTGTTGCAGACCGAGTGTGCCGCCTTGAACATTCCGCTTGCAGACGGGGCAGGCCATACATTGCCTGCGGCCGCACCGATCGCGAGACGGCCGGACCGCGTCGGATTGCCTGTGACGCTGCTCCGTCAGTCCGATGGAAAAGCGCACCCACGACGGTTCGAGCGATGCTTTCGTGCAGCCGACTAACCCCGTCGCAGAGCGCGGAAGATTGCACGGCGCATCGGAACTCGACGCCAGAAGGCGGTATCGTAGCAGAGAGAACAATCGTGTATTATCGCACCAAATGAGCGGAACGGCGATATCGAAAAGATCATTTAAAGCACAACCGATTAAGATGGCAAGATAAAAGGCAGCACATTGTGCTTTGGGCGGTTGGTTGTTTTTGTTGGACTTTTCGCTGTCTCCCGCACATTGCGGCACCCTGGTGCAATGTCTGGTTTAAGATCAAGCGATTGATGTTATTTAGGAATTAGCACATTGCGGGGTATTACCTGCTCGGGCTCGCAATTCTCAGCGGCGTTGTGTTGATGTCACGACGCATCGGTTCCAGGTTGGCCCAGACCTCGCGGAACGACTGTATGGGGGCCGCAAGCTGTCGGTCCGCTGTTTGACGGAACCGCCAACCAACTGCCGCTCCGAAATGGTAAGCTAGCCATCTCTGTCGCATCATAGAGCCGAAGCTTGCTACCGAGGACGATCCCGCAACCGCGTTGCCAGGCAACAATAGAGGTTGTCATTACTTTTGTACGCGGCAGCCTTGCAGTTCAGAGTCTCTGATCTAGGATGCGCCAGAACCACCGTCGGAAGTCCGGCTTGCAGCTCTGCAACAAATGTCCTTGCCGCCATGGAACGTCACACCGTCGTCGTCGAGGGCACTTTAGCCTTTCGCATGCAGCGTGTTGCAGCCGCTCAAGCGGGTGACCACGGCCTCGACGTCACCACTGTCCCGCTGCTGGCGGCTCGCCTCGCGGGTGGTTTCAGCCGTCCAGCCGATCACGCAACCCTTGTGCCAATCGTCTCACAAGCACTCGCAGAGACCACTTTTGAAGAACTCGAAATGGTCAAGGCAAGACCTGGCATGGCGAGGGCCGTCCTCGCTAGTCTGGATCGGGTATGGGCCGCTGACATTCGCCTTGGCGGTCCGCTCAATCCGAGCGCCCGGCTGCGCGACCTTGGTCACATCGAAAGCTTTCTGCGCGAGCATCTTCCAATCGGCGCGCTGTTGCCCGGGGACCTGCGCGATCGAGCGCTTGCGCGCATCGTTCATGCGCGCGCTGTCGTCGGCCCTCTCCATCTCCACCGGCTTGTTTCCGTCGACCCGCTCTGGCGACCGCTCATCGAAGCGCTCAGCTCGGTCGTCGAAGTTACGTGGGACGCGCCGGGCACGCGCGATCGGACCTGGTTTCCTGGTAAGATTCTGGCGACGCCTCTGCAGTCTCCTGAACATCTGATCTGTGAGGTTTGCGCCGACCCTCGCGCGGAGGTGGTTGAAGCGCTTCGCTGGGCGCGTGCGTTGTTGAGCGATGGTGTAACGCAAGCCAGTGACATCGCGATCGCAAGTGCTGACTTGAGCGTGTGGGATGATCACATGCTGGTGCTGGCGGCGGACGCTGATCTCCCGATCCATTTCGCTGGCGGCGTTTCAGCCCTGAGCACGCGCGCCGGCCAGACCTGCGCGGCGCTCGCTGATGTTATGATCAACGGCTTGTCGCAGGATCGTATTCGTCGTCTGTCGCTGCTATCTCCTTACCTATCGGAGGCGCTTCCGGCTGATTGGATGAAAGGAATCCCCACCGAGGCGGGACTTTTCGAGCCGGAGCACTGGGCGCGCAGTCTAGAGACACTCTCGCATAACGAGGGAACCCCAATCGCAACGACCGTAATGCCAGTGCTCTACGACCTAGTGGGCGGCGCAAAAGCTGCGGTCAAACTCGGAAAGTCGCTCCTGCGCGGCAGCAGCCTTGGGCTCTGGCAGGAGGCGCTTCGTTTGGCCCCGGCCGCAGCAATGGAGATGACCCTAACGTCGTTGCGCATTGCAGACGAGAGTGACCCTGCCAACAATGTGGTCTGGGGGCGGGCGGCGGACCTGGTTGGAGCGCCACGAAAGTATATGCGTCTGCTTGGGCTTTCGAGCAGAAGCTGGCCGCGTGGCGACAATGCGGACCCGCTACTGCCCGAGCATGTGCTTAACGAGCGTGAGTTGGTGGACCTGCCCCGGCTCGAGCACGATCGGCTGACCTTTGAGATCTTGACCGGCCACCCAAATTCGAAGGTTACGCTGTCGCGCAGCAGGCGATCGGCGGAAGGCGCGTTCCTTGCCAAAAGCGGATTGCTACAGCATCGGGTTGCCGAGCGTCTGCTTTCGCGGACGCGAACGCCGGAGCATGCGTTTAGCGAAGGTGATCGTCTACTGGCTCGTACTGATGATGCGCTCGCCTTGCCGCGCATACAAAGCGTTATTTCTTGCTGGGCGGACTGGACGCGCAGGCTTGAGACAACGCCACATGACGGCGGGTTCCGAGAGCACCATCCGGCCATTCTCCGCGCTCTGAGCTTGCCGCATTCTGCTACCTCGCTCCGGCGGCTTTTGCGTGATCCCTTGGGTTATGTATGGCTAAGAGTGTTAGGGATGACCGCGCCTGAGCTTGCGGTTCAGCCGCTGCAACTCGATGCGATGACCTTCGGTGAGCTCGTGCATGAATTGCTGCGCCTTGCGGTCGAGCGCATGCCCAGTCTTGTCAGCGCAACGCCAGAAGAAATTGATAGCGCGCTTGAGGCTGCGGTCAAAAGCGTCGCGAGGGACTGGCCGCTAACCCGGGCAGTGCCGCCGAGCTTGCTTTGGTTGGACACGATCGAAGAGGCGCGGCGACGGGCTCGCCGCGGGCTGACGGTCGATGACCGCTTCGGTCCTGGTACGCAGAGCTTTAGCGAGGTGCCGTTCGGCACGCCTGAGTCGCAGGCAAAAAATTCAGTTCCCTGGCGTGAAAACCAACAGGTCTTGATCGGCCGTTTCGGGACCCCCCTGAAAGGCCGCATCGACCGTGTCGACGTGAAACCGGACCGCCGTGGTGTCCGGATGTCCGACTACAAGACCGGCAAGACGCCGCGCGATCTGCGCGACGTCGTCCTCGGCGGTGGAGCTGAAGTTCAGCGCGTACTCTACGCCGTCGCGATCAAGCAGCTCATCCCCGAGGTGAGTACGATCATCTCCCGCCTGGTCTACCTCGACACCATGGAACCTCCGGCGCGCCTTGAAGGCGATGTGCTCGAACAAGCGGAAGAGAAGCTGCTACGCTTCATCGACATCGCTGTCGAAGGGCTCAGAGCTGGGATCGCCCATCCGGGACCAGATGCGTTCGCAGGCTACAACCAACTCAGGATCGCGCTGCCTGCGGCGCTTGATCGTTACGAAGGGCGCAAGGATGAAGGTTTCAACGCCGCACAGCACAAGCTTGCGCCCCTTTGGAGGGAGCTGTGATGCTGAGCGACGCCCTTGAGCGCCGTCGCGTTCTCACGGAACTCGACAGGACACTGCTGGTCGAAGCGGCTGCGGGCACCGGCAAAACGTCACTTATTGCCGGCCGCGTCGTCATGCTAATGTTGTACGGTGCGCCGCCGCGCAGCATCGCCGCGATTACGTTTACCGAACTGGCTGCCAGCGAGCTGTCGCTGCGCATTCGCGAATACGCAACCCAACTGCTGGGAGGAGAAATCCCGAAGGTGTTGCGCGACGCTGTAACCCTTGAGCTGCTCGACGAAAAAAAGAGCAGCCTCAAGTCGGCAATTGATGCCCTCGACGAGCTAACCGCGTGCACGATTCACGCGTTGTGCCAGCAGATTATCATGGCCTATTCCGTCGAAACGGGACTCGATCCCGGATCGCGAATGATGGATGGACCTGCGGCTGACGCGATGTTCGAGAGCGTCATCTCCAAATGGCTGTTCGAGCGTCTCTCAATACAAACTAGGGAGGGCGAGGATCCGGTCGCGGTCCTCTCCAAGTTCGAACCGTTGAAGGTCGTCAAGGATAGCTTCGACCTTGCCAAGCTCAAGCTGGAGCATCCAGGGGCCGGCACGGCTTCGATCAACTTCTCACTGCGCAAGGATATCGATTTTGTCGAGAGCGTCCGTGCGTTCCGACGCTGGCAAGCAGACTATCCTAAAGAAGGCCGCACCGGGGCCTTGGTCGCAGAATTCGAAACCCTCGCCGCATTCTACGAGAGCTGCTTCGAGAAAGAGCCGACCTTTGCTCGGCTATGGGGACTTGCCGACCCGCCGCGTACTGCCTCGATGAAATGGAACGAGTTCGCTTTCAAAAAACAGCGCAATCTCGGCTATTGGAAATCGGCCTATGGCAAGGACAAAGGACCAGAACTCGCTCAACAGGCCGAGGCCCATTCCCATAACTGTGAGACGCAATTCGCAGAGCTCCTCGGCCAGATCGGCGATGCCATGGTCGATCAGATGTCACGTGCGCTCGATCCCGTCAGGGACCTCTATGTCGAGCGCAAGGGAGACGCGGCTGTCCTCGACTTCGACGACCTTCTGCAGCGTGCCCAAGCCCTTGTGACCAAGAACGATGCCGTGCGCGAGGCAGTCGGTCGACGCTTTGCGCATATCCTGGTCGATGAATTTCAGGACACTGACCCGATCCAGGCCAGCATCCTCTTTTCGATCGCGGCCCGCGCCATGCCCGATCGCTGGCAGGATGCCGATCTTCGCGACGGTGCGCTGTTCGTCGTCGGCGATCCCAAGCAATCCATCTACGCGTTTCGTGGTGCGGACATCGACAGCTACAATCAGGCGAAGCGGACGATTGCACGCCTGGGGGACGACCGCGTTGTCCATATCGGGGCCAACTTTCGCTGCCAGCCAGGCATCATTGAGTACGTGAACGCCGCGTTCCAACCCGTCCTTGATGCTGACGGTCAGCCAAGTTATGGCGCACTCAGCGCAACGCGCAAAGGCGCCATCCATGGACTGCCTTCCGCGTCCCATGTGACCATTGGCGACGGTCGATCGGCGAGTATGCCCGAGCAGCGCGACGACGAGGCGGCGATCGTTGCGCGGATATGTTCCGAACTGGTCGGTGCAATCGAGATCGAAGACGAGCACGATGGTAGCCGCCGCCTACTTGAAGCGGGCGACATTGCCCTGCTTGCGCCAACCGGCACCGACCTTTGGCGCTATGAACGGGCACTGGAGGCGCTCGGGCTTGCTGTCGCGTCGCAAGCTGGCAAGACGCTGTTACTCCAGCAAGAGACCCAGGACGTTCTAGCGCTGCTGCGCACTCTGGCGGATTCGCGCGACCGGCTTGCCTTCGGTGCTTTCATGCGTGGACCCATGGTCGGTCTAACCGATGAAGAGCTGCTCGACATCGCCGAAGAGGTCCATCAGGCCGGACCTGCCGCTGCACCGACTGGCCTCTTTGACATCACAACACCGCCGGGTCTGGTGTCCCATCCCATCGTCAGTTCAATCCTCGATATCCTGCAAAAACTCCGAGCAAGGGTGAACGTCACGACCCCGCGCATTTTGTTGGCCGAGGCCATCGAGCAGCTTCAACTGCGCGTCGCATTGTCTGCACGCAGCGGCAACAACCGTGCTGCGCGCTCTCTCGCCAATCTTGATCGCATTGTTGAACTCGCGCGGCCATTTGACGTCCGGGGGCTCCGATCCTTCGTCCGTCATCTGCAGCTCGATTGGGATCGTCGAGCCTCGCGGCAGGAGGGCCGGATCGACGCATCGAAAGACGCGATCGAGATTGTGACCATTCACAGCGCCAAAGGCCTTGAGTGGCCGGTGGTGATCCCCATCAACATGGGCACGCGCGCAAGACCCTCTGAGCGGTTCGTCCATCGTCAATCCGACAACACGCTGCACTGGATCATCGGCGGCGTCTGTTCCTCGGCGCTCAAGCTTGCTCGCGAGGAGCAAGCGCAGCGTCAGACGCTGGAACATCAACGCATGTGGTATGTCGCCTCTACGCGTGCCCGCGATCTGCTGGTCGTTCCCAATCTTTCCTCGGCCAAGCCAGGCGCATGGTCGAAACTTCTCAACCTGAGATTCGATCTGCTTGAGGAATTGCAGTTCAACCAGCTGGAGCCGCGAACGCTCCCCAATTTCGACGCTGCCGCGTTGCCTCAGGACACCGATACTTTCGCACGGCAAGCCGCCATCGTTAAGGCAGCCTCGCCCTCACTGCGCTGGACCAATCCCAGTGCCCACGACGCGGACCGTGCCGAAATCCTCGTGGCGACCTCGGCGAGCGAACCGAACGGCGCGTTCGAATATATCGAGACTATAGGCGCCGGCAGGACTCGCGGGCTGGTTCTTCATAAGCTTATGGAGGAACTTCTGACGGGCGAACTAACGCCCCAGGATGACGTTGCCGCACGCGCTGGACGTCTTCTCAGCGAACTTCTTGCCATCGACTCCGAGGAGGGGTCTCTCCCCGTTCCAAGCGAACTCGCAGCGACCGCGTTGCAGACCTACCGGCTGCCTTATGTGCAGCGACTCTTGTCCGTGCTTGTGCCTGAATTGTCTGTCTGGGGCGAGATAGAGCCTGGTAAACTTCTCGCCGGCCGCGTCGATGCGATCGCAATCGAGGATGGCAAAGTGCTGGAGGTTCTGGATTGGAAGAGCGATGGCGACACACACCTGCACCGCGTTGTGTATGTGCAGCAACTGCAGGGCTACCTCCAGGCAGTCTCTGCGCCACGGGGCGCGATCGTGTTTATGACTACCGGTGAAATCGTGCCCGTCCTGTACGCGAATTGAAGTCCACCAGCCACGTACCGTAGTGTTCGCCAGCCGAAAGCCGGGCGAACAAACCGCATGAACCATGGTCGCGCAATCCAAGCACGTCATGTGACGAACAGCCGGCTTAAGCCCGCCTCGTTTTTGTGTTTGTATTGGCGGTAGGTGGAAAGCGCCCATACATTTCGGAAGAGGCTGGTGCTCTGCCGACTCGCTTGGATGCCAACTGATGGGAACCGGTTCAGCCCGCTAGCGCCGAATGTGGGCGCCTTTCGGACGGGCAATTTGAGGCCGTAAGCGGATTGGCGATTTCTGGCGTAGAAGGCCAAAAAGCAGACGTTCAGATCGCACGGCGTCATGGCGGAAGCCGGCGCGACGACGGGGGCTGCAAAAGGTGATGCGAATGCCCGAGGTTGCGGAAAAACCAGGGCGCGAACTCACCAACGCTGTGAGTACGCGCCCTAGTTAGGCCCTAACCATGCGGTCAGTAATCCCAGAAGACTGGCACCCAACGAAAGACGTCGCCGTCAACCGCTACATGGCCCACGGACGGGAACGGCATATGAGTGGCCACCAGCAGCTCTCCGGTCTCCGCCAGTTCCCGCAAAAGTCGCGCCCGAACGCGAGCTGCCTCCTCGGGATCGTGCTCGAAGCCGGTGTACCAGTCGGGGTGTTCGAATCCGACCGCGAACACGGCGTCGCCAGCAAACATCAGCCGGTCTTTGCCGGACGCGACGCGGACTATGCTGTGCCCGGGAGTGTGGCCGCCCGTTCGAGAGACGACCACGCCCGGCGCCACCTCGTATTCATCATCGAACAGCCGCAGCTTGCTCTCATACTCTTTCCTGAACCTCTTGGCGGTTGCACGAAGCGCGTCCGGGAACCCGGGCGGCATCGAGACGTGGGAGAAATCGGGCGACTCCCAGAACTTGACCTCGGCGGCCGCCACGTGGATCCGCAGGTCTGGACGCAGCCGCTCTTTCACCCCATCGACGAGCAGCCCGCCAACATGGTCCATGTGCATGTGGGTAAGCACCACGTCGGTCACGGATCCAAGATCGATGCCGGCGGCCTCCAGTCGCTTGATCAACTGCCCGGCCCGCGGCAAGTTCAACTCCGGGTCCAATCCTAGCCCAGCATCGATGAGTATGGTCTTCCCGCCGCTGCGCACCACGACCGCGTTCAGCGCCCAGTCGAAAGCGTCCGGCGGCAGGAACATCTCCTTCAACCAGGCCGCATGCACGGCCGGGTCGGCGTTGTATCCCAACATGTTGGTTGGAAGCGGTAGCACCCCATCGCTGACCACCAGCACGTCGATCTCGCCGATCCGTACCGCGTAGCGCGACGGAACCAGCTCTTCGGATCCCCTTCTGCCGGGGTGTGAGTTTTCGGCTAGGCTCATGTTTATCTCCTACTGACCGCCGCTTACACGCGGCATCGACGACCTACATCGAGGCTGTGTTTGCGGTCGATTGTGTCGAGGGAGAGGGCGAGCCACACCACGGGATAGGTTGCGGGACATCGAAATAAACGACTGACGTGTCCTGAACGGCATCTTTTGCCGGCGAGTGGCGACCGCTAAGACAAGTTCGCTACTTGCTGTCAGCGTCGCTTCACCCTGACTGCTTGAACCTTCACTAACAGCCTTATCCGCAATGCAGGGTCGGCCACAGCTCATGGATTTCCATGAGGTGCGGCCGAAGACATAGCCGGTTAAGCTCACAAGCCAAATCGCCACCCAGATCCAAGGATGAGTGCTACACAAGGCGCTGACGGTCTCCGGCTTTCTTTTGTCCGGGAGGAGAAGACAATGACGACAGCGTTTAAGTCCATTGGGGGAATCGACTCCGAAGCGTTGCGAGCCGCTCGGATCATCGAAGGCGTGGTCGGCAACGCGTGGGCGACAGACGCCTCGGGCAAATTCACCTACGTGACGTCCAGCGCGCTGACGCTTCTCGGCACAACTCTGGAGGAACTCAATTCGCCTTCGGAAAAGGGCACGGTCGGTTGGAAGCGGCTAATCCATCCAGACGATTACGACGCCGCCATCACAATGTGGCGTCGCTGCCTGCAAACAGGTGACCATTACGATATGGAGCATCGCATATTGCGCGCTAGCGGTGCTTACGGTTGGAGCAGGAGCTCGGGGCAGCCGCTGCGCGACAGCACAGGTCGCATCGTTGCATGGTATGGTGCGTTGATTGACGGTGATGTCCCGTCCGCGGCCAAGGAACAATTCGCTGACGTCATCAGTGACGCGCTCGAAAGCAAAGCCGTTTCCGATGCTCCGCATTCGCTGAGCCTTGTCCATCCGGATGACCGGACTGCCGCAGCTCACGCTGCCGCCCGCGCCTTCTGGACGGGTGTTCCTCAGGTGACGAGGCACCGGCAACTCCAAGCCGACGGTAGTTATCGCTGGAACGAGACGCGGTCAGAACCAGGCTACAGTGTGAGTGTCGACATCGACGATCTTGTGACGGATAGGGAGGCACTCGCCTCGGCAGGGTTTGACCCGTCGGTAGAAAGCGAGGCTGAACCAATTCGATCGGCGAAGGTCGTCGAGAGCATATTCGGGAACGGATGGGCATTCGACGCGGCCGGCAGATGGATCTACCTGCATCCGTTTGCCCAGAACTCCCTTGGCGTGACGCTGGAATATCTGAACGCTTCTTTGGACGAGGGGCATACCGCCTGGAAGCGTCTGCTTCATCCGGACGACTATGAGCAGATCGCAGCCACATGGCGCCACTGCCTACAGACAGGCGATCACTTCAATGTCGAGTTTCGCTTTCGGCGCGCGAGCGGCGTCTATGTCTGGGCTCGAGCAGCCGCGCGGCCAGCACACGACAGCCGCGGTCGTATCGTGGGATGGTATGGTATTGCACTCGACAATGACGTCTACAAAAAGACCGTGGCGGCGTTGCGTGGCCGGGAGCGGGAACTTTCTCAGCTCGTCGACATGGTCCCGGTCCAGATCAGGCGTCTGACACCCGAAGGTGAGCCGATTTTCTTCAATAAACGCTTGCTCGACTTCTTCGGACTGAACGACGTGGCGCAATTGGACAGGCCGGGAATGAGCCGGAGGGCGGCAGCCATCCAGTCTCTGGTCCATCCGGAAGATGCTGCCCGCCTTTTGGAAAGGCTCCATCGTTCCTTAGCTACCGGCGAGTCCCACTCGATGAAGTATCGCATGCGTCGAGCGGACGGCGCCTACCGCTGGGTGGATGGTCGCTGGGAGCCGCTTCGTGATCATAGCGGCGCGATCGTACAATGGTATGCAATTTCCATCGATATCGACGATGAGATGCGCGCCCAGGAAGCGCTGCGTCTCCGCGAACGCGAGCTCTCGCAACTTGTCGATATGGTGCCGAGCTTCCTCTGGCGCCTGTCTGCGTCGGGCGAGCCGGTCTTCTTCAGCAAGCAAATGGTCGAGTTTCTCGGTCTCGACGTGGGAGAATACCAGAGTGAGGGAGGAAATGGTCTGACAGCTGCCATAGCGGCTGTCGTACATCCCGAAGATGCGGCCAAGCTGGAAGCTGCGCTCAACCATTCGGTCATCACCGGCGAGAGCTTCTCGCTGAACTTTCGCCTGCGTCGCGCGGATGGCGTCTACCGCTGGATGTCGAGCCGTGCAGAGCCGATGCGGAATGAGGAGGGATCCGTCGTACAGTGGTACGGGTTGTCACACGACATCGATGATCAGGTGCGGGCCGAAGAAGCACTGCGAAGCAGCAAACGCCAGCTGGAACAGATGATTGACGCCGTGCCCGTGAATATCCTGAGCTTCGCTCCTTCAGGTAAGATCACCTACACTAGCAAACGATATCTGGAGAAGGTCGGTTCGCCACCCACGCACATCGAGGACTTCGATGCCCTGGCTCGGGACCTGGCCCACCCTGAAGACTTTCCGACAATGTTCCGGAGAGCATCGAAGGGCTTTGCGACCGGGCAGCCTTTCGTGAACCGGTTTCGTCGTCGCGAGAAGGATGGCGTCTACCGCTGGATAGAAGCGCGCGCGCAACCGTTACGGGATGCCGATGGTGCGATCGTGCAGTGGTATATGGCTTCAATCGACATCGAAGACGAGATGCGAGCGCAAGAGGCATTGCGCGACCGGGAGCGGGAGCTGCGGCAGTTAATCGACGCCGTGCCCGCTCTCATCTGGAGCACAACGCCCGAAGGAACGCCGTCCTACATTAACAAGCCGCTCATGGATACGGTTGGCATCACCCTGGAAGACTTGACCGCGCCGGACGGGTCGCGATCCCTGGCGGATGTCCATCCGGATGACAGGCCGGTGGTAGAGCAGGCGCTCGCGCGCTCGTTCGAGACTGGTACCGCCTTCGCAAGGACCTATCGACAGCGGCGGTCAGATGGTGGCTACCGGTGGACCGACGCACGCGCGGAGCCGCTTCGCGACGAGTCCGGCGGCATCGTCCAGTGGTACGGCGCTTGTGTCGACATCCACGATTTGGTTACCGCGCAGGTGGCGCTGCGCGAGAGAGAACGTTCGCTGTGGCAGCTGGTTGAAACACTGCCGGTAATGATCGATTGCGCCGCGCCGAACGGCGAACCGATATATCGCAGCCGTCAGCTCCGCGAATTCCTCGGATATGAGTTGGAGTCATTGGACGGCAAGGGAAAATCCCGCCTGGCCGGCACACTCGACGACGGCGTTCATCCTGACGACCTGGCGGGCGTCAAAGCGAACTATGCCCATTCTTTGGCCACTGGCGAACCGTATGCGCGGAGGCACCGTCTGCGGCGCTTCGATGGCGAATATTGCTGGGTCGATACGCGCGCGGCACCGATGCGCAACGCTGAAGGTGCGATTGTTCAGTGGAACGTCGTCTGTCTGGACATCGATGGTGAAGTTCGAGCGCATGAAGAGCTGCGTCTGGCGCAAGAGAGACTTGCACGTGCGAGCCAGGCGGCGAGTCTTGCCGAGCTTTCGGCCTCAATCGCGCATGAGGTGAACCAGCCTCTGGCGGCTGTTGTCGCCAACTCGTACGCCTGCCAGCGCTGGCTCACGGCCAAACCGCCAAATATCGAGCGGGCGCAGAAGACGGTGGAGCGCATTATCCGGGATGCCAACTCGGCGGCGGATGTCGTCAGCCGCATCCGCGCCTTGTTCAAGCGGTCTGCGGACGCGATGGCCGACACAACGCTCGGCAGCGTTATCGCGGAGGCGCGCGACCTCATCGCTGAAGAGGCGGTGCGGCGTCGAGTTCGTATGGACATCGATGTCGAAAGCGACCTTCCCATTGTCGCGCTCGATCGGGTGCAGATCCAGCAGGTTTTGGTGAACCTCATCCGCAATGGCATGGATGCGATGGACTCTGTTGCGGGCGACAGGGTTCTTGCACTTCGCGCGCGCCGGATAGGGGACGCGATCCAGATCGAAATCAGCGATCGCGGCCCGGGCATAGAATTTCCTGACCGAATATTCGAGCCGTTCTTTACGACGAAAGAGCACGGCATGGGCATGGGGCTCGCGATCTGCCGTTCCATCGTCGAGTCGCACGGCGGACGGTTGTGGGTGGAGAAGAACGAGCCGCACGGAACGACGTTCGTCTTCACGATGCCCGTTGAAATGAAAGCGGCAGCATGACAACCGACAATCACATGGTCTTCATCGTCGATGACGACGTGCGTATCCGGGAAGCGCTTGGTGAGCTTCTGGAGTCGCATGGCATGCGCGCCATCGCGTTCGGATCGGCCATTGACTATGTCCTGGCGGACAAGCCGGACGTCCCCGCCTGCCTCATCCTTGATGTAGAATTGCCGGACATCAACGGCCTCGATCTGCAGAAGCAGATCGCCGAGGGCGATCATCCGCCGATCGTATTCATAACGGGGCACGGCGACATCCCATCCTCGGTGCGTGCGATCAAGCACGGCGCCGTGGACTTCCTGACAAAACCTTTTTGCGACGCGGACCTCATGGCCGCAATCCAGACGGCGATCGCCCAGGATCGCGAAAAGCGATCAGAGCGGGCCGAACTCACCATGTTGAGGCAACGCTATCTAGAGCTCACGCCACGCGAGCGCGAGGTGCTGCCGCTCGTCGTGAGTGGCCTACTCAACAAACAGGCCGCGGCTGAGTTGGGGATCAGCGAGGTCACGCTGCAGATCCATAGAAGGAACGTGATGCAGAAAATGATGGCGGCGTCCCTCGCCGATCTCGTGCGCATAGCGGAACGACTGGAGATACCGATTACCCACTCTCGACGAACGGGAGGGAACTGAGTGTGAGCACGGTGCGACCTGTCGTGGCGGTTGTCGACGACGATCCGAGAGTCCTCGAGTCTCTGGAGGACCTGCTGGAATCCGCGGGTTATGTCGCTTGGTGCTTCTCGTCGGCGGGATCGCTGCTCGACCGCGGGCTGTCGGGCGTAGACGTGCTCATCACCGACATCGGAATGCCTGGCACGGATGGCTTCGAACTTCGCGACCTTGTGAAGAAGGCTCGTCCGGAGTTGCCAGTGTTCCTTATCACCGGCCGCCACGAGATAGCGGATCAGTTTCGCGCTCAGGGCATCAGCGGTTTTTTTCGCAAGCCTTTCGACGGTCAAGCCATGCTTGCTGCCATTGCCAACGCCTTAAACGATCGAGAAATGGAGGGTAATGATGAGAGTTGACCAGCCGCTCCAACCGACATCGGCACCGTCACCGCACAAAGGCCAAGCGGAGCAGCCGCTCGTGATCATTGTCGATGACGATGCAGCGGTTCGGGAGGGACTGTCGGAGTTAATTCTGTCGGCAGGTTTCCAGCCGGTCTGCTTTGCCTCGACACGCGAATTGCTCCAAGCCGACGTATTACAAAAACCTGGCTGCCTGATCCTTGACGTGCGCATGCCAGGGGCGAGCGGTCTCGATCTGCAGCATCATCTGGCCCAGAATGGCAACCCGAAGCCAATCATCTTTCTCACTGGTCACGGCGATATACCGATGACGGTTCAGGCGATGAAGGCCGGCGCAGTGGATTTTCTTACCAAACCGGTACGGGACCAAACATTGCTTGATGCCGTAATCGCGGCCATTGCGATGGACGCCTCGCGACGGGCGAAGGCAGAGGTGGTCAAGCGAAATGTCGAACGCCTTCAGACATTGACGCCCCGTGAGCGCGAGGTCCTGCATCACGTTGCGCGCGGACGCCTCAACAAGCAGATTGCCTTCGAGTTCGGCATCAGCGAAGTGACGGTGAAGCTGCATCGCGGCAACGTCATGCGCAAGATGGAGGCAGCCTCCATCGGTGAGCTGATCCGGGCCTGGGAGACACTGCCCGTGCCGCTGCGTGAGACCGTGGCCTGAACAGCGGCGGCAACCGTCAGTGGGATATTAGCGCGCCAGAATTGCAACTCGTCGACTACGAGATCGTTTCACCGTTTTCACGGAAACGGCGAAACGCGCTATCTCTTTGATTTGCGCAATTCCTGACGGACAACCGCTTCACACTTTTCCCGGAATTGCTCTGGCGGCCCGTCAGGCGATAGCTCAAGCGAACTTGTTTTGCCTGCTGCATTTATTCGTCGAAGGGCGCATTCGCGACGAGATCGACGGAAGAAGAAGCTCGGTATCCGGGGACATAGCGTTCACCGAAATCCCGAATGAAATTGTCGTAGGTCGTTTCGGGCCTCGTCTTGGCGATGTGGCAGAAGCATTGGGTCATGCGCCGCTTCATGTCGAGCCGCGGAAACTCCGTGACGATCCTGGCGATCTCCATGGCTGGAATGATCTCATATTGCAGACCCACGACATCCAGGCAGATCCCGGCAGTACAGAGCGCCACCTCCGCTTCCTTGTAGAGACCGATCGATGGCGTCGAGTTGAGAGCGACGCTGTCCCAGATCAACTGGGCGCGGTGCTCGTCGACGCCGGCTTGCCTCGCGAAGGCCCGAGCCAGATCGGCGCCTTCAACTTCGAACCGGCGCGGACCGTTGAAGCGCTGGTTAAGCGTAAGATCGTGCAAGAGCACACCGACGGCGACGACTTCCGCGTCGTGATCGATGTTGCGAAGCTGTCCGATACGCTCCGCAAACAACCAGGAACGGACGACGTGATTAAAAAGATAGGGCTCGCTTTCCTGGCTCGTATGATCGAGCGCCTGCTGCACGAGAGGCGTATCGGGAACCAAAACTCCTGCAAGTATCCGACTGCCGGTGCCGTCCATCTCTATGGTCTCCAACAGGGTTTCGGGCAGCGGGGGAACGGGCGGAAGTCATGGTCCACCAAGGCCGTCAGGATCTGAAGCAGGCGGGTCATGTGAGGCCCAGGCCTCCGTCGACGGCGATCACCTGCCCGGTCACCCACTCGCACGCCGGATCGGCCAGTTGGACGATCCACCTGGCCACGTCATCTGGCGTGCCGCGTCGTTTGAGCGGTATCTGCGCGCGCTCCGCTTCCTCAATGACGGCAGCATGCTCCGGGGAGAGCCCCATCATGCCCGTCAGCGCTCCGGATTCAGTCGGCCCGGCAGCGACGGCGTTAACGCGCACACCTTCAGGCGCGAGCTCGAGCGCCCAACAGCGGGTCAGATGTTCCAGCGCCGCCTTGCTGGCGGCGTAGTGGGAGAGCCCAGCCGCGGGCCTATGACCGAACGTGCTCGAAATGTTGATGATCGCTCCCTTCGTCGCCGTCAAATGCGGAAGTGCTGCCGCCGCCAGCAGGCTGGGGCCGACGACATTCACGGCAAATATGCTCGCGACCTGCTCAGCGGCAGCTTCACGCAGGGACAGAAGAGCACCCGCGCCTGCATTGTTCACCAACACGTCGAGGCGACCCCACGTGTCGATTGCCTTGGCGATGGTGCGAGAGGCATCTTCGGGCTCCGCAGCGTCGGCGACGAGGCTGACAATGTTCGGGTGCTCGGCGACGGTCTGCTTTAGCAGTGTCGCGCGGCGGCCGGTTACCATCACCTTTGCGCCTTGCCGGGCAAAGCCAAGTGCCGCTGCGCGACCGATGCCTGAGCTTCCACCGGTGATGATGACGACCTTATTGTCAAATGCGGACATGGCTTTGCTCCTGGCGGGCATTGATGAAAGACAGACTTTCCAGAACGCGTATTCGGCCAAAGCTTCTCGGAACGCCGAGAGCCGGGTGCTTCGCGGCGAGCCAATCGCGAATGGCGACGTTCTCGGTTAGGATTTCTGCGTTATCCAGCATCAGCGCCGGGACGTAGCCCTTGCGCGTTACATGGTTGAAGTCGACCCGCCGATGCAGTTCTTTTCTTCTTCAGGCTGACGCCTTCCCTTTCGAACGGCATTCCGGACTCGATCAGGGCGATGTGATCCGCCAGGCTGCAGGCGAATATGCTGCAGCATGGTTTCATCTTTACAAGACGTTGGCGACCTCAGATCGCCTAGTTTTTCGATAAGCATCGCAGCCATCCTTATCCTATCGACCGTGCCGCCAAATGCTCCGGCGGCGGCCGTCTCCATTATCGAACCGATCCAGAGGCCTTCATTCGTCGGAGGGTGTGGTCAGTTCCTTCTCGTCGGTATCGACGACGAACACGGCGAGTAGTTTGGCAGGCTCAGTCGCGCTGGCGTTCTCGCTGACGCCGTGACGATCGCCCGGAAATTCGGAGAAGCCTTGGCCGGCGTGATAGGTCGTGACCGGCCCATCGTTGACCTTGCTGCGGATCGCGCCTTCAAGCACGGTCGCGTAGATGAAGGCCGACTTTGGATGCGTATGTGCCGAGGACGTGCCGCCGGGCTCGTACTCGACCAATACAGCACGCATGCTCTTGCCTGGTACGTTGGGCAGCGGCTGGTCGTAGACGAGCTTGACGTGCTCGCCGATCGTATCGTGGGCAAGAGCCCCGCTTGTGAGAATCGTTACGGTTGCTGCACTGCAGAGGATGGTCTTGATCACAGTCTGGCTCCAGTCGCGGTTTGATGTGATTGGGGGCCGCCGGCCGGAGGGGAGGACAAGCCGGCGGCAGGCTCTCGCTGGCGGTACGGCGTGAGCCTATGACTTCACGAAAGCGAGAAGGTCGTTGTTCACCAGTTCGGCATGGGTCGTACACATGCCATGCGGCAGGTTCTCGTAGACCTTGAGCGTACCGTTCTTCAGAAGCTTTGCGGACAAAGGTGCGGAATCCGCGAACGGCACGATCTGATCATCCGTGCCATGCATGACGAGAGTTGGCACGTCGACGGTCCTGAGGTCGTCGGTGAAATCGGTTTCCGAGAAGGCCTTGATGCCGTCGTAGTGCGCCTTGGCGCTGCCCATCATGCCCTGCCGCCACCAGTTCTGGATAACGCCCGGGATCGCTTTCACGCCTAGCCGGTTGAAACCGTAGAATGGGCCAGACGGGAAATCGACATAGAACTGTGCCCGATTGGCGGCGAGCGACTTGCGCAGCCCGTCGAACGCCTCGATTGGAAGGCCGCCAGGATTGGCCGGCGTCTTTACCATGATCGGCGGCACCGCGCCGATGAGGACGAGCTTCGCGGTGCGTCCCTTGCCATGGCGGGCGACGTAGCGTGCCGCTTCCCCGCCGCCGGTCGAGTGGCCGATATGGATGGCGCCCCTCAATCCAAGATGTTCGATCACGGCCGCCGCGTCGGCGGCATAGTGATCCATGTCGTGGCCGTCGCTCACCTGCGCGGAGCGGCCGTGCCCGCGCCGGTCATGGGCAATGGTTCGATATCCCTGGCTGACGAAGAAAAGCATCTGCGCGTCCCAGTCATCGGCGCTCAGCGGCCAGCCATGGTGGAAGACGATCGGTTGAGCGTCCTTCGGACCCCAGTCCTTGTAGTAGATCTCAGTGCCGTCCTTGGTGGTAATGGTGCTCATGGTCTTGAGTCCTTTGTCTGGTCTGGGAGAGGGAAGGTCTTTCGCCCGCCCTGCTTGCGCGGGCGCAGCTATGGAGAGGCCAGTTGCCACGGTGGCGGCCACTGCGCCTAACAAGATGTCTCGGCGCGATGCTCCGGCGGGGGAAGAAAAATCGTCTTTCATCGGCTCGCTCTTTCGCGTTGAAGTTGGACCCGCGTCATCGGACGATGCGCGGCCGCGGGGGATCAGTGTCGAGTGAGCGGGGCGGGGGCGAACCAGTCCTCGAAACGGATCGCTCCGATGCGTGGATGGTCCCCGGGGAGCAGCGAGGTATCGTCCAGTTCCGTACCGAAATAGCGCGCGTTGGGGTCCCCGATCACCTTGCGTGGGTCGTTGGTCGCCTTCAGGAACCGCGCGACGAGATCGCTCATGCGGATCGGCTCAGGTCCGGCGATCTCGATGGTGCCGTTGATCGGGGCGGAGAGCGCTACGTCCGTCATGATGTCGGCGACGTCGTCCGATGCGATCGGCTGAAAGTAGGCTGATGGAAGGGTTACGATGTCGCCAGCTGTTGCCGACTGGGCGATGCCCCCCAGGAATTCGAAAAATTGGGTCGAATGAACGATGGTGTAGGGAATACCAGACTCCTGGATCAGCTTTTCCTGCACCATTTTGGCGCGCAGATAGCCGCTATCGGGGAGGCGCTCGGCGCCCACGATCGAGAGTGCGATGTGATGTTTGACGCTGGCCGCCTTGCCTGCTGCGAGGAGGTTCCGGCCGGAGGTCTCGAAGAACTCCAGAACGGCCTTGTCCTCGAACGAAGGCGAATTTGCGAGATCAATGACGACCTGCGCCCCGGCGAGAGCTTCCGGCAGGCCTTCGCCCGTGACGGTGTTGACGCCGCTGTTCGGTGAAGCAGCAAGCACTTCATGACCCTTCTTGCGCAGCCTCTCGACGGTCTTCGAACCGATGAGTCCTGTGCCGCCTATGATGACGATTTTCATGTCCAAGCTCCTGTCTTGCGTTCTGAATTGCGTTGCGGAATGCCAGGCGTTACGGGCTCTTCACCGAGCTGAAGCAGCGTCCTCGATGAGCGCGGCAACCTCGTCGGGATGCGAAACCATCACGGCGTGGGAAGCACCCTCGACGACCACGGTCTTCACGGCATGCGCGCGTTCGGCCATGAACTTCATGACCGCAGGCGGGATATTCCGATCGGCTGAGCCATAGATTGCGTACGAAGGAATCGTCTTCCATGAAGCGGTACCGGATGGCTCCGCCAGAGCGGCTTTGGCGACGGGACGCTGGGTCGCCGCCATCAGGCTGGTTTCGGCCGACGGTACGTCGGCTGCGAACTGCTCGTGGAATTTTTCCGACTGGATATAAAGGTCCTGGCCTCCATCGGCTTGCGCCACTGGAAGAAGAGCGGCGCCCAGCGTACTGCCTGGGAACTTCGCCGAGAGCGTGAGGCTGGACTCGCCGGTTTCGGGCGCAAACCCGGCCACGTAGACGAGAGCCTTCACATTGTTCTTTCCGTTGGCTGCCTCGGTGATGACCGGCCCGCCATAGGAATGGCCGACCAGCACGACCGGTCCGGAGATCGAGCGGATGACGGCTGAAACCGCCGCTGCATCGCCCTCGATGCTGCGAAGAGGATTGGCCGCGGCGATGGCTGTGTAGCCGTCCTTGTTGAGATCGGCGATCACCGCGTTCCAGCTCGACGACTCGGCGAAAGCGCCATGCACCAGCACGATTGTCGGCTTGACCCGCTGGCCCGCGGGTTGGGCCGTGGCGTCACCCGAAGCGGCAAACGCCGCGGCGAGCATCAGAATTCTCGTAATCCTTCGCACTTCCTTCTCCTTTGCGACCGGAACGTGACCAGTTGCACGGAAGAATGCTTCGAGCTTGCCTGCTAAACTATTCTACGGAGGCATCGGTCTTCCGATGCGAAGGTCTAGGGCGGATGCATTCGGAGACGGGGAGTCCTAGCCGACGACAGGCAAAGGCTAGCGCACGAGGCATCAATCGGTCAGGGGCGGAGCGGGCGGCATGGGCCAATACTGCGGGGCATTGTCGGCCAGGAATCGGACAAGCGGACGATCAACTCAGTAAAGTCCAGACACCGATCGAACCGGCTTAATCCAACGATATATACCGCAGTATGGTCGGCCCTCTCCCTCGATCCAATCGATGGCAAAGGCCCGTCGAAATAGCGTCCCTGAAGACAGAGGCCGCTACTGAACAGACGGAGCTGAGATGCTACATGCAGAGACAAAAGGCGACCTAGCTAGCGGGCGAGTATGTTCGTGACTCATCCGTCGAAGCCGCTCGGTACGAACTGCAAACAAAACAGCCGTCAGCTGGCACCGTTCACGATCTGGGCAATCTTATCCAGATCGCGTTATCCGCGCTAAGCCGCATCGCACGGGATCCTGGCGTCTCGGTGGCGCCAGCGCTTGAGCCCGTGATAGGCAGCGCCAAGACAGCCTTGCTGCAAGCCGGCGCGCTTGTCCGGGAGACCATCAGCAGGGCTCAACAGAGCCATGGCGAGGTTCAGGAAACCAACGTAAGTGCTTGCCTGACCGAGGTCGAGGCCCTCGCCCGGTGCGCCTGCGAGCCGCATATCCAGCCTGAGGTCCGCGTCGGATCCGGCCTGCTTCGCGCGAAATGCGATCGCCTGGGTCTGCAGAATGCGATCCTGAATCTCATATTCAACGCGCGTGACGCAATGCGGGGCGGCGGCTTGATCTCGATCGACGCCGCCGCCGTTCATGGCCGTGCCACCCTTTATCGAGCTTCGCATCGCCGATAGAGGTATCGGAATGACCCCTGGGACCGTTGCCCGTGCCTTCGAGCCATTTTTCACCACGAAGGGCAAGGGCTTGGGCGGTGTAGGCTTGCCGATGGTGAAGCATTTCGCCGCGGAGCGCGGCGGAAGTGTCGAAATCGAGAGCGTCCTGGGGGCTGGCACGACCGTGATCCTGCGAGTGCCGGCAGCACGGTCGGAACTCGACGCCGAGCAGATCGATCAACCTGCCTTGTGAAAGGCCGAGCGGCTTGCAAATGGGCACCCCACGGAAATATGCAACAGCGCCCTCCGTGTCCGGTAGCAGGCGGTTGCAAGTTGCACCATGAGCCAGATCGTCTCGACATTCGCGATGATTTAACCTTCGCCGAGTCGCGCGCCATCCGCACCCATCCATGAGAAAAGCAATTATTCTTGTCCTGAAACTGCGTGTTTCGCTCCGTGGGATGATCATCGTTTCCTCCCCTCTTGTGAGGCCTGAGTCTCGATATCCAAAAGGCGGCTTAGCGGAAGGTCGCGAAAGACCGTCTGAATGGCTTTGACTAGTGTGGATCTCGAGCTCGCGTGTGGCTGCTCCAGAGCGCTGCTTTCGCCTGAAGTTGACATGCCGGTCACCAGTGCCGCCGCGAGATCTTCGGTCATTTCGGGCCGGGCGAGCAGCAAGGGAGCGAAGCTTTTCTGGTCAATTTCGTAGACCACGACATGGGTCAGCGCTCGCAATGTCGACGTCTCGCCGATGCCGGCCAGCAGCCCTGTCTCACCGAAGAAGTCGCCGGGCGCGAGGCGACCGATATCCTGCATGCGGGCATCGCCCTCGCCCAGTTGCCGGGCGACGATACCGGCTCGAACGATCATGAGCGACGGCAGCATCTCTCCCTGTCGTGCGATGATGTCGCCCTTTCGGTAGGTGCGAACCGAGGTCGTCGCGGCAAGGGCCTCCTGCTCGTCGTCCGTCAGCGCCGAAAAAATCGGTATGGCCCTTATGAGGTCAATCGGGGTGACGCTTGGTGGCCTCGCCGTCTCTTCGGTCGGCAGGTTGCTCACGGCGATCGACGAGGGAGGTGCCGCAAGCAGCAGGCCGGTAGACTTGGCGTGGCGGTAGACAAGATCGAAGACTTCGTTCCGCGCGGCTATTCGTCGGCCAATATTCTCGACATGAACAAGCAGATCGATCTCGATCGCCACTGCGTTCAAATCCCGAATAACCACCAAGGGCGGCGGTACCTTCAAGATGGAGTTGCAGCTCAGCAGGGCCGTTCGCATCACGTCCACGACGATGGCCGGCATTTTGGTGGGTGCGATTCTTATGGTGAAAGCAATTCCGTGGCTCTCGTCTGGCCTGCTCACATTGGTCAGCCCAAGCTTGGCCAGAAAGCTATTCGGAAGCGCAACGACGTTGTGTGCCCAGGTGAGCACCTGGGTCGATCTCCAACTGGTTTCCACAACACGGCCTTCGGTGCCGTCGCTCAAAACGATCCAGTCCCCAAGCACATAGGGCCGCCCGAGGTTTAGAGCGATGCCCGAAAACACGTCGCTCAGTGTATTCTGCAGGGCCAGTCCCAGGACGATGGCAAAGACACCTGAGGTGGCGATGAGGGTTCCGACGGGCACGCCAAAGACGAAAGCGAGGACCGACAGCAGCATTCCAACATAAACGACGCCGACGACGAGATCCTGCAGGAGCCGTGCCTCGCGTGGCTTCCCCTCGAAGACGAGAAAGATGCGGACGAAACCGATCAGCGCCCACGCAAGATGAACCCACCAGAGCACTTTCGCCACCCCGAAGAGTATCGCTCGGGCCGTTGTCTCTCCGCTCCGGGTTAGCTCGTACGGGACGACGGCACCGTCCAGAAGGAGAACCGACATTGCAAGGAAGAAGGCAATCTGAACGATCAGCCTTGTGTTGGGGAGACTCCGCGGAATGACGCACCAGACAACAATTCCGGCGACGCCCACTAGAGCCATGTAGAGAGGAGGAGCGATCCACCAGTTCATGACCAATCCTGTTCGACCAAAGCCTCAACCACTGCTTCTAATTCCGAGCCTAACGAGGCCGCCCTAGGCTGCGTGCTCGATCACATGAGCGGTGCGGCACCGGCTAGGACCTCGTGCGATCCGAGCTTTCCCGACCAGGATCGGGGCCACCTTGTTTTTCCCAAGCACCGCTCCGATCCCGGTCTTGGGTGTATAGGTCGAATGTCCACCGCTCATCGCGTCGCTGGCTCTTGGCGCCATGGTATGGCTGTCGGCCAACACCCCTTGACCGGCTACCTTCCGCTACATGGGAGTGAATCTACTCGCGGTCCCGATGATCTCTGGGAGAGATGGACATTCTGACCCCGTTGCGTGTGTAAACTCGCTGAGCCTTCGCGCGAGCAAACTGGGCAGCGCTGCCGCTGCGCCTTGCCCGAGGCGCAGCCATGTCAATGCCGCAGAGCCTCAGGAGGATGTGCAGCGCCTTCGAAAGAGCTGGACGCGGTGTCATTTCCGGTTCTCCATTTCTGTCGCGTTAGAGAGATCCAACCATGCCGGGCTTTGCGCGGTGCGCGCCATCGTGCCGAGGAAGCGTGCGTTCCATACCTTGGTCCATTGTTCCCGCAATGAAGGGCTGGGACAGACGGTCGAAATCGCCATGAGGCCGGCGCGTGCCATCGATGGTAACTGCCGCCTCGATTTGGCAGCAGTTCGATTTTTGTGCCTGGAGGATGTCGGTTATGGACGCAATGGCGAATGCACGGCGCGGAGCCCTATAAGCCCAGGCCTCTTCTATCGTTGAGTCGCTCGATCTGAGAGAAAGACCGAGCGGTCCTTTAGCTGCCTTAGGTCTACCGCCCCCAAATACCCTGTCCATATTTGTCGTTAGGCGTGACCGGCTTTCGAACCGTTTGACCGGCTTCATGCTTGGCATGTCCGTCGATCATCTCGATCGAGGAGGTATGCAACTTGTCGGCAGGAGTCGCCTTTTCCGACCCGTAGTGATCGCTGCCGGCAAGTGCGGTTCCGGCAGAAACAACAAGAGACGCGACAGCAAGTGCGATGAGCTTCATTATTCTTCTCCAATGTTTGACACTGCGCCAGAGTGATACGGAACGAGTTGTCTCCAGACGATTAGACGACTGAATGGTTGGATACATACGGAAGTATTGGAAGCACTGGCCAACGACCGGGGAAATGACCTCGCGGTTGATCGACTTCTTGCGCGAAAGCAGGGCTATGCCTTTCGGAGCTAAGCCTGTTGCCGTTTGGTCCGACAGAGCAAGCGAAGCATTGACCGTGGCCAGCATCTCGTTGCTAGCCGGTGTCGGCGCGGGCTGCCACACGTGCAGCCTGGTCAATCTCCCACGTAGGAAACCATAGACCAAGGTATCGAATGATTGCGCCTTGGGCGCGATGGCCAGCACCCCTGGAAGCTTGGCATGTTGGTGTCCTGACGATGTCGCGGAAGTTTTTCAGCACTCGCATCGCACCGACCGTGCCAGCAACGCGGATCAGTCTGATGGTCTCATCGGTCGGTGGCAAAAGGGCACCGGATAAACTCGTGATTGGTGCGATCGGAGTGCTCGCGAGCATACGGGTTCTTGCTCGCCGATTTGACCGGAAGGTTACAGCACGATGCCACTCATGATTCGACGATTGGGCGCCAGGAATCCGGCGTGCCTGGCACGGCGTCTCGGGGATTTGACGGCGATGTTAATCCTGATTTCCAGGCCGCTGGTCTTTGGGATCGCCCTCTTGTTGGCTGGTCCGGCACAGGCGCAGGCGACGGCGACCGTCCCGCCTGAAAAGGTCAAACAGCTATTCGATCTTCTCGACGATCCATCGGTGAAGGCCTGGGTGGCCGAGCAACGAAAGCAGGACGCCGGGCCGACCGGAACGCCTGCCGCGGCAGGAGCTTCGCCGTCCGGCGCATCGTCCGATGCCGTGGCCGCGCCGGGCCGGATGAATACGATGGCATCCTCGACGCTCGATCGGATCAAGCATCATATCGAAAGAATCGTGGGGACCTTGCCCTCGCTGCCAGGCCAGTTCGCGCGCGTGCGGGCAGAGACCATGGAGGATATGTCCGGCAAGAGGCCCGCCGGCATGCTTTTGCTGATCGCGATTTTTATCGCTGCCGGCCTGGCGCTCACTTGGGCAACGTACAAGCTCACCCGTCCGTTCCGTCTGTGGATCATCGCACAATCGAAGGATACGCCCATTGGGCGGGCCAAGAAGATTGGTGGCCGCACGCTTTATTCCAGCCTGCTGATCCTCTCGTTCGCGCTGGGCAGCGCCGGCGCGTTCATCTTGTTTGACTGGCCAATGCTTATCCGCGAGATCGTGCTGACCTTTCTGATGGCTGCGGTCGCCACAGCGGCTGTGCGCATGTACCTCGCAGCCCTGCTCGTCCCCTCCTTCATGCAGGTCGAGAACGCCGTCGAGGTTCGTGCTTTGCCTGTCACCAACGAAACGGCCGACCATTGGTTCTATTGGGTACCCAGGATCTTCGGCGTCTTTGCCTTCTTCGCCGCGGCGTTCATCCTCTTGCCGGGTCTCGGCATTGATCAGGACGGAATGCTGGTGCTGTCGGTAGGTGCCGATTTCGTGCTGCTGCTGCTCTTTCTGATTGCCGTTTGGCGTCGGCCAAGAACAAAGCGGAACGATGGGCACGGTCACACGGCAGCGACATGGTTTTTGACTGCTTACTTCGTCGTCCTGTTCCTGCTGCGCATCGCCGGCCTTCCCATATTGTTCTGGTTTACCTTCGCCGCATTCTTCCTGCCTTTCGCAATCGTGCTGACGCAGCGCGGGGTCAATTTCGTCCTGCGGCCGGGTTCGGAAGATTCCGGCCGGCCTACGATCCCGGCGGTCACGATCGCTGTCATCGATCGCGCAGTCCGGATGATCTTGATCCTGGCGGCGGCTTACCTTCTTGCGCGTGCCTGGGGTCTGGACATGCAGTCGATGCAGGACAGCAACACGACGACCACGCTCATATTGCGCGGCTTGATCAATGTCATTGTCATTGCGCTTGCCGCCGACTTCGGCTGGTCGATCATCAAGGCCTTGATCGAGAGAAAGCTGGGCATCGAAGCGCAGCACGCGGTGATCAGCGACGAGGAGATGCCGGTCGTCGATCCTCAGCAGGCGCGGCTGCGCACGCTCTTGCCCATCATCCAGAACATTCTACTGGCAGTGATCGTCGTCATGGCGGTGCTGATGATGCTCGCCTCGGTCGGTATCCAGATCGGCCCCCTGATCGCCGGCGCCGGCGTCGTTGGCGTCGCCGTGGGTTTTGGCGCGCAAACCATCGTCAAGGACGTGATCTCAGGCGTGTTCTATCTGCTCGACGACGCATTCCGTGTCGGCGAATACATTTCATCGGGCAGCTACAGGGGTACGGTGGAGAGCTTTTCGCTGCGGTCGGTGAAGCTGCGCCACCATCGTGGCCCGCTGTTCACAATACCGTTCGGTGAACTCGGAGCCGTCCAGAACCAGAGCCGTGACTGGGTTACCGACAAATTCAACATCACCGTCGGCTATGACACCGACATCGAGTTCGCTCGCAAGCTGATCAAGCGGATAGGCCTGGAGCTGGCGGAAGATCCCGAATTTAAAAACTGGGTGATCGAACCGATCAAGATGCAGGGCGTGCAGGAGTTCGGTGAGTATGGCATCGTATTGAGGGTCAAGGTCACAACCAGACCGGGAGGTGCCTTCGCTATGAAAGGGAGATTCTTTTTACGCCTCCGCCAGGCCTTCAAGGAACAGGGCATCGAACTGCCATTCCCGACCGTTCACGTCGAGGGGCTGCAGAGCCCACATGGGGCAGAGAATGCGCCTGTGGAGATCACACCCGAGTTGAAACTGGCCGTCGCGCAGTCGCACACCAACCGGCGCAGGAAAAAGGCCAGCACAACGGAGTAGGAAAGCTGTGACACCTGCCGGTCGTCAACGTGCCAATGCTTTCGCAGCTGGAAGCCGTGGCCGAATTCATCGCCAGCGCTGCGACAAAGGTTGCAAGTTAGCCATCGAGAACCGAGAATGACTGCGGCCTCGCGCGAGCTGCTGCCCTCGACCCGGAACCAAGCGCGCCACCACCTTGGCCGATGTCCGCGCCGCATTGGCTCTGGAAAGGCGGCCCTCAACAACGTCGCGGGCCATCTCCTCTCGACCCAGCGGCGTCAGACGGGCATTCTTATGGACGTTCTAACGGTCCTCCGAGAATCGCCAAGCTTCGACAACCTCTGCTTTCTCGGTCGGGGCCGAATGGACAACGTCCTGAAAGCTCACAGCTAGCACACCGCTGCCTTCTCAGTATCCGACTTGACGGATGAGTACCTCAACTGTCTGGCAGGCTTCGCGACGACACGGCGCGAGGCTGGCAGATTGGCTGAGTAGTACGCCAAATTCCTGGGTAGCCGAGCAAGCAGCTAACCCTTTCTGGGTTGAGAGTGAGCCTCGGCGCGACCGCGGCTAGCGTCGGCTTTCGGGACAGTACCTGGCCGCCACCAATAGCCGGAATGAGGCGCGAAGCAGCCGCTCGCCGCTCGCACGCTACAGCGCCTGTGAATGGCGCGCGAGCGAGCGGCTTCCGCCAAGTCATTCCTATGAACTGAATCCAGGGCGCGCTTCCAACGTCTTCCTGCGTCAGGCCGTTCTCCCGCAGAATACGGGGAATTAGCTGACGCATGGCCATGGGTCCGACAACCTTATCAACTTCTCTATTCGTCAGGCTCAGACTTCGATCTCTGCGGGTCAGCTGAGGTTCGTTTCAGCAGTTCTGCGACTTCCACACCCAGCACTTCAGCGAGTCGGTCAACGACGTCGATGCTCGCGTTGTACACGTTGCGTTCCAAAGCGCTGATATAGGTGCGATCGATCCCAGCCCGGTGCGCAAGCTCTTCCTGTGACAGGCCTCTAGCCCGCCGCAGGGCTCTTAGGTTTTGCGCGAACGCTTCTCGGATCTCCATGAATCCGACACCAGCGCCTTGCAGAGTATTTCACCACGGAGTATTCTCTACAAATCACATTCGGAAGGCCGGCTCCTTCATGGGTATTGGACCCACTGAGCGAAGCTTGCCGCACGGAAGGAGACCATGCTGTGGCAGCGAAAAAGCCGAATGTTCTCGCCGCAAGCCGCAACGACCCGGAATTGCGACCGGCGGCCCCACGCGATCCCGCGCTTCTGCTTGTGAGCGATTGGCAAATGGCTAGGTACGTCTCCATGCTTCTATGTCGCGTGCAGCAGCGGCTGGAGAGCCGGCTGGTCAATCCCGGAATTCAGGTATTGGCCGCAGATTCACCGACGCAAGTTCAAGAGCGAGCGGCGCGCACCCAAGGCGGTCCTCGGGAGTATGCGGTTGCGCGCGAGGCTGAGGTCTTTGCGATGACAGAAGCCCTCAAGTTCCAGGATTCTATCCCTGATGTCGCGGCGACGTCGCTTCTCGGCGCCATCGCCAAGTTGGAAATGATCGTCGGCGCTGATCGAGATATTGGTGATCCTACCGACTTCCCCTGGCCGCACATAGCTTCCGTGCTGCGTGACTTAAAGGCGATCGCGGGAGACTTCCCGGTTGGTCGCCCGAGCCGGGAAAGGACGCGGAGCGACGTTGCTAGGCATTGGGAGTCCGCAGTCAAGCTTGTCGCTGCGCTAAAGGAGGAAGACGCGGCGGAATGCCGTGGAGATGTCGTGGTCTTGTGACCCGCCCCCTCACCACTTGTCGCCTGCAGCCCGACCCTTGACGATTGAGAGACGAAACCGCACGGCACAAGTCATTGCACGCTGTGACCCTACGACATGAAGTTCGCGCTTTCCTTCGGCGCTCGGAGGACTCTGATGGCAGGTCGATCCACCATTGGGAGCGACCGCCATGTCAGAGGAAACCAGCGCCGGGCCACAGGCTTTGGTTCCAGCAAACGACAACGGCGACCTCGCTGGCTCCGAAGGTCGCCCGGAACTCATGCACGCGGTCAGGCTGGATCGGGTGGTGCTGGATATCGCTGGGCTGATCGGCCGGCAATTGGCGCGAGAGGCATTCGAGGCGAGAGTCGCGGGCAACGACAATCGTCCGAACCGCCGAGAGTGAGAGGGCAGGGGGAGGAAGCCCCTCGGGAATAGGAGAGAGGATCTGCCGCCATGACCCGTGTCGCACTCTATGCCCGCTATTCTTCCGACAGCCAGCGGGACGCCTCCATCGAGGATCAGTTGAGGCTGTGCCGCGAGCAGGCGGCGCGGGAGGGCTGGAGCGTGTCGGGAACCTTTGAGGATGCGGCGATCTCCGGTGCCAGCACAGTGCTGCGGCCGGGTATCCAGCATTTGGTGCGCGATGCCCAGCGCGGCCGCTTCGAAGTGGTGCTGGCCGAAGCGCTCGATCGCATCAGCCGCGACCAGGCAGATGTCGCCACTCTCTTCAAGCATCTCAGATTCGCCGGCGTTGCCATCGTCACCTTGGCCGAGGGCGAGATCAGCGAGCTGCATGTCGGCCTCAAGGGCACGATGAATGCCCTCTTTCTCAAGGACCTCGCCCTCAAGACCCATCGTGGTCTGCGGGGAAGGGTGGAGAAGGGCAAGGCCGGGGGTGGGCTCTGCTACGGCTACCGGGTAATAAAAGAACTCGATAGCGAAGGTGAGCCCATCCGCGGCGACCGCGAGATCGTGCCGGAGGAAGCGGCCATCGTGCGCCGCATCTTTCGCGAGTTCGCTGCCGGCAAGAGCCCAAAGGCGATCGCCGTCGACCTTAATAAAGAGAACGTTCCTGGTCCGCTCGGCCGACACTGGGGCGATACCAGCGTGCGCGGGCATGTAATCCGGGGCACCGGCGTCATCAACAACGAGCTCTATACCGGTGTGCTGGTCTGGAACCGCCTACACTTCGTCAAGGATCCCGCCACCGGCAAGCGTGTATCGCGGGCCAACCCGCCAGCCAAATGGATCCGCACCGAGGTGCCGCATCTGAGGATCGTCGACGACGAATTGTGGCAGGCCGTGAAGGAGAGACAGAGATCCATCGCCAGCCACTTCGAGGCGGTGGCGATCGCCACCCGCAAGGCCCGGGCCAGGAAGCTGCACACCATGAAGCGGCCGGTCTCGCTGCTTTCCGGCCTGCTCATCTGCGGCTGCTGCGGCGGGCGCTACGGCCTGTTCACGCGAGACCGCTACGCCTGTCTCAACCACCAGCGCCGGGGCATCTGCAACAACGGCCGCACCATCACCCGCGATAAGATCGAGCAGCGCGTCCTGTCGGGCCTGAAGGAGAGGCTGGTCTCGGCCGATGCCGTGGCCGAGGCGATCAGAGCCTATGCCCAGGAGACCAACCGCCTCAACCAGGAGCGTCGCGCGCAAGGCGAACAAGACCGCAAGGCGCTAGACAAGATCGAGCGTGCCATCGCCGGCATCATGGCCGCGATCGAAGATGGCCTTTACCAACCTTCGATGAAGGCAAGAATGGAAGATCTGGAGAGGCAGAAGGCGGAGATGACAGCGCGTCTGGCGGTGGCGCCTACCGAGGTGCCCGACCTGCATCCGAACATTGCCAACCTCTACCGCAAGCGCGTGGAGCAGCTCACGCAAGCGCTCGCCGACCACGAGGACGGACGTCCAGCCGCCGAGGCGTTGCGCTCTTTGATCGGAGAGATCGTGCTCACGCCCGGCGAAAAGCGCGGGGAGGTGCATGCCGAGCTACGCGGCGAGTTGTTCGGCATCCTCGAAATCGCCAAACCTGACCAAAGCCAGCAGTTTGACGGTGTTATGACAAAAGGGGTTGCGGGTCCCCGCAACCAGATACAAAAACGCCCGCCTCGTGCGGGCGTTTTTGTATCTTGCTGGGGTGGCCGGATGATTTGAGCTGCCATCAGGGGCCCGCAAGGAGGCGAAGCCGACGCCGCGGGACAAAGAAGCCAAATCCTGTCCCCGCAACCAGATACAAACGGCCCGCCTCGCGCGGGCCGTTTTTGTTTGTGCGCCACGACGCGAATCTATTCGACGGATGCCGTCCGTTCGACTGGATAGTTGTCCTGTGTGCCGGTCAACGTGCGCCCGCTGGGCTCCTGACCGGCCGGCCTCAAACGCTCTCGAGATAGGTCTCGATCTCGAAGTCGCTGACATTCAGCGCGAAAGTGTTCAACTCCTGGCGCTTGCAGGCGATGAAGGCGTCACGCAGCACGGCCGGGAAGATCTCGGCAATACGCGGACCGGTCTCGAAGGCGGCGATCGCCGAGGCCCAGTCCGGCGGCAGCTTGGCAAGCGGCAGCCCCTGGCCCTCGCCTCCGGTCGGCTCGCCGGGCGAGAGCTGCCGCTCTATGCCGATCAACGCCGCGCCGAGAATCGCCGCCAGCACCAGATAGGGATTTGCGTCGGCGCCTGAGACGCGATGCTCGATGCGGCGCGCGACCGACGGGCCGCCTGGAATGCGAATCGCCACCATGCGGTTTTCGTAGCCCCAGGCGACCGCGGTCGGTGCATAGGAACGCGGCCGCAGCCGCCGGTAGGAATTGAAATGCGGGGCGAACACCAGCGTGCTTTGCGCCATCGCGGCCAGCAGGCCGCCAACCGCATGGCGCATGGTGCCGGAGCCTTGGTCGGAGCCGTCGTCGAAGATGTTGTGGCCGTCCTTGTCGAGCACGCTGAAATGGACATGGAAACCGTTGCCGGCCCGTTCGCCATAGGGCTTGGCCATGAAGCAGGCGGCGAAGCCATGCTTGCGGGCGATCCCCTTCACGGTGCGCTTGAAGAGAACCGCATCGTCCGCGGCGCGCAAGGCGTCCGGCACATGGTTGAGGTTGATCTCGAATTGGCCGACGCCGTTCTCGGCGATCGCGGTGTCGACCGGAATGTCCTGCATGCGGCAGGCTTCGTAGATATCGTGGATGAAGGCCTCGAAATCGTCGACCTCATCGATCGAGAGTGCGGCGTCGGAATCGAGGCGCCTGCCGGTGACCGGCGAGACGGGGCCAACCGGACGCTGCGACGTCGGATCGACGAGGTAGAATTCGAGTTCGGTCGCGGTGACGGGCGTCAGGCCAAGCGCGGCATAGCGGTCGAGGATGCGGGCCAGCGCCCGGCGCGGATCGCCGAGATAGGGCGCGCCGCTGTCGTCCGCCAGCCAGAGCGGCAGAAGTGCTGTCGGGTGGGCCGTCCAGTCGACCGGCAGTATGCCGCGCCCGGTCCAGTGGCAAAGCCCGTCGGCGTCGCCGGTCGAGAACACCTGGGCGTTGCCTTCGATGTCCTCGCCCCAGATGTCGAGGCCGATGGCCGAATAAGGCATGCGCAGCTTGCCTTCGAGGGCCTTGCGCGCCTGCTCGACCGGAATGCGCTTGCCGCGCATGATGCCGTTCAGGTCGCACACCGCCGCCCTGAGGCTCTGGATGTCCTTCCTGCTTTCAAGCCAATTCAAAACGTCCGCAATCGCATCGCTCAATTTCCAGCCCCTGTTCTTGAGGTGCTGTAGCCAGTTGGCTACGATATCCAATTTTCAGCTTGTGAGTTCATGAAGGCCATTTCGGCTATTGCCGAACAGCTTTTCCTCATTTTTTCAAGTCACTAGCTGGGATATCGGGCGGCATTTCAGGTCCACTTTCTGCGATCTGCGATCGCAAAATAGCGACAAGCAAAGAGAAAGCCAAGCCGGGAGTTGGAATTGGCGGCAACGCCCATCCCGTCTTCATCCTATGGCGGAGCAAGGAGCGAAGCGACGCGGCGCAGACCATAGGGGTGCAGAATTCTGCTCCGCTGAATTCCTCGACCAATGTCACGGAATGGATCCTCGGGTCTGCGCTCCGCTTTGCGTCGCTGCGCCCGTGGATGAAGAGTTTGAGAGGCTTTCGCCAATCTCGAAGGCCTTCCTAATTCCGCAGTTCCGGGAACTTGATCTGCTTAAGAATGTGCGCGGCACCCTCGTCGATGTCGCGCACGATGGCCGCGCGGGCCCGCTCGCCGTCCTGGGCCTCGATCGCCGCCACGACTTCCTCGTGATAGTCGATGCCGAGAATGCCGGCGAGGTTGTCCTCGAAGCCGATACGCAGGTTGCGGAGGAAAGGTCCGACCTGCATCCAGACAGTCTCGATCAGGAAGATCATCTGCTCGTTGCCGCAGTGGCGATAGATCGAGAATTTGAAGTCGTGGTTCTTGCGCAGATAGTCGTCGATGTCGCCGCTGCGGGCGGCCTGGGTAAGCTCGGTGCAGTGGCGGCGAATGGCGCGCAGATTGTTGCCGTTGATGAGCTTGGTGGCGAGTTCGGTGGCCGTGCCTTCCAGGATCGTGCGCACGTCGGTCAGCTGCCGGAACCGATCGGCCGATATGGTCGGCACCTCGACGCTGCCGTTCGGCATCGGGCTCAGCGCCCTGAGCGCCTGCAGCCGCATGAAGGCGCTGCGCACCGGCATGTCGCTGGTGCCGAGCTCCTTGGCGAGCTTGCGCGAGGTCAGCTTCTGGCCCGGCTGGAGCTGGCCCGACATCAGCGCCCGCACGAGCTCCAGATAGACTTTCTCATGCAGCGGAACGGTATCGACAGCGGACAGTCCGAATTGCGATTTGTCGGCCATTGGCTATGCGTTACTTCATTCGTCCTGAAATCTGCTTCGTCGCTTTATCCGCCGCCGTGATACCCGGCCGGCAGCTCTTGTCGCCGCACGATAGACGGTTAACGCGCGCCGCCACAAGGGAGAGCACTCCCAGCCTCGCCACCGCTTCATCGCGATCGATGCACTATCTCACGCCAATACCCGCCAAAAGGCCGCCGTCTATTCTGTAATCGGCGCCGGTGCAGAAGCTTGCCTTGGATGAGCAGAGGAAGGCGATCAATTCCGCCACTTCTTCCGGCTCGCCGATGCGGCCGATCGGGTGCGCTTCGCCGAAGCGCCTGAAGGCTGCTTCGACATCCGCGTTGGGGTCGTCGGCGCGGGCGGCCCGTTCGAGGATAGGGGTGCGAACGGATCCCGGGCTGACGGAGTTCACGCGGATGCCCTTTCGGGCATAATCGAGCGCCAGCGAGCGCGTCAGCGTGTGGATGGCGCCCTTGGTGGTGGCGTAGGCGGCGACATTCTCCTGGCAGGCAGTGCCTTGCACCGAGGCGACGTTGACGATGGCGCCGCCGCCGCGCTTGATCATTTCGGGAATGCCGAAACGGGCGGTGAGGTAGATCGACCCGACATTGACGGACATCGCCCGGTTCCAGGTCTCGAAATCCGTCGTCGTCGCCGTGCCGTAGGGATGCACGGCCGCCGAATTGACGATGGCGTCCAGCCCGCCGAATTTCGCGACGCCGGCGGCGATCGCCCTCTCGACCTGGTCGGGCACGGCAACATCCGTGACGAGCACGAGCGCGGCGGCGCCGGCGCGATTGAGCTCGGCCTGCAGCATCGCGTTGGCGGCTTGATCGATGCCCAGCGCGATGATCGCGGCGCCGCCTTCGGCAAGACGGCGCGCGGTTGCCTCGCCGATGCCGGTCGTTCCCGTCACCAGCGCGACCTTGCCGTCGAAATCGTTCATGGACAAACTCCTGCAATAAAGGACGAGGCGCCTGTCGGCGGTAAGTCGCGAGGCGCCGGAATCACCTGATTTGACGGCCATTGTCATCCGACAATATGGTCGATCGCAACCACAGCGCGCCGCGCTGAGATTCGGCTGACGCGCTTTACGTCTTTGTTTTGATGCATGCCGGTTCCCAAAGCCGCCGCGCACATTGGGCGACATGCATTGAAGCGCATCGCAATGCTTTGAGAGGCAGTCATGGAACAATGCTGGCGCTGGTACGGTCCGAACGACCCGGTCACGCTCGATCACATTAAACAGGCGGGTGCTGCAGGCATCGTCACGGCGCTGCACAACATCTATGACGGCAGCGCCTGGCCGCTCGAGGCCATCCTCGAGCGCAAGCGCATCATCGAGGCGGCGGGCCTGACTTGGTCGGTGGTGGAAAGCATTCCCGTCCACAACTCGATCAAGACCGGAACGCCTGAACGGGAGCATTACGCCGGCTGGTACAGGGACACGATCCGGGCGCTGGCCGAGGCCGGCATCTCGACGATCTGTTACAATTTCATGCCCGTGGTCGACTGGACGCGCACCGATCTGATGTACCGGCTGCCGACCACGGGCTATGCGTTGCGCTTCGATGCCCTCGATTTCGCCGCCTATGACGTCTTCGTGCTGAAGCGGCCGAATGCCGAGGCGAGCTACAGCCCGGCGCGACTCCAGGAAGCGGAAGCACGGCTCAAGATTTTGAGCGCCGAGGACATCGACAAGATCGAACGCAACCTGATCGCCGGACTGCCGGCCACCGAGCGCACCTACAATCGCGAGACGATGCGCGATGCGCTCGCCGATTACGCGGCGATCGGCCCGGCTGAGCTGCGCGCCAACCTCGCCTGGTTCCTGAAGGAGATCATCCCCGCGGCGGAAGAAGTCGGCGCGCGCATGTGCATCCATCCCGACGATCCGCCCTTCTCACTCTACGGCCTGCCGCGCGTGGTTTCCACTGCCGATGACGCCCGTTTCATCCTGGGGACGGTCGACAGCCCGTCGAACGGACTGACCTTCTGCACCGGCTCCTACGGCGTGCGCGCCGACAACGACCTGGTCGCGATGATCGAGGAGTTCGCGCCCCGGATTCATTTCGCGCATCTGCGCAACGTGACGCGTGAAAAGGACGGTTCCTTCTACGAGGCGGAGCATCTGGAAGGTTCGACCGACATGGCCGAGGTCATCCTGGCGCTGATGAAGGAAGAGGCGCGGCGGCGGAAGGAGGGCCGGAGCGACTGGCGCATCCCGATGCGGCCGGACCATGGTCATCTGCTCGCAGACGATATCGGCAAGACAAAGATCAACCCCGGCTATTCGCTGATCGGGCGGCTCAAGGGTCTTGCCGAGCTGCGCGGCATCATGCGCGCCGTGGAGCGGTTCGAGCTGGCCTGAGGCGGACCTGCGGAATCTTCCAGCCGGGCCAGGGCTTGAGCTCTGCCGGCCGCAGTCGGGATCCGACAGCGCCATCATTCCGCTGGAGGCATGCTTTCCAGTTGTCGTCGCGTATCGTGCGCCTTGGCAACAAAGCTGCGCCAGCCGCCATAGGCGGAGATGTCGGTCGCCGCAAACAGGCCAGCGGTCTCGGCCAGGAATCCCTTCGCCGATGTGCCGTCATCGAGGTCGATAGTGCCGATGCCGAGCGGCGGCGGGATGGCGGCGACGAAGCGCCCGAAGGCGTCGGCACCGAGGCGCCACACCTCAACCTCGATAGCCGCGCCGCTGCTGCCGACCCGAACCAGGCCGGGCTTGGGCGGGGTTTGGCCCGCAAGCTCATAGAGCCTGTAGGAGGGCGCGGTCCTCGCCGCCCGGCAGAACCGCGCACCGAGATCCTTCAGCTGGCCATTGAGGGGCATGCCCGAAAGATGCGCGCCAACCACCACCAGTTCGATGCCGTCCTTGGCCGGCGCAACGTCAAGCCGGGCAGGCGGCTGGCGCCATCCCGTCGCGCCGAGAGCCAAGCCGCTCGCGGCGTGCAAGTCGCGGCCGACCGAGGCGACGAGGGCGTCCCGCCCGGCGGCCGCCAGCAAGGTGACGCTCATCGGCAGGCCATCGTCGCGCGTGCCTGTAGGCACGGCGATGCCGCACATGTCGAGCAGATTGACGAAGTTGGTGTAGGTGCCCAGCCGGCTGTTGGTGACGATCGGATCGGCAAGCACGGCATCGACCGCGTAGTGGGTCGGCGCGGTCGGCACGCAGAAAAGGTCGACGGAGGCGATGACCGGGGCGAGCCGCGCCTTGTATGCCTGCAAGGCATAGAGGCCGCGAAAGGCGTCGGCGGCCGACAGGTTTCTGGCGCCGCCGATGATCTTGCGCGTCACCGGATGAAGCGATGCTTCATTTGCCTCGAAGAAGTCGCGGATCGCCGCGTAGCGCTCAGCCACCCAGGCGCCTTCATAGAGAAGATCGGCGGTGGCGTAGAAGTCGCCGAACGGTATCTCGACAAGCCTGGCGCCGAGCGCCTCCAGAGTGGCAAGCGCGGCCTCGAAACCTGATTGCATCGAGACATCGCCGAAGAATTTCCGGTCCGGCCCGGCGGGGACACCGACGGTCAACACGGGCGGGCGGCTTGCCGGCGGTGCGATGGGGACCGACCTCGAATAGGGGTCGCCCGGATCGAAACCGGAGGCGGCGCCGAGCACAACATAGGCATCGTCGACGGTCAGCGCGAACACCGAGACGCAGTCGAGCGTCCGGCAGGCCGGCACGACGCCTGCCGTGGATAACGCGCCGACCGTGGGCTTCAGCCCGACGATGTTGTTGAGGCCGGCCGGAATGCGGCCGGAGCCGGCGGTGTCGGTGCCAAGCGCGAAAGAGACGATGCCGCGCGCCGTCGCTACAGCCGAGCCGGAGGAGGAGCCGCCCGGCACCAGTTTCGGATCGACCGCGTTCCTCGGGATCGGCCAGGGCGTGCGCACACCGACGAGGCCGGTGGCGAACTGATCGAGATTGGTCTTGCCGACAACCAACGCGCCGGCCGCCCTCAGGCGCGCCACGGTCGTGGCGTCCCTGTCCGGCGTATAGGCGTATTCGGCGCAGGCAGCCGTCGTCGGCATGCCGCCGACATCGATATTGTCCTTGACGGCGAAAGGGATGCCCCAGAGCGGCTTGGCCACAGGATCGAACGGGCCGAGCGTCTCGGCCTCGGCTAGGAGCTCGGCGCGCGTCGCGATATGGATGAAAATGCCGGGGTCGCCAGCCGCCCCGATGCGGGCCAGCACGGTATCGATCACGTCGGCTATGCCAGCGCCGGCTTGGTAGGCTGCTTGCAGACTGCCGATGTCGAATTGGATATCGCTCATTTCGCTTCCCCTACAAAGCTCACCGGCAGGTCCCACTGGATCAGCACCACGCAGCCATCCTTTGCCCATACCGAGTGTTCGGTGCCGACGGGGTTCAGGATCACGCTGCCCGCCGGATAGTCGCCGTTCTCGTCGCTCTGGGTCCCTTCCAACACGACGATGGTTTCCAGCCCGGCATGGCGGTGGCGCGGTACGCCGGCGCCAGGCTGGTATTTGAGCAGCGCGACCGACGGTTCCACCGGGCCGCCCTTGAGAAGCCAGTACACCGTGACGCCGTCGCGGAAGGGCTCGAACACCAGATCGCGCCAGCCGCCGTCAAGCAGCCCGGCAAAGGCAAGATTAGGCATTCGCGATTCCCTCGAGCACCTGGTCGGTCGTCGCCGTCCAGCCGACGATGGCGCCTTGCGCCCTGATCATCGCAAGCGCAGCCGCCTTGAATTCGGGAAAGTAGCTTTCCGTCGCATCCTCGGCGACGAGGCACTCATAGCCGCGGTCGTTGGCCTCGCGCATCGTCGTCTGCACGCAGACCTCGGTCGTCACGCCGGCAAAGACCAGCTGCCGCGCGCCGAGCCGCTTGAGGTCGTCACCGAGGCGGGTCGCGTAGAAGGCGCCCTTGCCGGGTTTCTCAATGACGATCTCGCCAGGCGCCGGTGCGAGCTCCTCGAGGATCGCGGTGCCGGGCTCGCCCGCGATCAACACGCGTCCCATCGGACCGGCATCGCCGATGCGGATCGACGGGTTGCCGCGATCGCGCTTGGCAGGCGGCAGGTCCGACAAGTCCGGCCTGTGGCACTCCATGGTGTGGATCACCGGCAGGCCGACGGCGCGAAAGCCTTCGATCAGCCGCTTCACCGTCGGCACGATCGCCACTACCCGGCTGACGTCGTTGCCGAGGCTGGCGCCGAAGCCGCCCGGCTCGGCGAAGTCGCGCTGCATGTCGATCACGATGAGCGCTGTCGTTTCGGGCTTGAACGTAAAGGCGAACGGCTGTGCCGCGATCTCGGCCATCAGTGATGCCCCGCCATGTGCTCGCCGATCGTCCGGACGCTCGCTTGCGCGATCGGGGTCTCGTAGACGAGCGCGCCGTCGGACATGACGAGGATACGCTCCGAAAGCTCCAGGAGTTCGTCGAGATCCTCCGACATCAGGAGCACCGCGGCGCCGGCGTTGCGCGCCTTCATGATGCGGGCGCGGATTTCGGCGACGGCGGAGAAGTCGAGGCCAAAGCAAGGGTTGGAGACGATCAGCAGGTCGACCTCGCCCGTCAGCTCGCGGGCGAGCACAGCCCGCTGAACATTGCCGCCCGAGAGCGAGGCGATCGGCGAGGAGAGCGATGCAGTCTTGACCTTGAATTGCTCGACCAGGCGGGCGCTGAAGGATTTGATGGCGCCGGCGCTGATCCAGCTCACCGGCTTGCCGTTGCCGTCCACGTCGAAGATGCGGAAGGCGATGTTCTCGGCCACCGTCATCCTTGGCGCGCAGGCATTTTTCAGCGGCTCTTCCGGGATCAGGCGCACATTGAGCGCGCGCGCCTCGGCGCGTGTCGCCGCATAGGCAGTGCCGCGCACGATGACTTCGCCCTGATCACGGGCGCGCTGCCCGGCCAGCACTTCCAGGAACTCCTTCTGGCCATTGCCGGAGATGCCGGCGATGCCGACGATCTCGCCGGAGCGCACGCCGAGATCCGCGATGTTGATCGATTTGAGGCCGGTGCGGTCCGGTGCCTTCAGCGCCTTCACCTTGAGCACGATCTCGGCGTCCGGCTTCGGCTCGGCGCGGCTGTCGAGCGCGGCGATCGGCTGGTCGCCGATCATCATCGCCGCCATCTCCCTGTGGGAGAGGTCGGAGACCTTGCCGGTTCCGGTGAGCCTGCCCTTGCGCAGCACGGTGATGTCGTCGGCGAATGCGGTGACCTCGTGGAATTTGTGCGAGATCATCAGCGCGGTGAGATCGCCCGCCTTGGTCATGCCGCGCACCAGGCCAAGCACTTCCTGCGCCTCGCCCGGGGTGAGCACGGATGTCGGCTCGTCCAGCACCAGGAAATTTCGGCCGAGATAAAGCTGCTTGATGATCTCCAGTTTCTGCTTCTCGCCGGCGGCGAGCTCGGCCACCTTGACGTCGAGCGGCAGCTTGAAGGGCATGCGTTCCATGAATTGGGCAAGCGCTGTGCGCTCCTGGCGCCAGTCGATGACGCCGGGCACCTTCTCGCGCGAGATGACCAGGTTCTCGGCGCCTGTCAGCGACGGGACGAGCGTGAAATGCTGATAGACCATGCCGAGACCGAGCGCCGAGGCATCCCTGGGACTGGCGATCGCCACCTCGCGCCCGTCGACCAGCATCTCGCCTGATGTCGGGTGGTAGAAACCCATCATGCATTTGACCAGCGTCGACTTGCCGGCGCCGTTCTCGCCGAGCAGGACATGGAAGGAGCCCGCCGGCACCTTGATGGAGACGTCGTCGAGCGCCATGAAGGCGCCGAAACGCATGGTCATGCCGATGGTCTGGACGCCGATCGCCTTGCCGTGGAAGCTGCTGCTCATCGCTGGTTCCTCATGGCAGCCGGGCGATGAGCGCGGCGGAGTTCGAGACCGCGCCGAAAACGCCGCCCTGCATCTTGATCATCTTGATCGCCGCCAGATGATTGCCGTAGTCGGTCGCTCCGCAGCAATCCTCCAGCATCACGCATTCGAAGCCGCGGTCATTGGCCTCGCGCATGGTGGTGTGCACGCAGACATCGGTGGTGATGCCGGTGAGCACGATGTTTTCGATGCCGCGCTGGTTGAGGATCAGCTCGAGATCGGTGGCGCAGAACGAGCCCTTGCCGGGCTTGTCGATGATCGGCTCGCCTTCGATCGGGTAAAGGTCGGGAATGATGTCCCAGCCCGGTTCGCCGCGCACCAGGATGCGTCCGCATGGGCCGGGATCGCCGATGCCCGCATTGATGCGGCGCGAGCGCCAGCGCTTGTTGGCGGGCAGGTCGGCGAGGTCGGGGCGATGGCCCTCGCGCGTATGGATGATGGTATACCCCTTGGCCCGCATGGCGGAGAGCACCGACTTGATCGGCTCGATCGGCGCCCTGACCAGCGACAGGTCATAGCCCATATGGTCGACATAGCCACCCGGCCCGCAGAAATCGGTCTGCATGTCGATGATGATCAGCGCCGTGTTGTCCGGCCTCAGCTCGCCATTGTAGGGCCAGGGATAAGGATCGGCGTCGATGTAGCGCTGGGTGATCTCGGCTCTGGCGTCCATTGCAAAAAACTCCGGTCTCGGGAGCGGTTCGTGGGAAGACAGTCATTTGGTGATCGAGAGCTCGCCGGGCGCGCCGGCGAGGGTGCGGCTCGGCGACGAGGTGGCGATCATGATGATGAGGGTGAGGATGTAAGGCGCGGCGTAGAAGAGGTAGTAGCCTTGCGTCACGCCCACCGACTGCAGCGCTGGACCCAAGGCGCCGGCGCCGCCGAATAGAAGGGCGGCGGCAAAGCAGCCGAGCGGGTTCCAGCGGGCGAAGATGACGAGCGCAACCGCCATCAGCCCCTGGCCGGACGAGATGCGCTCGGTCCAGCTGCCGGGATAATAGAGCGACAGGTAGGCGCCGCCGATGCCGGCCAGCGCGCCGCCGACACCGGTGGCGAGGAGGCGCACCATGTTCGGGTTGAGACCCATGGCGCGCGCGGCATCGGCGCTGTCGCCGACCACGCGCACGATCAGGCCGATGCGCGTGTTGCGAAACGCCCACCAGAGGCAGACCGCGAGTGCGGCGCCGATCAGGAACAGCACGTTGACGTTGAGCGCCGCCTGCACCTGCGGAATGTCGGACCATGCGCCGAAGGGGATTGCCGGCAGGTCCGGCGCCGAGGGCTGGATGAAGGGCTTGCCGAAGAAGAAGGCGAGGCCGGTGCCGAACAGCATCAGGGCGATGCCGATGGCGATGTCGTTGACCTTTGGGAATTTGCAGATCCAGCCATGGAAGAGACCGAAGCAGAGGCCGGCGACCGCCGCGGCCGCTAGGCCGAGCCATGGCGAGCCGGTCATGACCGCCACCGCGTAGGCGCTCATGGCGCCGAACACCAGAGTGCCCTCGAGGCCGAGATTGATGCGGCCGGAACGTTCGGTGATGGCTTCGCCGAGCGAGACGAAGATGAAGGGCGTGGACACGCGGATGGCGCCGCCCAGCATGGCAAGCGGAACGCCCCACAGGCCGATATCGGTCGTTTCCATCAGGTGCTCCTCTGCCAGAGGTCCGGGTTGAAGAGCTTGAAGCGGCCGTAAAAGGTTTCGCTGAACAGGATGACGATGAAGAGCATGCCCTGCAGCACCAGCACGGTCGCATCGGGCAGGTCCATGCGGCGCTGGATCAGGCCGCCGGATGCATCGATGCCGCCAAGCAGGATGGCGACGGGGATGATGGCAAGCGGATTGTGGCGGGCGAGGAAGGCGACGAGGATGCCGGTGTAGCCGTAGCCGGCCGCAAGCGAGCCGTTGGCGCTGCCTTGCACGGCCGCGACTTCCAGCATACCGGCAAGGCCGGCGAAACCACCGGCGAGCGCGGTGAAGCCGACGATCAGCGGGCCCACCGCAAGTCCCTGCACCTGCGCCGCCCTGACATTGCCGCCGGCGATGCGGGCGGCGAAGCCCCACCGGGTCTTTTCGATCAGCAGCCAGGAGAGGATGCAGGCGAGGATGCCCACGACGAGGCCCCAATGCACCTCCATGCCCGGAATGTTGCCGATGCGGTAGATGTCGGCCAGGGGCTGGGTCGAGGGCTTGTTGAGCGAGGCCGGATCGCGCAGCGGCCCTTCCACGAGGTGGTTCATCAGCGCGATGGCGATGTAGGCCATCAGCAGGCTGGAGATGGTCTCGTTGACGGCGCGGTAGTGGCGGAGCGCGCCGACGGCACCAATCCAGATGCCGCCGGCGGCTACGCCCCCCACGCCCATGAGAAGGATAACGAGAAAGGATGGAGCGCCGTTCAACGCCGTGCCGATGGCGGCAGCAGCGACGCCGCCCAGCACGATGGCGCCTTCGCCGCCGATGACGACGAGGCCGAGGCGCGCGGGCAGCGCCACGCAGAGCGCCGTAAGCAAGAGCGGCGCGCCGCGCGACAGCGAGTTCTGGATCGAGAACCAGGAGCCGAAGCCGCCCCGCCACATCGTTTCGTAGAGCTGGACCGGGGACTTGCCGACAGCCAAGATGAACAGGCTGAACAGCACCATGCCGGCGATCAGCGCCGCGAGTGGAATGACGAAAGCCTCCGCCCGCCTGGCTGTCCATTCGAGCATCGCCCGATATCCCCCCGCGGAGAGAATGGCGGGCGCATCCGCGCCGCTCACGGTATCCGTCATCGTCCCGTCTCCCCGGCCTGCTCAGGCCGTCGAGCCGACGACGCCCTCGACGAGATAGTCCATGCTTTCGAGCTCGATGGCGGTCTCGGCGAAGGCCTGGCCTTCCGTCGCCACGACGGCGCCCTTGTTACTCTTCAGCGGGCCCTTGATGACAGAGAAGCCGCCCTTCATCATTTCGGCCAGGGTTGCGTCGAATTGCTTGCGGGCCGCCTCGCCGACGGCGGGACCGAGCGGGCTCATCTTGACGAAGCCGTCGGCCAGGCCGCCGCGCGTGAAATTGGGCAGCGGTTTGCCGGCGACGAGGTCGTCGACGAACATCTTGTAGACCTTGCCCCAGTTCCACTCCGCGCCGGTCAGGTATTTTTCAGGCGCCAGCGGGCTCTGATTGGCGTGATAGCCGCAGACGAAGGCGCCGCGGCCGGCGGCGGTTTCGACAACGACCTTGGGGCTGTCGACATGGCAGGTGATGACGTCGGCGCCCTGGTCGACCAGCGCGTTGGTGGCCTCGGCTTCCTTGACCGCCAGCGACCATTCGCCGGTGAAGATCACCTGGCAGGTGATCGCCGGATCGACGGAGCGCGCGCCGAGCAAGAAGGAGTTGATGTTGAGCAGGACCTGCGGGATCGGCTTGGCGGCGACGAAGCCGAGCTTCTTCGACTTGGTGGTGTGACCGGCGACGACGCCGTTCAGGTACTGGCCCATGCCGATATAGCCGAAATAGGAACCGGCGTTCATCGGGTGCTTGTCCTTGTTCCACATGCCGCCGCAATGACGGAACTGCACGTCGGGAAACTTCGCGCACATGGCAAGCATGTGCGGGTCGAAATAGCCGAAGGAGGTTGGGAAGATCAGCGAGGCGCCGTCGAGATTGATCATCGATTCCATCGTCTTTTGCACGTCGACCGTCTCGGGAACGTTTTCCTCCTCGACGACGGAGATGCCTTCGATGGATTTCAGGGTCGCGGCGCCCTCGGCATGCGCCTGGTTGTAGCCGTAGTCGTCTTTCGGACCGACATAGATGAAGCCGACGGTCGCCGCCGCGGCACGTGCCCTGCGGATCGGAAAGGCTGCCGAGGCCAGGCCGAGCGCCGCTCCGGCGGCGGAGGTCTTGAGCAGATCGCGGCGGCTAAGCATGAATTTGTCGATCATATCGAATGCTCCCCTTTCTTGGACCCGGCTCCGGGTCGGTTGATGTCTCGTCAAGAAAGTGCATGCAATCGCTGTGCCAGTTTAAATGGCTTATTTTTTGTAATAAAATCAATGTGTGATTTTAGAAGTTCTGCATAAAGGCGAGGCAAGTGCATGCACTTTTTGCCCTAAAAGTGATCAATTTGACATCGAGTTTAAAATATAGGCATACAGGGACACAGCCTGAGTCGAAACCAGCCCGTGAGCAATCCGCGTCGCGGGCCTGCCTGCAATAAACCGGACGGAGGAGACGTGTCTGGAAAGCGCAGCTTGGTCAGGTCGGGCACGACCGTGGATCAGATGGTGAGGGCGATCGCGGATCGCATCGTCACCGGCTATCTGCGCCCCGGCGAAAGGCTCGACGAGGGCTCGCTTGCCGCCCGCTTCGACGTCTCGCGGACGCCCGTTCGGGAGGCGCTCGGGCATTTGAGCGCCATGGGGCTGGTCGAAAGGCGGCCCAACCGGGGCGCCATCGTTGCCGTGGTGACGCAGGAACATCTCGCCTCGATGTTCGAAAGCATGGCCGAGCTGGAGGCGATCTGCGCGCGCTTCTCGGCCGAGCGCATGACCGGCGGCGAGCGCCGCTCGCTGGAGATCGAGCATCTGGCCTCGGCGCGGCTGGTGCAGATGGGCGCCGAGGAGGACTATGAGTATTTCAACACCGAGTTCCACACCCGGCTCTATCGCGGCGCCCACAACACGCATGTCCATGATCTGACCGTGATGACGCGCAGCCGGCTAGCGCCGTTCCGGCGCGCGCAGTTCATGCTGCCGGGCCGACTGGCCAAATCCTGGCAGGAACATGACGTGATCGTCACCGCAATCATGCGCGGCGACGGCGCGGCTGCGGGCAAGGCCGCCAGGGACCACGTCTCCATCGTCAGCGAGGCGAGCGCGGTGTTTGCGGCTGTCGACCCGGTGCATCCCGAAGTCAGCCAATCCGCCCGTCGATAATCTCGACGAAGCGCGCGAAGAGACCGGCCTGGGATTTGATCTTGAGCTTGCGATAGATGTTGCGGCGATGGACCTTGACGGTCCCCGGCACGATCCTGAGCGCCCTGGCGATCGATTCCGTGGAATGGCCCTGAAGCACCAGGTCGACCACCTGCTTTTCGCGTGACGTCAGCGACAGGCTCTTCCAGATATGGGCGCGGTCGAGCTCGTTGGCCATCGCGACGGTTTCGCCGGAGGGTTGGGCCGCAACCTCGTCGGCGGGCAAAGCCGGCCAGCGCTGCTTGCACAAACCGATCACCGCGGGCGCCATATCGCGCAGCAGCCGGGCGTCGGCGGTTCCGAATGGCCCGGTGGCGCGCAGCCGCATCAGCGACAGCACCAGCGCATCCTTGCCGGCCAGCGGCACGAAGAAGCCGACCTCCTCGGCGAGGCGGGTCTGGCTGTAATAAGAGCGGTAGTATTCGCTGGCATAGAAGCGGTCCGGGGCAAGCTCGCGCATGCGCCAGAAACCTTCCTTGCGCTCGACCGCGGCGTGGTGGAACGGGTCGAGCAGATAGGGCCCTTCCTGGTAAAGCGCGACGAAGATGTGGCTCTCCGCCGGCGAGAAGGTTTCGAACAGCAGCGGCGGCCGCCCGGCACCCCGATAGCCGAAGATCACGCAATGATCGAAACGGACATGTCCGCGCAGCCAGCCGACGATCGCCTTGCCGAAATGGTCACCGCCGGTCTCGCGCGACGCGGCGATCACGGCGGCTAACGCGTTGTAGTCGTCACTGCGGGAGGCGGCCAATCCATACCCCTCTAAACGATAAAATCATCCAAATATACCACCCGCGAGGTATATACTAGGCGCCATTGGCTCTGCTAGCGTCAAGACATTGCCTCACGCTGTCGCTGGAGCCCGTGGCTTGACTGCTGTGCCCGATATCGAGTTTCGCGCCGTCACCAAGCGCTACGGCGCCGTCACGGCGGTCAGCGGCATCGACCTTGCCATCCCGCCTTCGGCCTTCGTCGCGCTGCTCGGCCCGTCCGGCTGCGGCAAGACGACGTGCCTGCGCATGATCGGCGGCTTTGAGCAGCCGAGCGAGGGCCAGGTGCTGATCCGCGGCCGCGACATGGCCGGAACGCCGCCCTACCGGCGCCCGGTCAACATGGTGTTCCAGCAATATGCGCTGTTCCCGCATCTCGATGTCGAGGACAACATCTCCTACGGGCTGCGCCAGGCGAGGCCGCGGCTGTCGTCGCGCGAGATCAGCCAGAGGGCGGGCGAGGCGCTTTCGATGGTGCAGCTCGCCGGCTACGGCCGCCGCAAGATCCACGAGCTTTCCGGCGGCCAGCAGCAGCGCGTCGCGCTCGCCCGGGCGCTGGTCAACAAGCCGGCGGTGCTGCTGCTCGACGAGCCGCTGGCCGCGCTCGACAAGAAGCTGCGCACCGACATGCAGATCGAGCTGCAGAACCTGCAGCGCGAGATCGGCATCACCTTCGTGCTGGTCACGCACGACCAGGAGGAAGCGCTGTCGATGAGCGACTTCGTCTGCGTCATGAATGGCGGCCGCGTCGTCCAGCTCGGCCAGCCGAGCGAGATCTATGACGAGCCGGCCGATCTGTTCGTCGCGGATTTCGTCGGCAAAACCAATCTCATCAGCGGCAAGGTGGCCGGTCTTTCCGGCGACCTGGTCGATGTCGCGCTTGCCGACGGCACGGTGATTTCGGCGCGCAAGCGGGTGCCGCTCAATCGCGGCGCGGCCGTATCCGTCAGCCTGCGGCCGGAATCGCTCAGCCTCTCGGCGCCGGGAGGCGGCGCGTTGAAAGGCATCGTGCGCAACCGGATTTTCCTGGGCTCGACGGCGGAATACGCGATCGAGGTCCAGGGCATCGGATCATTGCTCGCCAAGGCCGACCACGTGATCGGCCAGGGCAATCTCTTCAAGCCGGGCGAACCCGTCGCCATCGGCTTTGCCGCCGGAGCGCCGCTGGCGTTTCCGCACGCCAAGAACAACGGGACAAACCAGAGGGAAGACCAAAATGCCGAAATCCTATCGTGACGGACTGCCGATAAGCCCTGATAAATTCGTCGACCAGTTGATGCGCCTGAAGCGCGGCTCGATCAGCCGTCGCGACTTCCTCGGCCTCACCGGCCTCGGCGTCGCCACCGCGGTCATGGCGCGCGAGCTAGGCATCATGCCGACGCCGGCCCTCGCCGCCGAGAGCCTGGGCGACCGGATGTCGATCGCTACCTGGCCGAATTACCACGATCCGGCGACCTTCGAGAACTTCAAGGCCGAGACAGGCGTGGCCGTCGAGGTCAACGTCTTCGGGTCGAACGAGGAGATGCTGGCCAAGCTGCAGGCCGGCGGCTCGGGCTGGAGCCTGTTCGTGCCGACCAACTACACCATCTCGACCTACAAGAAGCTCGGCATCATCGAAGCGCTCGACATGGCCAAGCTCGGCAATTTCGACGGCAAGTCGGAAGATGCGCGCTTCACCGCCGAAGGCACGATCGACGGCACGATCTACGCCGTGCCGAAGAATTGGGGCACGACCGGCTTTGCCGTCAACACCAAGAAGCTCGCCAAGCCGATGTCGAGCTGGAAGGAGTTCTGGGACACGGCCATGACTGAGGCCGACGGCCGCGCCATGGTGCATGACTATCAGCTCACCACGATCGGCAACGCGCTGAAATATTACGGCTATTCGTTCAACTCGCTGAAGCAGGACGAGCTCGCCAAGGCAGAGGAACTGCTGCTCAAGGTCAAGCCGCATCTGTTTGCGGTGTCGAGTGACTACCAGCCGGGAATGCGTGCGGGCGATGCCTGGATGACGATGTGCTGGACCAATGACGGCGCGCAGCTCCATCGCGACATCCCCGAAATCGCCTATGTGCTCGGCAAGGAAGGCGGCGAGATCTGGACCGACTTCTACGCCATTCCGAAGGATGCGCCGAACAAGCCGGCCGGCTATGCGCTGCTCAACTATCTGATGAACCCGAAGGTGGCGGTGAAGGAGCATCTGGCCAATGGCGCGCCCTCGACCGACGCGCGGGTCAACGCGCTGCTGCCCAAGGAAGTGCTCGACAACCCGATCCTTTATCCAGCGGCCGAGCTTTTGAAGCCGCTGGAATTCGGCGCCGCCGCGACGCTGACGGATCCCGGGCGCGCCGAGCTGATGGCTCGCTTCAAGTCGGCTTGAGCGAGACCGCCCACAAACCAGAACCAGACAATGCGACCGGTGGACGAAAGTCCGCCGGCGCCCAACCGGTTTTCCCGATGCGCGGCAGTCTCTTTCGCAAAAACCTCGTGACGGCGCTGCTGCTCGCCCCGGCGGCACTGTGGCTGGTCGTGTTCCTGGTGCTGCCCTTCGTCGCCATCGCCATCTTCAGCGTTGGCGAGCGAGCGCCGGAAGGCGGCTATCAGGCAGCGCTGACGTTCGCGCAATATGCCAATTTGCCGGCGCGGGCGACCGCCTTCTGGAACACGATGGTGCTGGCGCCGGTCGGCGCTTTGGCCTGCCTGCTCGTCGCTTATCCGGTCGCCTACTACCTGGCGCTGCGTGCGCCGCAGCGCTGGCGGCTGATCCTGCTCGCGATGATCGTCATTCCGTTCTGGACCAGCCTTCTGATGCGCACCTATGCCTGGATGTACATCCTCGGCGGGCGCGGCATCCCGGCGCTGCTCGCCTATGTCGGCATCGAGGATCTCAGGCTGATCAACACGCCGGGCGCGGTGCTGCTCGGCATCGTCTACGGCTATCTGCCGCTGATGATCCTGCCGATCTATGTCAGCCTGGAGCGGCTCGACCGCCGGCTGCTCGAGGCTTCTGCCGATCTCGGCGCGACGCCCGTGTCGACCTTCCTCGGCGTGACGCTCAGACTATCGCTGCCCGGCGTCATGACCGGCTTCTCGCTGGTGATGATCCTGTTGCTTGGCGAATACCTGATCCCGACGCTGCTCGGCGGCGGCAAGGTGTTCTTCATCGGCAACGCGCTGGTCGACCTCTTCCTGCAATCGCGCAACTGGCCCTTCGGATCAGCCATCGCCATCACGCTGGTGCTGGTCTCGGTCGTGGTGCTGATCGCCGCCAACCGTATCTCGACGCGGCTTTCGGGCGCACGCCGGGTGGACCTGATCTGATGCGCGCCTTCGTCGTCGCCGTCTTCGCCTTCCTCTATCTGCCGATCGCGCTGGTCGTGCTGTTCTCCTTCAATGCCGGCCACCATGCCAGCGAGTTCACCGGCTTTTCGGTGCAATGGTACGGCAAGGCGCTGTCCAATCCCTTCCTGGTCGAGGCATTGAAGAACAGCCTGTTCATCGCCACCACCAGCGCGCTGCTCGCGGCCTTCTGCGGCACGGCCGCGGCGCTCGGGCTGCAACGGGTCGGTGCGCGGACGCGGGCGCTCTTCGACGCGCTATTGGGCGCGGCGATTGTCGTTCCGGGCGTCGTCATCGGCATCTCGACGCTGGTCGCTCTGGTGCAACTCTTCGCGGTCGTCAATCCGTTCCTCGCCTCGTTGTGGCCGACCGACCAGCCGCCGCGGCTTTCACTCGGCTACGGCTCGATCATCGCCGCACACGGCCTGTTCTCGATGGCGCTGGTGACGATGATCGTCGGCACGCGGCTCGCGAGCCTCGACCGCAATTTGGTCGAGGCCTCGAGCGATCTCTACGCCACGCCGCTGACGACGTTCCGCTCGATCGTGCTGCCGCAGATCATGCCGGCGGTGATCGCGGGCTTCCTGCTCGCTTTCACCTTCTCCTTCGACGACTTCATCATCGCCTTCTTCGTCGCCGGCGCGCAGACGACGCTGCCGATCTATGTCTTCGCCTCGATCCGGCGCGGCGTGACGCCGGAAATCAACGCCATCGCGACGATCGTGCTCGCCGCGTCGGTCCTGCTCGTCCTGCTCGCCCAATGGCAGCTCGGCCGGCGAAAGCCATCGCCTTGAAAGACAGATCCATGATTTTGAAAGACCGTATCGCCGTGGTGACGGGCGCCGGGTCGGGCATCGGACGTGCCGGCGCGATGATCATGGCCAGGGAAGGGGCGGTCGTGGTCATCGCCGACCGTGATCCGGCGGCGGGCGAAGCCACGGCCTCCAATATCCGCGAGACCGGCGGCCGCGCCGAGGCGGTCGCCACCGATGTCGGCAACGATACTGCCGTCGAGGGTCTCATCGAGGGAACGCTCGGCAAGCACGGCCGGATCGATATCCTGCATAGCCACGCCGGCATCCAGGTCGGCGGCACGCTGACCGAAGTGGGCACGGACGGGATGGATGCCTCGTGGCGCATCAATGTGCGGGCCCAGTTCCTTGCGGCGAAGACCGTCATGCCGGCGATGATCGCCCAAGGCGGTGGCGTCATCCTCAACACCGCGTCGAATTCCGGGGTTTTCTACGATCGCGAGATGATCGCCTATGCCACCTCCAAGCACGCCGTGGTGGCGATGACCCGGCAGATGTCGCTCGATTACGCCAGGCACAATGTGCGCATCAACGCGCTCTGCCCCGGCTGGGTCGACACGCCGTTCAACGCGCCGTTCATCGCCCAGATGGGCGGGCGTGATGCGATCGAAAACTATGTCCGCACCAAGATCCCGATGGGGCGCTGGGCTAGTGCGGAAGAGATCGCCGAAGCGATCCTGTTCCTCGTCTCAGACCGTTCATCTTTCATGACCGGACAGGCGCTGGTCGTGGATGGCGGCGAGAGCATCGGCTGAGACACTTTGGCAAACGGCCTTGCGCCGGGACCGATGATCGGTCAAACCTTCAAGTCCCGTTTTCGACGAGACCCGTCATGCAAACTGCAAAACAGCGATACCGCGCAAGGCATTGGATTTTTGCCAGCGGTATTTCGTTTGCGCGCGCAGGGCACCACTGATCATGCGCTGCTGCCGCCACGAGAATTTGCAGCGTGCGGAGGAGACCAAGGTCGGCTCGCATGTCGTTCGTGACGGCTGGACCGAAGGGGTGCAGGGCGCGCTGAACCCGGCCCTTCGGCCGGTCATCAGGCGGGCGTCCGTCCTCGGATAACGCAGCTTAGATAACGCCCTACCCGGAACGGATATGCCCGCCGAAGCGATCTCTCCTTCGTACGGACATGACCAATGCCTGACAATCACGACTCCTCGATCGCCGGCGCGGACCCGCAAAGCTGGCTGAAGACACATGCGATCAGCGAGGTCGAGTGCCTCGTGCCCGACGTCAACGGCGTGCTGCGCGGCAAGACACTACCCGTGGCCAAATTCTTGAAGTCGCTCGACGATCGCGCGCTATACCTGCCGAGCAGCGCCTTCCTGGTCGCCATAGATGGCCGCTATTCCGGCTCGATCGACGAGGGCTTTGCCTACTCGGATCCCGACATGCGGATGGTGCCGGACGTTTCGAGCCTATGCCTTGCGCCCGGCAGCACCGGCAGAGCCTATGTTTTCGCCGACACGTTCCACATGGACGACCGGCCGTGGATGGCTTCGCCACGCCACGTGCTGAGAGACGTGCTCGACCTCTACCGCCAGCGCGGCTGGCGCGCGGTGATGGCGCCGGAGCTCGAGTTCTATCTCACGGCGCCCAACCCCAACCCGGACCAGCCTTTGACCGCGCCGATCGGGCGCAACGGCCGGCCTGAAAGCGTGCAGCATCCTTACGACATGCAGGCACTCGAGGAATTCGAGGCGGTGACGCGGCGGCTCTACGAACATGCCGCAATAGCCGGCTTGCCGGTCGAGACGCTGATCCATGAATCCGGCACGGCGCAGCTCGAGATCAATCTCCTGCATGGCGATCCGTTGGCGCTTGCCGACAAGGTGCTGTTGTTCAAGCGCCTGGCGCGCCAGGCGGCGCAGGCGAGCGGTATGCACGCCACCTTCATGGCCAAGCCGATCGCCGCACAGGCCGGCAGCTCGATGCATCTGCACATGTCGATCGTCGATGAGGCGGGCGAGCCCTTGTTTGCCGGCAAAGACGGCGAGGACACCAGGATGTTCGCGCATTTCATCGGCGGCCTGCAGAAATACATCCCCGAAATCATGCCGCTGTTCGCGCCCAACGTGAACTCCTACCGGCGCGTCCGGCCAAACCACAGCGCGCCGGCCAACATCGAATGGTCGCATGACAACCGTTCCTGCGGACTGCGCGTGCCGATGGGCGGGCGCGCCGCGCGCCGCATCGAGAACCGGCTGCCCGGAGCGGACGCCAATCCCTATCTTGCCATGGCCGGCTCGCTGATCGCCGGCTATCTCGGCATCGAGGAGAAGCTTGCGCGCTCGGAAGAGGCCTTCGGCAACGCCTATCGCAGCCAGAGCACGCTGCCGAAAACCATGGAGGAGGCGCTCGACCGCTTCGCCGCCTGCGAGCCCGTCCGGGCGCTGCTCGGCGAGGATTTCTTCCAGACCTATCTGCGCGTGAAGAGCGTCGAGCTCGACCTGTTCCAGAGCGTCGTGACGTCCTGGGAGCGCGACCATCTGCTGCTCAAGGTGTGACCATGGCTTTGCGTTCAACAGGTTTCAATTCCGGTCTCGGTATCGGCAAATCCTACTATGTCGCCACCGCAAACCCGGCGCCCGACCATCCGGCTTTAGCCGGCAATGTCGAGGCCGATCTGGTTGTCGTCGGCGGCGGCTGCACAGGTCTGTCGGCGGCGCTGCATGCGGCCGAGCGCGGCCTGAAAGTGGTGCTGCTCGAAGGCGGCAAGATCGGCTGGGGTGCTTCGGGGCGCAATGGCGGCCAGATGATCCCAGGCTTGCGCAAGGGCGCCAGGGGCCTGGTCAAAAGCTTCGGGCCGGAACGGGCAAAGGCGCTGTTCGACCTCGCCTTCGAGGCGCGCGGGCTGGTGCTCGACATCATCGAGCGCCACGGCATCGCGTGCGACTTGCGCCAGACCGGTCATCTGGTCGGCGCCGTCAACGGTTCCGACTTGCGCGACTTCGAGGAAGAAGCCGAGTGCCTCGCCGAGGTGATGAAGTTTACCGATGTCGAGATCCTGTCGGCGGCTGAGGCGCGGCAGAGGGTGGACACGCCCTATCAGGGCGCGGTGTTCGAGAGGCTCGGCGGCCACATGCATCCGCTCAACTACACGCTGGGGCTCGCCCGCGCTGCTTGCGCGGCCGGGGTCGTCATCCATGAGAACTCGGTTGCCGTCCGGCTGGAGCGGGAGCCCTCCATCCGGGTGTTCACCGACAAGGGGTCAGTCCGCGCCAGGCATGTGGTGCTGGCCGGCGATGCGCTGCTCCAGGGATTGGAGCCGCGTGTCAACAGCCGCATCATGCCGGTCGGCAACTATATCGTCGCCACCGAGCCTTTGGGCGAGCGCAATGTCATCCCGGCGAATGTCGCCGTCTCGGACACGCTGTTCGTGGTCAACTACTACCGCATGTCGGCGGACGGCCGTCTGCTGTTCGGCGGCGGCGAGCGCTACACGCCGTCGCCGCCGGCCGACATTGCCGGCTTCGTGCGGCCGCATATGGAAAAGACCTTTCCGCAACTCAAGGGCTGCCGCATCGACCATGCGTGGGGTGGGCTGGTGTCGGTGACAACGTCGCGCCTGCCGCATGTCGGGCATTATGGCGAGGTCTATTTCGCGCATGGCTATTCCGGCAAGGGCGTCATCCTGTCGACATTGTCGGGCAAGCTCTTGGCGGAAGCAATCACGGGCGATGCCTCGCGGCTCGACCTGTTCTCGACGCTGACGCCGCTGCCGTTCCCCGGTGGCACGGCGCTGCGCGGCCCGCTCTATGTGCTCGGCATGCTGTGGTACGCAATGCGCGACCGGCTGCGGCACTGACGCTGGTTTCCTTTTCCCGGCGTGGCTAATGTCGCCACGCCGGGAAGGAATCCCGAGAAGGAAGGGCAATGAATATCGAGCCGGGCCGACTGACCAAAAAAGAGCGACATGAGTTGATCCTGTCGGAGGTCCGGCGCTCGGCATCGATCCGCATCTCGAAGCTTGCGCGGCGCATCGGCGTCGCCGGCGAGACCATCCGTCGCGATCTCATCGAGCTCGGCGAGGCAGGGCTCCTCAACCGCACTTATGGTGGGGCGACCATCTCGCTGGTGACGTCGGAACCGGTGATTGCCGAACGCGGCCTCACAATGGTCGAGGAGCGGGCCCGTGTCGGCCGCGGCGCGGCCGGGCTGATCGAGAAAGGCCGCATCGTGATGATCGATGGCGGATCGACCACCTACGAGGTCGCGCGCAGCCTTTCGCAACTCGGCCGGGACCTGACGATCATCACCAACTCCATCGGCGTCGCCTCGGTGGCCGGCGCCAATCCCAGCTTCCGCGTCATCCTTTGCCCCGGCACCTATGACAGCCGAGAGGCCGCCGTGCTCGGCGAGGACACGGTCGAATTCGTGCGACGCTACAATGCCGACGTCGCCATCATCGGCGCATCGGCGCTGAACATCGAGGGGCCGAGCGACATGATCTCGGGCGCGGCAGCGGTGAAGCGGGCGATGATGGGGCGGTCGCTGTCGACGATGCTGGTCGTCACCAACGACAAGTTCGGCCGCAGCGGCCTCGAACGCGTCTGCGCGCTGAACGAGATTTCCGATGTCGTCACCGATAGCGAGCCGGCAGCGGCGCTGCGCACCGCGATCGACGAAGCGGGCGGTGAGCTGCACGTCTTTCCGGCAAGCTGAAGCATAGCTGGCTAAGCGTCCCGGTTGGTGAGCGCGATGTGGCAGCAGCCGGAGCCATGGCCCGGCGTCCAGGTGACATTGGCGAAGCGCACGCCGGTGGCCTCGAAAAGGCCACGGTCGAAGGCGCCGGCGATGCGGCAGAGCGTGGCGAGTTTCTCTTCGCCGACGCCGGCCTCGACCCAGGCGTCCTTCAGCGGGCAGCGCTTCACCTTGAAAGCGATGTGATCCGGTCCGCGCTCGACATGGGTCGGGTACATGCGACCATCATCAGGGCTGACGGCGAGGAACGCCTCGCCGATCGCCGGCGCGTCGTTGGGGCCGAAATCGGCGAAAGCCGTCGCCGCGACCTCCCGGCCGCGCTTTTCGATGGTGCGGATCATCACCGCTTCGGCCCTCTCCGCGCCGAGCTCGGCGGTCAGTTCATCGAGAAAGAGGCGGTAGAGGTCGGCCCTGTTGCGGAAAGCGGAATCGAGCTCTCGCGACAGTTTTTCGGCTCTGGCTGCGGGGTCGGTCATGAGACGTCCTGATCTTGTTGTTTGACCATGATCTTGTCCGCAAACCGGTTGCCACTTTGCGAGATCATGGTCGGTTTCTGATGAGCTTGGGCGTTGCCGCTACAAGCGCCTTGCCGATCGCCGATTGCGGGTTGCCGATAACGGCGCGGGCGTCGCCGCTCTCGGCGATCCGGCCGGCATCGAGGATGACGACACGATGCGCTACGGCCCGGATGACGCCGAGGTCATGGGAAATGAACAGATAAGCGATCCGTTCCCGCCGTTGCAGATCGAGTAGCAATTCCAGGATCTGCCCGCGCACCGATACGTCGAGTGCTGAAACCGCCTCGTCGAGCACGATCAGTGAGGGCCGCGAGGCAATGGCGCGGGCGATCGCCACACGCTGGCGCTGGCCGCCGGAAATCTCATGGATGGCGCGCGCGGCGAGGTTGGCATCGAGGCCGACACGCTCCAGCAACGCCGCGATCCGGCGCGGGCGCTCGGCGCGCGAAGTAATGTCGTGGATGCGTAAGGGATCGTCCAGCACGCGCGCTACGGTAGCGCGCGGATTGAAGGCGGCGAGCGGGTCCTGGAACACCATCTGCAGGCGGGCGCGGCGCGCGCGCAGCGCAGCACCCGACAATGCGAGGAAGTCTTCACCTTCGAAGTCGACACGGCCGGCATCGGGCTCGATCAGCCGCAACACCAGCCTTGCGATCGTCGATTTGCCGCTGCCGGACGGGCCGGCCAGCGCCAGCGTCTCCGCCGGGCCGATCTCGAAGGAGACGTCGTCGACTGCCGCGAAAGGCTTGCCGCCGCGACGGTAGCGCTTCGCGAGATCGGAGACGGCCAGCACGGTCATGCCGAAGCGCCTTGCCGGTCAAGCAAAGGCTTCGCGTCGAGGCCGAGATGAGCGTCGAGCAGGGCGCGCGTATAGGCATGCCGCGGGGCGTTGAGGATCTGATCGGTGTCGCCAAGCTCGACCAACTCGCCGTGACGCAGCACCGCGATGCGCTCGGCAAGCGTGGCGGCAAGGGCGATGTCGTGGCTGATGAAGAGCAGCGTCATGCCGTCCTCGGCCACCAGCCGGCGGATCAGGGCAACAATCTCCGCCTGGACGATGGTGTCGAGCGCGCTGGTCGCCTCGTCGGCGATGAGCAGCTTCGGCCCGGCGGCGATTGCGGCGGCAATGGCCACGCGCTGCTTCTGGCCACCGGAGAGCTGGTGCGGGTAGGCGCGGAGGGTGGCGTCGGGGAGGCGGACGCGTTCGAGGAGGGTTGCGGCTTTCGCGTAGGAGTCTCGCCAGCTGAGATCGAGATGCGTGCGGGCAACTTCGGCGATTTGCTTGCCGACCGGCATCACCGGGTCGAGGCTGGAGGAGGGGTCCTGGAAGACGAAGCCGATGTCGCGGCCGCCGATAGGCGTCTTGTCGCTTGGCCGGAGACGTTGGCGTTCCGTCGCGCCCCCCTCTGTCCTACCGGACATCTCCCCCTCTAGGGGGGAGATTAGCTCGTAATCTGCGCCTTCGCCAATTTTCGAGGCCGCAAGGTGAGCGCCAGCGACGGAACTGCCAATCTCCCCCCTTGAGGGGGAGATGTCCGGCAGGACAGAGGGGGGTGCCTTGGCGCCAGCGCCCGCTTGCAAGAACCAATCGATACGCCCTTCAATCTTAGCCGATGCCGCCAGCAACCCCGCAACCGCCAGCGCCAGCGTGCTCTTACCCGAGCCGCTTTCGCCGATGATCGCCAGGCGCTCGCCGGCTTCGACGTCCACACTCACACCTTTCAGCGCCGCCACACCGTCACCGCGGTAACGCACCGAAAGATCGCGGATCGAAAGCAGCGCGCTCAAGACAGGCTCCTGCGCACCGCGGTGCTTTCAACCACACCTTCACCGGCGAGGTAGACGCCGAGCACCGTCAGCACCAGAGCAACACCGGGAACGATCGACAGAAACGGTGCGGTGCGCAGCACCGCACGTCCTTCGGCAATCATGCCGCCCCAGGTGACGCGGTTGGGATCGCCAAGACCGAGGAAGGAAAGCGCTGCTTCGGTGAGGATGGCCGCCGCCACGATCACAGAGGATAGCGCCAGCACCGGCGGCAGGGCATTGGGCAGCACCTCGCGAAAGGCGATCTCCAGCGGATGCATGCCGATGACACGGGCGCCGGCGACATAGTCGCGTTCGCGGATCGACAGGACTTCCGCGCGCGCCACCCGCGCCGGTCCAGTCCAGGCGCCGAGCGCGATTGCCGCGACGACGACGCCAAGCGAGGGGCCGACGATGCTGACGAAGGCGAGCGCGAGCAGGAAGCTCGGAACGGTCTGGAAGGCATCGGTGATGCGCATCAGCACTTCGTCGGTCAGTCCGCCAGCGAAGCCGGCTAATGTGCCGACCACGGCGCCGATGAGGAGCGCCGCGGCGGCGGCCGCCAGCCCGACGGCGAGCGAGGTGCGGGCGCCGTGAAAGAGTTCGGCCAGCACGTCGCGGCCGAGCCGATCGGTGCCGAGCGGCAGCGACCAGTCCTGGAACGGCGGCAGCAGCGCCGGACCGGCGATCGCCTGCGGATCGCCCGGAAACAGCAGCGGCGCCGCCAGCGCCATCACGATGAGCAAGGCGAGGATTGCTGCTCCGGCGATTGCTTCCGGCGTGCGGAAGAAACGGCGCAGGCGGTTCATGCGCTTGCCTCGCTGGCGCCGACGCGCGGATCGAGGAAGGCGTAGGCGAGGTCGACGAGAAGGTTGATGGCGACGACCAGGACGGCGCTGACCAGGATGATGCCGAGCAGCAGCGGCGTGTCGCGTCCGGCGACGGCTTCCTGCGCCAGTCGGCCGAGGCCCGGCACGGCAAAGACGCTCTCGATGACGACGCTGCCGCCCAGCATCTGCGCCGACTGCAGGCCGAGCATGGTGACCAACGGCAGAAGCGCGTTGCGGGCGACATGGCCAAGCACGATGCGGCGGCGCGTCAGGCCCCTGGCGCGGGCGGCGAGGACAAAATCCTGCCGCCAGGCCTCGGCCATGCCGGCGCGCATCATGCGCAGATAGAGCGCCAGATAGATGAAACCGAGCGCCGAGACCGGCAGCACGAGATGGGTGGTGATGTCGGCGGCCCGTGCCAGCCCGGTCTTGGCCGACGCGATCGTTTCGATGCCGCCGATCGGCAGCCAGCGCAGGTCGACGGCAAAGACGACGATGAGCACGAGGCCGAGCCAGAAGCCGGGCACGGCATAGAGCGCCAGCGAGCCGATCGAGAGGAAGCGGTCGCGGACGCTGCCGGGCCTGGCGCCGGCATAGATGCCGAGCGCCGAGCCAAGGCCGAAGGAGAGCGCGGTGGCGCTGCCCATCAGGATCAGTGTGGTCGGCAGGCGCTCGAGGATGATCTCGCGGATCGGCCGCGAGAAGGTGACGGATTGGCCGAGGTCGAGATGCAGCAGGGCCCAGAGATAGTTTGCTAGCCGCGTCAGCTCCGACTGGTCCAGGCCCCAGCGATGGCGCAGCAGTTCGATCATGCCGGCATCGCCGCCGGTCGAAACGATGTAGGCGTCGACGGCGTCACCGGGGGCGGCTTCGAGCAAGAGGAAGCTGCCGATGACGACGATGAGCAGGACGAAGATGCTGCCGACGAGACGGCGGCGGAGGAGGCGGAGGGCGCGGGTCATGCGCGCCTCGGTGGGTTGGAGGTATGCCGACTATAGGAAATGCCGAGCTTGAGCACCCCCCTCTGTCCTGCCGGACATCTCCCCTGCAAGGGGGGAGATTGGATGTCATCACTGGCGTCGCCAATCTCCAACGTTGCAGAATTGGCGGGACAGAGAGGCTGCTGATCTCCCCCCTTGCGGGGGAGATGTCCGGCAGGACAGAGGGGGGTGGGCGGGAACTCGGCCTTTGCCCAAGCCCCCATTGTCTCGCGAACTCTCATCCGCGCGAGTGTGTCACGATTCCAAATAGGTGTCCGCCCAGTTTGACACCGCCCAGCGCGGGTTGTTGGCGATATTACCGACACTATCGCGGGCGACGGAAATGAAGCTCCATTCGGCGACGTTGATCAGCGGCAGGTCGGCCGCGACTTGTCTCTGGAACTCCTTGTAGAGTTCGGTGCGGGCCGATGTGTCGAGCGTCTCGGATGCCTTGGCGATCAGCGCATCCAGCTCGGCGTTCTTGTAGCCGCCCTGGTTGGAGAAGGGCACGCCGTCGGGAATGCCGCTCTGCACCAGTATGGTGGTCGAGATCGCCGGGTCGCCGCGGAACACGGGCGGGCCAACGGCAAGGTCGAAGGCGTGGTCGGTGTAGACCGCCTTGATGTGCGCGGCAGAGTCGTTGTTGACGATCTCGGTGTCGATGCCGATCGCGGCAAGTGCCTGGCGCAGATAGTCGCCGAACTGTTTTGTCTCGTTGAAGTAGGGCGCCGGCAGCAGCTTCAGCGCAAAGCGCTTGCCGTCGTCGGCGCGCTTGTAGCCGGCTTCGTCCAACAGCGCATTGGCCTCGGAGACGTCGAAGGCATAGGTCAGCACGTCGGCGGTGTAGAATTGCGGATCGTTCTTCGGCACCGGGCCGGTGGCGGTTGCGGCGTAGCCGAGGAAGATCGTCTTGACGACGAAATCCTTGTCGATGGCATGCGCGATCGCCTGCCGTACTTTCAGATCGGCGAGCTCCTTGCGGCGGTGGTTGATCTCGACGACGAGCTGGTAGGTCAGCCCCTCGTAACCCTTGGTGATGACCTTCAGGCCGGGCACCTTGGAGATGCGGTCGAGGTCGGCGAGCGGCACGGCGGAGAAGGCGGCGAGCTGGATTTCTTCCGCTTCGAGCGCCGCCGCGGCCGACGTGCGGTCCGGCAGCACCTGGTAGACGATCTCGTCGAGATAGGGTTCGTCCTTGCCCCAGTAGGAATCGTTCTTCGCCAGCCGGTAATACTGGCCGGCCTTGTATTCGGCGAATTTGAACGGCCCGGTGCCGACCGGGGCGTTGTTGGCCGGGTTCTCTTCGATCTTGCCGTTCTCATAGACATGTTTCGGCACGACGCTCGACAACGCCGGCAGCGCGTTGCGGATCAGCTGGAACGGCGTCGGCTTGGCGAATTTGAAGACCGCCGTCAGCTGGTCCGGCGTGTCGACGGCCTGAAGATCCTTGAACACGGTGCGGCCGAGATTCTGCAGCGGCTTCCAGACCTGCAGCGCCGAGAAGGCGACGTCGGCCGAGGTGAAGGGCTTGCCGTCATGCCATTTGACGCCGTCGCGCAATTTGAAGGTCACCGACAGCCCGTCGGCCGCACCTTCCCAGGAAAGCGCCAGGCGCGGCTCAAGCCCGTCCTTGCCGCCGAAGGAGGCCTCGGCCAGCGTCTCGACGATTTTGCTCGAGATGAAGAAGACACCGTTGGAGGCGACGATCGCGGGGTTGAGGTTGCGCGGCTCGGAATCGGCGGCGACGATCAGCCGGCCGCCCTTCTTCGGCGTCTGCGCGAAACCGATGGTCGGCAGCGCGGTCGAGGCCAGAAGCAACGCCGAGCCGGTCAGCAGGCGGCGGCGTGAAATCGTCAATTCGGACATCGTTCAACTCCCCTCTTCGCGCCGTGGCAGGCGCGGCAACCGGTGATTATGGCCTTCGTCAGAGGTTTCGCCAGAGACGGATTTGGCGCATCATGGCTTGGCTTTGAAATTTCCGTCCGCTGGACCAGCTAGCCGAAAGAGGCATACTATCATTATCTGGTAGGACCAGATAATGACAAAGCTGAACCAAGATTGAGATGGCCGAGTGCCTTTGAAGCGAAAGTGATCAGTTCTGGCTAGACCAGAGCGGCCGAAATGATGCAGATTTGGCTGACAGCCGTAGATCATGACGTTCGGCGCCCTCGCGGCCGATGAAAAACAGGGAGAGGCAGATGAACATCGCTCCGGGCAAAACCGAGGTCAGCAGCGTACCGTTCGACCAGGCGCGGGTGGACCGGCTGATGGAAGAGGCCGGCATCGACGTGCTTTTCGCCACCTCAAAGCACAACACGCAGTATCTGCTCGGCGGCTACAAGTTCATCTTCTTTGCTGCGATGGATGCGATCGGCCACAGCCGCTACCTGCCGATTGTCCTTTACGAGAAGGGCGGGCCGGAACATGCCGCCTATATCGGCAACAAGATGGAAGGCGGCGAGCACCAGAACCATCCGTTCTGGACGCCGACGCTGCATGCCGCCTGCTGGGGCACGCTCGATGCCGCCAATCTTGCGGTGGAGCATCTGCGTAAGATCGGCAAGGGCGCTGCCCGCATCGGCATTGAACCCGGCTTCCTGCCGTCGGACGCCTATATGCTGATCCGCAAAGCGCTGCCGGATGCCAAGCTGGTCGACGCGACCGACATGCTGGAGCGCATGCGCGCCATCAAGACGGAGGCCGAGCTGGAACAGCTGCGCATCGCCTCCGAACTCATCACCGATTCCATGCTGGCGACGATTGCCTGGGCGCGGGAAGGCACGAGCAAGACCGACATAATCGAGCGGCTCAGGCGCGAGGAGACCAATCGCGGCGCGCATTTCGAATATTGCCTGCTGACGCTGGGTTCCAGCCACAACCGCGCCGCTTCAAGCCAGGCGTGGAAGAAGGGCGAGGTGATGTCGATCGATTCCGGCGGCAATTATCACGGCTATATCGGCGACCTTTGCCGTATGGGCGTGCTTGGCGAGCCGGATGCCGAGCTGGAGGATCTTCTGGCCGAAGTCGAAACCGTGCAGCAGGCGGCCTTCTCCAACGTCAAGGCCGGCACGCCGGGTGGCGACATGATCGCGCATGCGGAGAGCGTTCTAAAGGCCTCGAAGGTCGCGGCCTATACGGATTTCTTCGCGCACGGCATGGGGCTGATCACGCATGAGGCGCCGTTCCTGATGACCAATCATCCGGTCGCGTATGAGGGTACCTATGCGGCAAGGCCGCTGGAAAAGAACATGGTGCTTTCGGTCGAGACGACCATGCTTCACCCGACACGCGGCTTCATCAAGCTGGAAGACACCGTCGCGGTGACCGACGCCGGCTATGTGATGTTCGGCGACCGGGGCAGGGGGTGGAACAGGGGTGGGGCGGCTTAGCGCGGCGGCGCTCCCCCTCACCCGGATTGCCAACCGAATTGCAAGGGCAATTCGGGGCAATCCGACCTCTCCCCGTGGGGAGAGGAGGGCGTCAGGGCTGGCGCTCGTCTCTTCTCCCCTCGGGGAGAAGGTGGCCGCGAAGCGGCCGGATGAGGGGGCAGCAACGCTGAAGATCACTTGCCCACTGGCAGCAACCTGAAATCCGGCAGGTCGCGCAGCGCAAGCTCGGGTCCTGCCGGCGAGTAGACCACGAAAAGCTGCATCGGCTGGTCACCGGTGTTGAGCGTCGAATGGAAGCGGCTTTCGGGCACGTAGATGGTGCAGCCGGGACCGACTTTCGCGACCACCGGATTGCCCTTCTCGTCCTCGACCATCTGCTCGCCATTGCCGGAGATGACGAAGATGATCTCTTCGGCTCCGGGATGATTGTGGCGGGTGTGACCCTTGCCGGGCGGCAGGTCGACGACGCCGCCGGAAAACCGCTCCGAGCCGTTCACTTCCGGCGCGACGGTCAGCGACAGCCTGCCCCAGTCGAAGCCGAAGGCGCTGACGTCCTTCGGATAGACGAAAACCTTGCTCCTGTCGGCCATCTCTCATCCCTTCTTTTTCTTCGGCGTTGTCTGGTTGTGAAGCGCGACCGCCTTGAAATCCGCCGTCTGCCTGGTAATCGCCGCTTCGGCCGGCATCCGCTCCATCGAACTCGCGCCATAGAAGCCGTGCAAGCCCTCGCAACGCTCCAGAATGTAGCGCGCGTCGTCGGGCATCGAGATCGGTCCACCATGGCAAAGCAGGATGACGTCCTTGCGCACCGAGCGCGCGGCATCGGCAATGGCGTCGATCTCCGCCACGCAGGCGTCGAGCGTTTTCGCCGAGGTGGCGCCGATCGAGCCGCCTGTCGTGACGCCCATATGGGCGACGACGATGTCGGCGCCGGCGTTCGTCATGGCGCGCGCCTCGTCCGGATTGAAAACGTAGGGCGTGGTCAGAAGGTCGAGCTTGTGCGCCTCGGCGATCATGTCGACCTCGAGACCGAAGCCCATCCCGGTCTCCTCGAAGCTCTGGCGCATGGTGCCGTCGAACAGGCCGACGGTCGGAAAATTCTGCACGCCGGAAAAGCCCATCGTCTTCAGCTCGGCCAGCAGCAGCGGCATGATGACGAACGGATCGGTGCCGTTGACGCCGGCCAGCACCGGCGTCTTCTTCACCACCGGCAGCACCTCATAGGCCATTTCCTTGACGATCTCGTTGGCGTTGCCATAGGCGAGCAGGCCGGCGGCCGAACCGCGTCCGGCCATGCGGTAGCGGCCGGAATTGTAGATGATGATCAGGTCGATGCCGCCGGCTTCCTCGGCCTTGGCCGACAGGCCGGTGCCGGCGCCGCCGCCGACGATCGGCACGCCGTCAGCGATCATCTTGCGGAATTTTTCGAGGATTTCCTTGCGCGATATTGCGGCCATGCTTGCCTGTCTCACTTCTCGGCGATGTCGAGGAACGCCTCGGCCGCGGCCGTGGCGAATGCGGGGTCGTTGATGTGCAGCGGCAGGCGCGTCACCGTGCGGTTCTTCGTCGGCTTGATGGTGCGCTCGATCGCGTCGAAAAGCACTCGATCAGCCTCCGCGTCGAAGAAGGCGCCACCCTCGGTATCGAGCGCCGAGACGCCCTTTTCCGGGATCAGGAAGCGGACCGGGCCGTCGCATCGGGCGAGACGACCGCCGATCCATTCGCCGATCCGGCGGCATTCGTCGGCCGTGGTGCGCATCAGCGTGACGTTGGGATTGTGCTCGTAGAAGAGACGGCCGCGATAGCGCTCCGGGATCGTCGGCGGCGCCCAGAAGTTCACCATATCGAGCGCGCCGACCGAGCCGACGTAAGGCAGCTTCGTGCGTGCGATGGCGCCGAAACGATCCTCGGTCGCGGGCAGCACGCCGCCGAACAGCAAATCGCAGACCTCGGTGGTGGTGATGTCGAGGACGCCGGCAAGCAGGCCTGAATCGGCGAGCTTCTCCATCGAGCGTCCGCCGGTGCCGGTGGCGTGGAACACCATGCAGTCATAGTCGGCGCGCAATTGGCCGACGATCGCCGTCACGCAGGGCGTGGTGACGCCGAACATGGTCAGCCCGAGCGCCGGCTTGCCGGCAGTGGCCGATGCGGGCGTCGCCGCCATGCCCGCGATCGCCTGGGCGGCATTGTGCAGCACCGTGCGGGAGAGCCTGTTCAGTCCCGCCATGTCGGTCACCGACGGCATCATGATGATGTCGGAGACGTCGACGTAAGGCGCGGTATCGCCCGATGCGAGGGTAGAGACCATGATCTTCGGCAGGCCGAGCGGCAGCGCGCGCATGCCGGCGGTAATAATCGAGGTGCCGCCGCCGCCGCCGATGCCGATCACGCCGGCGATGTCGTCACGCGACTGGATGAAATTGGCGAAGGCGGCGCCCATTCCGGCAACGGCGGTGCCGCGATCATCGATGCCGAGAACGGCGCCGGCTCCGTTCGCATGGTGTTCGGCGACCTCGCCTGCGGGGATATCGACCGGGACAGTCGCGCCGCGCGTGCCGATGTCGACGCGAGCCACCACGCCGCCGGCCGCGGCGACGGCATCGGCCAGGAAGGCGAGTTCCTCACCCTTGGTGTCGGCGGTGCCGACCACATAGATGCGCTTCATCGGCGGTTCCCCGTCACCCGGCATGTTCGGCATTGCCGCCCGCCTTTTTGCCCCACCCTTAAGCTCCTCGGCAAAAGCCTCGTCGCTGGTGGGGACCCCATTATTGCCCGGCAATGCGCCATTGCAAATTTTTGAGACGCGCGTATCGTATTGATATGGATGTCTCACGTCAACAAGCCGCCGCCAACGATGATGCCGTCCAGGCGCCGGTCATCGAGAAGGGGCCGCGCGCCCGCACCATGCGACTGATGCTGGAAACGGCGACAAGGCTGATGCAGTCCGGCATGACCCCTTCGGTCAGCGAGGTCGCCGAGGCGGCTGGGGTGTCGCGCGCGACCGCCTACCGCTATTTCCCCAGCCAGGCGGCGCTGGTGCAGGCTGTGGTCGATGAAGGGCTCGGCCCGATCCTCACCTGGAAGTCCGCATCCAACGATGCCGAGCGTCGCGTGGCGGATCTGTTCGCCACCGCCATGCCGCGCATCGAGGCCTTCGAAGCGACGTTCAAGGCGGCGCTGAAACTCTCCCTCGACCAATGGGCGCGGCGCCAGGCGGGCACGCTCGGATCCGAGCCGGCCTTTACTCGCGGCCATCGCGTCGACTTGCTGAAGGATGCGATCGCGCCGCTCAAGGGCCGCTTGAAGCCGCGCCAGTTCAGGCGCCTGGCCCAGGCGCTGTCGCTGATGTTCGGCGTCGAGGTGGTCACCGTGCTGAAGGACATATGGGGGCTGGACAGCGCCGAGATGATGTCCGTGGCGCAATGGGCGGCGGGCGCGCTGGTGCGCGCCGCAATGGCGGAATCGGAGGCTAAATCAGCAGGAATGTCGGCGACGTCGAAGGCGGCAACCGCCTAAATCTGGTTCGACCAGATTGCGCAAGCAGTTTTGAATATTAGATGCGGTGAGCCACCCATGGCAATGGGTATACATATCAAGGAGTAGGAAAAACGAGGCAAAACAGACAGATATCGCAATGTTCGGCTTGTCTAACTATCGCTGGCGCCTCAAGAAAGCGCTTGACGCCACGCTGGAATTGGTAATACCAGATCAAGACTGATAAAGCGGATCAAGAGTGAAGGCTGCGATCCATTTCCGGCAGGGCGAGGAGGCCTGGAACCGGAGAGGTGCCATCACAGGAGGAACTACCAGGGCCGGCTTCGCCGCCGGCTCGCATGATACGGTAGAATGCGCACAAGGGAGGAAAACTATGCGCAAGATAGTGACCAGCGTGATCGCTGGTATCGGGCTGGCGCTTGCCTGCGGAACATCCGTCCGCGCGCAGGACAAGGAACTCACCATCTTCTGGGCGGAATGGGATCCGGCGAACTATCTGCAGGAACTCGTCAACGACTACACGGCCGAAACCGGCGTGAAGGTCACGGTTCAGACCACGCCTTGGCCGGACTTCCAGACCAAGGCCTTCACCGAATTCAACGCGCATGGCGATGCCTATGACCTGGTCGTCGGCGACTCGCAATGGCTCGGCGCCGGTTCGACGCAGGGTCACTATGTCGACCTCACCGACTTCTTCAACCAGCACAAGCTCAATGACGTGATGGCGCCCGCGACCATCAAATACTATGCCGAATACCCTGGCGGGTCCGGCAAGTACTGGGCGATCCCGCTGGAGGGTGATGCGATCGGCTGGTCCTACCGCAAGGACTGGTTCGAGGACCCGAAGGAGAAGGAAGCATTCAAGGCGAAATACAACTACGACCTCGACATTCCGAAGACCTACGCGCAGCTGCGCGACATCGCCGAGTTCTTCCACCGTCCGGACCAGAAGCGCTACGGTGTCGCCATCTACACCGACAACTCCTACGACGCGATGGCGATGGGCGTCGAAAGCGCCATCTTCAGCTATGGCGGCGATCTCGGCGACTACGCAACCTACAAGGTCGATGGCGTCATCAATTCCAAGGAGGCCGTAGCCGGCCTCGACATGTACAAGGAACTCTACAAGTTCACGCCTCCCGGCTGGGGCAAGACCTTCTTCGTGGAGGACAACCAGGCGATCACCGGCGGTCTCGCCGCGATGAGCATGAACTTCTTCGCCTTCTTCCCGCCGCTGGTGAACAAGGCCTCCAACCCCTATGCCGACGTCACCGGCTTCTTCGCCAACCCGGCCGGTCCGGACGGCAAGCGCTTCGCCGCTCTCGGCGGCCAGGGCATCTCGGTCATCTCGTACTCGAAGAACAAGGACGAGGCGATGAAGTTCCTCGAGTGGTTCATCAAGGACGAGACCCAAAAGAAGTGGGCCGAGCTCGGCGGCTATACCTGCAGCCAGGCCGTGCTGAAGTCGGAAGCCTTCCAGAACGCAACGCCGTACAACAAGGCGTTCTACGACACGATGTTCATGGTCAAGGACTTCTGGGCAACGCCCGAATACGCCGAAGTGCTCGATCAGCTGAACCAGAACATCTATCCGTTCGTGGTCGGCGGCAAGGGCAGCGCCCAGGAGGCGCTCGATAAGACCGCCGCCGACTGGAAGGCGACGTTCACCAAGTACAACCGCTACAAGTAAGCACCACAGGCAGAATGCCGGAGGAGGGTTTCCCCTCCGGCATTCCTGTTTTCAGGAGACAACCGTTTGGCTTCGGTAGCCCTCACCCATCTTGATCCTGCGTCCAGGGCCGCCGCTCGCGGCTGGTCCGATCTGACCATCCGCAACCTGTTCATCATCCCGACGCTGGTCTTTCTGATCGTCTTCAACATTTTTCCGCTGATCTATTCGCTCGGTTATTCCTTCACCAACTTCGCCGCGAACCGCACAGAGCCCTGGCAGTTCGTCGGCTTGCAGAATTATCGCGAGCTGCTCAGCGACGACCACATCTGGTCGAACTTCGTCATCACGGCGAAATACGTGATCGTTTCGGTGGCTGGACAGATGATCGTCGGCTTCGGCCTTGCGCTTCTGCTCAACCGCAGCTTTCCGATGAAGGGCCTGATCACCACGCTCTTGCTGTTGCCGATGATGATGTCGGCGGCGGTCGTCGGCCTGTTCTGGCAGCTGCTCTACAGCCCGTCCTGGGGCCCGATCAACTACGTCTTCGGCCTTGGCGACTTCGCCTGGCTTTCCAACCCAGACAGTGCGCTCTACGCGGTCGCGATCACCGACATATGGATGTGGTCGCCCTTCGTCATGCTGCTGTCGCTCGCCGGTCTCTCGGCCGTGCCGCAGCATCTCTACGAGGCCGCCGCGATCGACCGCGCCGGGTGGTGGTACACCTTCACCCGCATCACCTTGCCGCTGGTCTCGCCGATCCTTTTGATCGCGCTGATCTTCCGCACCATGGAAGCCTTCAAGACCTTCGACATCGCCTACACGATGACGACCCAGCCGACCGCCGAGCTGATCGCGATCCGGCTCTACAAGCAGGCCTTCCAGCAATGGGATACGGGCAAGTCCTGCGCGCTCGCCTACATCGTGCTGATCATGGTGCTGGCCATCACCAACCTCTACGTGAAGTATCTCAACAAGGTGAAGGAGCGCTGACAGATGGCCGCCGTCCGCACTTCCTCCGAGGTCGCTTTCAACCGCATCGCCATCGCCGCGGTGCTGATCGCGACGCTGATCTTCCTGGCGCCGATCTACTGGATCGCGTCGACGGCGTTCAAGCCGAAGGAGCTCGCCGTCAGCGTGCCGCCCACCGTGCTGTTCGAGCCGGAGGTGACGCCGTTCATCCGGCTTTTCACCAAGCGCGTGCAGATGCAGAAACCCGTCGACCCGCAAGTCTATGAGGCCGCGCCCTGGTGGGAAAAACGCATCTATGACGGCGGCGAACGGGTGTTGAAGGTCGGCAAGGACGTGCAGCTTTCGCAATATCCCGACCGGTTCATGAACAGCCTGATCGTGGCGGTCATCAGCACCGTGCTCGCGGTGGGCATGGGAACCTTCACCGCCTACGGCTTCTCGCGCTTCAAGATCGCCGGCGAGGCCGATCTTCTCTTCTTCATCCTGTCGACACGCATGCTGCCGCCTGTGGTGGTCGCCATCCCGATGTTCCTGATGTACCGGGTGGTCGGCCTCAACGATTCGCATATCGGCCTGATCATCCTCTACGTCGCCTTCAACCTGTCCTTCTCGGTCTGGCTGATGAAGGGCTTCATGGACGAGATCCCGAAGGAGTATGAGGAGGCTGCGCTCGTCGACGGCTACACCCGCATGCAGGCCTTCTTCAAGATCGTGCTGCCGGAAGCGGCGACCGGCATTGCCGCCACCGCTGTGTTCTGCTTCATCACTGCCTGGAACGAATATGCCTTCGCGCTGATCATGACCAACCGGCGCGCCCAGACGGCGCCGCCCTTCATTCCTTCACAGATAGGCTCCGGCCTGCCGGACTGGACAACGATCGCGGCGGGTACCTTCCTGTTCCTGCTGCCGGTCGCGATCTTCACTTTCCTGCTGCGCAACCACCTGCTTCGCGGCGTCACGTTCGGAGCGATCCGCAAATGAGCTTTCGCGCCGTCAACGAGAAATACCTTTTGCCGGCATCGCAGATCCTCATGGTGCTGGGCATCGTTGCGCTCTGCCAGCCATGGAGCCTCACCCTGCATTCCTACGGCGTGACGATCATCCTGGCCGGACTGATCGGCTTCAACATCACATCGAAGATTGCGCCGGAGCGCGGCGAGGAAACCGGCGCCGCGATGCATGAGGGAGCCCGGCAGTGACGCAGATCGAACTTCGCGGCATCGAGAAATTCTTCGGTGCCGTTCAGGTCATTCACAATCTGAACCTCGCCATCGCCGACAACGAGTTCATCGTGCTGCTCGGACAGTCGGGCTGTGGCAAGACCACGACGCTGCGCGCGATAGCGGGGCTGGAGACGATCGACAAGGGCGACATCCTGATCGACGGCAAGGCGGTGCAGCACCTCAAGGCCGCCGACCGCGATATCGCCATGGTGTTCCAGTCCTTCTCGCTCTATCCGCATATGACGGTGTTCGAGAACGTCGCCTTTCCGCTGCGCGCCACGCGCATGAGCAGCGCCGAAGTCGACAAGTCTGTGCGCGAGGTCGCCCGGGTTCTGCGCATCACCGACCTGCTCGACAAGAGACCTTCTGCGCTCTCGGGCGGCGACATGCAGCGCGTGGCGATCGGCCGCGCGCTGGTGCGGCGCCCGAAGGCGATGCTGATGGACGAGCCGATCGGCGCGCTGGACGCCAAGCTGCGCGAGGAAATGCGCGCCGAGATCAAACGCCTGCACGTCAAACAGGGCTCGACCACGATCTACGTCACCCACGACCAGATCGAGGCGATGAGCCTGGCCGACCGCATCGTCATCATGCATGAGGGTTTCATCCAGCAGGTCGGCACGCCGGACGATGTCTATTCGCACCCGGCGAACCTGTTCGTGGCGCAATTCGTCGGCAGCCCGGTGATGAACATCGCCGAGGCCAGCGTCGCGGATCAGGCCGGCGCCGCGACTGTCACGGTCGGCGACGCGCAAGCGGGCTTCGAGTTTCCGCGCCAGCTCCTGTCCAAGCTCAACGGGCATTCCAACGGTGGCTTGACGCTCGGCATCCGCCCGGAGGGCGTGCTCGTCCGGCACGATGCGGCGCCCGGCTACATGCCGGTCGAGGCGAACATCATCGAGCCGCTGGGATCGTTCGACATCGTCGATCTCAAGGTCGGCTCCAAGATGCTGCGCGCGCGCACCAAGGCTGGCTATGTTTCTGGTCCCGGCGAGAAGGTGCATGTCCGCATCGATCCGGAGCAGGCGCATTTCTTCGACACGGCAAGCGGCAAGTCACTCGGAGTAAGGCTGTAATGGCCCATATCGAACTGAAGAACATCACCAAGAAGTTCGGCGGCCACACCGCGTTGACCGGCCTCAACCTCGACATTGCCGACGGCGAGTTCTTCGTGCTGCTCGGCGAGACCGGAGCCGGCAAGACGACGGCGTTGCGTTTGATTGCAGGCCTCGAGAAGCCGACCGAGGGCCAGGTCTTCATCGACGGCGTCGACGTCGCCGACTGGGGCGCGGCCGAACGCGACGTGGCGCTGGTGCTGCAGCAATATTCGCTCTATCCGCGCTACACGGTGCGGCAGAATCTCGAATTTCCGCTGAAGCCGAAGATCCGCCGGCTGCCGGATGCCGAGATCAAGGACCGTGTCGCGCGCGCCGCCCGTACGCTCAGGATCGAACATCTGCTCGACCGCAAGACCGACCGGCTTTCCGGCGGCGAGATGCAGCGCGTCTCGATCGGCCGCGCCATCGTGCGCAAGCCGCGCGTGTTCCTGATGGACGAGCCGCTTTCGGCGCTCGACGCCAAGCTGCGCGAGGCGCTGCGCACGGAGCTGAAGAACCTGCAGATGCAACTCGGCGCCACATTCCTGTTCGTCACGCATGACCAGATCGAGGCCATGTCGATGGGCGACAAGGTCGGCGTGCTCAACCACGGCCGCATCATCCAGACGGGCACGCCGCATGAGATCTACAACAATCCGCGTGACACCTATGTCGCGAGCTTCGTCGGTTCGCCGCCGATGAACCTCATCGACGGCAAGCTGGTCGATGACCGCGCGGTGATGGCGCCGATGAATTTCGAACTGCCGCTCTCAGGGGGAGCCAAGGCGGGCGGCGCGACCGACGGTCGGCCGCTCGTCTTCGGCATCCGTCCGGAGGATGTCTACCTGGAGAGCGGCGCGCCGGTCGAAGCGCGCGTCCACGATGTCGAGAATCACGGCGTGGAAAAGATCCTGACGCTCAGGGTCGGCGACACGATGCTGCGGGCCACCGTGCCGGCCAGGACCGATGTCGCGATCGAACAGCCGGTGCGCTTTGCCTGGAACCCGGACAAGGTGGTGATGTTCGACAAGGGCAGCGGGGTGAGCCTGCGGCACGCCGGATAGCGTAGCGTCCGGCGTGCCGGTTGTTTGCTGTCGGCCTGCACCTATTTCGGCAGGTAAGTCTCGTAGGGCGTGTCGTTGATCAGAAGGATCACGCATTCGGTGTCCGACAAGCAGGCATCGTCATGCATTTCGTCGGCCTTCTGCGTCCAGTAGGAACCTGGCGGCAACTCGGTCTTGGTCGCTTCGCCGCCCTGCATCTGCCAGTGTGCCCAGAGACCCTTGATGACCACGGCGCGGTAATCGGCGGTGTGGGCATGCACGGGCGCGCGCCAGTTGCCCGGAACTTTCAGCAGCGTGCCGGCAGGCCCTTTTGCCCGTTCGCCCCATAGCGGACCAAGGCGCTGCGGCTGGCCCGGGGCTTCGACGGCGTAAGGGATCTTGTCGGCGGGCAGGTAACTGTCTTCGAGCGCGAAGGCCCGGCCCGGCAACATGGCGGCCGCGGCAAGCGCAAGCGATGCGAGATGATTGGACATAGCGGTTTCCTCCGCCAGCCAGCTTAGGCGGCCGCAGTTGGCGGGGAATGGCGCGTCGTCCAAAAGATTTGGCAATTCATCCAGCGGGCAGCGGCTGCCCGCTGGATGTCAGGATTGCTCCTCGGCGCCAGCGGCGTTGCGGAAATGGCTCGGCGCCACGCTCATCACCCGCTTGAAGGCGCGGCTGAAGGAGGCTTCCGAATCGTAGCCCAATCTCGATGCCGCCACCGAAACCCGCATGCCGTCGCGGGTAAGCCATTGCCGCGCCTGGTGCATGCGCACGCGCAGCACATATTTAGCCGGCGTCTCGCCGACCACGCTGGCGAAGCGCTGCGCAAAGGCGGAGCGCGAGGCGCCCATCATTCTGGCCAGCGCCTCGACCGTCCAGTCGCGCTCCGGCTGCAGGTGGATGGCGGCGAGCACCTTGCCGACATCCGGGTTGCGCACGGCGGCGATCCATCCAGTGGCGTCACCGCAGCCATTTTCCACCCAGGAGCGGATGATGGTGGCGGCGAGCACGTCGGCCAGGCGGGCGAGGATGCCGCCGGAGCCGACACGGTCCATCGTCACCTCGCCGGCCATCGCGTCGAGCAGATGCTGGATGCCGGGCGCATTCGCCATGAGCTTATGCGCCTGCATCAGGTCCGGCATCATCTCCAGCAGTGGATGCGAGCCGTCGAGGTTGAAATGCATCGAGCCGCAAAACAGCAGGGTCTTGCAGCCGTCGCAGCCATTGGAGACGTCGTAGATGTTCTCGCACACAGGCTCGATGGTGTAGCGGCCGATCGGCACGGGCGGCACGCCGGGCGCGCTCGCCAGCACATGCTCGTCGCCGCGCGGGATCAGCAGCGCGTCGCCAACGGAGAGTTGGGTCCATTCCTTCGCCGGCGTAAACAGCCAGCAACCCTGCTGTCCGATGAAATGGAACCGTGCCGCCTTCTGCGCGGGAAAAGAAACGGCCCAGGGTTCCCCCAGCACGCAGCGGCCGTAATCGACGCCGTCGAGGCGCAAGCCGCGCAGCATATCGGTGAGCGGGTCGCCAGAAGCCTGCAGAACGGTTTTGGACGAATTGTAATTCATTTCGGCGTTTCTAGCATGGAAACTCCAGTCCGTCACTCCCTATGTTGCATTGCAGCTAAATGTTGCGCCGCAACCAGATCGAACCGGCCGAGCCGCCCGCCAGGCATGTAACGGGCGGAGCCCGAGCTGGTCATCCCCTAGGTGGCGCCATAGACAGATCGGAGAATTTGCCATGACCGAACCCGCAACGGGCGCCATCGACGCCGCCGTTCTCGACAGAACCGAACCGGAGGAACGAAGTGAGCCGGCGTGGGGCGCGGTGGTCTCGCTGGCGCTCGGCGTTTTCGGCCTGGTCACCGCCGAATTCCTGCCTGCCAGCCTTCTGACGCGGCTGGCGCAGGACCTCGGCGTCAGCGAGGGCGCGGCCGGCCAGGCGGTGACGGCGACGGCGGTTGTCGGCGCGATTGCGGCGCCGACCATGGCGATCATCACCAAGCGGCTCGACCGCCGGCTGGTGATGTGGATCCTCTCCGTGCTCCTGATCGTCTCCAACCTGCTCGCCGCCTTCGCGTCCTCGCTCACAATGCTGCTTCTCGCCCGCGTCGTTCTGGGCGTGGCGCTTGGCGGCTTCTGGTCGATGTCGGCCGCCATGGCGCTGCGGCTTGTGCCGATGCGGCTGATGCCGCGCGCCATGTCGATCATCCTGACCGGCGTCTCGGTCGCCACCGTCACCGCGGCGCCCGTCGGCGCCTATGTCGGCGATATCTGGGGCTGGCGCACCGCCTTCATGATCGCGGCGGTCGTCGGCGCGCTGGCGCTGCTGGTGCAGCTCGCCACGCTTCCCAGCCTGCCGCCCACAACCGTTGCAAGCTTCCGCACCCTGCTTGCGGTGCTGAAGCGGCCGATGATCCGCATCGCCCTGCTGGTCGTGCTGCTGGTCGCGTCCGGACAGTTTGCCGGCTTCACCTATGTGCGGCCGTTCCTGGAGACGGTCCCGGCGATGCCGATCGAGACCATCTCCCTGGTGCTGCTCGCCTATGGCATTGGCGGCTTCTTCGGCAATTTCGCCGGCGCGTTCCTGGCCGAGCGCAATCTCAAGATGGCCGTCGGCCTGGCGCCGCTGCTGATCGCCTTGTCGGCGGTGGCTCTGCTTGTGCTTGGCGCCTCACCGATAACCGCGGCAGTCGCCGTCACCGCCTGGGGCTTTGCCTTCGGCGCCGTGCCGGTCGGCCTGCAGACCTGGTTGGTGCGGGCCGCGCCCGATCAGGCCGAGAGCGCCGGCGGCCTGATGGTCGCGACCTTCCAGGTGGCGATCGCGCTCGGCGCCATCGTCGGTGGCCTCCTGGTCGATCATGCCGGTGTCGCCACCGCCTTCGCCTATAGCGGCGTGGCGACCTTGCTCGCGGCGCTGGTGGCTTTCCTGATGGGACCGAGGCAGGCTGAGTAGGCAAATCTGGTCGCCCTTTCAAGCATCGGCCCGGCGGCTCTCAGGGGCGCTGGGCCGATGCCGTCATGATGGCCGACACGACTTGCCGTCTGCGGTTTCATGCGGAGCGACCATCGAACTCGAAGACTTCGATGGTCGTGAGGTCGACGCCGTCGAGGCAGTTGATGTTGATATAGGCGGACCGTTCATTGACCTGGCCGACATCTTCCGCAAACGGATGCATGCCGCAGGTCCGGCAGAAGCGATGCGCGATCGAGCCTTTGCCGAAGGTGTAGCGGCCGAGGTCGTCGCCCCAGGCGACCAGATTGAGCTTCTCATGCGGCACGGCCCACAGCAGCGCGCCCTTGCGCCTGCAGATCGAGCAGTTGCAGCGCACGGCCATGCCGGGCTCGCCCTGGACCTCGAAGGCCACCTTGCCGCAGTGGCAGCTGCCTTTGTACAGCATCAGTATCTTCCTATCGCTGGCAGGGTGCAAAGGCACGCTTGCCGGTTTATGTCTTGCGCTGGCTTTGCCAGTCCAAAGTCCTTGTTTCTGCGCAATTCCGGACGGAAAACCGCTCCACACCTTTCCTGGAATTGCTTTAAAGACGTTGCATCCTTGCGGAGTCCGACATCGACATGCAATCCATCCGCGACCGTCTCGAAATCATCCTGTCACGTCTTGCCAATCGCGCCGCCGACGAGAAGGTCTACAGCAAGCTTTATACCGAGGCCGCGCGGGGCGCCGCCGACGCGTCCGATGCTCGCCGGAAAGCCGGTGTGAGCCTGGGGCCGCTCGACGGGCGCATCGTCTCGATCAAGGATCTGTTCGACGTCGCCGGCGAGCCGACGGCGGCCGGGTCGCTGATCCACGCCGGCGGCGCATCGGCGACGCGGGATGCAATAATCGTGCAGAGGCTGCGCCAGGCGGGCGCCGTCATCCTCGGCAAGACCAACATGACCGAGTTCGCCTTCACCGCGATCGGCGACAATCCGCATTACGGCATGCCGGGCAATGCGGCCGATGCCAGCCTGATCCCGGGCGGCTCGTCATCGGGAGCGGGCGTTGCGGTCGGCGAGGGCACAAGCGACATCTCGATCGGTTCGGACACCGGCGGCTCGGTGCGCATCCCGGCCTCGCTCAACGGTGTCGTCGGCTTCAAGCCGACGGCGGGACGGGTGCCTTTGACGGGGGCCTTCCCGCTGTCGATGACGCTGGATTCGATCGGTCCGCTTGCCCGCAGCGTCGCCGATTGCGCGATCGCCGATGCGATCATGGCGGGCGAAGAGCCGGCAGCCCTACAGCCGGTCCCGCTCGCCGGCCTGCGCATCGGCATTCCACGCGGCATGCTGTTCGGCGAGACGCAAGCCGAGGTCGCCGCAGCTTTCGAGCGCTGCATCGACAGGATCGGGCAGGCCGGCGCCCGTGTTGCCGATTTGTCGATCGACGATCTCATCCGCGAGATGCGCGCCGCAACCAAACGCGGCACGATCGCGTCCATGGAAGGTGCCGAAGTGCACGCCGACTGGCTGGCGAGTGGCGCCTCGGTGCCGGTCGACCCCCATGTCACCGGGCCATTGTCGCGCGCGCTGGCCGTTCCCGCCTCGGCCTATATCCGCACGATCCGCCGTCGTGGCGAGCTCGTGGCCGCCATGGCGGAACGGCTGGAGACGGTCGATGTGCTGGCATTGCCGACCGTGCCGATGGTCGCGCCGTCGATTGCCGCCGTGGCCGGCGACGAAGCGCTGCGCGAGAAGACGGAAGGGCTGCTCTTGCGCAACACGCAGGTCGCCAATCAGTTCGGCCTTTGCGCGATCTCGTTGCCGATACCCGGCACGAAGCTGCCAACCGGATTGATGGTGGTGGGCAGGCATGGGCTTGATCGTCGTTTGCTAGCGATTGCCGCCACGGTGGAGGCATTGCTTGGCCGTTAACCGCGGCGGCCATCAGGATGCAAATCCTGAAACGCTGTCCCGCCGGAATCTCAGGTCTGCACCGTCGCGATGGTCGCCAGGAACTAATCGTCGGCCGGAAAGCGTCGCCGGTAATGCTCGATCACCTCCGCATTGCGCAGATTGACCGGCAGCTTGCCGGCCAGCACCAGCAACGCCTCGCTCGCCGCACCGACGCCCATGCGCATCATCGATTCCTCGGTGATGCCGGCCATATGCGGGGTGACGATGACATTGTCGAAGCCGAAATAGGGATGGTTCGACGGCAGCGGCTGCGTGGAAAAGACGTCCAGGGCGGCGCCGCCGATGCGGCCCCTCCGCAACGCATCTATCAGCGCCTCGTCGTCGACCACCGGACCGCGCGAGACATTGATCAGCAGCGCGTTGGGCTTCATGCGGGCGATGCGCTCGCGGCTGATCAGGCCGCGCGTTTCCTCTGTCAGCGGGCAGCAGAGCACGATGATGTCGCTCTGCTCGACCAGCGCGTCGATCGACAGGAAGCCGACACGCTCGGGCGCCGGGCGCAGGCTGCGGGTCGTCGCCACGACATTGAGGTCGAAGCCATGGGCGGCGATATGGCCGACGGCCTGACCGACCGCGCCGAGGCCGACAATGCCGATCGTCTTGCCGGCAAGCTCGCTGGTCGAATTGGCATGCTCGCGCCCAGCAAGCCAACCCTTGGCGCGCAGGTCGCGGTCCATCATGCGGAAGCGCCGCGAGAGCGCGAGCGCGGTGAGCATCACATGCTCGGCGACCGAGCGGGCATTGACCGCGGGCACGTTGGCGATCAGCACGCCGGCGGCGGTCGCGGCCTCGACCGGGATCATGTCCAGTCCGGCACCATGCCGGATCGCCGCGCGCAGGCTCGAAGCACCTGCGAACAGCTCCGGCGGCAGCGGCGCGCGCACGATGACGATGTCGGCGTCGCGGGCTTCAGCGGTCAGCGTTTTGGGATCGAGCGCGGAAGCGATTGCAAGCCGCCCGGCGCCGGCCAGCATGGCCGTGGCGCGAGGGTGCAGCGGATGCGTGGACAGAATCTTGCGCATGAGCCCCCGTTTGTCTTAGCCGCATTTCCGCGACGCCAGGCGATGCCGCCTGGCGGCGACATGCCCCCAAGCGCGTCGCGCTGAACGGGTTCAGGCGGCGCGCTTAGTCTCTTTGTTTTTTGCGCATGTCGTTTTCCCAAAACCGCTACGCACTTTTGGGCGACATGCTCAGGCCTTTTCGAGCGCCGCGCCTTTCGGCTCCGTTCCGCGGCCTTCGATGATCCCTTTCCAATAGCTCTCGGCGCCCTGCAAATGGGCATTCATCAAGGCCTGGGCGAGATTGCCGTCGCGGCGCAGCAGCGCCTCGTAGATCTGGATGTGCTCGGCATGCGAGCGCACGCTGCGTTCGGGGTCGTTGAAATAGATCGGCAGGCGCTGCTCGCCCATCAGGTAATAGACGCTGCAGATGTTGTGAAAGACGCTGTTCTTGGTCGCGCGCACGATCTCGAGGTGGAACTCGCGGTCCTCCTTGGCGAGACCTTCGCCGGCGGCGATGCGCTCTTCGGAAGCTTTCAGGATCTCGCGCAGCCGCTCGAAATTCTCTTCCGTAGCGCGCGAGCAGGCGAGCTCGGCCGCCTTGATCTCGTGGATCTTGCGCAGCTCGACGGTTTCGTAGATCTGCACCGGATCGAGCGGCAGGCCGGCGCGTGCGAACAGGGCCAGCGCCTCGACGCTCGCCTGCTTGGTGTCGATATAGATGCCGGACTTGGCGCGCCGCTCGACGATGCGCATGGCCTCGAGGATGGCCAGCGCCTCGCGGATCTGGCCGCGGCTGACGCCGAAATGCTCCGCCAGCTCGCGCTCTGACGGCGTGCGGCCGGACTCCTTGTCCGAATTGGAGAAGAGATAGGCGGCAAGTTCCGCGAGAAGGTTCTTTTCTTTCATCGTCAAATACGTTGCGCGTGCGCCTCCAGGAATCGCTCGGAGATGGTGAAACCCAATCCAGGCTTTTCAGGGATCGCTATCATACCGTTCTTCGCTTCGACAGTCTCCTCGACAAGGTCGTGGATCATCGGATTGGCGCCGAGCGAATATTCGATGATGAAGCTGGCGGGCGAGGCGGCACACACATGCAGCCCGGCAAAGAAGCAAGGCGCGCCAGCCCACAAATGCGGCGCGAAGCGCAGGTTGAAGGCGCTGGCAATGGTGCCGATCTTCATCGCCTCGCTGATGCCGCCGCAGAAGGCGGGATCCGGCTGGAAGATGTCGGCCGATTTGAGCACCGCCAGATCGCGGAAGGCGTAGCGCGTCGCCTCGCTTTCACCTGTCGCGATCGGCGTCGAGCCTGAGGCGCGCACTTCAGCCATGCCCGATTTGTCGTCGGCGATCACCGGTTCCTCGAACCAGGCAAGGTCGAGATCGGCGGTGAGTTTGATGAAGCGCTTGGCCTCGGCGACGGTATAGGTGCCGTGCGCGTCGACCATCAGTTCGACATCCGGCCCGATCGCCTGCCTTGCGGCACGCACGCGCGCGGCCGAAACATGCGGGGCGCCGTCCATGGCGCCGACGCGCATTTTCAGCGCCTTGAAGCCGCCTTTGGCGATGTAGGATTTCAACTGCTCGCCAATGGCCCCAGTGGAGGCCCAGCCGCCCGAGGCATAGGCCTGCATGCGCTCGACCTTGCGGCCGCCGAGCAGCCGCCACACCGGCTGCCCAAGCGATTTGCCAAGAATGTCCCAGAGCGCGATGTCGATGGCGCTGATCGCCGCCACGCTCATGCCGCGCCGCGCCAGCTGCGGCATGGCATGGCCGGCATGCGCCGCCGTCTCATGCCGCACGCCGTTATAGAGCATTTCCCAGATGATGCCGATATCGGCGGGATCGCGGCCGATGAGCTGCGGGCCGATCTCGTGGTTGAGCATATGGACGAGCGCGCCATAGCTGCCGGCGCTGCCGGCGGCGTTCTTGCCTTCGCCCCAACCGACCAGGCCGTCGTCGGTCTCGATGCGCAGAATGGCGGCGTCGAACGTCGTCACCTGACCGAAGTCGCTGCGATGCTGCTTCGCGACTTCGATCGGGATACGAACCCACCAGGCCTGGACGCTTTTGATGCGCATGTTTTCCCTTCGGCTCCTCCGCCTGCCAGGCGGAAGGGGTAAGCTTCGATCGGAGGCCTACTTGATCAGCGGCAGCAGCGTTTCGGCGGTGATGCGCATCTGGTCGGTGTAGAATTTCTCCGTGAGCACGCTGGAGCCGTGGTCCTGGATGAATTTGAGCTGCTCGGGCGAGATGTCGACCGGATTACGCTCGACCATCTCCGGATAGGGCGCGGCCGGCGTGCGGTCGACGGGCGCGACGAACTCGTTGGTCAGCGCGCCGTCATAGCCGACGTCCTTCAGCGTGCGCACGATCTTCGGCCAGTCGATCTGGCCAAGGCCGGCGGCGAAGCGGTTGTTGTCGGCAACATGGAAGTCGAACAGGCGCTTTCCGACCTGGCGGATCGCGTCATAGACGTTAAATTCCTCCATGTGGATGTGATAGGCGTCGAGGCAGACGCCGCAGTCTGGGCTCACCGCATCGGCGAGAGCGAGCGCCTGGGCGCCGCGGTTGAAGAGGTAGGTCTCGAAGCGGTTGAGCGGCTCGACGGCGATCCTGACGCCGACCTTCTTGGCATGGGTAAAGCACTCACGCGTGGCGTCGACCACCCAGCCCCATTCCTCCGCCTCGGTCCCGTCCGGCACAACCTTGCCGACGGTCGCGGGCACCAGCGTGATGATCTCGCCATCGAGCTCGCTGACCATGGTGAGCACGTCCTTGACGTATTTGACCGAGCGCTCGCGCTGGCCCTGGTCCTTGGCGGCGAGGTTGCGTTCGCCGAGCATCAGCGTCACCGAACCCCAGCAGCGGATGCCGTGCTCCTTCAGGAGCGCACGCGTCTCCTTGGTCTTGTACTGCTCGGGCTCGCCGGAGATCTCGATCGATTCATAGCCGAATTTCTTGATGCGCTTGAGCGTCACCTCCAGCGGCTCGGCCCGCATCCAATTGTGCGTCGAAAGATGCATGCTCTATCCTTCCCAGAATTCGCCTGTCACATTTACCCCGCGATGCCTCCGGTTGAGGCAGCCGCACGTTTCCTCCCCAAGGGGTTGCCAGCATTTTCTTCGAAACTGGTTCGACCAATTGGGCCTTTCATGACCTCTACAGCAAATTTTCGTGCGCAGCAAGAAGTGGATATGGGAGGCCTGGCTGTGTGGTCAATACTATGATTTTATAAGGTAATTTCTGACACCTGACCGCGAGTTTCCCACTTCTTCGAGGTTTTCGGGTGCTTGACCGAACTATGGGATTTGGTAATACCAGAATGGCATAGCATTTTGATGCCGCTAGGATTGACCAAACAGGCTGGCCCTCACTCCAATCGGCGCTATGCTTTGGTCGGGAAAACAAAGAGGAAGGATGCCGATGCCGACGACAATGAAGGGCCCCGGCCTGTTTCTGGCGCAGTTCGCGGGCGACGCGGCGCCGTTCAATTCGCTGGCTTCGATAACCAAATGGGCGGCCGGCCTCGGCTACAAGGGCGTGCAGATCCCGACCTGGGAGGGACGCCTGTTCGATCTCAAGAAAGCGGCGTCGTCGAAGGCCTATTGCGACGAGGTGAAAGGCATCTGTGCCGACGCCGGTGTCGAGATCACCGAGCTGTCGACGCACCTGCAGGGGCAACTGGTGGCGGTGCATCCCGCCTATGACGCGCAGATGGATGGCTTCGCGCCGCCATCGGTGCACAACGATCCCAAGGCGCGGCAGAAATGGGCTGTCGAACAGATGAAGTTCGGCGCCAAGGCATCGCGCAATCTCGGGCTCAACGCTTCGGTGTCGTTCACCGGCTCGCTGGCCTTCCCTTACCTCTATCCCTTCCCGCAGCGGCCAGCCGGCCTGATCGAGGAAGCCTTTGGCGAACTCGGCAAGCGCTGGAAGCCGATCCTCGATGTCTATGAGGACAATGGCGTCGACGTCGGCTACGAAATTCACCCCTCCGAGGATGTGTTCGACGGCGCGACATTCGAGATGTTCCTCGACGCGGTCGGCGGCCACAGGCGCTGCAACATCAACTACGATCCGTCGCATTTCCTGCTGCAGCAGCTCGACTATCTCGAGTTCATCGATATCTACCACGAGCGGATCAAGGCGTTCCACGTCAAGGACGCCGAGTTCAACCCGACCGGACGGCAGGGCGTCTATTCCGGCTACCAGGGCTGGGTGAACCGGGCAGGCCGTTTCCGTTCACTGGGCGACGGACAGGTCGATTTCAGCGGCATCTTCTCCAAGCTCACCCAGTACAATTACGATTCCTGGGCGGTGCTGGAGTGGGAATGCTGCCTGAAACATCCCGAGGACGGCGCCGCCGAAGGCGCGCCTTTCATCCAGCACCACATCATCCGGGTGACGGAGAAGGCCTTCGACGACTTCGCCGCCGGTACAACGGACAAGAAGCTGTTGCGCGCGATGATGGGGATTTGACCTACGAACTTCCTTGAGGAGGTTCGGGTGGGGTTGAATCACAAGTTGCAGCAGACTCCTATACCCCCACCCCGACGCTGCGCGTCGACCCTCCCCACAAGGGGGAGGTGAGGAGCAAAAGAGAGGATAAAAATGGTCGGCGCATCGAAGTCGGAAGCGGGAGGCGGCCCGATCCGCTACGGCATGGTCGGTGGCGGGCAGGGCGCCTTCATCGGCGCGGTGCATCGCATTGCGGCGCGCATGGACAATGACTTCGTGCTGGTGGCCGGCGCGCTGTCGTCGGACCCGGCGCGGGCGAAGGCTTCGGCCGAGGAACTCGGGCTCGATCCCGCGCGCAGCTACGGCTCCTATGCCGAGATGGCAAAGGCAGAAGCCAAGCGGCCCGACGGCATCGAGGCGGTGGCGATCGTCACGCCCAACAACGTGCATGTGCCGGCAGCCAAGGCCTTCCTCGAGGCCGGCATCCATGTCATCTGCGACAAGCCGCTGGCGACCTCGCTGGCGGAGGCCAAGAAGCTTGCCGCCCTCGTCGAAAAGACCGGCAAGGTGTTCGTGCTCACTCACAACTACACCGCCTATCCGATGATCCGGCAGGCGCGCGAGATGGTGGCCAAGGGCCAGCTCGGCGACATCCGCATCGTGCAATCGGAATATCCGCAGGACTGGCTGACCGAGGATCTCGCCGCCACCGGCCAGAAACAGGCATCGTGGCGCTCCGATCCCAAGCAGGCCGGCGCCGGCGGCGCGCTGGGCGACATCGGCACGCATGCCTATAACCTTGCCCGCTTCGTGTCGGGGTTGGAGCTGGATACGCTGTCGGCCGATCTCGACGCCTTCGTGCCGGGCCGCCAGCTCGACGACAATGTCAATGTCATGCTGCGCTTCAAGCCGGTCGGCAAGGCGCATCCGGCCAAGGGCATGATCTGGGCAAGCCAGGTGGCGCCCGGCCACGAGAACGGGCTGAAGCTGCGCGTCTACGGCTCCAAGGGTGGGCTGGAATGGGTGCAGGCCGACCCGAACTATCTCTGGTACACGCCGTTCGGTCAGCCGAAGCAGCTTTTGACGCGCGCCGGCGCCGGCGCGATGCCGGTGGCGGCGCGCGTCAGCCGCGTGCCGTCCGGCCATCCGGAGGGCTATCTCGAAGGTTTTGCCAACATCTACCAGGAAGCGGCCCGGGCTATCCGCGCGGCGCGCAGGAAGGGCGGCAAGCCGGCCAAGGATGTGGTCTTCCCGACGATCGCCGACGGTGTCGAAGGCATGGCCTTCATCGAGGCCTGCGTGAAGTCGTCGAAGAAGAATGGGGCGTGGACCAAATTGTAGGTCGCGTCGGCCGGCGAGCGGGAAGTCCCCCTCACCCGGATTGCCAGCCGAATTGCAAGGGCAATTCGGGGCAATCCGACCTCTCCCCAAGGGGAGAGGATGGCGCCGACGTTGGCGCTCGTCTCTTCTCCCCTTGGGGAGAAGGTGGACGCGAAGCGGCCGGATGAGGGGGAGTGTGGCCCGCTAGCGCAAGCGGTTGGCCGCCAAGCTGGGGAGGGGTGTCGATGAAAATCGGCATGTGCATGTTCTTGTGGACGACCAGCGTCTCGAAGAAGCACGAGGCGCTGCTCAAGGACATCAGGGCGACCGGTTTCGACGGCGTCGAGATCCCGGTCTTCGCCGGAGCCCCTGACGACTACAAGAAACTCGGCGAAATGCTCGACCGTATCGGCCTTGAGCGCACCGCGGTCTCGGCCATGGGCGATCCGGCGATGAACCTGATTTCGCCAGATGCAGCAACGCGCAAGGCCGGCATCGACTATATGAAATGGGCGATCGACTGCAGCTCAGCCCTCGGCGCGGACAGGCTGAGCGGTCCGCTGCATTCGACGCTCGGCTCCTTTTCCGGCAGTGGCCCGACGGCGGCCGAGAAGAAGCGTTCGGTCGCCTCGCAGCGCGCCATCGGCGACCATGCCGGCAAGAAGGGTGTGACCATCGGACTCGAAGCGCTCAACCGCTTCGAATGTTATCTGGTCAACACCATGGCCGACCTGTCGGAGCATATCGACGCGATCGACCGGCCGCATATCAAGGCGATGTACGACACTTTCCATGCCAATATCGAGGAGGCCGACCCGATCGGCGCCTATACAAGCAACCGGCGCAATGTCGTGCATATCCATATTTCGGAGAATGACCGCGGCGTGCCGGGACGCGGCAACATCCCCTGGAAGGAAACTTTTTCCGCTATCCGCAAGAGCGGCTATGACGACTGGCTGACCATCGAATCCTTCGGCCGCTCGCTGAAGGACCTGGCGGCGGCGACCAAGGTGTGGCGCGATTTTGCCGAGAGCCCGGAGGCGGTCTATCGGGACGGGTACAGGCATATCAGGGATGGGTGGAGGAAGGCGGCTTAGACGCCTTCCTTCGTCATCCACGGGCGGAGCGGGAGCGAAGCGGACGCGGAGACCCGAGGATCCATTCCGTGACGTCGATGCCCCGCGGCGAGTCAGAATTCTGCACCGCTGTGTTCCACGGCTCAGGTAACGGAATGGATCCTCGGGTCTGCGCCGCGTCGCTTCGCTCCTTGCTCCGCCCGTGGATGACGAAGGCGCGGGGGGCCAATCAACCCTGCGCAGCCTGCAGCCTGTTGTAATCGTGCAGCGTGCGGCTGAGCCGGCGGCGCAGGAAGTTCGAGATGTTGTCGAAGACGAAGACGACGAGCAGCGTCAGCAGCACCATGTAGAAGACGTTGGCCCAGTTCGAATTGGTGCGCATCGCTTCCCAGAGTTTCAGGCCGATGCCGCCGGCGCCGACGGCGCCGATGATGGTGGCGCCGCGGGTATTCGATTCCCACTGGTAGAGCGTCTGGCTGATGAAGATCGGCACCACTTCCGGCAGCACGCCGTAGCGCTGCACCAGCAGGCCGTTGGCGCCGGTCGAAAGCACGCCTTCGCGTGGCTTGTCGTCGATGTTCTCCAGCGCCTCGGAATAGGTTTTGCCGAGCGTGCCGATCTCGGTGAAGAAGATCGCGGCACTGCCGGCCAGCGGTCCAGGGCCGAAGGCGCGGGTGAAGAACAGCGCCCAGATCAGCATGTCGACCGAGCGCATGAAATCGAAGAAGCGTTTCAGCACCTGGCTGAGCAGGCCGCTCGGCGTGATGTTGCGGGCGGCGAAGAAGGCGAGCGGGAAGGCGACGATGCCGCCGAGCAATGTGCCCAGGAAGGCCATGACGATGGTCTGCAACAGCTTCGTCCAGACGTCGCCATGCTGCCACTGCGCATTGTTCCAGATGTTGTTGGCGGCTAAGGCGAGGTTCGATGTGCCCGGCTGAAGCTCGGGCCCGGAGACGATCAGCGAGACCACCTCGCCGGCCGATTTGCCGAAGAAGGGCGAGCGGGTGTCGAAGACGAAATTGGCCCAGCCGAGGAAGCGCTTGCGCACCTTGACCCGGTCGACGGTGACGCGCACCTCGCCGGCAAAGCCCATCTTGGCGACGATTTCGTCGTCATGGACGGTCACCCAATCGGGTACCGGACCGGTCACCACCGGCTTGCCGCCGGTCAGCGATATCGGCACGGTCACGCCATTGGCCGCAATCGTCGCCCTGGTCTTGTCGAAGGTGATGGATTTTGCGTCGCCGTCGATCTGAACCGTGAAAGTGCCGTCGGGATTCTTGATCACCCAATCGGGATTGGGGTTTTCGCCAAGGGCCGAGAAGCGTGGATATTTCGGCGTGATCTGCGGCTGGTCGAGGCGGAATTCCGGTTGCAGGTCGTAGCTGATCCACTGCGACAGGAAGAGCGGCAGGCGCTCCCAATGCGACTCGCGCAGCACCTGCGGCAGGCTGAAGAACCACATGGCGTAGATGAGGTACAAAATGGTGCCGGCAACCAGGAACAGCGGCCAGAAGCGCTTGTAGGCCGGGCGCTGGAACACCTGCGGGAAGCGTTCCTCTATCGCCCGTACTTCGTCAGCAGTCATAGCCATGTCAGGCGGCTCCCAATAGGAAAGCCTGCTCGCCGACCAGCTTGCGCCGCAGCCAGGCGGAGAACTGGTCGATGAGGAAGATGGTCGTGAACAGAAGCAGCACCAGCGCCAGCGTTTTGGCGCCGAAGCCGCGCGAGATGGACAGCTTCAACTCCTCGCCGATGCCGCCGCCGCCGACGGCGCCGATGATGGTCGAAGCGCGTACGTTGATCTCCACGCGAAGCAGCGTGTAGGACATGAAATTGGGGAGCACCTGCGGCAAGTCGGCGAAGCGCACGCGCTCGAACCAGTTGGCGCCGACGGCCCGCAGTCCTTCCTCGGCCCGCATATCGATGTTCTCGTTGATCTCGTAGAACAGCTTGCCCAGCGCGCCGATCGAATGCAGGCCGATGGCGATGATGGCGGCTATCGGGCCGGTCGAGACGATTGCCGCGAACAGGCCGGCAATAACGATCTCGGGGAAGGCGCGCAGCAGTTCCATGAAGCGCTTGACGACGAGCCTCAGAGCCGGGTGCGGTGTCAGATTGCGCGCGGCGATGAAGGAGAAGGGTACGGCGAAGACGAAGCCGATGAAGGTCGAGACCAGCGCAACGTTGACGGTGGTCAGCATGAGCTCGAAATATTCGGGGATATAGAAGCCGCCCCAGACATGGACACGGCCGAGCGGGAAGTTGAATTCCTGCGTGCCCTTGTCGTTCGGCGAGGCAATATCGAACAGCGCCCGCCACACGTCGTTCCAGTCCTTCGGGACCAACCAGCTCAGGAAATCGAGGAGATGCGGCAGGCGCTCGAAGAAGTGGCCAGCATTGGCTTCGTCGGCGAACCACATGCTGGCGACCATCGCCGCGAGCAGCAGGCCGACGCCGAGCACCGTGTAGAGCCGGCGCAGCGATGTCTGGCGCTGCCAGGCCTCCGCCTGCTGGCGGGTGGCGTTGGAAAGGATCGTCGCTGAGGCTGTCATGATCGGAACATGCAAAAAAGGCGGTGCGCCGCATCTGCCCGAAAATCGAAGTCCGATTTTCGGGAATGACCGATGCGGCCATCCCAAGTGCTAAAGCGTAGTTTGTGCGTCCAAGTGGACGCACGTCGCTTTAGAGGCACACCGCCCTTTCTGATCTTGCCTTTTAGCCGCCGATAGCGGCTTTGCGGGCTTCGACGATAACGCTGTAGAAGTCCGGCTTCACGGGCACATAGCCGGTAAAATCGCCGCCTTCGACGCCTTCGAAACACGCCTTGTCCTTGGCCGGCAGAGCGGTAAAGAAGGCGGTCAGCTTGGCGGTCATGTCGTCGCCGAGCGCGGTGCGAACGACCAGCGGGCCGTTCGGGATCAGGCCCGAGCGCCAGACTTCGACGAAGTCGTTGGGGTCGACGGCGCCCTTGGCGACTTCCTTGTGGAAGGTGCCCGAGGTGTAGCCGTTCTTGAAGTCGCCGATGCCCGAGGAATCATCCACCGCCACATCAACCTTGCCGTCGCGGACGGCCAGCACGTTGTTCTCATGGCCGCCGTTGAACTGGGTCGAGGCGAAGTAGGTCTCGTTGGAAGCGCCGGTGTCCTTCGGAATCTGGGTCAGCGGGATCAGGTAACCCGAGGTCGAATCCGGATCGGCGTAGCCGAGCTTCTTGCCCTTGGCCGACTTGATGTCGGTGATGCCGGAAGTCTTGAGCGCCAGGCCGATCGAATAGTAGCCGGTGGAGCCGTCGGTCTGCTTGGTGGTGAGGATCGGGGTGACGGCCTTCGGATCCTTGAGATAGACGCTGGCATAACCCGATGCGCCGAGCTCGGCGAAGTCGAGCGTGCCGCCGAGCAGGCCCTGAATGACGCCGTCATAGTCGGCGGCCGGGAACAGCGAAACCTTCTCGAAGCCGAATTCCGACTTCAGGTGGTCGGCGAGGCACTGGTAGTTGCGCAGGCGGTCGGTCTCGTTCTCACCGCCGAGGATGCCGACGCGGAATTCCTTGATGTCGGCGGCGTGCGCGGCGCTTGCCGCCATGGCGAGCAGCGAAACCGCCCCAAAAACCATCTTCCTGAACATTTTGATCTCTCTCCTGTTGTTCCGGCTGCGCGCCGGCGGCGTTCTGATTTTTCAAGTCTTGCCTTTGACGCTGGCGGGCGATCCGGGTTGCTCTGCTGACATCCACGATTTGCCCGGACCGCCTGGGGCCGGGGGGTGGGTTCAGTAGCCAGGGAATGCTGGTTCGAGCGGTCCGGCGGATGCGGTGATCTTCGGCTTGATGGTGACGCTGGTCGACGTGATGGCCTCGGAGATCTCGGCGCCGCCGGCATCGGCGCCATAGACCGTACGCACGGCGTTGCGGTCGAGGTCGTCCGGACCGCCGTCGAAGACGACCTTGCCGGCGGCCATGCCGATGATGCGGGTGCAATAAGCGCGGGCGGTGTCCAGCGTGTGCAGGTTGGTGACGACGGTGATGCCTTCGCGCAGGTTGATGTCGCGCAGCGAGTCCATCACCACCTTGGCATTGAGCGGATCGAGCGAGGCGATCGGCTCGTCGGCCAGAAGCACCTTCGGCTGCTGCATCATGGCGCGGGCGATCGCGACACGCTGCTGCTGACCGCCGGACAACGTGCCGGCCGGCTGCAGCGCGGTGCGTGCGATGTCGAGGCGTTCGAGGGCGGCCACCGCTTCGGCACATTCGGTGCGGGTGAACATGCCGAGCAGATTGGACATCGTGGAGCGGTGATTGAGGCGGCCAAGCAGGACGTTGGTCAAAACGTCGAGGCGCGGCACGAGGTTGAACTGCTGAAAGATCATGGCGCAGTCGCGCTGCCAGCGGCGCAGCGGCGAACCATGCAGGCTGGAGACCTCGGCGCCGTCAAAAAAAATCGACCCCTGGCTGGGATCGATGAGACGATTGATCATGCGCAGCAACGTCGACTTGCCGGCGCCGGAGCGGCCGATGATGCCGACCATCTGACCGCGCGGAATCGAGACGTTGATGTCGCTGACAGCGGTGTTCTTGCCAAATCGTCGGGTTACGCCGCGGATTTCCAGCGTGGCCGATGATGCTGACATACCAAAGCTCCAGTCCGTCGCGGTTTTGAAGGTCTGTTAACCTTCGCTATCGCAGGCCGATGAAGCTGGGGTGTCGGATTGATGTCAGTTTTGTTACGTCCCACAGGCTGGATTTCTCGTTGATGGATGTCGTCATCCCAAAACCGCTGCGCATTTTTGGGCGATATGCATCGGTATCATTCGAGCAAGAGCAATTCCTCGAAATGCTTCATGTCCTTGAAATTGCAGAAGGCCGGTGCCTTCAGCTCGATCACCGGAGCCTCGCGCTCGAGGAACGACAGGCAGTCATCGAACAATGTCTGCCAGGCTCCGGCCCGCTCGTCGGCGAGGCGGCGGACCTGATAGGCAAAGGTAATATGGAAGACGTATGCGTCGTGGTCCGGGTGGCGGTAGCCGAGCGGCGCTGAAAGGGCGTCGCGCCAGGCTTTCAGGGTCTGGCGGTCCTGTTCGGAAGCGCCGGCGACGGTCAGGCCGGTCGGCACGACTTCGACAACTTTGATCTTGAAGGGACCGTGGTCCTCGAAGCCTTGCAGGCGTTCGAGATAGAGGCGCGTCATGTCGTCGATGCCGGTGTCGAGCGGCACGTCCGACGGCCAGTAGGGAAGACGGCGCCGGTATTCGATGATGCCCTGGAACAGCGTCATGTGCAGGCTGGAGATCGGCGTGAAGGCGAGGCGATCCGCGTCGGGCATGGCCAGCATGCGTTCGCGCACTTCGATGACGGCGGCTTCCGAGGGCGAACCCTCGACAAGATGGCAGACCACCGTGTTGCCGGGTTCGAGCAGGAAGTCGCCTGACGTGTCATATCGGGTGCCGAGATGCGTCGGCGGCGTCGGATTGGATCCTTCGAAGAAGGCGGCGAGCGAGGATCTGACTGTGTCGAGCATGGCGATCTCCCAGGGGAGATCGCCTACTGTCCGAGTCATGTGTCAAGGGTATGAACGCAAGCCCTGTCAGCCGCCGTGCTTTTCGAGAAATGCTTCGGCCGACAACTCGCGAAAATCGTCGAGCGCTGAGCGCAGCCTTGCATGATCCCAGTCCCACCAGGCGAGCGCCTGGTAGCGCTCGGCGGTGCGGCGGTCGAAGCGTTCACGGATCGGCTTTGCCGGCACGCCGCCGACGATGGTATAGGGCGCGACGTCCTTCGACACCACCGCGCCCGCGCCGACCGCGGCGCCGTCGCCGACCGTCACGCCGGGCAGGATGGTCGAGCCGTGGCCGAGCCAGGTGTCGTGGCCGATCGTGACGCGTTTGGCGCGGCGCTCAGCGAAAAACTCGCTCTCATGCTCGGCGTCGTCCCAATAGTCGGAGGCGCGGTAGGTGAAGTGGTGCAGCGTCGGCCGCCAGGTCGGATGGTTGGTGGCGTTGATGCGCACGCTTGCCGCTATGTTGGAGAACTTGCCAATGGTCGCGCACCAGACGGCGCAATCCTGCATCATGTAGGAATAGTCGCCGAGCTCGCATTCGGCGACACGGCTGCGCTCGGCGATTTCGGTCCAGCGGCCGAGCGTCGAGTTTTCGACCTGGGCCGTCGGATGGATCAGCGGCGTCTCCGAAAGCTTCATCATGCGGCTACCTTGCCCGCCGCGAAAGCGGTGACGTCGATGACGCGATCGGAGACCGCGTCACGCACATCGAGATCATGGAAGATGCCGAGCAGGGCAACGCCCGCCGCCTTCTTGGCGGCGATGAGTTCGATCACGACATCGCGGTTCTTCGCGTCGAGCGAGGCGGTCGGTTCGTCGAGCAGCAGGATCGGATGCTCGGTGATGAAGCCGCGCGCGATGTTGACGCGCTGTTGCTCGCCGCCGGAGAAGGTCGCAGGCGGCAGGGCCCAGAGCTTTTCCGGCAAATTGAGCTGCGCCAGCAAGGAACGAGCCTTGGCCCGCGCGATTTCCCTGTCCTCGCCGCGCTCGACCAGAGGCTCGGCGACGACGTCGAGCGCCGAGACGCGCGGCACGGTGCGCAGGAACTGACTGACATAGCCTATGGTGTGGCGGCGCACGGAAAGCACGGTGCGCGGGCTGGCGGAAGCAAGGTCGATCAAGCCGCCGCCATGTTGGACGATGATCTGGCCTTCATCGACGGCGTAGTTGCCGTAAAGCATCTTCAGGATCGAGCTCTTTCCGGCACCGGACGGACCGCCGAGCACGGCGCATTCGCCGGCGCGGATCGAGAAGGAGACACCCGCCACCACCGGCAGCGTGACACCTTCGCGCAGATGCATGGTGAAGCTCTTTGCGACGTCTGAAACGACAAGAGGCGTAGCCATCAGAAGGTCCTCCAATCGTCATTCGTTGGCAGGACAGCACCCCCCTCTGCCTTGCCAGGCATCTCCCCCTCTAGGGGGGAGATCGGCTGTCGCATTCGGTTTCGCCACTCGCCCGCGTTGCAGAACGAGCGGGGCATGAAAGCTGCTGATCTCCCTCCTTGAGGGGGAGATGGCCGGCAGGCCAGAGGGGGGTGCTCAAGCGCCATCATCACACCTGCAAAATCGAAGAAACGAGGAGTTGGGTGTACGGCGCGCGCGGATCGTCGAGCACGCGGTCGGTGAGGCCGCTTTCGACGACGCGGCCGTCCTTCATCACCATCATGCGCTGCGACAGGAGCCGCGCCACGGCGAGGTCGTGGGTGACGACGATCGCGGCGAGGCCGAGATCGGTGACCAGCCCGCGCAACAGGTCGAGCAGGCGGGCCTGCACCGAGACATCGAGGCCGCCGGTCGGCTCGTCCATGAACACCAGACGCGGGCCTGTCACCAAATTGCGGGCGATCTGCAGGCGCTGGCGCATGCCGCCGGAAAAGGCGCGCGGCTCGTCGTCGATGCGGTCCTCGTCGATCTCGACGCGCGACAGCCAGTCGACGGCGGTGGCGCGGATCCTGCCGTAGTGGCGGTCGCCGACCGCCATCAGCCGCTCGCCGACATTGGCGCCGGCCGATACGGTCATGCGCAGCCCGTCCGCCGGGTTCTGATGAACAAAGCCCCAATCGGTGCGCATCAGGAAGCGACGCTCGGCCTCGCTCATCCTGTAGAGCTCGCGCCACTGGCCATCGCGCATGCGATAGCTGGCGGTGCCGGAGGATGGCAGCAGCCGCGTCGACAGGCAGTTGAGCAGCGTCGTCTTGCCGGAGCCGGATTCGCCGACCACCGCCAGCACCTCGCCCGGCCAGAGGTCGAAGGAGATCGCCTCGCAGCCGACGCGCGAGCCGTAGAATTTGGAAAGTGCTGCGACGCGCAGCAGCGGTTCGTCGGTCATTCGGCCTCCTTACCCTCCCCCTTGTGGGGAGGGTCGGCGCGCAGCGCCGGGGTGCGGGTTGAAGAAAGAGAAGATTGGCCGTCCCCCCCACCCGCGCCTTCGGCGCGACCTCCCCGCGAGGGGGAGGTAGGATCGGCGCGCCGCTTCTCGCAGTGGTCGGTGTCGGAGCAGACGAACATGTGGCCGCCATGGTCATCGAGGATGACCTCGTCGAGATAGACATTCTCGGCGCCGCACAGCGCGCAGGGCTGGTCGAAGGTCTGCACCTCGAAGGGATGGTCCTCGAAATCGAGGCTGACGACGTCGGTGAAAGGCGGCACCGCATAGATGCGCTTCTCGCGGCCGGCGCCGAACAGCTGCAGGGCCGGCGAGCGGTGCATCTTCGGATTGTCGAATTTGGGAGTCGGCGAAGGGTCCATCACATAGCGGCCCTCGACCTTGACCGGATAGGCATAGGTGGTGGCAATGCGGCCGTGCTTGGCAATGTCCTCGTAGAGCTTCACATGCATGAGGCCGTATTCCTCCAGCGCATGCATCTTGCGCGTCTCGGTCTCGCGCGGCTCGAGAAAGCGCAGCGGCTCGGGGATCGGCACCTGGTAGACCAGCACCTGGCCGGCAGTCAGCGGCTGTTCCGGAATACGGTGGCGGGTCTGGATGATCGAGGCCTTCGCCGTCTCCGTCGTGACGGCGACCTTGGCGACCTTCCTGAAGAAGGCGCGGATCGAGACGGCGTTGGTGGTGTCGTCGGCGCCCTGGTCGATGACTTTCAGCACATCGTCCGGACCGATGATCGAGGCGGTGACCTGGACGCCGCCGGTGCCCCAGCCATAGGGCATCGGCATCTCGCGCGAGGCGAAAGGCACCTGGTAGCCCGGGATGGCTATGCCCTTGAGGATCGCGCGGCGGATCATCCGCTTGGTCTGTTCATCGAGATAGGCGAAGTTGTAGGTGGCGATGTCAGTCATGGTGATACCATCCGCTTCGTGCTACCGAATTTACCTGCAAGGCGTGGAGACCGGACCGGATCGACATGAATTCTGCAGGATGGATGCACCTCGGGATCGTGTTGCTGGCGTTCGCCGGCGCCGTCGTCTTTTTTCTTCGGCGCAGGATTTTTCCGGCGCCAAGGGAAGGTTCCGGCAATTCCGAAAGTTGGTACGGCGGCGGTGGCTACGAGGGCCCCAGTGGACACTCCCACGATGGCGGTGGGCACGCCGGTCACGGCGGAGACAGCTGAGCTCATTGCGCGACCTCCAATTCCCTGGCGTAGCGCGCCAGCCGCTCGGCCAGCGTGCCGGTGTGCAGTTCGAACAGATGATTGTCGTCGTCGTGGAAGTAGATCGAACGGCCTTCGCCCTCGACGCGCGGGCGCGGCGTGCGCATGTCGAGGCCGAGTTTCTTCACGCGCTCGGCATAGCGGTCGAAATCGCCGTCATCGATCTTGAAGGCGATGTGGTTGTAGCTTCGCTCAGACAACGGCGCGCCCTCCATGATTGCGATCCAGAGATCGCCGATCAGGAAGAATTTTTCGCGCGACAGCGAGAACTTCCGGGCGCCGCTGTCATAGACCTCGCGCGCGTCGAAGACGCCGCTCAGGATGTCGCTCATGCGGTCGAGGTCGCGCACAACGAAAGTCATGTGGGAGAGGCCTTCGATCATTCGGCCGCCTCCCGCTTCTCCTCGCCGGTGCCGTCACGCTCGCGGGCGTCGTGCTCGGCGCGCATGCGGCGGACCAGACCGAGCTCGGCCTGGAAGTCGACATAGTGCGGTAGCTTCAGATGCTCGACGAAGCCGGTCGCCTGGACATTGTCGGAATGCGAGATGACGAACTCCTCGTCCTGCGCCGCGGCGACGACATCCTCGCCAAGTTCAGAGGCGCGCAGCGCCCGGTCGCACAACGCCATCGCCATGGCCTTGCGTTCGCTCTGGCCGAAGACAAGGCCGTAGCCGCGGGTGAACTGCGGCGGCGCCTTGGCCGAGCCCTTGAACTGGTTGACCATCTGGCATTCGGTGACGCGGATCGAGCCGAGCGGCACGGCGAAAGGCAGTTCCGGCACGTCCAGTTCCAGCTCGACCTCGCCGATGCGGATCTCGCCGACAAAGGGGTGGTTGCGGGCGTAGCCGCGCTGCGTCGAATAGCCGAGCGCCAGCAAAAAACCTTCGTCGCCGCGCGACAGCGCCTGCAGGCGGATGTCGCGCGCCATCGGGAACTGCAACGGCTCGCGCGTGATGTCGCCAGGCACATGGTCGAGCGGCATGTCGCCGTCGGCCTCGATCAGGCCTTCATGGGCGAGGATCGCGGAGACGCGCGGCATGGCTTCGGCCTCGGCCGGACGCTGCGCCGGCGTTTCGACTTCGGCGCCGGCGGCAAGCTCCGGATCGAGCAGGCGGTGGGTATAGTCGAAGGTCGGGCCGAGCACCTGGCCGCCGGGCAGGTCCTTGTAGGTGGCCGACACGCGCCGCTCGGCCTGCATGGCGCCGGTATCGACCGGATTGGTATAGCCGAAGCGCGGCAGCGTGGTGCGATAGGCGCGCACCAGGAAGATCGCCTCGATCATGTCGCCGCGCGCCTGGACGACGGCCAAAGCCGCAAGCTCGCGATCATAGAGCGAGCCTTCGCTCATCACCCGGTCGACGCCGAGCGCCAGCTGCTCGACGATCTGGTCGAGGCGCAGCGCCGGCACCGAGCGGTCGCCGCGGCGGCGATCGGCCAGCAGACGATGGGCGTTGGCAATTGCGGCTTCGCCGCCTTTTACCGCGACATACATGTCATGCCTCCATGGTCTTGACGCGGGTGGTGCGCGGCAGGCAGGCAAGGCTGCCGGGCGCCGCCAGGATGATGTCGACGCCGCGCGGGAACCGCTGGTTGTTCTGTTTCCACTGTTCGACGAAATGGCGCGGCATGCCGGTCGGCGCGATCATTGCCGTCTTTTCGATGCCGGGGCCTTCGAGCAGCAGCTTCGGGCCGGAGGCGAGATCGCTGGTGAGCAGGATCAGCGTCGTCGAGCGGTCGGGATATTCCTGCGTGCCTTGCGAGAAACCGTCGAGCGCCGCCATCTCCTTCGGATTGGCGATCAAGGCGAAATGCGCATCGGCCGGCGTGTTGGCCCAAGGCGCGCCGGTGTGAAAGCCGAGCCAGGCCTTGACCGAGGCTTCCGCCTGCAGCGGCGGATCGAGCCAGACCGGCGTGTCGTTGTCGCAGAGCGCCAGCGCCACAGCGCCGGCCGTTGCCGACAACGGCACCGGCGGATGAGCGAGTTGCGGCATGGCCTGGACCGTCCCGGGACGCGCCATCGCGTCCATGATGGCGCGGAACACGGCCTGGGCATTGAAGACCGGTTCGGCGAAACCGCCGTCGATCGATTGCGTGGCGATATTCATCAGTCCTCTCCGCGCACCATGGTGAAGAAATCCACTTTCGTCGCCGCCGTCTCGACGCGCCGCGTCTCGCGCGCCGCATCGAGCGCCGCCCGCAGAGGTGCGACTAGCTTCGTTTCGACCGCCTCGCGATGGGTTCGGTCCTGCCACAGCGCGTCGGCGATCGCCGCGAGCTTCGCCTTGCCCTTGTCCCGGCCGAGCGCATAGGAATGGCCGACCTGCCCGGATGGCAGCCGCACCGTGGCGCGGGTGACCGTCGCCTCGCCGACATTGAAGGGCGCGCCGCCGCCGCCGATCCGGCCGCGCACCGTCACCAGTCCGGTTTCGGGGCCGCGCAAAAGCTCCGCCTCGGAAGGCAGGCCGGACTCGTTCCACAGACGGGCGATGTCATCGGCCGCGGCATGTGCCAGCGTCGCCATCAAGGCCTTTCGCCCGGCCTGCTCGCGCGCTTCCTGTCCTCGCATGGCACCGCTCCTTGCATGCATAAAATTTGTCTATTGATATAGACAACTATACAAATTATACTTACCTCGTACCGAGAGTCCATGACGGGTGGATGACAAGGGCGGGAAAAATGCTTGGGGGCGATAAGTGACTGGACTGGCGGCGAGTATCGAAAGGCGCAACGGGGTGTCGCTGTGGCGGCAGATCGCCGACAGGATCCTGCAGGCGATTGCCAATGGCGATTTCGCTGAGAATGCGGCGTTGCCGCCGGAAATGGCGTTGGCGGAGCGCTACGGCGTCAACCGCCATACGGTGCGCAGCGCTATTGCAGCACTTGTGCAGGAGGGCGTGCTGAAGGCCGAGCAGGGGCGCGGCACCTTCGTCTTGTCGCGCAAGCGGCTGTCCTATCCGATCGGCGCGCGCACGCGCTTCTCGACCGGGCTGCAGGGGCAGACGACCGAGCGGCATATCGCGCTGCTGTCGTCATCGACCGAACCGGCCGGCCGGCGCATCGCCGAGGCGCTGGGTATAGCGAAGGGCGCGGCCGTCATCCGCCTGGAGACGCGCGGCGAGGCCGACGGCCACCCCGTGTCGCGGGCAACGACCTGGTTCGACGCCAAACGCTTCGCCGGTATTGAGGCGGCAATGGCGGAAACGGGATCGATCACTACCTCGCTCAAGCGCTTCGGCATCAATGATTATCTGCGGCACTCGACGGTGCTGTCGGCGCGCCATGCCGATGCCGACGATCTCGCCGCGCTGGATCTGCAGCCGGGCGCCATCGTGCTGGTCACCGTCGCCGTCAACGTCACGCTCGACGGCCAGCCGATCCAGTTCGCGGAGTCGAGGTTCCCGGCGGAACGGGTGGAACTGAGGCTCTTGGCCAACGATTAGCGTTCGACGCGTCATGTTCGGACGACCCCAGAGGTCGTCATCCACGGGCGGAGCGACGCGAAGCGGAGCGCAGACCCGAGGATCCATGCCGTAACCTTGATCGTAGAGCGCAGCGGAGCAGAATTCCGGATCGCTGCAACGCGTCGAAGTCACGGAATGGATCCTCGGGTCTGCGCTGCGTCGCTACGCTCCTTGCTCCGCCCGTGGATGACGAAGGGATGGATCACCCGACCTCGATAACCGCCTTGATCAGCCCTGACTTCTCATGCGCCCATCTGGCGAGGTCGCGCGGCGTTTGGGCAAGCGTCGTGCGATGGGTGACGAGCTTGTTCAACAGCACGGCGCCGTTGCGGATCGAGGCCGCGACATGGTCGAAATCGGCTCTCAGCGCATTGCGACTGCCGATCAGCGTCATCTCGCGCTTGTGGAATTCGGGGTCGGAGAAGGTGATGTCGTCCTTGACGACGCTGACCAGCACCAGCGTGCCGCCATGCGCGACATGGGCGAAGGCCGATTGCACGGATTGGGTGTTGCCGGTCGCGTCGAACACAAGGTCGAAACCTTCGCCGGCGGTTGCCTGCCGTACCAGCTCGGCAGGCGGTGCCATCGAACCGTCGAGCGCGGCGAAGCCGAGTTCCTTTTCGGCGAAGCCGAGGCGCTCGGCGCTCATGTCGAGCAGGCTGACCTCCAGCCCGGCAATGCGGGCGAAGATCGCCGTGCCGAGACCGATCGGACCGGCGCCGATGACCAGCGTGCGCTGGCCGGGCGTTCCGAGCGAGCGGCGTACCGCATGCGCGCCGATCGCCAGGAATTCGACCGCCGCGGCATCGGCCAGCGACAGGCCGTTTGCGGGATAAATGTTCTGTCCCGGCACCAGGATCTCGTCGCACATTGCGCCGTCGCGATGCACGCCCAGCACCTCGATCTTCACGCAGCAATTCGGCTTGCCATGCCGGCAGGCAATGCATTTGCCGCATGAAAGATAGGGGTTGATGACGACCGGCTCGCCGACAGCGAGATCGACCCCTTCCCCCTTCTCGACGATGGTGCCGGAAACCTCATGGCCCATGATGCGCGGATAGGCAAGGAAGGGATGCTTGCCTTCGAAGATGTGATAGTCGGTGCCGCAGATGCCGACATGGCTGACCGCGACGCGCGCCCAGCCGGGCGGAGGTGTACCTGGGTCGTCGCGGTCTTCGAGGGCAAGCTCGCCGGGCGAGCGGCAGACAACGGCTTTCATGGGCAATCCAAAAAAGAGCGCCGGCCTCGGTCGAACCGGGCCGGCGCGGAGTTTCAGGGAGGATTCATTTGCCGCGACGGCGCAGACCGTCGAAGTAGACGATGACAATGATCAGCACGCCGGTGATGATCCGCTGCCAGAAGGCGTTGACATTGAGCAGGTTGGCGCCGTTGTTGATGGTGGCGAGGATGAAGGCGCCGAGCAGCGGCCCGTGCACCGACCCGACCGCGCCGAAGAGCGAGGTGCCGCCGATCACCGACGAGGCGATCGCCTGCAACTCCCAACCTTCAGCCTGGGTCGGATTGCCGATGCCGATGCGGGCTGCCAGCAGGACGCCGACGAAGGCCGCGCACAGGCCGGACAGCGTATAGGCCATGTAGATGGTGCGCTGCACGTTGACGCCGGACAGGCGCGATGCCTCGGCATTGGAGCCGACCGAGAACAGATAGCGGCCCCAGCGGCTGTGATGCAGGAAGATGTAGGCCGGGATGCCGACAAGGATCACCATCCAGAAAAGATTGGGGACGCCGACGAAGGAATTGCGCGAGAACTCCTGGAAGGCGTCGTTGTTGATCGAGATGGAATTGCCGTTGGTCATCAACAGTCCGATGCCGCGCAGCGATGTCAGCGTCGCCAGCGTGATGATGAAGGGCGGCAGACCCATCTTGACGATGCCGAAACCGTGGAACAGGCCGATGGCGACGCCGACCAGAAGCGTGATCAGGATAGCGGCGAAGACCGGCACGCCCGCATTGATCAGCATTGCGGCGATGACGGTGGAGAAGCCGACCACCGCGCCGACGGAAAGATCGATGCCGCCGGTGATGATGACGAAGGTCTGGCCGACTGCGAGGATGGCGATCATCGAACCTTGACGCAGCAGGTTCGAGATGTTGTTGGCCGAGGCAAAGCTCGACGTCGCCAGCGACAGGATGACCCACAGCAGAACGAGCAGCGCCAGCAGCGTCAGCCCGAACAGGGCGTTGTAATTTCGCTTGGGCTTTTCGGCGGCGATGGCCTCGGTGCTCATGTCTGACCTCCCTGCTTTTCTTGTTTCTCGGCAAGCGCCTGCGTGAGAATTTCCTCGTGATCGGCGGTGCGGAAGCCATGCGTGGCGACCAGCTTGCCGCGCCGGAACACATGCAGCGTGTCGGCGAGCTCATAGACCTCGGGCAGATAGGACGAGATCAGGATGATGCCGGCGCCTTTCGACAAAAGCACGCTGAACAGCCGGTAAATCTCGGCCTTGGTGCCGACATCGACGCCCACCGTCGGCTCGTCGAAGATGAACAGCTTGGCGCCATGCGCCAGCCATTTGCCGATGACGATCTTCTGCTGGTTGCCGCCCGACAGGCTCGAGGCCAACGCATGGCGCGTCGGCGTCTTGATGCGCAGGTCGGCGATCTGGCGGTCGGCCTCGGCCTTCTCCTTGGCGCCGGAAATCAGCAGGTTGCTCGAAATGCGCTTGTAGATCGGCAGGGTGAGGTTCATGCCGACGGGCAGGTTGAGGCACAGGCCCTGGTCGCGACGGCTTTCCGGCGCCAGCGCCATGCCGAGCCGGATCGCGTCGTGCTCGGAATTGACCTGCACCTCCTTGCCTTGCCACAGGATCTGGCCGGCCGATTTCCTGTGGCGGCCGTAGAGCGTGGTGACGAACTCGCTGCGGCCGGCGCCGATCAGGCCGTAGAGGCCGACGATCTCGCCCGCGCGGACAGTCAGCGAGACGTTCTCGAAGCCTTTGCCCGAGAGGTTCTTCGTCTCGACGATCGTGGCGCCGGGGGTGTAGTGCTCCTTGTGGTAGATCTGCTCGATCGAGCGGTTGATCATGAGCTTGACCAGCTCGGGCTCGTTTGTCTCGGCGATGTTGCGGGTGCCGACGAGCGTGCCGTCACGCAGAACGGAGACACGGTCGGCGAGCTCGAACACTTCCTCCATGCGGTGGCTGATATAGATGATGGTGACGCCATCGCCCTTCAGCCGGCGGATCAGCGTGAACAGCTGGTCGGCCTCCTTGCGGGTGAGGTAGGCGGTCGGCTCGTCGAAGATCAGGAATTTGGTGCCGCGCACGGTGGCGCGGGCGGCGGCGATCAGCTGCTGCTGGCCGATGGTGAGATCGCCGAGCACGACATGCGCCGGCAGGTCGAAGCCGAGATCGTCGATGATCTTCTGCGCGTCCTTGACCATGGCGCGCTGCTGCAGGATGCCGAAGCGGGACTCCTCCTCGCCGAGGAACATGTTGGCGGCTACGGTGAGGTGGCGGCACAGCACCACCTCCTGGTGGACGGCGTTGATGCCCAGCGCCATCGCTTCATGAGGCGTCGCCAAAGCCGCCGGCTTGCCTTCCCAGACGACCTCGCCCGAGGTGCGGGGCATGACGCCGGTCAGAAGCTTGATGAGGGTCGATTTGCCCGCGCCGTTCTCGCCGACAATGGCGTGGATCTCACCCGCCTTGAAGGCAAGGTGCACGGGCTTCAGCGCATGCGTGCCGGGATAGCGCTTTTCGAGGCCATTGAGTTCGAGGATCGTCCTGCCCGGTTCCAGCGTGGGGGCCGGGTGCAGTTCCTGCGCCGTCGACGTCATGACAATCCTCCCAGATTGGTCTCAACCGTTGGGTACGCAGCGATGCGTCTGACGCGCATCTTGATCGGCAAGGTAAAGCAAGCCGGCGGATTTCCAAGCCGTCCGCGGCGGACGTTTCCGGGGCGACGCCGCCCCGGAAACGATAGATCACGGTGCTCAGTTGAGCTTCGGGTTGAGCAGCGCGTCGATCTTCGGATCCTTCATGTTGTCCTTGGTGACGAGGTTCGCGCCGGTGTCGACATTGGCCTCGACCTTCTCGCCCTTCGAAGCGGCGAGTGCGGTCTTGATGCCGTCATAGCCCATCCGGTACGGATCCTGGACGACGAGGCCGGAGATGACGCCGTCGTTCAAGAACTTGATCAGCTTCTCGTCGCTGTCGAAGCCGATCAGCCCCACTTTGCCCGCGAGGTTGTTCTCGGCGATCGCCTGGCCGACGCCTTGCGCCATGATCAGGTTGGAGGCGAAGATGCCCTTGAGGTCCGGATTGGCGGTAATCAGGTCGGTGGCGATGTTGAGGCCGGTGGTGGCCTGACCGTCGGCATATTTGTCGGCGACGAGCTCGAGGCCGGGATACTTTGCCTTGAGCTGTTCCTTGAAGCCCTGGGCGCGTTGCTCGAGCGAGCCGGCGCCGGGAAGCGCTGTGATCAACGCAACCTTGCCCTCGACCTTGCCGCCATTGGCCGCGCCGATCGCGGCGGCCAGACCGTCGGCCGCGACGCGGCCGCCCTGGACGTTGTCGGTGGTGAGGAAGGAGGTGAAGGCCTTGGAGTCGGCGCCGGAGTCGATGCCGATAACCTTGACCTTCGAAGCAGCCTCGTCGATCGGCTTGCCAAGCGCCTTGGCCTCGGTCGGTGCGATCACGACGGCGGCCGGGTTGCCGGCGACGGCATTTTCGAGGATCGAGATCTGTCCGTTGACGTCGGTTTCGGCCTGGGCGCCGAGTTCCGGCACTTTGACCCCGAGATCCTTACCGGCCTTGCGGGCACCGGCCAGAACGATCTGCCAGTAGAAGGAGGTGGTGTCCTTGACGATGATCGGAATGGTCACGTCGGCGGCCGAGGCGGGTGCGGAATGCATCGCGCCGGCAAGCATCGAAGCGGCGGCCAAAGCCACGAAAGCACGGCGATTGAGAATATTGGTCACGAATTTCATTAGGTTCCTCCCTAAGGTCGCCTGGTGAGGTTGCGGAAGCTCCATCCGGATAGGCGCGGCCCAAACAGAACTTTATCAATAAAAAACAGTTGCCCTGTTTTGATAGTGCAACGCTGCGGCCGATGCAAGCGGCGTCTTGGTGCCGTCTGCGTGATGCCCGGTGGCGATCTCAGCTCATCCGGTTCCTTGCCGGCAACAGTCGGATGCTTCCGTTCCTCCCTTTTAGATATGGAACATTAATTCCATCATTCTGTCAACATGGAATATCTATTCCCTTCGCAATCGCGGGATGGTTCCTTATCCGGCTGCGTCTTCAGGCTCCGATCTTGCGCAGTCGGCTACAGCGTCGCGCCGAGATGCCAGGGCACGAATTCGTTGTCGCCGTAGCCGAACGCCTCGCTCTTGGTCTTGCGGCCGGACGCCGTCTCGATGATCAGCTCGAAGAGCTCGCGGCCCATGTCGGCGATGGTCTTCTCGCCCGAGGCGATGACGCCGCAATTGACGTCCATGTCCTCTTCCATCTGGTGGTACATGGTGGAGTTTGTGGCGACCTTGATCGACGGCGTCGGCCGGCAGCCGAAGCAGGAACCGCGGCCGGTGGTGAAGACGATGACATTGGCGCCGCCCGCGACCTGGCCTGTGGCCGAGACCGGGTCGTAGCCGGGCGTGTCCATGAACACCAGGCCGCTGCCCGAAACCTTCTCGGCATAGCCGAAGACGCCGTTGAGCGGCGTCTGGCCGCCCTTGGCGACCGCGCCCAGCGATTTCTCGAGGATCGTGGTCAGGCCGCCGCGCTTGTTGCCGGGCGAGGGGTTGTTGTCGATCGAGGCGCCGTGCTTGGCGGTATGGTCCTCCCACCATTTCACAAAGCCGTCGAGCTTGGCGGCGATTTCGGGCGAGGCGGCACGATAGGCGAGCAGATGCTCGGCGCCGTAGATCTCGGTCGTCTCCGACAGGATGCCGATGCCGCCGCAGCCGGCCAGGATATCGACGGCGGCACCCAATGCCGGATTTGCCGTGATGCCGGACATGCCGTCAGAGCCGCCGCATTGCAGGCCGACGACGATCTCCGAGACCGGGATCGGCTCGCGCTGCAAATGGCCGACCTCCTCGGCGATCTCGGCCAGCACGCCCATCGCCCGCTCGACGGATTTACGCGAGCCGCCGGCCTCCTGGATGTTGAAATGGCGTTTCCCCGCGGCCGCGCCTTTCTGGCCGTAAAGGGTGAGCTGGTTGACCTCGCAGCCCAGGCCCACCATCAGGATGCCGCCGAAATTCGGATGGCGCGCATAGCCCGCGAGCGTGCGGTGCAGGACCATCATGCCGTCGCCGGTGGCGCTCATGCCGCAGCCCTGGCCATGCACGATCGGCACGAAGCCGTCGATGCCCGGATATTTCGGCAGCAGCGTGCGGTTGGCTTCGTCGGCAATGGCATGGCAGACGGTCGACGAGCAATTGACGCTGGCGATGATGCCGATGAAGTTGCGCGTGCCGGCGCGGCCGTCGGCGCGGCGGTAGCCCATGAAGGTACGCTTGCGGTCAGCCTCGGTGGCGTGCTCCGCCTCGCTCGGCGGCACCACCGGCAGGCGGCCGCTCTCGAACACCAGATTGTGCGAATGGACATGCTCGCCCGCCGCGATGGCTTGCGTGGCGCGGCCGATCGCCTGCGCGTATTTCACCACCGCTTCGCCCGCCGCGATCGGCTTGATCGCCACCTTGTGGCCCGGTTCGATCACCGCCACGGCGGCAGCGCCGCCCGGCAATATGGTGCCCATCTCGATACGGCCGTTGGCGACGGCGACATTGTCGGCGGGAGAAAGAAGGATGGTGTTTGCAACGTTCACGGCCGGCTGTCCTGGGGTGATCCTGGGAGGATGGGCGGATTGACTTGCGCCCGTTTAAAGGTAATGTCTTTTATCGGGAAAAAACATTTTTGCGTCAAATGTTTTTTCATCGCGGGCAATGCGTGCCGCTCGGAGGTCCGCGATTGCCCGTTTGACAAGCCGGCGAAAAACGTTCCGATTTTCGGAGGCTTGCGCTAGGAACACCCATCATATCGCGCTTCCGGCAGGCCGCCGCAAGCGTTGGGGGATACGGGGCATGTCGAAGAGCAACAATGTCTACAAGGACGCCTTCAACCGCTGCCTCAGGCTGCTAGACGAGAACAAAAGCCTGCCATCGGAGCCTGAGCTCGGCACGCTGCTCGGCGTCAGCCGCACCACGGTGCGCAGCATCCTTGCGCGCATGGAAGAGACCGGGCTGATCGACTGGAACAAGCGCAACAAGACGGTGCTGCGGGCGCCGCGGCCGGAGGATTTCTTCCCCGAGGAGGAAACCGACTCGCTGGCTGAGATCATCGAGCGCTCCTTCATGCGGCGGCTGCTTGCCGAGGGCGCCGAGGCCGGCATGCAGATCAACGAGCTGGAGCTGGCGCGCGAAATCGGCGTCGGCACCACCAGCGTGCGTGAATTCCTGATCCGCTTCTCGCGCTTCGGGCTGATCGAGAAGCGGCGCAACAGCCATTGGGTGCTGAAGGGTTTCACGCGCGCCTTCGCGCTGGAGCTGACAGAGATCCGCGAGATGTTCGAGCTGCGCTCCGCGGCGGCTTTCGTCGCGCTGCCGGAAGACAGCGCAGTCTGGGTAGACCTCGACATGCTGGAGGTCCAACACCGGCAGCTCGCCAGCGAGATCGCCGCGCGCTTCAACGAATTTTCCGAACTCGACGAGCGCTTCCACCGGCTGATCCATCGCGCTTCGCACAACCGCTTCATCGTCGACTTCTACGACGTGATCGCGATGATCTTCCACTACCACTATCAGTGGAACAAGGCCGAGGAGCGCCAGCGCAACGAGGTCGCGGTGCAGGAGCATCTCGCCTATATAGCGGCGCTCAAATCGCGCGATCCCGCCAAGGTGGACGCCGCCTGCCGCAAGCACCTGAAGTCGGCGCGCCAGACGCTGCTGAGCTCCATTCCCGAAGGGCGGCAGGCAGGGCGGCAGGTGCAGCCTGCCTGACGGCGCATTTGCCAGGGCGCGTTTGACGGATATCGCGCGGCGTTGCCGCAGAGCGGTTTTGCCGATTTTCCGGCCGCATCCCCCGTGCTACGGTCGCCGCGTTCTGGGAGAGGTTTTCCGTTGGATATCGGACTGAGACGATGGACCATGCCGGCCGCGTTCGTCGCGGCGCTGCTCTTGTTGCTTCAGTCCTCTCTCGGCGCTTTCGCCTTCAGCGCGCCGTCACAGCTCGATGCTTTCGGCAACGTCATCTGCACCCATGAAGGGGCTGCAAAACTCCCCGATGGCGATCCGCACCAGCAGCATTTGCCGGCCTGCTGCTCGCTCGGCTGCAACATGGTTTCGCCCGCGCACATGCCGCCGCCGGAAGCGGGCGCGCTGGCCAGAACCCAGTTTTTTGAGGCCGTCGCCTTCCAGCTTCCGGCCTTCCGGCACCAGGACTTCGCCCGCGAGCGTTCTCCGGCCAATCCGCGCGCGCCGCCGGCAATGGCCTGATCCGCGGAACCTTTTCGCGGGCGCATTCATCCAAAGATCAAACTGCTCGCGGCCGCAAAGCGGCGCGATCCTCGTATTCATGGAGCAACCATGTCCAATCTTCTTCCCAGCGGGCGAGCCTATGTCCTTCGCAACCTGCCGTCGCCCGGCCTGCAAGGTCTCGGCCTTGCCGTGTTCGTGCTTCTTCTCCTGCTTACCTGCGTTCCCGGCGCCCGCGCGCATGAATTCAAGGTCGGCGATCTCGAGATCGAGCATCCCTGGTCGCGGGCCACACCACCCGGCGCCAAGGTAGCCGGTGGCTATTTCACCGTGATCAACAAGGGCAGCACGGCGGACCGGCTGCTGTCGATTTCCTCCGACGTCTCCGACAAGGCGGAACTGCATGAGATGGGCGTCAAGGACGGCGTCATGACCATGCGGCCGGTAAGCGGCGGGCTGGAGATCCCGGCCGGCGGCAAGGTCGCCCTGAAGCCCGGCGCCTATCATCTGATGTTCACCGGGCTGAAGCGGCAGCCGAAGCAAGGCGAGAAGTTTCCCGCCATACTGACCTTCGAGAAGGCCGGCAGCGTCACCGTCGAGTTTGCCGTCGAGGGCATGGGCGAGACCGGCGAGATGGATATGGATCACGCCGACTGATCCGCCATCCAGACAGAAATCAGAGGGACAATTCATGAAGAACCATCTTTTTGCCACGGGCGCGCTTCTCGCGCTCGGCACGAATGCCGCGTCCGCCCATATTACGCTGGAGACCCGGGAAGCCCCTGTCGGCTCGACCTACAAAGCCGTCCTGCGCGTGCCGCATGGCTGCGAGGGTAAGGCAACCACAGCCGTGCGCGTGCAGATTCCCGAAGGCGTCATTGGGGTGAAGCCGATGCCCAAGCCCGGCTGGACGCTGCAGACCAAGAAGGGCAAGTATGAGAAACCCTACCAACTCTATGGCGAGACGCTGACCACCGGCGTGAAGGAGGTGGCCTGGAGCGGCGGCAACCTGCCCGACGAGTTCTACGACGAGTTCGTGTTCCGCGCTTCGCTGGCGGCCGATCTGCCGGCCGGCCAGATGCTTTATGTCCCTGTCGTGCAGGAATGCGGCGACGCCAGCGATCGCTGGATCGAGATTCCGGCGGTCGGCCAGGATGAAGACGCGTTGGAAAATCCGGCGCCCGGCATCAAATTGCTGCCGAAGAAATGATCTCTTGATGGCGCGCTCGATCCGGGCGCGCCGTCACTTCCTGTTACAAAAGCATGAACGCAGCACAGTCTTCCTCGACGATCCGCACGGCAGGCCGATATGTCGGCCCGCTTGCCTGGCTGTTCGCGGCGCTTATGGCGCTTGCGGTCCTGGCCGTCCCGGGCCGCGCTTTCGCGCATGCGGCGCTTGTCGCGACCGACCCGGCCGACGGCGCCGTGCTGGCGCAAAGCCCGGCGCGATTTACTCTGAGCTTCAGCGAGCCGGTCTCGCCGCTGGTGCTCACGCTTGTGCGGCCCGACGGCTCGCAGCTTGCGCTGACATCCTTTCGCCTCAACGACCAGACGGTCGAGATCGACAATCCCGAAACGCTCAAATCCGGCACGCATGTGCTGAGCTGGCGGGTGGTGTCGCTCGACGGTCATCCGGTCGGCGGTTCGGCGCTGTTTTCCATAGGCGCTCCAAGTGCAGCGCCGATGGCGGGCGAAGCCGTCGACTGGACGCTGCGCACGGCGATCTGGGTCGCAAAGCTGTTTTTCTATGCCGGCCTCTTTCTCGGCGTCGGCGGCGCCTTCGCGCTCGCCTGCCTGGCCAAGGACCGGCGCTGCGGCCAACGCTTTGTTGCCGCGGCACTGCTTTTCGGCCTGGTCGGGGCGCCCGTGTCGCTCGGCCTGCAGGGGCTGGATGGGCTTGGCGCGCCGCTCGCCCGGTTTGCGACACCGACGGCCTGGAAGACCGCGCTGGAGACGAGCTTCGTCTGGACGGTGCTGGTCGGCCTGATCGCGCTTGGTCTCGCTCTGCTTTCGCTTGCCGGACCACAGGGTCTTCGCAAGCTGTCGGCAAGTGCTGCGCTGCTCGGTGTCGGCGCCGCTCTTGCCGCGAGCGGTCACGCCAGCGCCGCCGAACCGCAATGGCTGACGCGGCCCCTGGTGTTTGTGCACGGCACGGCAATCGCCTTCTGGGCCGGGGCGCTGGCGCCGCTCGGCCTTGCGTTGCGGCAGCAGCCGGCTGAAGCGCGCACGTTCCTCAGCCGGTTTTCGCGCGCGATCCTCCCCGTCGTCGCCGTGCTCGCCGCCAGCGGCATCGTGCTGGCAATCATCCAGGTGCAGGAACCGGCGGCGCTGGTCCACACGGCCTATGGCCGCCTGCTGCTGCTGAAGCTCGCTTTGCTGCTATTTCTTTTCACGCTTGCCGCGGTCAACCGCTGGACGCTGACAGCGCCCGCCGAGGCCGGCGATACCGAAGTGCAGCGGCGGCTGGTGCGCTCGATCGGCATCGAGATGCTGATCGTGCTCGCCATCTTCGGCGTCGCTGCCGGCTGGCGCTTCACGCCGCCGCCGCGCGCGCTGGCGATCGCCGCCGCGCAACCGGTGTCGATCCATATCCACACGCTGAAGGCGATGGCCGATCTCAGCATCACGCCCGGCCATGCCGGCGAGGTCGCCGCTTCGATGGTGATCATGACCGGCGATTTCGGGCCGCTGGACGCCAAGCAGGTGACGTTGGTGCTGTCGAAGCCGGATTCCGGCATCGAGCCGATCAAGCGGCCAGCGACCAAACCCGGCGACGGCACCTGGCGCGTCGACAATCTGGTCATCCCAATCCCCGGACGCTGGAATGCCCGGCTTGACATCCTCGTCTCGGACTTCGAGGTGGTGAAGATAGAAGCGCCGATCGACATCCGGGCTGAGTGACGCGCTGATATTCAGGTGAGGCCGGCCTGCAAATGGCGATCTCCTCCGCTTCCGGTGCTCACGTACTTCAAGTACGCTCCGCCCCGGTTCTCGGAAATCACCATTTTCGACTCGGCCTGACCTGAATCTCAGCACGTCCCTTCGGCGTTACAACCCTGCGAAGCGGTTGACGCCGACCCCAAGGCCCGTCATTCATCTTGGGAAGTAGCGGGTATCGCCCCGAAACGCGACCATAACAAGCATTCAAAGCAGGGAAGAAACGATGGAAAAAGCCGAAATCGGCCTGATCGGCCTTGGCACGATGGGTTCCAACCTGGCGCTCAACATCGCCGAGCACGGGCACCGCATCGCCGTCTTCAACCGCACGCCATCGCGCACCGACGCCTTCGTCGAAAGCGCCGGTTCGCTGAAGGACATGGTGGTTCCCTGCTACAGCCTGGAGGAACTCGCCGCGGCGATCCGGCCGCCGCGCCCCATCATCATCATGGTGCTGGCCGGCAAGCCGGTCGACGAGCAGATCGCGGCACTGCGCGGCGTGCTCTCCGACAACGACATCGTCATCGATGCCGGCAACGCCAATTTCCGCGACACGATGCGGCGCTTCTCCGAACTTTCCGGCTCGGGCCTGACCTTCATCGGCATGGGCGTGTCGGGTGGCGAGGAAGGCGCGCGGCACGGGCCGTCGATCATGGTGGGCGGTACCGAAGAGTCCTGGAAGCGCGTCGAACAAGTGCTGACGGCGATCTCGGCCAAGTTCAAGGACGAGCCTTGCGCCGCCTGGCTCGGTACCGACGGCGCCGGCCATTTCGTCAAGACCATCCACAACGGCATCGAATATGCCGACATGCAGATGATCGCTGAGATCTACGGCATCCTGCGCGACGGCCTCGGAATGGTGCCGAAGGAGATCGGCAAGGTCTTCGAGGAATGGAACAAGGGCCGGCTCAACTCCTACCTGATCGAGATCACCGCCAAGGTGCTGGCCGCCGACGATGCCAAGACCGGCAAGCCGGTGGTCGACATCATCCTCGACCGCGCCGGCCAGAAGGGCACCGGCAAATGGTCGGTCATCGAGGCGCAGCAGCTTGGTATTCCGGCCACGGCGATCGAGGCGGCGGTCGCGGCGCGCGTGCTGTCCTCGATCAAGGACGAGCGGCAGGCGGCGGAAAAGGCCTATGGCAATATCGGGGTCGAAAAGATTGCCGGCGACAAGGCCACGCTGCTCAAGGATCTGGAGCTGGCGTTGTTCGCCGGCAAGATCGCGGCTTACGCGCAAGGCTTCGCGGTGATGAGCGGCGCCTCCAAGGAGTTCAACTGGAACCTGCCGATGCCGACCATCGCCAAGATCTGGCGCGCCGGCTGCATCATCCGTTCGCAGATGCTGGACACAATGGCCGAGGCCCTCGGTTCGGGCGGCGCTTCCACCAATCTTCTGATGGCGCCGGCCTTCATCGCCATGATGAAGGAGGCGCATCCGTCGCTCAGGCGGATCGTAGCACGCGCCTCCGAGGCCGGCTCGCCGGTACCGGCGCTGTCATCGGCGCTTGCCTATTTCGACAGCTACCGCCAGGGCCGCGGCACCTCGAACCTGATCCAGGCGCAGCGCGATTTCTTCGGCGCGCACGGTTTTGAGCGCATCGGGGAAGAGGGGGCGTTCCACGGCCCGTGGGGCAGCGGCGCAGGACACTAGAGCGTTTCACCGTTTCACGGAAACGGCGAACCGCTCTATCTCCTTGTTTTGACGCAATTCCGGACGGAAAACCGCTTACACTTTTCCTGGAATTGCTCTAACCCCGATAAGGCAGAACCTCGCTCGGCTTGCTCAGCGATTGCAGCGAGCCGGGTTCCTTGCCGCCGATCCAGCCGAGCACGGCGCGGGCGAGCTCGGAGCCGGCAAGCCGGAAGTTCTCGTTGACGACGAGCAGTTCCCGCCGGAACAGATGCAGCAGGTCCGACGATTGTTTCGACACCACGTCGACGTCGCGGCCCAGCTTCAGCCCGGCATCCTCGATGCCGGCGACGACAGCGAGCGTCGCGGCGGCGGCGCTGCTGACGATGCCGTCCGGGCGATTGTCACGGCGCATCAATTGCGCGGTACGCATCCTGATCTGCTCGATCGTGTGGTCGATGGAGACGGTATTGAACGGCACTTCGCTGGCGCCGACCTCGCTCAGCGCGTCGGCAAAGCCGTTCACCGTATGGCCGTAATAGGTGAGGCCAACCGGAGGCGTCACAAGGGCAAGCCGGTTGCGGCCCCTGCCGGCGAGATAGCGGACGGCTTCGCCGGCAAAGGCGTAATTGTCGAGGTCGTGGTAGGGATGCACCAGCCCCATGTCGGTGCGGCCATGCGTGGCGAAGGGAATGCCGCGCTCCAGCATGTAGCGCGCCCGCGGGTCGTTGGGCTGGGTGCGCGAGATGATCACCCCGTCGGCCGAGCCTGTCTCGACCAGATAGCGCACCGGGTCCAGCGGATCCTGCGAGCGCGAATAGGGCGTGACGATCAGGTGGTAGGGGGTGTCGGCGATCACCTCGGTGACGCCGTAGATGATGTCCGAAACGAAGCTCATCAGCTCGTGCTCGGTGTTCAGCACAAGGGAGATGACGTTGGTCTTGCCTGTTCTCAAGCGTACGCCGGCGCGGTTCGGGCGATAGCCGATCTGCTTGGCGACGAGCTGGACGCGGCGCCTGGTCTCGGCGCCGATCTCGGGTGCGTCCTTCAGGGCGCGCGACACGGTGGTGACGCCAAGCCCGGTCATGAAGGCAAGCGTCTTCAGCGTCGGCCGCTCCTTGCCCGACGCGTCATCGTCCTTCTTCGTTATCCGTCTATCCATTCGTCCCGCCCGTCAGGCGCATAGCAGCCGCGGGGCTGACCGGCAATCGTGCGGCGTTGAGATTTGCGCGACCCTTGGCCTGCGGCCTGGTCCAGTATACTGAAACGTTACAGATTGCCAATATCGGTGAGTGGCCGGCAAGGCCGCGAACCCTTGCGTTGCGGGTGTGGAGAGAACCGAAAGTCGCTGGAATCACAAAGAAATATTGGTTTGGGCCTATTTTCGGCACCAATCATCCGCTTCGACGCTGACATCGCCGCCACGGAAGAAGGATTTTGTTTGCGCCTCGAAAAAATCTTCATCGGCTTTGAGGCGAGGGGTTGCTTGTGCGGGTCATTTGCCGTATCGAAAATCTGTAACGTTTCAGATTCTGGGAGGAAGCCGAAATGCGATACAAATTCCTGACCGCCGCGTTTGCCGCGACGGCTGCGCTCAACTTCGCCGGTCCGGCGGCTGCGACCGACCTGGAAGTCACCCACTGGTGGACTTCGGGCGGCGAGGCGGCGGCGGTGGCCGAGCTTGCCAAGGCATTCGACGCGACGGGCAATCACTGGGTCGACGGCGCCATCGCCGGCTCCGGCGGCACGGCGCGGCCGATCATGATCAGCCGCATCACCGGCGGCGATCCGATGGGCGCCACGCAGTTCAACCACGGCCGCCAGGCGGAGGAACTGGTGCAGGCCGGGCTGATGCGCGATCTCACCGATATCGCCACCAAGGGTAAATGGACCGAGATCGTGCGGCCGAAGAGCCTGCTCGACTCGTGCACCATCGACGGCAAGATCTATTGCGTGCCGGTCAATATCCATTCCTGGCAGTGGCTGTGGCTCTCCAGCGAGGCTTTCCAGAAGGCCGGCGTGCCGATGCCGAAGGACTGGAACGAGTTCGTGGCCGCCGCTCCGGCGCTGGAGAAGGCCGGCATTATCCCGCTCGCGGTCGGCGGGCAGCCCTGGCAGGCATCGGGCGCCTTCGACGTGTTGCTCGCCGCGGTCGGCGGCACGGACGCCTTCCTCAAGGTCTATAAGGAAAAGGACGCCAAATTCGCCGGCGGTCCCGAGATCGCCAAAGTGTTCAAGGCGGCGGACGATGCCCGCAAGATGGCCAAGAACACCAATGTGCAGGACTGGAACCAGGCGACCAATCTGGTCATCACCGGCAAGGCCGGCGGCCAGATCATGGGCGACTGGGCACAGGGCGAATTCCAGGTCGCCGGCAAGACCGCCGGCAAGGACTACGCCTGCCTGCCCGGCCTCGGCCTGAACGAGGTCATCGCCACCGGCGGCGACGCCTTCTACTTCCCGCTGCTCAAGGATGCCGACAAATCCAAGGCGCAGGAAGTTCTGGCCGAGACGCTGCTCGATCCGAAGACCCAGGTCGCCTTCAACCTCAAGAAGGGCTCGCTGCCGGTGCGCGGCGACGTCGATCTCAACACGGCGAACGACTGCATGAAGAAGGGTCTCGCCATTCTTGCCAAGGGCGCGGTCATCCCGTGGACGGACCAGCTGCTCTCGCAAGATAGCCAGAAGCAGAAGGAGGACTTGTTCTCCGAATTCTTCGCCAAGCCCGACATGACGCTCGAAGAGGCGCAGAAGCGCTTCGCCGATATCATCGCCTCGGCCGACTGATCAACGGCACCCCCCGCCAGCTCCCGGCCCCTGCCTTTCCGGGGTCGGGAGCGTGATGTCCTCATTGTCCCAGCCCGGCTGCCGAGATGAGCAACAGCGAACGCCCCAACCAGATTTTCCGTAACCTCAACGCGAAAATCGCGTCGATCCCGATGATCCTGACCGCGCTTGTGGTCTTTGTCGGCGGCACGGCGTGGACGGTGCTCTATTCCTTCACCAACTCGAAGCTGTTGCCGCGGCTCAACTTCGTCGGGCTCGACCAGTATCATCGGCTCTGGTCGACATCGCGCTGGCTGGTCTCGATCGAGAACCTTCTGATCTACGGCGCGATCTCGCTGGTGTTCTCGCTGGTGATCGGCTTCCTGCTTGCCGCTCTTCTCGATCAGAAGATCCGCTTCGAGGATACGTTCCGCACCATCTTCCTCTATCCCTTCGCACTGTCCTTCATCGTTACCGGACTGGTCTGGCAATGGCTGCTCAATCCGGATTTCGGCGTCCAGCGCGTTGTGCGCGACCTCGGCTGGACGAGCTTCAGCTTCGACCCGCTCTATAATTCCAGCATCGTCATCTACGGCATCTCGATCGCGGCGCTCTGGCAAGGCACGGGGCTCATCATGTGCCTGATGCTTGCCGGCCTGCGCGGCATCGACGAGGACATCTGGAAGGCCGCGCGGGTCGACGGGATACCGATGTGGAAAACGTATCTCTTCATCGTCATCCCGATGATGCGGCCGGTCTTCATCACCACGCTGGTGATCATCGCCGCCGGCATCGTCAAGGTCTATGACCTGGTCGTGGCGCAGACCAGCGGCGGCCCGGGCATCGCCTCCGAGGTGCCGGCGAAATATGTCTATGATTACATGTTCTTCGCCCAGAATCTCGGCCAGGGTTTCGCCGCCTCGACGATGATGCTGCTTTCGGTGGTGATCGTCATCGTGCCGTGGGCCTATCTCGAATTCGGAGGCCGCAAGCGTGGTTGACGTCGCCTCCCTGTCGACCGGCGCCGAAGCGCTGCGGCGCGACGCCGCCGGCCCGAGCGGGCCGAAGCCGCGGCACGTGTTGTCGCGCCGCAATATCTTCCTTTACGGCACACTGATCGTCGTGGCGCTCTATTACCTTTTGCCGCTCTACGTGATGATCGTGACGTCGTTGAAGGGCATGCCGGAAATCCGCCTCGGCAACATCTTTTCGCCGCCGGTGGAGATCACCTTCGAGCCCTGGGTGAAAGCCTGGGCGACCGCCTGCACCGGCCTTAACTGCGATGGGCTCTCGCGTGGGTTCTGGAATTCGGTGCGCATCACCGTGCCGTCGGTGATCCTGTCGATCGCGATCGCCTCGGTGAACGGCTACGCCTTGGCCAACTGGCGCTTCAAGGGCGCCGACACCTTCTTCATCATCCTGATCGTCGGCGCCTTCATCCCCTATCAGGTGATGATTTATCCGATCGTCATCATCCTGCGCGAGATCGGCATTTACGGTTCGCTGACCGGCCTGGTGATCGTGCATTCGATCTTCGGCATGCCGATCCTGACGCTGCTGTTCCGCAACTATTTCACATCGATGCCGGAGGAGCTGTTCCGTGCGGCGCGCGTCGACGGCGCCGGCTTCTGGGGCATCTATCTGCGCATCATGCTGCCGATGTCGCTGCCGATCTTCGTCGTCGCCATCATCCTGCAGGTGACCGGCATCTGGAACGACTTCCTGTTCGGCGTCGTCTACACGCGCCCCGACACCTATCCGATGACGGTGCAGCTCAACAACATCGTCAACTCGGTGCAGGGCGTGAAGGAATACAACGTCAACATGGCCGCAACCATCCTGACCGGTCTCGTTCCGCTCATCGTCTACTTCATTTCCGGCAAGCTCTTCGTGCGCGGCATCGCCGCCGGCGCGGTGAAAGGATGATGATGGAAGCAGCAATCGCCAATCCCAGCGTTTCGATCCAGGACCTGTCGCTCAATTATGGCGCGGTGTCGGTGCTGCAAACGCTCAACCTGGACGTTGCCGAGGGCGAGTTCATCGTGCTGCTCGGACCGTCCGGCTGCGGCAAGTCGACCTTGCTCAACTGCATCGCCGGCCTGCTCGACATTTCGGACGGGCGCATCTTCATCAAGGGCAAGAACGTCACCTGGGAAGAGCCGAAGGACCGCGGCATCGGCATGGTGTTCCAGTCCTACGCGCTCTATCCGCAGATGACGGTGGAGAAGAACCTTTCCTTCGGCCTGCGTGTCGCCGGCGTGGCGAAGGAGGAGATCGCCAAACGCATCGCGCGCGCCGCCGAGATCCTGCAGATTGGGCCGCTCTTGCAGCGCAAGCCCTCGGCGCTGTCCGGCGGCCAGCGCCAGCGCGTGGCGATCGGGCGCGCGCTGGTGCGCGACGTCGACGTCTTCCTGTTCGACGAGCCGCTTTCCAACCTCGACGCCAAGCTGCGCTCGGAGTTGCGCGTCGAGATCAAGCTGCTGCACCGCAATCTCCAAAACACCATGATCTACGTCACCCACGACCAGATCGAGGCGATGACGCTGGCCGACCGCATCGCGGTGATGAAGGGCGGCGTCATCCAGCAGCTCGATGCGCCGCAGACCATTTACAACCGCCCCGTCAATCGCTTCGTGGCTGGCTTCCTCGGCTCGCCGGCGATGAATTTCCTCAAGGGACGACTCGAAGCGGGCGAGGCGCCGGTGTTCAAGGCCGACGGCATGTCGGTACCGCTCGGCCGCTATCAGTTCGACAGCGACGGGGGGCGCACAGCCAAGCCCTGCGTCTTCGGCATCCGGCCCGAGCATATCGCTTTTGGCGAAGCGGCGAGGACCATGCCGTTCACCGCCGAGTCTACCGTCGAGATCGTCGATCCGATGGGCTCCGACACACTGGTATGGACCACGCTCGGCGGCCAAATCCTTTCCTTCCGCGTCGAAGCCGACAAGACGCTGCGCAACGGCGAGGCGATCCGCATCGGCTTCGATCCGGCGCGCGCTTCGCTGTTCGACGCCGAGACCGACAGCCGCCTCTAACCTCGAAAAATCATCCCCCAAGCAGAACGGACAGGACAGATGAACTGGTCATTCCAACTCTACAGCGCCCGCAATTTTCAGCCATGGAACGGCGTGGTGAAAATGCTCGGCGAGCTCAGCTACAGCCAGGTCGAGGGTTTCGGCGGCGTCTATGACGACCCGAAAGCGTTCCGCGCCGAACTCGACAAGAACGGGCTGGCGATGCCGACCGGGCATTTTTCGATCGACGCGCTGGAAAATGATTTCGATGGCGTGCGCAGAACAGCCGACGCGCTCGGCATCACGCTCTTGATCTGCCCCTATCTGATGCCCGATCAGCGCCCCGGCGATGCCGCCGGCTGGCGCGGCTTCGGCGAAAGGCTGGCCAAGGTTGGCGAGACCGCCAAGAAGGCCGGATACGGCTTTGCCTGGCACAACCACGATTTCGAGTTCAAGGCGCTTGCCGACGGCTCGCTGCCGCAGGACCACATCCTGGCCTCGGCGCCGGATATCGGCTGGGAAATGGACGTCGCCTGGGTGGTGCGCGGCGGCGCCGACCCGCTGCCCTGGATCGAAAAGCACGGCAAGCGCATTGCGTCGGTTCACGTCAAGGACATAGCCAAGCCCGGCGAGGGGCTTGACGAGGACGGCTGGTCGGATGTCGGCCATGGCACGATCGACTGGCCTGGTCTGTTCAAGGCGTTGCGGGCTAAAAGCGCCGCGCAGTATTTCATCATGGAGCAGGACAATCCGAACGACATCGAGCGCTTTGCCCGGCGCTCGATCGCCGCAGCCAAGAGCTGGCAGGAGTAATCGAAATGGCAGAGAAACTTGGCGTCGGCGTCATCGGCTGCGGCAACATATCGAAGGCGTATTTCTCGCTGGCGCCGCTGTTCCGCGGCATCAAGATGCGCGCCTGCGCGGATATCAGCATGGATGCGGCGAAAGCGCGGGCAAAGGAGTTCAAGCTGCGCGCCGAGACGGTCGACGACCTGCTCGAGGACGACGAGATCGACATCATCGTCAACCTGACGATTCCCGCGGTTCACTATGAGGTGTCGAAAGCGGTGCTCGACGCCGGCAAGCATGTCTATTCGGAAAAGCCGTTCGTCTTGTCGATCGCGGAAGGGCTCGATCTCAAGAAACGCGCCGAGAAGAAGGGCCTGCGCATCGGTTCGGCGCCGGACACGTTCCTCGGTGGCGCGCACCAACTGGTCCGCGACCTGATCGACAGCGGCAAGCTGGGCGCGATTACCAGCGGCACCTGTCATGTGATGGGCCACGGCATGGAGCACTGGCATCCCAACCCGGATTTCTTCTTCCAGCCGGGCGCCGGTCCGGTGCTGGATATCGGTCCCTACTACGTGACCAACCTGATCCAGCTGATCGGGCCGGTGAAACAGGTGGCGGCTTTCGCGACGACGCCAGCGAAAGAACGCATCATCAGCTCCAAGCCGCGCGCGGGCGAAAAAATCCCGGTGAACACGCCGACCACCATCCATGCGCTGCTCGAGTTCGCGAATGGCGCGGTGATTACGCTCAACACCAGCTGGGACGTCTGGAGCCACGGCCACGCGCCGATGGAGCTCTATGGCGAGTTGGGCACGGTCTTTGTGCCGGATCCGAATTTCTTCGGCGGCGAAATGCGCTTCACCGACAGCGCCAAGCCGGTGAAGAAGCTGCCCAAGTGGAACCATCCGTTCGGTGTGCCGAACGAGATGCATGGCCAAGGCATGATGGCCAATTACCGCACCGCCGGCCTGGCCGACATGGCGGTCGCGATCGCCGAGGGGCGGCCGCACCGCTGTTCGATGGAACTGGCGCTGCACGCCGTCGATGTGATGACCGGCATCCTGCGTTCGGGCGAAAGCGGCAAATATATCGCTATGCAGACGACCTGCGAGCGGCCGGCCGCACTCGGCATCAAGGATGCGAAGGCGCTGCTGGCCAAAAAGTAGGTGGCAACCCCTCTCCCCGTTTTGGCGGGGAGAGGGTAAGGATGAGGGGCAAGCATCGATTCAATTTCTCTTGCGGCGATCGCTGCGCCGCCCGATCCCGAGGATTCACATGCCCTATGTCGCTGCCGAGAACCGCTACGAGAAAATGATCTATAACCGTTGCGGACGGTCCGGCCTGAAGCTGCCGGCAATCTCGCTCGGGCTGTGGCACAATTTCGGCAACGACACGCCCCACAAGACCAAGCAGGCGATCGTGCGCAAGGCCTTCGACCTCGGCATCACGCATTTCGACCTCGCCAACAATTACGGCCCGCCGCCCGGCTCGGCCGAGACCGCGTTCGGCGAGATCATGCGCACCGATTTCGCCGCCTATCGCGACGAGATGATCATCTCGACCAAGGCGGGCTACGAGATGTGGGCCGGCCCCTATGGCGAATGGGGCAGCCGCAAATATGTGCTGGCGAGCCTCGACCAAAGCCTGAAGCGGATGGGGCTCGACTATGTCGACATCTTCTATTCGCACCGCTTCGACCCCGAGACGCCGCTGGAAGAGACGATGGGCGCGCTCGACCACGCCGTGCGCTCGGGCAAGGCGCTTTATGCCGGCATTTCTTCCTACAATTCGCAGCGCACGCGCGAGGCGGCGGACATATTGAGGCGGCTCGGCACGCCCTGCCTTATCCACCAGCCGAGTTATTCGATGCTCAACCGCTGGGTCGAGGAAGACGGGCTGCTCGACACGCTGGAGGGACTGGGCATCGGCTCGATCGTGTTCTCGCCACTGGCGCAAGGCATGCTCACCGACAAATATCTCGGCGGCATTCCGGAGGGCAGCCGCGCATCCCAAGGCAAGTCGCTGCGTCCGGCTTTCATCAACGACAAATCGATCGCCAACATCAAGGCGCTCGACGCCATCGCCGGCCGGCGTGGGCAGACGCTGGCGCAGATGGCGCTGGCCTGGGTGCTGCGCAAAGGCCGCGTGACCACGGCGCTGATCGGCGCCAGCCGGCCGGAACAGGTCGAGGATTGCGTCGGCGCGCTCAAGGCGCTCGACTTCAGCGATGCCGAGCTTGCCGAGATCGACAGCTACGCGCGCGAGTCCGACATCAACCTGTGGGCCGCTTCCGCCGAGCGCAAGGGGCCGCCGCGCAAGTAGCGATGAGCCGGCGAACCATTGCCATCCACCGCGCGCCAAGGGCGACGCGCTCCGGAAACAGTGGCAAAATCACTCGTTCGTCGCTATCTCAGGGGAAATTAAAGTCCTTCGCATGCGCGGTCGCGTGCGAGCGTCGATCGGACCAACAAGATGACTGCAAGAGATGCGCTGACCAAGAACCAGCTCTGCGTGCTCGAGAAGCTCGAGGCGTCCAGCGGGCCGCTCAGCGCCTATACGCTGCTCGACCAGTTGCGCGAGCGTGGTTTCCGCGCGCCGCTGCAGGTCTATCGCGCGCTCGACACGCTGGTGAAGTCGGGCTTCGTGCATAGGCTGGAAAGCCTCAACTCCTTCGTCGCCTGCGCCGAGCCGCATGACCACAGCCATTCGATGACCGCCTTCGCCATCTGCGACAATTGCGGCCAGGTCACCGAGATGTCCGACCACGATGTCGACCATCGGCTGGACGAATGGGTGCGCTCGACGGGCTTTGCCGCGAAGAAAGCGGTGATCGAATTTCGCGGGGTTTGCGCCAAATGTCGGGCGGAAGCGGCCTGAAACTCGGGTCGAGCCGTTGCCCATTATGGGTTATGATGGGTTATCCCTCTAGCCGTAGGTCCTCGCATCGTGACAGCCTACTTGGGCATCTGCTCCCCGAACGACACGACCAGCAACACGAGAAGCCCAAAGGACATGGCTGCGCCTGCGCACGCGCCGAAAGCTAACATGCGCACTGATCTGAACTCGTCAGCGACAAGAAACCTGCTGACACGGCTGAACTTGCGCCCCTGCCGTTCTCCCCAACCAAGTTCCCGATCTTCTGCCCGATCGACAAGTCCGTTGGTCCTCCAGAGTACGATGAAGATGGAGTAGAGCACCGTAAGGAAGCTTACGACGTACACGACGACGCAAGCCCACACAGCCAGTTGCAAAAGGAGAGGCTGCCCCTCCATCCTCAGCGCCATTGCACGGCCCTCCGCTCGGAAATCGGTGGTGACATGGCCGTATCTTAAAAAGCGTTAACGTCCCCGCCCTAGCGCGAAGTGCCCCCTCCTCCGCGACTCGGATACTCCAGTGCATGTCCGCAACGGCCTAGGCCTGACTGTAAACTACAAAATATTGGGGTTCCGGAGCTAACGGGATAACCCGTCACCCATTTGAGGTGTGGAATATCAGGTTATGACGTTTTTGGTGCGCGAGACTTTAAAGTCACTGAATTCTGACGATGTCTATGAATTTGAGATCGGAGAATTTCCAGATCTATTGACGATGAAGGTTATTACAGATCAGAATTGATCTTTCATATATAGGAAATAACCTTATGGGAACTTCGAGGGCAAATCCATATAATTCGAATTGGCGTGTTTTTTGGGAAGAATAGCTCGAAGCTGAAGCTAAGACAGGTCTAATGCGCCTCGTCCCAGTTGTTGGCGGCCCGCGCGTCGACATGCAGCGGCACCGACATCGAGACCGCCGGCATCGGCGCGTTTTCCATCACGCTCCGCACCACCGGGATCGTCGCCTCGACCTCCGCTTCCACCGTTTCGAAGATCAGTTCGTCATGCACCTGCAGCAGCATGCGGGCGGATAGCTTTGCCTTGTCCAGCGCTTCTTCCATATGCACCATTGCGCGGCGGATGATGTCGGCCGCGGTGCCCTGCAGCCTTGCGTTGATCGAGGCGCGCTCGTTGAAGGCGCGGACCGATGGGTTGGATGCCCTTATCTCCGGATAGTGGATGCGGCGGCCGAAAATGGTTTCGACGAAGCCGTATTCGCGCGCATAGGCCTTGGTCTCCTCGATATAGTCGCGGATGCCCGGGAAGCGCTCGAAATAGCGTTTGATGTAGGCGCTGGCCTCGTCGCGCGGGATCGACAGCTGGTTGGCGAGGCCGAAGGCCGAGATGCCGTAGATGATGCCGAAATTGATCGCCTTGGCACGCCGGCGCACTTCCGAAGGCATGCCCTCGACCGGCACGTTGAACATTTCCGACGCGGTGATGGCATGGATGTCGGCGCCGTCGGCGAAGGCCTGCTTGAGCTGCGGGATCTCGGCGACATGGGCAAGCACGCGCAATTCGATCTGGCTGTAATCGGCCGAGACCAGCTTGTGGCCCTTTTCGGCGATGAAGGCGGTCCTGATCTTGCGGCCTTCGGCCGTGCGCACCGGGATGTTCTGCAGATTGGGATCGGAGGACGACAGCCGCCCGGTCGTCGTCGCGGCGAGCGCATATGAGGTATGAACGCGGTTGGTGCCGGGGTTGATGAAGCCGGGCAGCGCATCGGTATAGGTCGATTTCAGCTTGGTGAGCTGGCGCCAGTCGACGATCTTGCGCGGCAGCTCGTGGCCTTCGGCTGCAAGGTCTTCCAGAAGCTGCGCCGAGGTCGACCATTGGCCGGTCTTGGTCTTCGAACCGCCCGGCAGGCCCATCTTGCCGAACAGGATGTCGCCGAGCTGCTTCGGCGAGCCGATATTGATGCGCTCACCGACAATCCCGTAGATCTCTTCCTCGACGCGGGCCGCTCCCTGCGCCAATTCGCCCGACAGCCGCGACAGGATCTGGCGATCGACCGAAATGCCGCGCTGCTCCATCCGTGCAAGCACAGGCACCAGCGGCCTTTCCAGCCGTTCGTAGACGGAAACCAGGCCCTTGGCGGCGAGCCTCGGCTTCAGCACCTGCCAGAGCTGCAGCGCAATGTCAGCCTGTTCTGCAGCGTATCGCGTCGCGCGCTCGATATCGACCTGGTCGAAGCCGATGGCGTTCTTGCCCGAACCTGCGAGTTCCTTTTTCGCGGCCGGCGCGTGGCCGAGCCACTTCTCCGACAGCGAGGCGAGGTCGTGACCGCCTGAGGTGCCTGCGTCCAGCACGTAGGAAATCAACATCGTGTCGTCGAACGGCGCGACATCGATGCCGTGCCGGCTCATCACGACGATGTCGTATTTCATGTCCTGGACGATTTTCAGGACCGACCGGTCCTCGAGCAGCGGCTTGAGCAGCGCCAGCGCCTCGCGGACCGGCATCTGGTTCTCCAGCAGGCCGCCACCGAGCAGGTCGCCATTGCCGCTCGTGTGGGCGAACGGCACATAGATGGCGCGGCCGGGCGTGATCGCCATGGAGAGGCCGATGAGATCGGCCTGCATCGGGTCGGACGAAGTGGTCTCGGCGTCGAGGGCGAGAATGCCGGCTTCGCGGGCTTGGGCAATCCAGGCCTTGAGCGCCGCCGCATCGCGAATGGCGCTATAGGCCGAAGGGTCGATCTTGCGCGCCGCCGCCTGTTCCAGCCGCAGCGCAGAGAGCAGGGAAGGGGTGTCGCCCTGCGGCGGAGCGTCCTCGCCTCTTGTGGCTGGCTTCGCCGCGTCGTTTTGCGTGGGCGCGGCCGGCCTCTGCGACGGCGGCGCGCCGGCGCCGACATCGGGGCCATGCGCGGCATCGGCCCGTTCGACGGTGACGGCGGAAGCCTGGACGTCGCCGATCTCGGTCGCGGTCGCCTCGGCGACACGTCGGGTCAGCGTGGTGAATTCCATCGTCTTCAGGAAGCCGATCAGCTTCGGCCCATCCGGCTCATGCAGGACGAGGTCGTCCAACCCCTCCTTCAGCGGCACGTCGTTTTTCAGCGTTACCAGCTCGCGCGAAATACGCGCCTTGTCGGCATTGGCGATGATGGTCTCGCGCCGCTTGTCCTGCTTGATCTCGCCGGCGCGCGCCAACAGCCCGTCGAGGTCGCCGAACTGTTCCAGGAGCTGAGCGGCGGTTTTCGGGCCGATGCCGGGCACGCCTGGAACGTTGTCGACCGAGTCGCCGGTCAGCGCCTGTAGGTCGATCATCTTTTCGGGCGGCACGCCCCATTTCTCGATCACCTCGGGAATACCGATCTGGCGGTCCTTCATCGGGTCGTACATGCCGACCGTCGGGCCGACCAGTTGCATCAGGTCCTTGTCGGAGGAGACGATGGTGGTATCGGCGCCGACCTCGCAGGCCTGTCGGCAATAGGTGGCAATGATGTCGTCGGCCTCGAAACCCTCCACCTCGATGCAGGGCAGGTTGAAGGCCACCGTCGCCTGGCGGATCAGCCCGAATTGCGGGATCAGGTCCTCCGGCGGCGCTGAGCGGTTCGCCTTGTATTCGGGGTAGAGATCGCTGCGGAAGGTTTTCGAGGAATAGTCGAAGATGACGGCGAAATGCGTCGGCACGACGCCTACATTGGTGTTGCGCGCATCCTGCACCAGCTTCCAAACCATGTTGCAGAAGCCGAGCACTGCACTGGTCGGCAGACCGTCGGATTTGCGGTTGAGCGGCGGCAGAGCGTGGTAGGCGCGGAAAATGTAGCCGGAACCATCGACGAGGAAGAGGTGATCGCCTTTTTTCATGCCGGCAGGGATAGCGCGGCCGGGCTTCGCGGTCCATGCCAAAGGCTTAACAAACCACGCTGCTCCGGCAACACCCTGACAGAAGCTGACCGCCGGCTTTTGGGCGATCACAGCTACGTTACAAAAGTGTAATTTTCGTGCCCTTGAATCGCCATGTTCACAGACCCAAATACACCTCATCGGCAGTTTTCGCCGAAGTCCGGAGTAAGGCCCGTCCCCCGCCTATCCCGGGCAACCTGCGGCAGCCTATCCCCCCTCTCCGGGCTGCCGCATCGTTTCGAGTAGAGACCGCCGTGGTTCCCCCTCCACCACGGCGGTCTTCTTTTATCTTCCGGTAGCATTCCCGCGCTTGGTCTAACGATCGCGGCTTTTCGTTTCCGGTCCGGACCTTTAGGGTCGGCCTGAAAATCGAAAGGCCCATGATGTCCAGAATTTCCCCCGTCCTCGACCGTCTCGACCAGAATTTCGACCAGAGCCTGGAGCGGCTGTTCGGCCTGCTTGGCATCAAGTCGATCTCCACCGATCCGGCCTTTGCCGCCGACTGCCGCAAGGGGGCCGAATGGCTGGTCGCCGAGCTCAAGCTGATCGGCTTCGACGCCGGCGTGCGCGACACGCCCGGACATCCGATGGTGGTGGCGCATCACGAGGGACCGGCGGGCGCGCCGCATGTGCTGTTCTACGGCCATTACGACGTCCAGCCGGTCGATCCGATCGAATTGTGGGAAACCGATCCGTTCGCGCCGTCGATCAAGGAGATCGAGCCCGGCCGCAAGGTGATCACCGGCCGCGGCTCGGCCGACGACAAGGGACAGTTGATGACCTTCGTCGAGGCATGCCGCGCATGGAAGCAGGTGCATGGCAATCTGCCATGCCGCGTCACCATCCTGTTCGAAGGCGAGGAGGAATCCGGTTCGCCGTCGCTGAAGCCGTTCCTGGAAGCGAACGCCGCCGAGCTGAAGGCGGATTTCGCTTTGGTCTGCGACACCAGCATGTGGAACCGCGAGACGCCGTCGATCTGCGTGTCGCTGCGCGGCATGGTCGGCGAGGAGGTCACCGTCAAGGCGGCCAACCGCGACCTGCATTCGGGCCTCTATGGCGGCCCAGCCGCCAATCCGATCCGCATCCTGGCCAAGGTCCTGGCCGATGTCCACGACAAGGATGGCCACGTCACCATTCCGGGCTTCTATGACGGCGTCGAGGAGACGCCTTCGCAGGTGCTGAAGTCCTGGGAAGGGCTCGGCGAGACCGCTGAAACCTTCCTCGGACCGGTCGGCCTCTCCATTCCGGCCGGCGAAAAGGGGCGCTCGCTGCTCGAGCTCACCTGGGCGCGGCCGACGGCGGAATTCAACGGCATCATCGGCGGCTATACCGGCAAGGGGTTCAAGACGGTGATCGCGGCGGAAGCGTCGGCGAAAGTGTCGTTCCGGCTCGTCCACAAGCAGGATCCGAAGAAGATCCGCGCCGCCTTCCAGGCCTTCGTGCGCGAACGCATTCCCGGCGACTGCTCGGTCGAATTCCACCCGCATGGCGGTTCGCCGGCGATTCAGCTTTCCTACGACTCGCCGTTCCTGACCAAGGCGAAAGACGCACTGTCCGACGAATGGGACAAGCAGGCGGTCACTACCGGCGGCGGCGGCTCTATCCCCGTGGTCGGCGATTTCCAGACCTATCTCGGCATGGAATCGCTGCTGGTCGGCTTCGGCCTCGACGACGACCGCATCCATTCGCCGAACGAGAAATACGAGCTGTCCTCCTTCCACAAGGGGCAGCGGTCCTGGGCGCGCATTCTCGATGCGCTGACCCGCTGAGACGAAAATCACGAAAGAAGTGAGATTCAACTTTCTGTTGATTTTTCTCCGGATCGCGGCGAGGACGAATTAGCTAATGCATGTCGCCCAGAAGTGTGCAGCGGTTCTGGGACAACGACTTGCATCAAAACAAAGACTTAAGGCGCGTCGCCTGAATCCGGTTCAGCGCGACGCGCTTTAGCGCGAGTGCTGCGGCGTCCTTTGCGCATCGCGAGGATGCGCGGCGCCGCAGGTGCGACCCGGAGAAGAGAATGACCGATATCCGTTTCCACAAAAACGATCTGCCTGACCTGTCCCTCTATAATGTCGGGGCGGTGGCCATCGACACCGAAACGCTGGGCTTGAACCCGCATCGCGACCGGCTCTGCGTGGTGCAGATCTCGCCCGGCGACGGCAGCGCCGACGTCATCCAGATCGCGCCGGGCCAGAAGGAGGCGCCGAATCTCGTCAGCCTCTTGAGAAACAACAATGTCACCAAGCTGTTTCACTACGGCCGGTTCGACGTCGCCGTGCTCTACCACGCCTTCGGCGTGATGGCGGAGCCGGTGTTCTGCACCAAGATCGCCTCGCGGCTCACCCGCACCTACACCGACCGCCACGGGCTGAAGGACCTCTGCAACGAACTGCTCGGTATCGGCCTGTCCAAAGCGCAGCAATCCTCGGACTGGGCAGCCGAAACGCTGTCGCCCGAACAGCTCGAATATGCCGCCTCCGACGTGCTTTATCTGCACCGCTTGCGCGAGGTGCTTGCGGCGCGCCTGGCGCGCGAAAACCGCACCAAGGAGGCGGACGCCTGCTTCCGTTTCCTGCCGACGCGCGCCAAGCTGGACCTGATGGGCTGGGCGGAGGAAGATATCTTCGCGCATAGCTGACGGAACCCGGAGCCGCGCGGGACGTTTCCGCCAGCCCGATGAGGCGTAGGATTGGGGAGGGAGTGAGATGGCAGAACGCAAACCGATCACGAGCGCGCCCAAGGACGGCTCCAAAGTCACGATCATGTGGAAGGACGGCGACGGTGTCGTCAACGAATCCGTCGGGCAATATCGCGACGGCGGCTGGTGGGTCTACACCGACAGCGATACGCAGAAGAAAGTCGATCCGACGAGCTGGCGTCCGGCATCCGATGACGACGACCAGTAGGCGCCCGCGGCCTGCAAGCTCCAAAGCGGGTCTCGACCGAAACGAGGGGACGCAATGAGGCAGAACACGCTCTATCTCATCATCGGGGCGCTGGTCGTGGTGGTCATCACGCTCGGCATCTACGTCTATCGCGAGCAGACCAAGCCAAAAGGTGTTGAGCTCAAGATCGACGACAAGGGTATTTCGATCCAGCAGAATTGAGGTCACCACGATGCGACCGTGAAATCGGCCGCGTGCGATCGTCAAGCATTTGATTTTCAATCACATCGATTTTTCCGCACTTAACCCGCCCTTAAACCGCCGCATCTACTCTTAAACCCGAACGCCATCGGCACCGGGGCAGGCAAGCAAGAGCGCATGGCGAACCGCAGAGACAGTCGCATCGAACCAAGCTTCGAGGGCTCGCCGCGCGCGAAACCCTCCGATGGCTTTTCGGTGAGCGAGGAAGATCGCGTCGTGCCGCGCACCCGCAAATCCGCTGCAAAAGGCAAGTCCGCCAAGGCGAAATCACGCGGTCGCGGCCGCGATCGCAACCGGCGCGGGCTGCTCGGCATTGCCACCCGCCTGGTCTACTGGTGCTTCGTGCTCTGCATCTGGGGTGGCATCGCGGTGGCCGGCATCGTCGTCTATTACGGCGCCAAGATGCCGGCGGCGACGACATGGTCGATCCCCGACCGCGCGCCCAATATCAAGATCGTCTCGGTCGATGGCGGGCTGATCGCCAATCGCGGCATGTCGGGCGGCGAGGCCGTCGGCCTGCATGAAATGTCGCCTTATATCCCCGAGGCCGTCGTCGCCATCGAGGATCGCCGCTTCTATTCGCATTTCGGCATCGACCCGATCGGCCTGTCGCGCGCCATGGTGACCAACCTGCTTGGGCGCCATTTCTCGCAGGGCGGCTCGACGCTGACGCAGCAGCTGGCGAAGAACCTGTTCCTGACGCCGGACCGCACGCTGGAGCGCAAGGTGCAGGAGGTGCTCCTGGCGTTATGGCTGGAGCACAAGCACACCAAGGACCAGATCCTCGAAATGTATCTGAACCGGGTTTATTTCGGCTCGGGCGCCTATGGCGTGGAAGCGGCGTCGCGGCGCTATTTCGGCAAGAGCGCGCGCGACGTGAGCCTTTCGGAGGCCGCATTGCTGGCGGGCCTGCTCAAGGCGCCGTCCAAGCTTTCGCCGGCGCGCGACCCGAAGGCCGCCGAGGAACGGGCGCAGCTCGTGCTCGCGGCCATGCGCGAGGAAGGCAAGATCAGCGACAAGGAATACAAGGTGGCGCTGAGCGCGCCGGCGACGCGCGCGCCCTCCTACTGGACCGGCTCGGAGAACTATGTCGCCGATACGGTGATGGACGAACTTCCCGACCTTGTCGGCGACCTGCGCGGCGACATCGTCATCAACACCACCGTGGACCTGAACCTGCAGAAGCTTGCCGAACAGTCGATCCGCCGGCTGATCGACGAGAGCGGCAAGAAGCTCAACGTCACGCAAGGGGCGCTGGTGTCGATCGACGATTCCGGCGCCGTGCGCGCCATGGTGGGCGGCTATGATTATTCGACCAGCCAGTTCGACCGGGCCTCGGAAGCGCGCCGGCAGCCCGGTTCCGCCTTCAAGCCCTTCGTCTACATGGCGGCGCTCGAGGCCGGCCGCACGCCCGACAGCATACGCAACGACGCGCCGATCAAGATAGGCAAATGGACGCCCGACAATTACGGCGGCAAATATTACGGCAAGGTCACGCTGGCGACGGCGCTGGCCAAGTCGCTCAACTCGGTGGCGGCACAGCTTACCATGGAGGTCGGACCCGACGCCGTGGTCGAAGCCGCGCATCGCATGGGTATCCAGTCGGACCTGCAGGCCAACACCTCGATCGCGCTCGGCACATCGGAAGTGACGCCGCTGGAATTGACCTCCGCCTATGTGCCGTTCGCCAATGGCGGCTACAAGCCGGATATCCACTTCATCCAGCGCATCACCACGGCCGCCGGCAAGGTGCTCTACGAGAATAATGGCGGCAGCGCGCCGCGCGTCATCAAGGCCGACATCGTCGGCATGATGAATTCGATGATGACGGGCACGGTCGAGGTCGGCACCGCCAAGAAGGCGGCGTTCAACTGGCCCTCGGCCGGCAAGACCGGCACCAGCCAGAACTCGCGCGACGCCTGGTTCGTCGGCTACACCGCCAATCTCACGACGGGCGTGTGGTTCGGTAATGACGACGGCAGCGCGATGAAGAAAGTTACCGGCGGCGCGTTGCCGGCGCAGGCCTGGCATGAGTTCATGGTGGCCGCGCATGAAGGCGTTCCGGTCAGGCCGCTGCCCGGCACCTGGAAGTCGACGCCGTCCGATACGATCGTGCCGGACGAGATCCCGTCGGCGGACGCCTCGCAGCCGCCGCCAGCGCCGCCCGCAGCCGTCGGCCAGTCGGCGCCGGTCGCGCAGGCGCCGGCACCCGCACGCCAGGTGCGGACCACACGACCGGCCGAAACCGTCGATGCCGGCGGCGGCTTCGACATGCCTGGCGACAGCGGAGAGACCGGCTCGATCAAGCATCCGGTGCCACCCGGCAATGTCGGCGGTCCGACCAAAAAGCGCCAGACCTCGATCCTCAGCATTCTGGGCGGAGGCTAACTCGCCTCTCGCCACCACGGCCGGCTTCGGCTACATGTCCGGCCGGAGATCAAAGCCATGGCCGAGACCGACAGCAGAAGAACCATCGTGCTTACCGGCGCCAGCCGCGGCATCGGCCATGCGACCGTGAAGCGCTTTTCGCGCGAGGGCTGGCGGGTCATCACCTGCTCGCGCCAGGCTTTCGCCGAGGATTGCCCTTGGCCGGCCGGGCCTGAGGACCATATCAAGGTCGATCTCGCCGACCAGGAGGATGTCGGCATCGCCGTTTCGGAAATCCGTCACCGGCTTGAGGAGCATGGCGGCCAATTGAATGCGCTGGTCAACAATGCCGGCATCTCGCCAAAGCTGAAAGACGGCAGCCGGATGAACTCCATCGACACGCCGATGCATGTCTGGCGCGATGTGTTCCAGGTCAATTTCTTCGCGCCGATCATGCTGGCACGGGGGCTGTTCAAGGAACTCGCCGCCGCCAAGGGGTCGATCGTCAACGTCACCTCGATCGCCGGCACCCGCGTGCATCCGTTCGCCGGCACGGCCTATGCGACATCCAAGGCCGCGCTCGGCTCGCTGACGCGCGAGATGGCGCATGACTTCGGCCCGCACGGCATCCGCGTCAACGCGATCGCGCCGGGCGAGATCGACACCGCGATCCTTTCGCCGGGCACCGACAAGATCGTCGAGACGATCCCGCTGAGAAGGCTGGGCGCCACGTCGGAAGTCGCCGATATCATCTATTTCCTGTGCTCCGGCCAGTCGTCCTACGTGACCGGCTCGGAAATCCACATCAATGGCGGCCAGCACGTCTAAAGCGCATCGCGCTGAAACGGATTCAGGCGACGCGCTTTAGGTCTTTGTCTTGATGCATGTCGTTGTCCCAGAACCGCGCACACGTCTGGGCGACATGCATTAAGCTGCCGATCCAGGTCCGAGCATTTCTCATACGGTTATGGTGAGAACGGCCTTGCCGCTGATGCTGCGCTGTCGCAGCGCCTCCAGGCCCTGGGCGATTTCCGTCCACGGCATGGTCAAGGCGACACGGCTTTCCAGCCGGCCGGCCGCGACCAGCGCGAGCAGCGAGGCGATGTCGGCACCAATGGCTGAACCGGACGTGTAATAGGCGAAGGTCTGAAGCCTCGCGCCCTCGTGACCCGGAACGAACTGACGGAATCCGACTGGGGTCAGTTCGCCACTGCTCGAACCGAACATGACGATGGTTCCGCCAGGCGCGACGCGTTCGATCGCGTCGGCGAGGCTTTTGCCGCCGACCGACTCGGTGATCAGCGAAAACGGCCCCTCGGCCAGCTCGATCGACTCGACTACCTGTTCGGCTCCTAACCCACGGAGATCCTCGCTATGCCGGGAGGCGGCGACCGCGGTCACCAACCCTCCATGTCCACGGGCGATCTGGACCTGGAACCGACCGACCGCGCCGCTTGCTCCGGTGATCAGGACCCGCTGACCGGCGAGGTCGCCGCCATGGCGCAATGTCCTCAGCGCGGTCGTGCCAGCCACGGGAAGCGTGGCGGCGGAGGTGAAGCCGACGCCATCGGGCAGGACGGCAAGACGGTCGGTCGGAATGGCGACACGTTCGGCCCAGCCGGCCTGATCGATCAAAGCCGCAATGCGTGTGCCCGCGGCCGGGCCGGAGCCGTCGGCCGCTGCGCGCTCGACAATTCCTGCGACGTCCTGGCCGGGCACAAAACCGTTCGGACGGATGGCGAGCAGGCGCAGCTCGCCGCGGTTCAACGAGGTTGCGTGGACCGAGACAAGCGCCTCATTCGCCGCGGGCCGAGGTTCCTCGAACTCTGCGAGCCTCAGGCCGGCGGCGCTGTCGGGAGACGTGACCAGGGCGAGCATGGGGTCGGACCTTCTTGCTGGTTTGCACGGCGCCAACGAACTGCTGCTCGTCATACGCAAATCGGAGTCTATCGACTTCTCCGTTCGAAGAATTTAGCTATCATGGCATTTAGTCGCTAAAAGCAGTCAATCATGAGACAACCGCTCCGCTGGCCCTGGTTGGACTTCGATGTCGATGACGTGCTCTCGCCGGCGATCGCCGTTCGCGTCGACGTGACCGAGACCAGGGCCGAGGTGCCCGAGCATTGGCATCGCAAGGCACAACTCGTCTTCGCGCTCGGCGGCGGGGTCACCTGCCGCGTTCCCGGTGGCCTGTGGATGGTGCCGCCGCATTGCGGCGTGTGGATTCCCGGCGGCATGCGACACAGCAATATCGCGACGGCCAATGCGCGGATTTTCTTCATCTACGTCGAGCCGGGCGCCGCCGACCTGCCGGATCGGTGCTGCACGCTTTCGATCTCACCACTGCTGCGCGAGCTGATTATCGAACTGTCGGACTGCGCGCCGGACGATACGCGGTGCGATTTCCTGGGAAAGGTCCTGCTCGCCGAACTGCCGCTTATGCCGGTTCAGCAATTGCACCTGCCGATCTCGGCCGAGCCGCGGCTACGCCGGATCGCCGAAACCTTGGCCGAGGATCCAGCTGACCGACGCACCTTGGCGCAATGGGCTGACCATGTCGCGCTCAGCGAGAGCAGCCTGGCGCGCCTTGTGGTCAAGGAGACCGGGTTGACGTTCGGGCGCTGGCGCCAGCAGCTGCATCTGATCGTGGCTCTGCGGGAACTGTCTTCCGGTGCCAGCGTGCAGCAGGTGTCGGGCGGCCTCGGCTATGAATCCGTCACCGCCTTCATCACCATGTTCAAGAAGGCGCTGGGCAAGCCACCGGCGAAATACCTCAGCGACATCACGCAGCACGGTGGTTCCGCTTTCATGGCCTAACGCGTCAGCCGACGCGCTTTAGATTTTGTCTCAGAACCGCTTCTGGGCGACATGCACTAATGCATCAGGCGGGCTGCGGAATGATCTCCCCGGCGGGGCCGGTCGAATCGTCGGTTTTGCCGGTCACCGCCTCCAAGATCCCTCGCGCGATCTCGCGTTCGCCCATGATCACGGTGTCGGCACCCAGTCCCTTCAGGTGCTCGACCTCGGCGTCGGAATGGGCGCGGGCAATGACGTTGATCACCGGATTGGCGGCGCGGGCGCGAAGCACGATCTGGCCGGCCTCGAAGGCGTTGGGGATGGCGAGGATCAGGCGCTTGGCGCCTTCCGGATTGGCGGCTGAGAAGACGTCCACGTTGGCGGCGTTGCCGGCGACGGTTTCGACGCCGTCGGCCTTCAGCTTCGCCAGCGTCTTGTCGGCATCCTCGATGACCAGGAAGGGCAGGGCGGCCTCCTTCAGCGCGACGCCCACGAGGCTGCCGACGCGGCCATAGCCGATCAGGATGGAATGGCCGGCAAGCGTTGTCTTTGGCGGCGGGCCATCTTCCCCACCCTGAACTGCCTGGACCGAAGCGACCCGGCCGGGCTCGGTCGCCGGGCCGACAGGCCTGGTCTCCTCGGGCGCGGCAGGTTTGCCTGCGCGCTTCTCGAGCCACGGCTTCATCCAGTCGACCATCAGGAATATCAGCGGATTGAGCAGGATCGACAGGATGGCGCCTGCGAGGATCAGGTCGCGGCCCTGCTCAGGCAACAATTTCAGGCCGACGCCAAGCTCGGCCAGGATGAAGGAGAATTCGCCGATCTGGGCAAGGCTCGCCGAAATCATCAGCGCGGTCACAATCGGATAGCGGAAGGCGATCACGATGACGAAAGCCGCGATCGACTTGCCGATGACGATGATGGCTAAGGTGGCGAGGATCGGCAGGCCGTTGCTGATGAGGCTGAACGGGTCGAACAGCATGCCGACCGAGACGAAAAACAGCACCGAGAAGGCGTCGCGCAGCGGCAGCGATTCTTCCGCCGCGCGGTGGCTGAGCTCAGACTCGCTCATGATCATGCCGGCGAAGAACGCGCCGAGCGCCAGCGAGACGCCGAACAGCTTTGCCGCGCCGAAGGCGACGCCGAGCGCGATGGCAAGTACCGAGAGCCGGAACAGTTCCCGGGAGCCGGTATGGGCGACGTAATGCAGGATCCATGGAATGACCCTGCGGCCGACCACCAGCATGACGACGACGAAAGCCGCGACCTTGGCCAGCGTGATGCCGACCACGCCCCATATGCCGTAGCTGGCGGGCAGCGAGAGCAGGCTCGCATGGTCCGCGACCGGCGTCTGGCCGCCGAGCACGCCGGCGAGCGCCGGCAAAAGCACCAGCGCCATCACCATGGCGAGATCCTCGACGATCAGCCAGCCGACGGCGATGCGGCCGCGTTCGGTTTCGATCAGCCGCCGCTCCTGCAGGGCGCGCAAAAGCACCACGGTCGAGGCGACCGAGAGCGCGAGGCCGAAGACCAGGCCGGCACCCAGCGACCAGCCGAGCAGCCAGGCAAGCCCCACGCCGAGCAGGGTCGCAACGCCCATCTGGACGATGGCGCCCGGCACGGCGATGGCGCGGACGGACAGAAGATCCTTCAGCGAAAAATGCAGGCCGACGCCAAACATCAGCAGGATGACGCCGATTTCCGCGAGTTCGGTGGCAAGGCTGGCGTCGGCGACGAAGCCCGGTGTGTTCGGCCCGACCAGGACGCCGGCGACAAGATAGCCGACAAGCGGCGGGATGCGGAAACGGTTGGCTAAAGCCCCGAAGATGAAAGCCAGCCCCAGACCGGCGGCGATGGTGGCGATAAGGGGCGTGTCATGCGGCATTGTCTATGGAGCGCCTTTCGAAAATTGCGATGTCTGATGGGCGCCCGCCAAGGCTGTCGCCTTTGGCAATATGGTGGAGGGGGCGGTGATGATGCAACCGTCGCGGCGCAGAAATCGACGCCGAACGGCGGGCGCGGCGCGGAAAATCGGCGCTGCGCCGCCAAAGAGGCGGCGTCGAGCCGCAATCCGGCCTCGAAGCCGCTAAGTTTTTGCCCGCTTATGCCGCCTGCAGCAGATTCTCGATATCCGAAATCGTGTGGTTGGTGAGCGTCTTCGGGATTTCCGCCTGCACTTTCTCGCCGACTTCCTTGTGCAGTTTCTGGCGCATCTCGCCAAGCACCTGCGGCGGCGCGATCAGCACGACCGCGTCGAACTCGCCGCTATGCGCGAGCTTGTAAAGCCGATCGGCGATGTCGACGGCGAAGCGCTCCTTGCCGAGACGGTGCCAATCGGTGTCTTCAACGGCGCTGCGTGGCCCTTCCGCGTACCGGCCCGGTTTGTCCGTGCCTTGCTCGCGTGTGGGAGGATTCTCCTGCTCCATCTCGTGCACCACTTCCAGGTTCGGGAACTTGCTGTCGCCCTGGTTGCGCAGGAAGAGCGCCTTCTCGCCGTCGGCCACGACGACCCACAATCCGTGTTTCAGCCTGATGCTCATGGCGTTCCTCCTTGCTTGCATGATTGCCGATCGGTCGAGCTTAGGATCGACAGAATGGACTGCTAGCCAAACGAGCCGCGAAGCATGATTGTTCCGATCGGCGGTGACGTCTCGATCGCTCCCGGCAGCCAGGGCCGGGCGCCGAACCGCCACGGTCGGCTTTAATCTACTAACTTAGTAGAATTTAGAAAAAACTATTTTGCTGCTTTCCTTGCGCGGCGGTAAAAATTACGCCGGATCAAGGCGGTTTCTAATGCGATGCTGGCCGCCTCATTCTCAAAGTAGAATTTTTTTCCCTTGTCCTTCGCGGTTGCGAAAAAGCGATTGCCTGCTGTTCGACGGCGCGCGAGTGCTTGCCTTCTGGTTTTTGGCGTGGCCGCGTAAAACTGCCAAACTGTTCCAATATTGCTGATCGCCATGTCGCCAGCCAATGCCAAGCTCAATGCCTTTCCCGTCTTCATGCGGGTCGACGGCGAAGCCGTAGCCATCGTCGGCAATGGCGAGGAGGCGCTTGCCAAGGCGCGGCTGCTTTCGCAGTCGAGCGCGATGCTGCGCATCGTTGCCGACAATGCCGGTGGCGGCCTGCTGGACTTCATCGCCTCGACGGGCGCCGTTCACATCAAGGCGGCCTACGAGGCCGCTCATCTCCAAGGTGCCGCCCTGGTGTTCGCGGCCAGCGGCGATGAGGCGCTTGACCGTTGCGTGGTCGAGGACGCACGCCGCCTGAGCATCCCGGTCAACGCCGTCGACCGGCCGGAGCTTTGCGATTTCTTCACGCCTGCGCTGGTCAACCGCGCGCCTGTCGCCATCGCCATCGGCACCGAGGGCGCCGGACCGGTGCTGGCACAGATGCTGCGCAGCCGCATCGACCGCATGCTGTCGCCGTCGCTCGGCCGGCTGGCGGCACTTGCCGCGTCGTTTCGTGCTGCCGCCGAAAAGCTGCCGAGGGGCAATCGCCGCCGGCGGTTCTGGAACGATTTCTTCGCCGGTGCGCCGGCCAGGGCAATTGAAGCCGGGGAGCTCGCCGAGGCGCGTGGTGCAGCGCTCGACCTTTTGGCTTCGAGCGCTCCGGCCGAGGGGCACATCGCGCTGGTCGGCGCCGGTCCGGGCGCGGAGGACCTTTTGACGTTGCGCGCACACCGCCTGCTGATGGAAGCCGATGCGATCGTATACGATGCACTGGTGCCGGAAGCGATTGTGGCGATGGGCCGCCGCGATGCCGAGCGCCTGCCGGTCGGCAAGCGCAAGGGCTGCCATTCCAAGAGCCAGGAAGAAATCAACGCGCTGCTCATCGAGCTCGGCAGCGCCGGCAAGCGCGTGGTGCGGCTGAAGTCCGGCGATCCGCTGGTGTTCGGCCGGGCGGGCGAAGAGATGGCGGCACTGCGCGAGGCCGGGATCGCCTATGAGGTGGTGCCTGGCGTCACCGCCGCCTTTGCCGCCGCCGCCGATTTCGAACTGCCGCTGACGCTGCGCGGTGTCTCGTCCTCGATGGTGTTCACCACCGGGCACGATCTCAAGGGCAACTCGCTGCCCGACTGGGCAAAGCTCGCCATCTCGGGCGCGACCGTTGCCGTCTATATGGGCCGTTCGGTCGCTGCCGAAGTCGCCGGCCGGCTGATCGAAGCGGGGCTGTCGCCGGACACTGCCGTCGCCGTCGTCGAGAATGCCAGCCTCGGCAACCGCCGCCGTTTCCACGGGACGCTCGCAGACCTGCCGTCGCTGGAGGCTCGCGCCGACCTTACCGGTCCGGTGATGACGATCATCGGCGATGCGGTCGCCGGCGCCAATTTTGAACAATCCGAGCCGCTCGCGGCACATAAGCATGAGGGCGCGGCTTCAGCCGTCGCCGAAGGAGTTGGGCAATGAAGGTTCTGACCGCGAACAGGCTCTCGGATGGCATCGCCGTCTGGCACGCCGATGGCGGCTGGGCGGAAACCGTCGGTCATGCCGATATCGCGCATGACAAGGCGGCGGAGGATCGGCTCGAAGCGATCGGCGCCGCGGCCGCCGCCAACAATGAGGTGGTCGACGTCAACCTGATCGACGTCGTGATAGTCGATGGTTTGGTCGAGCCGGTGCGGCTGCGCGAAAAGATCCGCGCCGCGGGGCCCACCATCCGCACCGATCTCGGCAAGCAGGCGAGTCCGGAAACCGTCCGGGCGGCATAGGTTTTTGAGCATGATCCCGAAAAGGCGGGAACCGGTTTTCGGAGAAGATCATGCTCCAACAAAGAATTGAAGAGCGGGCGGACGCGCCCTGAAAGACGAAGCATGTACCGTTACGACGAGTTCGACCAGGATTTCGTTCACGCCCGTGTCGCCGAGTTCAGCGACCAGGTGCAGCGCCGGCTTGCCGGCGAGATCACCGAGGACCAGTTCCGGCCGCTCCGGCTGATGAACGGCGTCTATCTGCAACTGCATGCCTATATGCTGCGCATCGCCGTGCCCTACGGCACGCTGAACAGCCGGCAATTGCGCATGCTCGGCCATATCGCGCGCAAATACGACAAGGGCTACGGCCACTTCACCACGCGCCAGAACATCCAGTTCAACTGGCCGGCGCTGTCCGACATCCCGGCTATCCTGGCCGACCTCGCCAGCGTCGAGATGCATGCCATCCAGACCAGCGGCAACTGCATCCGCAACGTCACCGCCGATCATTTCGCCGGAGCCGCCGCCGATGAGGTCGCCGATCCGCGCCCCTATGCGGAAATCCTGCGCCAATGGTCGTCGGTGCACCCGGAATTCTCGTTCCTGCCGCGCAAGTTCAAGATCGCGGTGACGGGCGCCGAGCGCGACCGCGCCGCCATCCAGACGCACGACATCGGCCTGCATCTGAAGAAGAACGCGGCCGGCGAACTGGGCTTCGCAGTCTATGTCGGCGGCGGCCAGGGTCGCACGCCCATGGTGGCGAGAAAAATCCGCGACTTCCTGCCGGAAGCCGATCTTCTGTCCTACTGCACGGCGATCCTGCGCGTGTACAACCTCTATGGCCGCCGCGACAACAAGTACAAGGCGCGCATCAAGATCCTGGTGCACGAGACCGGCGTGGAGGAGATCACCCGCCAGATCGAGGCCGAATGGCAGGAGCTCAAGGACGCCGAGCTGAAACTGCCGGAGGCCGACATCGAGGCCATCAACGCCTATTTCGCGCCGCCGGCCCTGGTTTCCCGGCCCGAAGGCGATGATGCGGTGAAACAGGCCAGGCTCGATTCCAAGAGCTTTTCGGAATGGCTCGACCAGAATGTCGTGACCCATCGCCATCCCGACTACGCGGCGGTGACGATCTCGCTCAAGGGCATCGGCGAGGTTCCCGGCGACGCCACCGACAGTCAGATGGAAGCCGTCGCCGACATCGCCGAGAAATACGCGTTCGACGAATTGCGCGTCAGCCACGAACAGAACCTGATCCTGCCGCATGTGGCGCGCGCCGACCTCAAGGCGGTCTATGACGCGCTGGTCGAGATCGGTCTGGCGACCGCCAATTCCAACCTGATCAGCGACATCATCTCCTGCCCCGGGCTCGATTATTGCGCGCTGGCCACGGCGCGCTCCATTCCGATTGCGCAGGAAATCTCGCTTCGCTTCGCTTCGCTGGAGCGGCAGCGCGAGATCGGCGAATTGAAGCTCAAGATCTCCGGCTGCATCAATGCCTGCGGCCACCACCATGTCGGCCATATCGGCATCCTTGGCGTCGAGAAGAAGGGCTCCGAGCTCTACCAGGTGACGCTTGGCGGCTCGGCCGACGAGAACACCTCGGTCGGCGAAATCATCGGCCGTGGCTTCAGTTCAGAAGAGATCACCGATGCCATCGAGCAGATTGTCGACACCTATCTCGGTCTTCGGCTCAGTCCTAGTGAACGTTTTATCGACGCCTACCGCAGAGTCGGTCCCGCGCCGTTCAAGGAGGCGCTTTATGCTGGCGAAACCAAGGCCGCTTGACCGGGTCGTCGATGTCGAGGCCGGCGTCGCCGCCGAGGCGGCAGGGCTCGACGCGCTCTACGGCCACCTGAGCCCGCTCGAGATCATCGAGCGCTCTTCTCGAGAATTCTTTCACGGCGGCATCGCCGCCGTGTCCTCGTTCGGCGCCGACTCCGCCGTGCTGCTGCACATGATCGCCAAGGTCGACCGCTCGCTGCCGGTGATCTTCCTCGATACCGGCAAGCATTTCGAGGAGACGCTCGGCTATCGCGATGCTCTGGTCGCCGATTTCGGCCTGACCGATGTCAGGGTGATCAAGCCGGACGAGACCGCGCTCGAACGCGTCGATCCGACCGGCAGACTGCACGAGGCCGACACCGATTCCTGCTGCAACGTGCGCAAGGTCGAGCCGCTGGCGCGCGGCGTCGAACCGTTTCGCGCCTGGTTCACCGGGCGCAAGCGCTTCCAGGCCTCGACGCGGGCGGCACTGCCGGTCTTCGAGGCGGTCGGCGCGCGCATCCGCATCAATCCGCTGGCGCATTGGACGACGTCGGACCAGGCCGACTACATGCGTGCGCACGCGCTGCGCGAAAATCCGCTGGTCGCCTATGGCTATCTCTCGATCGGTTGCTTCCCGTGCACGCAGCCCGTGCAGCCGGGCGAGGATGCGCGCAGCGGCCGCTGGGCGGGGCACGCCAAGACCGAGTGCGGTATCCATCTCTCCGGTTTGGAGAAGTCGCTGACCGACGCTTCACTTTAGGGTATATCGCTGTTCACGTGATGCCGCCCACCAGCGGCGGCTCCCGGTCGCTGACGGCTGCCGGCTCGCTGGGCAATTTGGGACTTTAGGAATTTTTGATGACTGGATCGACGACAGCGGGGACTCGCCTCTGGACCCCAGACGGTTTTCGCGAGGATGAGTGGACCCATGCGGAGAGCGCCGAGGCGCTAGCCGGCAATGGCCGCTTCATCCTGCCGCTGCAGACCTTTCTCGGCCTCGACGACGAGGTTCGCAAGTCGGCGCGCGAGCGCATCGGCGTATTGCTGCAGCCGGGCGACGAGCTCGACAAGATAACCGGGCTGTTGGACCAGCTGTCGCTGGTGGCGTTGGCCTTCCCGGCGTTCAATGACGGCCGCTCCTTCTCGAAAGGCGAGTTGCTGCGCGCTCGGCATCATTTCAAGGGTCCGGTGCGCGCCACCGGCCAGGTGCTGGTCGACCAACTGCCGCACATGCTGCGGCTCGGCTTCGACGAGTTCGAGGTTTCGAATCCGGTACTGCTGAAGCGCCTGGAGCAGGGCCGCACCGGCGGCCTGCCGGTCTATTATCAGCCGGCCGTGGAGCCGGAGCCCAAGGGTCCGAAATACTCCTGGCGGCGCAAGCGCCCCAGCTGACGCCGCGGCATCTTTACAAGGCACGCCGGCAGGCATTCTCTCGGGAGAAGGGACGGAAACATCCGCCGGAGGTGAGGATGCGCTACGACTATGTCATCGCCAGCGGCGGTTCCGCCGGCTCGACGCTTGCCGGGCAGCGACCTCATCTTGCTGTCGTGGTCGGACCAGCCTCATCGATTTTTTATCGGCGGCGCCGCGTTATTCTATTTGCCGATCGGATTGAATCGGTCTGGTCAGACCACTTATGCGATTTACGCTTCCCCTTCGATCGTCTTGCCCTTAGGATAGGGTTATTATTTCGTGCTCCGAAATAAATAGCCAGCAAAGGGAGGAACGGCATGGCAGGCAAGAAGATATTGATGCTCGTTGGCGAGTTCAGCGAGGAATACGAGATTTTCGTCTTTGAGCAGGCCATGCACGCGGTCGGCCACACCGTCCATGTCGTGTGCCCGGACAAGAAAGCGGGCGACGTGCTAAAGACCTCGTTGCACGACTTCGAAGGCCACCAGACCTATACGGAAAAGCTCGGCCACGATTACATCCTCAACAAGACCTTCGCCGAGGTGAACCCGGCCGACTACGACGCGGTCTACGCGGCGGGCGGGCGCGGGCCGGAATATATCCGCATCGACAAGCGCGTGCAGGCGCTGGTCAGGCATTTCCATGAAACCGGCAAGCCGATCTTCACCATCTGCCATGGTGCCCAGATCCTGATCGCGGTCGATGGCGTGGTGCGCGGCAAGGAAGTCGCGGCGCTGCATTATTGCGAGCCGGAAGTGACGCTCGCCGGCGGCATCTATATCGATGTCGCTCCGACCGGAGCGCATGTCGACGGCAATCTGGTTTCAGCTAAGGGCTGGCCGGGCCTTGCCGCCTTCATGCGGGAATGCCTTAAGGTACTCGGCACCGAGATCCGCCACGGCGAAGCGCTGATGCGCGACGACAGGAAGGCGGCTTAGGCTCCGCTGGAGCAGTTCGGTGTTTGATATGATCGCCGGCCTGCTCCAGCATTTGTTTTTGCGCAATTCCGGAGGGGAAACCGCTACGCACTTTTCCTGGAATTGCTCTACCGCGGCGCGCCCGCTGTCTTCGCCTCGGCGTCATCGAGGCGGTCAAGCAGATCGCTCAGCCGCCGAGGCACTTCCTTTTCCAGGCGAAACCCCGGCAACGTGCGCAGAAAGCGCTTCGTCGCTTCGTTGCCCGCCTGCCGCCTGATATCGTTGGCCAGTTCGCCGCGCCTGTTGCCATTGTTGCCGTTCATCGTCCCAAAATCCTGTGTCGGCTTCGAAACTCCTGCAGCGGCTCATGGTTCCCGCACAAGCGTTCGAGGGCAAGCAAAGCTGCGTGATACGGTAAAATTTGAATTAATTTGGAACGATGATCGATATTCCGCGGTTGCGCTTACCCCTTGATTTTTGGCGTCCAAACCTCGATATCGGGCGCAAATCCAGACCAATCCGAATGACGGGAAACGCGATGAGCGACCAGACAAAAGACGAACGCACGCCCGAAGATATGGAAGCCACCCAGGCTTCCGGCGAGCGTGCGGAAGGTGGCGTCGACGGCGACTACGAAGCGCTGGTGCGGCTGCTGAAGGAAAACGAGGAACTAAAGGACCGCGCGCTGCGCGTCGCGGCCGAAATGGAGAATCTGCGGCGGCGCACCGCGCGCGACGTGCAGGACGCCCGCGCCTATGCTGTCGCCAATTTCGCGCGCGACATGCTGTCGGTGTCCGACAATCTGCGTCGCGCGCTGGACGCGATCCCGGCTGAGGCGAAGGCTGGCGGCGACGCCGGCTTCAAGTCGCTGATCGAAGGTGTCGATCTCACCGAGCGCGCCATGCTTTCGGCCCTGGAACGCCACGGCGTGAAGAAACTCGCGCCGGAAGGCGAGAAGTTCGATCCGAATTTCCACCAGGCGATGTTCGAGGTGCCCAATCCGGAGGTTCCGGCCGGCACCGTCGTCCAGGTGGTGCAGCCGGGCTATTCGATCGGCGAGCGCGTGCTGCGGCCGGCGATGGTCGGCGTTGCCAAGGGTGGCCCGAAGACGGCCACCGAGGCGAAGGTCGAGCCGGGCCCGGTGAACGAGCAGGCCGAGAAGGATGCGTGATAGTGAGTAGCGAATAGGAAGTAGTGAGTAGGGGACTGATATTTATCCGCGGCTTCGTGCTATTTCCCTACTGACTATTCGCTACTCACTATTCGCTCACTCATGAATCCCATCGCGTTGCTCGACTATGCCGGCGTCGCCGTCTTTGCGGCGACGGGTGCGCTTGCCGCATCACGCAAGCAGCTCGACATCATCGGCTTCCTCTTCCTGGCCAGCGTCACCGGCATCGGCGGCGGAACGCTGCGCGACGTCATCCTCAACCTGCCGGTGTTCTGGGTCGCCAACAGCGGTTATGTGCTGATCTGCGCCGTGGTCGCCGTGCTGGTTTTCTTCAGCGCCCACCGGGTCGAATCCCGATACAAATTGCTGCTTTGGCTCGACGCCATCGGGCTCGCCGCCTTTGCGGTCATGGGCGCGGCCAAGGGTCTGGCGATCACCGGCTCGCCCGTCGTGTCGGTCATCATGGGCGTGCTGACGGCGACCTTCGGCGGCATTTTGCGCGACCTGCTTGCCGGCGAGCCTTCGGTGCTGCTCAGGCCCGAAATCTATGTCACGGCCGCCCTTGCCGGTGCCACCATCTTCACCCTTGGCGATCTTGCCGGGCTGCCGGCGCTGGCGTCCAGCCTGCTCGGCTTCGCGGGCGCATTCGTCGTGCGCGGCGGGGCGCTTAGATTCGGCTGGTCGTTTGCGGCCTATAAGAGCCGGCCCGGGCGAAGGCCGGAGGATATTCCATGAGCGAATAGCGAGTAGGGAGTAGCGAATAGGGACTACCCGAGATAGCGTTCTATTCGCTATTCGCTATTCGCTATTCGCTGGCGTCACGCCGCGAAGCGCTGGCCTTCGCCGCCATAGTAGTTGACGTAGCGGGCGCCGATCTCCTTGACCGGCATGACGACGAAGACGTCGACGGTCGAGAATTCGTGGTCGATGACGCAGCCGTCGCCGATGCGGGCGCCGACGCGCAGATAACCCTTGACCAGCGGCGGCATGGCGGCGATCGCGGCCTTGGTGTTCACCGCCTCGATCGGCATCAGGTCCATGGAGCAGTAGCGTCCCGGAACCGCGCGAACATCCCAGGCGGAATTGGTGCGGCAATGATGGGCGAGATAGGTCAGCGCCTCGGCATGCGCCGCCGGCACGATGCCGTGGAAAGAGGCGCAGCCGGTCATCACACCGATGTTGTAATGGTTGATATAGGCCCAGATGCCTTGCCAGAGCGCCTCGATGGTGCGCTTGGAGCGGTATTCCGGCAGAACGCAGGAACGGCCGAGCTCGAGGAAGCGCTGGCCGGGGTGCCGCGCGATCAGCTTGGTGAGCTCAAACTCGCCCTCGGAATAGAAGCCGCCGGCGGTCGCGGCAATCTCCTGCCGCAGCAAGCGGTAGGTGCCGACGATGCGGCGATGCTCAGGGCCGGGAAGGGAGGTGTCCAACACAAGAAGGTGATCGCAGAGCGGGTCGAAACGGTCGGCGTCGCGCCGGTCCTGCGCCTGGAACAGGTCCTTCCTCGCGCCAAGCTCGTCGTAGAATACCCGATAGCGGACTTCCTGGGCGGCGGCGATCTCGGCCTCGTTGCGGGCGAGCCGCACTTCGAGGTTGCCGATGCGGCCCAGCGGTGCGCCGGTTGCGACGGCGTCGGCATTACGGGCGGCGAGAAGGGCGCCGCCGGCATTCGGCCGAGTGTCACATTCAGGCATGACTGTATGCACGAGTGATTCTCCTTCGAGCCATCCCTCTTGGCACGGGGATACGGTGTAGGTGCAACAGGATTGTGACAGTACCGTGATACGACGTGGCCGGCAATACTTTGTCGGCTGGACAATACCCTCAACCGGCTATCTTACGGCGGCGAAAGCCAAGCAACCCACGGCTTTCAAGCGTTAAAAATTTCCTCAGGCGGCAACCTGACCCTCGACCGCCTGGACGAGCGCGTCTGGGTCGAGCGGCTTGGTCACGAAACCGCTGGCGCCGTGAGCAAGCACGGCGTGCCGGGTCTTTTCCTGGCTGTCGGCCGAAAGCACCATGATCGGGATCGGCGGCATGGCCAAGGACTCTTCATGACGACGGATGGCTGCAATCGCGTCCAGGCCGTCCATGACAGGCATGTGCAGGTCCATCAGCACCACATCGAAGCGGAACTTGAGGCCGGCATCGGTAACGGCCTCGACCGCGGCCTTGCCGTTGCCGACAACCTTGACGCGATGCCCCGCCTTGAGCAGCGTGGCGCGGGCGAGCATGGCGTTGATATCGTTGTCCTCGGCGATCAGCACCGACAGGCCCTGATCGCGCCTGCGCACCGAGGAGGCGCCGCGCGGCTTCGGCTGCGGCTGGGCAAGCGCGGAGCCATGGCTGGTCAACAGCACCCGCAAAAGGGTTTCGCCGCGCACGGGCCTGGCGAGGAAGGTGGCGTAGCCGCCGGCGCGGAATTCGCCGAGCATGCCGCGGTCCGTCGGCGCAATCAGGGTGATGGCCTCACAATCGGCAAAGCCTGAGTCACGCAGCCGCTTGAGCAGTCTCCCGTCGCTGTTTTCGAGCGCGGCGTCGATCAGGAGCACGTTGCAGCCGGCAGCGAACGGAGCGGCCTGGCTTGGTGTCGCCGCGACCTCGACAATGCCGCCATGGGCTCTGATCGCGCGGGCGATGGCATCGGACTCGATGGCGTTCTTCGACACGATCATCGCCCGCCGGCCGGCAAGGATGTTGTGACGGTGCGGCGGTGGTTCGGTTGCCGCGACCGCCGGGATCTCGAGGACGAATTCGGATCCTTCGCCGAGCCGGCTCGAAACCGAGATCGTGCCGCCCATGGCCGTCACCAGCCGCTTCGAGATGGCAAGGCCGAGGCCCGCGCCGCCATGCACCCTGGTAGAGGTTCCGTCGGACTGCTCGAACTCCTCGAAGATGCGCTCCATGTCCTCTTCACGCAGCCCGGGGCCGGTGTCGGCGACGGTGAAGCAGATGCGGTCGGTGGTTTCGGTGCGGGCGCGCGCCACGGTCAGCAGAACGCCGCCGGTATCGGTGAACTTCACCGCATTGCCGATGAGATTGAGCAGCACCTGGCGCAAGCGGCCGGGATCGGCGGTGATCATCTGCGGCACGTCGGGCTCGACATGGCAGCCGAGGCCGATGTTCTTGGCGAAGGCCTTTGCGGCCAGAAGCTCGATGATGTTGTCGGCGATTTCGCGCAGCGAAGTCGGCTGCGGCTCGGGCTCGAAGCGGCCGGCCTCGATCTTGGAATAGTCGAGCAGGTCCTCGATGAGCGCGAGCAGCGCACTGGCCGAGGTGGAAACAGCGCCGACATAGGTGCGCTGTTCAGGCGACAGGTCGGTGTCCGCAAGCAGTTTGGCCATGCCCATGATGCCGTTCATCGGCGTGCGGATCTCATGGCTGACGGTGGCGAGGAAGCGTGACTTGGCCTGGCTGGCATATTCGGCCCGTTCGCGCGCGCTGATCAGCGAGGATTCGGCGCGCTTGCGGGCGGTGATGTCGCGGGCGATCGCCCGGTGCGATACCGCGCCTGTGTCCTTGTCGCGCACCGACAATTCGATCCAGGAGAACCAGCGCGGCCCGTTCGGCGTGCGGATCGCGACGTCGGTGGAGCTCAGGCATTCATGATCGGAAAAGGCGGCATCGGGAACGATGCCGACATCGATACCAAGCTCGGACAAGGTCTTGCCGGCGAGATCGCGCGGATCGATCTCGACAAGCGAGGCAAAGACGTTGTTGGCATAAGCGATGTGGCCATCGCGATCGCGATGGACGACGAGGTCGCCCAGCGCGTCGATCAGGCCGCGGAAGCGCTCCTCGCTCTCCTGCATCTCCCACATGCGGTCGGCCAGGGTCTCGATCTCGGCGCGACTGCGAGCAGCGGTCTCGTGGAGTAGCTCGGCTGTGCGCCGCTCGTCGCGACGGCTGCGCAGATGCATGGCAAGGCCGGCAAGCGCCGCGGCGGCGAGGCCGATGGTTACGATGATCGGCGCTCCGGTGAGATGCGCCAGCCCCGCCAGCACGGCGATGGCGACGATCGTCAGGAATGGCAAGCCTTCATGGCTGGCGCTCGCGGCCGGTAATTCGGGGGCCAACGGCGGCGCGACAAGGACCTGCCGCTTCGGCGCATCCGGGATGAGCCTGTCAGCGTCCGCGGCTTTACTGCCCTGTCTGATGTCGGAGTCCGCGACCATGCGCAGACCATGCCAGACAGAGATTATGGAAGGCTGCGGCGGATCGTTCGAATTTTAGCGATTGCGCGGGTTCTGGTCGCCCGCATGGACGAAACCAGAGTTCTCCAGGGTGGCTGCTCTGGCTTGTTGTTTTACGCAATTCCGGGCGGAAGGCCACGGCGAAGTCGCCGAGCCTAACCGCCAGGCTCTTTTCCTGGCATTGCTCCAGCTACATATCGACGACGACGCGGCCCCTGACCTTGCCTTCGACGATGTCGCGCGCGGCAGCGATAATGCCGTCGAAGCCGATCGTGCGCGACAATGCCGACAGCTTCTTGAGGTCGAGATCGGTGCCGATGCGACGCCATGCTTCGAGCCGGATCGGCTTCGGCGCCATCACCGAATCGATGCCGAGCAGCGAAACGCCGCGCAGGATGAAGGGCGCGACGCTCGACGGTAGGTCCATCCCGCCGGCCAGGCCGCAGGCGGCGATCGCGCCGCCATAGGAGGTCATCGACAAGATGTTGGCGAGCGTGTTGCTGCCGACCGAGTCCACGCCACCCGCCCAGCGCTCCTTGGCGAGCGGCTTCGCCGGCTGGCTGAGCTCCTCGCGCGAGATCACCTCGGCCGCGCCGAGGTCGATCAGATAGGGGCTTTCGGCGTTGCGGCCGGTCGCGGCGATGACATGGTAACCGAGGCTGGAGAGGATCGAGATGGCGACCGAGCCGACGCCGCCGGCGGCGCCCGTCACCACCACCGGGCCGCGGTCCGGCACGATACCATGCCGCTCCAGCGCTATGACGGACAGCATTGCCGTGTAGCCCGCCGTGCCGACGGCCATTGCATCATGCGCGCTCATGCCCTGGGGCAGCGGCACCAGCCAGTCGCCGTTGACACGGGCGCGGCCGGCATAGGCGCCGTAGTGCGTCTCGCCGACACCCCAGCCGTTGAGAATAACCTGATCGCCCTTGCGCCAGTCGTCATGCGAAGAGGAGATCACCGTGCCGGCGAAGTCGATGCCGGGCACCAGCGGCCAGCGCCGCACGACCGGCGCCTTGCCGGTGATGGCGAGCCCATCCTTGTAGTTCACCGTCGTTGCCTCGACAGCGACGGTGACATCGCCTTCCATCAGGTCGGCCTCGGTGAGGTCGACGATATCGACCGACTGCTTCTTCTCCGCATCGCGCGAAACGAGGATGGCTTTGAAGGTGTCGGACACTTTTTTCTCCACGCTATGGCGATTTGTTTTTCACGCAATTCCGGACGGAAAACCGCTGGACACTTTTCCTAGAATTGCTTCAGAAATGACTTTGCGGCGGTCGCCGGCTGAGGTCAATTGCCTGGATCCTGGGGTTTCACTTCGCGCCGCCAGCCGATCAGTTCGTCCAAGACGACCAGCGCTGCGCCGACCGAAATGAAGGCGTCGGCGAGATTGAACACCGCGAAGGACCAGACGGGCGTATGGAACAGGATGTAGTCGATGACGTGGCCGTAGACGGCCCGGTCGATGAGGTTGCCGAGCGCGCCGCCGATTATCAGGGCAAAGCCGGTGCGGGCGACGATATGACCGGCCGGCGTGCGCGTGGCGAGATAGAGCACGAAGGCGACGACCAGCACGGCGATGACCACCAGGCTAATATCGCCGAAGGACGAGAACATCGAGAAGGCGATGCCGGTGTTATAGGTGCGAAACAGCGCCAGGAACGGCAGGAGGTCGACTTTCTCCTGAAAGGCGAGACCGTTCTCGACCAGCTGCTTGATCCATTGGTCGAGCGCAATGGCGATGACGACCAGCACCACGTAAGGGGACCAGGATTTCAATTGGCAGTCCTCATCGCATGTCGTTGGCGGGCTCGAGCTTCAACGCGCCGCGCCGGATCTCGAACAGCATCACGCCGGTTGCGACGGCCAGATTGAGCGAGTCGGCGCGTCCGGCCTGAGGTATCCGGAGCAAGCGGTCACAGCTTTCAGCAAGGCTGTCCGGCAGACCCTGCTGCTCGTTGCCCATCAGCAGCAAAACCGGGCCTCTGGAGAAGTCGACGGAGCGGTAGTCTACCGCGCCTTTGAGATGTGTGCCGGCCACTAGACCCGAAAAATCACGCCGCCAGGCGAGGAAGGCCTGCTCGGTCGCCCTGGCGACCGGCACGGCGAAGATCGACCCCATGGTGGCGCGCACTGTCTCCAGCGAGAACGGGTCGGTGGTGTCGCCGACCAGGATGACGCCCTTGGCGCCGACGGCGTCGACAGTGCGGATCACGGTGCCGAGATTGCCGGGGTCGCGCACGCGGTCGAGCGCGACCCAGACATCGCCGTCCCTGGCGCGGATATCCTTCAGCGGTACGGTCTGCTGCGCAAAGACACCGACTACCATTTGCGGGTTTTCACGGCGGGTGATTGCCGCCAGCACCTTTTCGGAGACTTCCAAGACCGTGCCGCCGGCGGCAACGGTCCGCGCGGCGACCCTTTCGACAACCGCATTGCCGCGCCCGGCCTTGGCGAAGACCAAGGTCCTGATCGTCCAGCCGAGGTCGAGCGCGTCGATAACGAGCTTCAGGCCCTCGGCCATGAAGGCGTTCTGCTGGTCGCGGAATTTCTTGAGCGCAAGTGCCTTGATGTCCTTGATCAGCGGATTGGCAAGGCTGGTGACTTCCTTGACCTGCCCGACAGTGCGCGCGCCGTCATGTGCGGTCATTTCAAGCCACCCAGCGCGAGAACAGCGAGGTCGACAGCGCGCGGCCGGCGGATTTCTCACGAATGATCAGTTCGCCGGATTCGACCGTGCCGCCCATGCCGGCGAAGGTATCGCGCATCAGCGCGTGGACGGCGAAGAAGGAGGCGCGGATCGAATAGGCGGTGAGAACGACCGCCAGCGGTTTCGGCGTCAGGATCGAGCGGCAGAGGTCGGTAAGGCCCGGCAGGTCCTCGAACAATTGCCAAACCTCGCCCTTCGGGCCGCGGCCATAGGCCGGCGGGTCGAACAGCACGATGTCGTAGCGGCTGCCGCGGCGTTCCTCGCGCTCGGCGAATTTCACCGCGTCCTCGACGATCCAGCGGATCGGCTTGTCGGCAAGGCCGGCCATTTCCTGGTTCTCGCGCGCCCAGCCGATCGCCTTCTTCGAGGCATCGACATGCGTGACCTCGGCGCCCGCGCGCGCCGCCACCAGCGAGGCAAGGCCGGTGTAGCCGAACAGGTTGAGCACCTTGACCGGGCGCTTCGCCGCCGCGATCAACCCCGCCATATGGTCCCAATGCGAAGCCTGCTCCGGAAAGACGCCGACATGGCGAAACGACGTGAAGCGGCCAAGATAGTCGATGCCGTCATGCTTCATCGGCCAGGTCTCGCCGAGCGGCGCCTTCGGAAAGCGCCAGCGGCCGATGCCTTCCTCGTCGGTGTCGCCGGTGAAGATAGCGTCGGCACGCTCCCATTCCTTGGTGGGAAGCGCCCGTTGCCAGATCGCCTGGCCTTCGGGGCGCACGATACGGTAGGGGCCGTATTGCTCGAGCTTCTCGCCCGCGCCGCTGTCCAGCAGCGCGTAATCGGCGTTGGGCGCGACTTCGAGGATCAGCGGTAGGCGCTCGGTGGGCAACACGCCTTCGCGGCGGGCAAGAACGCGTGGCGCCGGCTTGGCTTCCTGCCGATCCGTCGGTTTCGTTTCACGGCGCTCGGCGGGCGCTGCCTGCTGCCTTCCCGCAGCAAACGCATCGCGCGGGCGGGACTGTTCCGACCTTGCAGGCTGCGGGCGATTATCGCGGCGTTTGTCGCGAAAGGATTTCAAGAAGGATCATCTCCGGCGGTTCGGCCCGCTTCTGCCACAGCTCAGCCCACCGGCGCAACAAACCGTGGCTTATTCAATGGAGGTCATCAACCGTGGCGGACCCTAAGCAGGCCAAGACAAAGCGAAATGAAGCCAAGCGCCTTTGCTGCGGCCACCGCCATATGGCCGGTTTCCCAGCGCAGCCGGACGGCCTCGAAATTATCCGGGATGGGTCCGGGCGCCCAGGTCGCGAGAATATCGTTGGCCGGTTTGACAAGCCCGAACCAGAGCGCCAGCGAGATCGCATAGAGCAAGGTGGCGGCGAGCACGAACCAGAAGGCCGTAGCTTGGCCGCGCAGCATCCAGGCAAGCAGCGCAGGACAGAGGATCGCGGCGATGTCGAGCGGCGCTCCGATCATGGCAAAAAGCAGAAACTGACCGTTGAAGACGGTCGCCTCGCGCCAGAGTTCCGGCGGCCATTTCGTCAACCTGGGCAGCGATTCCAGCACATGGGCAAAGGACGGTCCGAGGCTGAGCGCCGCGATCGTGGTGGCGAGCACCGACCAGAACAACAGGAATCCGCGCATCTCCATTGTGGAGACAACGGCAATGGAACACAGGCGTTCCGTGTCATCGGATCGCTTGCCGTGATGCCCGGCCCAGCCCTATGGTCCGTCATCCCTGATGACGAAATCGATGTCCCGCTCCGAACGCCTGCTCGACCTTGTCCAAATCCTGCGCCGCCACCGGCTGCCGGTGAGCGGCCGCACGCTTGCGGAGGAGATGGGCGTGTCGATCCGCACGCTCTATCGCGACATCGCGACGCTGCAGGGGCAGGGCGCGCCGATCGAAGGCGAGGCGGGGCTTGGCTACGTGCTGAAGCCCGGCTTCATGCTGCCGCCGCTGATGTTCACCGATGAGGAGATCGAGGCGATCGTGCTCGGCTCGCGCTGGGTGGCAAAGCAGCCGGACAAAAGGTTGGCGGCTGCCGCGACGGACGCGCTGGCCAAGATCGCGGCGGTGCTGCCGGATGACCTGCGTGAGGATCTCGACGCGACAACGCTGCTCGTGGGGCCACGCGCAGAAAGCGTCGAAGCGATCGACCTTGGCGTCGTGCGGCAGACGATCCGCGACGAGCGCAAGCTCGGCTTCCTTTACCGTGACGCCGGGGGAGCGGCATCCGAGCGCCTGGTCTGGCCATTCGCGCTCGCCTTCTTCGACAAAGTGCGGGTGATGGTGGCCTGGTGCGAGAAGCGCCAGGACTTCCGCCATTTCCGCGCTGACCGCATGTCCGGCCTGACAGCGACCGATATCCGCTATCCGCGCCGCCGCCAGGCGATGCTCAAAGAATGGCGGGCAACGCTCGGCGCGCCTGGCCAGAACGCACGGAAGAACTCCGTCGGTTGATCGCTGCTGCCAGAATCTGACAGTGGTATCGCATACAGTTTCCAAGGTTCAAACTTGGAGACCAGATATGACCACGCCGAATTTCGTTATCCTTTATGTCGACAGCCCGGAAAAGAGCAGTGCGTTCTACGCCTCGCTGCTCGGACATGAGCCGGTCGAATCCTCGCCGACCTTCGCGATGTTCGTGCTCGACAAGGGCTTCAAGCTTGGTCTGTGGTCACGTCACACTGTCGAGCCCGCGGCTGCCACGGCGGGCGGCGGCGGCGAGCTCGTGCTTGCGGTCGAGGACGCAGCGGCGGTCGACGCCACGCATATCGATTGGGCGGGTCGCGGCCTGAACATCCTGCAGACGCCGACCGACATGGATTTCGGCCGTACCTTCGTCGCGCTCGATCCAGACAATCATCGCCTGCGCGTCTACTGGCCGAATGGGCGGTAGGCAGTAGGCAGTAGGCAGTAGGCAGTAGGCAGTAGGCAGTAGGCAGTAGGCAGCAGGCAGATCTTCCCTATTGCCTACTGCCCAATCCCTACTGCCTATTGAGCGCCTTGTAGATGGCGATGCCCGCAGCGAGGTCTTCAAGCGCGGCGCCGACCGATTTGAACAGCGTGATCTCGCTGTCGCTCTGGCGGCCCTGCTTCTCGCCGCGCGCGAGCTCGTGCAGATCCGCGATGATCGCTTCCGGCTTCAGCAGACCTGAGGCCAGCGGCTGGACGATGTCGCCGGCTTCCTTGGTGGCGCCGGCCCGGGTGTCGACATAAACGCGGGCGCGCGAAATGGCGTCGTCATCGCTTTCGCGCATCGTCGGCGTGAAGCCGCCGACAAGATCGACATGGGCGCCCGGCTTCAGCAGCGCGCCCTTGACCAGCGGCGTGCTCGAGATCGTCGCCGAGGCGACGATGTCGGCCTCGGCAAGCTCCGCATCGAGATCGCTGGCGGCACTTGCCGGAAGGCCTTCCGCGCGCAAGGCGGCCGCCACCTTTTCGGCATTGGCCGGCGTGCGGTTCCAGATGCGGATGGAGCTGATCGGCCGCACCGCCGAATGCGCCTTGGCGAGGAAAGGCGACAGCGCGCCGGCGCCGATCACCAAAAGCCGCGAGGCATCCTTGCGGGCGAGATAGGAGGCGGCGAGCGCCGAAGCGCAGGTCGTGCGCCACTGGGTCAGCCGCTGGCCATCGATCAGCGCTTCCGGCTCGCCGGTGACGCCGTCGAGCAAAAGATAAAGGCCCATGACCGCCGGCTTGCCGATGGCGTTGTTGTCAGGCGACACGGTGACGATCTTGACGCCGATATGGCCTCCGGCCGAGGTGCCCGCGGCGTTGAAGTCGGTCCAGGCCGGCATCAAAAGCAGGGTCGAGGCGGCGCCATCCGGCCGTTCGACGCCATGATGGTGGCGAACCGGCTGCACCGCGCCATCGCGGAAAGCGGTACGCAATGTCTCGACAAGGCCGGGAAAGGTCAGCGCGCGGTCGACCTCGGCGGCCGAAATAGTCAGCATGGGAAAACTCCATAAAGGCAGGTGGCCGCTCAGTTCGTCGGCTTGGGCAGCGCCGGTCCCTTGGGCGCCGCGGGCGCGCGGTTCACCGCCTGGCGCAGGTTTTCCGCCTCGAGGCCGCGCTGGCGCGCGAGCTTGCGGTAGCGGCCCTGCTTCATCCAGGTCGCCATGCTGCCGACGACCATGCCGACGGCCAAGGCCAGGAACAAGAAGATGAACAGGGGCAGGTTCAGCGTCAGCGCGGGATTGCCGGGATGGAATGGATCGAGCGTGAAGGCGACGGAGCCGCGGTTGGCGACGGCGAGCGCGATCAGGATGATGGCCAGCGGCACGAAGACCACGACGAGGATGAAGCGATTGAACATCAGATCTCCATGGAGAGACTTCTTAAAGCGCGCATGTCTTTGTCCCGAAACCGGTCTCCACCTTCGGGAGACATGCTTTGAGCGCCAAGATGCCGTTTCAACCCGCCGGCGCGGCGCCTATTTGCCGCCGTTCAGCCTTTCGCGCAACTCCTTGCCGGTCTTGAAGAACGGCACCCACTTTTCCTCGACCTCGACGGATTCGCCGGTGCGCGGGTTGCGGCCGGTGCGGGCGGGACGGTTTTTCACCGAGAAGGCGCCGAAACCGCGCAACTCGACCCGGTTGCCCTCGGCAAGCGCATCGGTGATCTCGTCAAAGATCGCGCCGACGATGTTTTCGACGTCGCGCAGGAAAAGGTGCGGGTTGCGTGCAGCAATGATCTGCACAAGTTCGGATTTGATCATAGAACGTTCCCCGTAAAACCACTGCAGTCGATTATCAGGATGATTTTTATTGCTTTTTTGGCTCGTACCAACGGCGCCTCAAGGGTGCCAGACCGAAACGAGACCGTCAAGAAACAAGCGGTCGGCGCCGAGCTCGTGAATGACATCGCCGCCGGCATCCGGCAGGCCGAGCGCCTTGGCCGCCACTTTTGCCATCGACTGGGAGAACAGGAAACCGCCCCGCCTGTCCTTGTCCTTCCACTCGACGACCTTGAGCTTGCCGTCCACGCCCTTGGTCGCCAGCCAGTCGATCGCCTCCTGCTCACCGCCGACGGCATCGACCAGATGATTGGCCAAAGCCTGGCGGCCGGTGAAGATCGAACCGTCGGCCAGCGCCAGTGCCTGTTCATGCGTCATCTTGCGGCGGTCGGCGACGATGCCGACGAACCAGTCATAGCTGTCCAGGATCAGCTTGCGCACCATGGCGCGCTCGTCGTCATTGGTCGGCTTGAAGGGCGAGGGCGAAGCCTTGAGCGGCGATGACTTCACTTCTTCCAGCTTGATGCCGAGCTTGTCCATGAGGCCGCTGACGTCGGGATACTGGATCAGCACGCCGATCGAGCCGACGATCGAGGTCTTGCGGGCAACGATGTGGTCGGCCGCGCTAGCGATCATATAGCCGGCCGACGCCGCCAGCGTGCCGACTTCGGCCACCACCGGCTTGTCGCCGGCAAGCTTGCGCACTGCCTCGAATGTGGACTCGCCGCCGACCGTGGTGCCTCCGGGCGAATCGATCGACAGGATGACGCCCTTCACCTCCGGCGATGTGCGAATCTTTTCCAGCCTTTTGAGCAGTTCCTCGTCCTCGGTGATGGTGCCTTCAATCTTGACCTTGGCGATATGGGGGACTGCCCGGCCGGCAAAATTGTCGTCATAGAGCCAGGCCGAGAAAGCGATCACGGCTGCCGCCAGAACCACAAAAGCTGCCACGCGCCAGAAAGTCAGCTTGCGGCGCAAGCGGCGGCGGTCGATCAGGTCGTCGGCTCTCATTGCCATCGTCAGCCTCTTGGGTCGGTGGGAAAGCACGCTTTTAAAGCAAGCCTTGGCACACGGCTACCGTTTCCTGAAAGGCTTGGCCTCGAGCTTCGACGTTGACGTCGACCTCACGAAAAATTAACGCAACCAGTCTGTATCTGCTATGAAGTACAGGCCGTGCTGCCAGATTGCTCTCGATTTTGCGGGCAGCAGCCGTCACATTTTTGCAGTTTTCCTCCGCTTGTGCTTGCTTGTAGGTGTCGGCATACCACCTATAGTCGGTGTTTGGGCGGACAAAGGTCCATTAGAAAAGTCATGTTGGCGCGATCTGACGAACCGAGCGATGCCGAAACGGTATCGGCTCCCGCCACCCAGGGTGGCACGCGTGGCGATGCGTTCAACCGCGCGCAGCGGCACTCGCGACGCGTCCGCGTGCTGAAATTCGCGGTGCCGCTCCTCGCGGCCGCGATTGCCATCGCCTTTCCGGTCTATTCCTATCTTAAAGCGCCCGTGTCGGTCTCGGTGCAGGCAGATGGCACGGCGTTTTCGAACGGCAAGCTGGTGATGGCCAATCCGAAGCTCAACGGTTTCACCAAGCAGAAGCTGCCGTATTCGCTGACGGCGACCAGGGCGACGCAGGATGTCGGCCAGCAGGCCATCATCGATCTCGAAGGCATCAACGCCAAACTGCCGGTGGCCACCGACAATATCGTATCGGTCGATGCCGCGCACGGTATCTACAACCGCGATGTCAATACGATGGACCTGACCAGCGACGTCAGCGTGACGACGACAGACGGCCTCGTGGCGAAATTCAAATCGATCTTCCTAGACATGGGCAAAGGCTCTATGAAGACGAGCAATCCGGTCGACGTCAGCCGTGGCGGGTCGCGCATCACCGCGGACTCGATGTCGGTCGAGGACAATGGCAGGCTCGTGGTCTTCGAAAGCCGGGTACGCGTCAACATCGATCCAACTGCGCTGAAGGCGGCAGGGGTCAACAGTGGAGAACAGAATGCGTCGCAGTAAATCCGCATGGCTTCTGGGCGCTGCTTCCGCATTGCTGTTTTTGGGAACGGCGCATTCGTTCGCGCAATCCAGCGCGACCAGCCAGATCCCAGGGTTGAAACTGTCGGGTGACCAGCCGATCCAGATCGAGAGCGACAAGCTCGAGGTCCGTCAGGCCGACAGCATGGCCGTGTTCAGCGGCAACGTGACCGTCAATCAGGGGCCGACCTTGCTCAAGGCCGGCAAGATGACGGTCTATTATGTCAAGGATGCCAATGCTGGCAAAAGTGCTTCGGCCGGTGCGTCGGCGATGACAGGCGCCGCCAATATCGACCACCTGGAGGTCGAGAACAAAGTCTACATCAAATCGAACGACCAGATCGCCACCGGCGACACCGGCAAATTCGACATGAAGACGCAGGTGCTGGTGCTTTCGGGCAAGGAAGTGGTGCTGTCGCAGGGCGACAATGTGCTCAAGGGCTGCAAGCTCACCGTGCAGATGAAGAGCGGCCTCGGCAATGTCGAAGGCTGCCCGCGCGTCATCATGATGTTCAAGCCGCAGAAACAGGACAAGCAGCAGCAGGGAGCGTCGAGCAAGTAATGGCCGGCGTGACTTCGCTGCTTGCTCGCCTTCCGGGGCGGGCGGCCGCACAACCCGCTGCGCCGGCGACGGTCGGCACCGACAAGGCGAAGTTCAAGGGCACCCTGATCGCCAAGGGCCTGACCAAGAGCTACAAGGGTCGCAAGGTGGTGAGCGGGGTGACGCTTGGCGTGCGCGCAGGCGAGGCCGTCGGCCTGCTCGGACCCAACGGCGCCGGCAAGACAACCTGCTTCTACATGGTCACCGGCCTTGTTCCCGTCGATGAAGGCTCGATCGAGATCGACGGCTTCGATGTCACCTCGATGCCGATGTACCGGCGTGCCCGCCTTGGTATCGGCTATCTGCCGCAGGAAGCCTCGATCTTCCGCGGCCTGAACGTCGAGCAGAACATTCGTGCCGTGCTGGAGGTGGTGGAAAAGAGCCGCAAGGAACGCGAACGCACGCTCGACGAGCTGCTCGAGGAGTTTCACATCAGCCATCTGCGCAAGGCGCCGTCGATGTCGCTGTCGGGAGGCGAACGGCGTCGCCTCGAAATCGCGCGGGCGCTGGCGACACGGCCGGCCTATATGCTGCTCGACGAGCCCTTCGCCGGCATCGACCCGATCGCCGTCGCCGACATCCAGCAGCTCGTTCGCCATCTCACGGCGCGCGGCATTGGCGTTTTGATCACCGACCACAATGTGCGCGAGACGCTCGGCCTGATCGACCGCGCCTATATCATCCATGCCGGCCAGGTGCTGACGCACGGCCGGGCCGACGAGATCGTCGCCAACGCCGATGTGCGGCGTCTCTATCTCGGCGAGGGCTTTACGCTCTAAGCGTGAAATACCTTTCCCGCGGGTGAATTTCGACTGCTTTGTCGCGATTTCTCGGCCAGATAACGCTCCGGTAAGCCGCTCCTGCTAGCGTTTTCCTTGACAAGCAAAAGCCGGGCCAGTTTCTATGCCTGGCCGGGAAAATCTGCTTCGGCACAGTCCGATTGCGTAGACGAGGCGTTTGAATCACATCATGGCGCTGGCAGCCAAACTGCAGCTCAGACAATCCCAGTCGCTGGTGATGACGCCGCAGCTGATGCAGTCGATCCGGCTGCTGCAGCTCACCCATGTCGAGCTCGAACGCTTCATCGACGAGGAGATCGAGCGCAATCCGCTCCTGGAGCGGGCTGAACCGCAGGACGACGCCGCCGGCGATCAATCCCAGAAAAGCGAGTCTGCGCCGCAGAAGGATCCCGAAGGCGACTGGTTCGAGGGCGAGACCGAGTGGAGCGCGGAAGCGATCTCGCAAAAGCTCGATTCTTCCCTGGAGAACCTGTTTCCCGACGATCCCGGCACCAGCGAGAGGCTGGGACCGGATCTCACGGCGCAGTGGAAATCGGCCGCCGGGAGCGGCGCCGGCGCGGCATCGTCCGAGGGGTTCGATGTCGGCGACATGGCCGCGGCCGCCGTCACGCTGGGCGAGCATGTCGGCGAGCAGATCGCGCTTGCTTCCCTCGGCCCCGGCGAACGCCTCATCGCGGGTGAGCTCGCCGACGGGCTCGACGAAGCCGGTTACCTGCGCACCGACCTCGATGAGATCGCGGCACGGCTCGGTACGGATGAAGCGGCGGTGGCGCGTGTGCTCGGCGTCTGCCAGACCTTCGAGCCGGCAGGCCTTTTTGCGCGCGACCTTGCCGAGTGCTTGTCGTTGCAGCTGGCTGGGCGCGACCGGCTCGATCCGGCGATGAAAGCGCTGGTCGCCAACCTCGAGCTTCTGGCGCGGCGGGATTTCCAGACGCTGAAACGCATTTGCGGCGTCGACGAGGAGGACCTCCTCGACATGCTGGCCGAGATCCGCGCGCTCGATCCGCGACCCGGCCTGGCGTTTTCGGGCGGCGCAAGCGACGCCATTGTCGCCGATGTCGAGGTGCGTGCCGCCAATGACGGCAGCTGGGTGGTGGAACTCAACGCCGACACGCTACCGCGCGTGCTGGTGGACAATGTCTATTTTGCCCGCGTTTCGCGCCACGCAAAGGACCAGGCGGAAAAGGATTTTCTCGCCGAATGCCTGCAGAACGCCAACTGGCTGACGCGCAGCCTCGACCAGCGGGCCAAGACCATTCTCAAGGTAGCCTCGGAAATCGTGCGGCAGCAGGACGCTTTCCTCGTCCATGGCGTGCGGCACCTCAAACCGCTCAACCTGCGCACGGTGGCCGATGCCATCGGCATGCATGAATCGACGGTCAGCCGCGTGACCGCCAACAAATATATGCTGACGCCGCGCGGCGTCTTCGAGCTGCGCTATTTCTTCACCGCATCGATCGCTTCGGCGGAGGGCGGCGAAGCGCATTCGTCCGAGGCCGTGCGCGACCGTATCAAGCAGATGATCGACGAGGAAAGGCCCGCCGACGTGCTCTCCGACGACGCCATCGTCGACATGCTCAAGGAAAACGGGGTCGACATCGCGCGCCGCACCGTCGCGAAATATCGCGAAGGCATGAACATTCCATCGTCGGTGCAGCGGCGGCGGGAGAAGCGGGCGCTCGCGAACGCCGGCCGCTAAAGCGCGTCGCTCTGAACCGGATTCTGGCGACGCGCTTTGAGTCCTTGTTTTGATGCATGTCGTTGTCCCAGAACCGCTGCACACTTCTGGGCGACATGCATTAGGCTTGTCGATATTCGGGTGATGCCGGCCTGCGAATGGTGGTTTTCTGCGCTTCCGGCCTTCGCCGACCGAAGCCCTCACAAGTGTTTCCGCTCTATGAAGGCTACGGCCGGCGTAGGCCGGTTCTCGAAAACCGCCATTCTCGACTCGGCCTGACCCGAATCTCGACAAGCCCTTGATCGCTGCGGGACAGGCGGATTTTCCACAATTCCCAAGCTTCATTGACAAGCCGCAATGAAGTGTCTAGAAGCCCGCCCGCATGAGCGGGGCGGTAATGCCCGCTTGCGAATGGGTCCGTCAGACACGGCCATGGACGGCCAAGAAGGCGACTTGTGATCAACCGGAAAGTTCGGGTCTAAAATCGGCGCGCATGCCGCTGCAAAGCTTGTGCGCGCGCACCACGGGTATAAACTCGGGATCAGTTTGAAGCCTGAGCAAGGAAGGTCAGTTTTCAGATGAATCTACGCATTTCGGGAAAGCACATGGACATCGGCGATGCGTTCCGCACGCGCATCAACGATCGGGTCGGCGAGGCGATCGAGAAATATTTCGATCGGGGTTTTTCAGGACATGTCACGGTCATCAAATCGGGGTCGCGTTTCTCCGCCGACTGCATGGTCCGGCTCGATTCCGGCGCTTCTCTGCAGGCGACCGGCGACGCCCAGGACCCGACGCTTGCCTTCGAGGCGGCCGCCGATCGCCTGGAAACGCGGCTGCGGCGCTACAAGCGCCGGCTGAAGTCGCGCAATACCGGCAATGGCGAAGAGCCGACCGACATCGCCTACACCGTCATGGCTCCTCTCACCGACGACGAGGAAGATATTCCGGAGGACTTCGCTCCGGTCATCGTCGCCGAATCAAGTATGACGCTGCGGACCATGTCGGTAGCGTCGGCCGTCATTGAGCTCGATACCAGCGACAGCCCGGTTTTCGTTTTCCGCAATGCCGGAAACGACCATCTCAACATCGTCTACCGCCGGCCGGATGGCAATATCGGCTGGATCGATCCGTCGACGACCAAAGTCGCGCAGGCATAAAAAGCCAGCCGCGCGAGGGGGCGACGACTGGCGCGGCAGGCGAGCAAGGGATTTTTCAAGCATGGATCTCAGTGATCTCATCAGCGTCTCGGCGATCATGCCGGCGTTGAAGGCGAATTCCAAAAAGCAGCTTCTGCAAATGCTGTCGGAGAGGGCGGCGGCGATTTCGGGGATTCCGGAACGGGAGGTGTTCGATACCATCCTGCAGCGCGAGCGGCTGGGCTCGACCGGCGTCGGCAATGGCATCGCCATTCCGCATGGCAAGCTCGCCGGCGTGAAGCGGATAGCGGGCGTCTTCGCCCGGCTGGAAACGCCGGTCGATTTCGAGGCGCTGGACGACCAGCCGGTCGATCTGGTGTTTTTGCTGCTTGCGCCGGAAGGTGCGGGCGCCGACCATCTCAAGGCACTGTCGCGCATCGCGCGCGTGCTGCGCGATGCCGACACGGTAGCCAAGATCAGGGGGACGCGCGACGCGGTGGCGATCCACGCGCTTCTGTCGGACACGCAGGCCTCGCACGCAGCCTGAAGTTTTTGGATTAGATCTTCCAAGGGCCGCCCGGGCGGCCCTTTCGATTCCGGACGTCGCGGTCGCAGTCCTGTTAGACCATGATCTTGCCCGAAAACCGGATACCACTTTTCGGGATCATGGTTTAGTGGATCGCGACCGTGGTCAGATCGTTTTCCAGCGCACCTGCCAGCGCCCGGTCACGGGCATCGGAAAGCAGGATCGGCTGGCCGTTGGCGGCAAACAGCGCCCACAGCTCCATGCCGGGTGCGATCTCCTCGAGGCCGGGGAAGCGGCCGCGCAGGTCATCGCTCGACACTTTCCTCAGATAAGCGACCGAACCTTCGCCGAGATGGGCGAGTTCGCCGCTGGTCATGGTGATCATTTCTTCAGTTCTGGTCATTTCAAGCCTCCTTGGCGCGAGGACGCCAGGATTGGCCGCCTCGCATAGAGCCATCGGCGAAGGTTAGTCTTTCACCGAAATGTTTATTTTCCGTACCAGCCGTTCGGACTCCGGCCGGTCGAGATCGATCGACAGCAGGCCGTTCTTCAGTTCCGCCGCGATCACCCGCATGCCGTCGGCCAGCACGAAACAGCGCTGGAACTGGCGCGCGGCGATGCCGCGGTGGAGGAATTCGCGCTCGGTGTCGTCGGTCTGACGGCCGCGCACGATCAGCTGGTTTTCCTCCGTGGTGACATCGAGGTCGCTTTCGGCGAAGCCCGCCACGGCCAGCGTGATACGCAACCTCTCGGCGTTGCCGTCAGAAGCGTTCAGGCGCTCGATGTTGTAGGGAGGATAGCTGTCGCCCGATTTCGCCAGACGCTCGAGCGTCTTTTCCATGGCATCGAAACCCAGAAGAAGGGGGCTGGAGAAGGGCGTCATTCGACTCATTGTTACACTGTCCTCTGAAGAGCGACACAAACTGGAAAAACCCGGATGGCATTTTTCCCGATGGTCTTGATATGGTCCGCCGCGCGATCAAGTTCAAGCCACTGAAACCGGATGACGTTTCCTTGAACCGCCATCCTGTTTCAGCTCTTCGTTGGAGCATGATCTTGTCCGAAAACCGGGTCCCACTTTTCGGGATCATGCCCTAAACCCCGCCCAAAAAGACTCCCAAAAGGAATTGAAATGCCCCAATCCAGAAAGATCATCATCGACACCGATCCCGGCCAGGACGATGCCGTCGCCATATTGCTGGCGCTCGGCAGTTCCGAGCTGGAGATCGTCGGTATAACAGCGGTTGCAGGCAACGTGCCGCTGAAGCTGACCCAGAACAATGCCCGCAAGATCTGCGAACTGGCCGGCAGGCCCGACGTCAAGGTCTATGCCGGCGCCATCCGCCCGCTGGCGCGCCAACTCGTCACCGCCGAGGAAGTGCATGGCAAGACCGGCCTGAACGGCCCGCAGCTGCCAGAGCCGACCATGAAGCTGCAGGAGCAGTACGCCGTCGATTTCATCGCCGAGACGCTGATGCGCGAGGAAAGCGGCACGATCACGCTCTGCCCGCTCGGACCGCTCACCAACATCGCGCTGGCGCTGATCCGCGAGCCCAGGATCGCGCCGCGGATCAAGGAAATCGTCTTGATGGGCGGCGGCTTCTTCGAAGGCGGCAATGTCACGCCGGCCGCTGAATTCAACATCTATGTCGACCCGCAGGCCGCCGATCTGGTGTTCAAATCGGGCATTCCGATCGTGATGATGCCGCTCGACGTCACCCACAAGGCGCTGACCACGTCCCAGCGCATCCAGGCTTTCCGCCAGCTCGGCACCAAGGTCGGCACCGCGACCGCCGAGATGCTGGAATTCTTCGAACGTTACGACGAGGAAAAATACGGCACCGATGGCGGGCCGCTGCACGATCCATGCGTGATCGCCTATCTCATCAAGCCGGAGCTGTTCAAGGGCCGCCGCTGCAATGTCAGCGTCGAGACCGCGTCGGAACTCACCATGGGCATGACGGTGATCGACTGGTGGGGCGTCACCAAGCGGGAGAAGAACGCCACGGTGATGCGCGACATCGACCATGACGGCTTCTTCGCGCTGCTGGTGGAGCGGCTGGGGCGGCTGTAGCGCCTCGTTTTGCCTTCTCCCCTTGTGGGAGAAGGTGGCCTCGCGAAGCGAGGTCGGATGAGGGGTGTTCCAGGTAATGCCAACGCCTCACTTCGCTGGAACACCCCTCATCCGTCTCGGCGCTGCGCGCCGATCCACCTTCTCCCACAAGGGGAGAAGGGGAAGACTGCTCACTTCGCCTTCGAGAACGCCAGCCACAACCCGCCGCCGACCAGGAAGCTGCCGCTGATCCTCGACATCAGCCTGACGCGGCTGGCAGACAGCAGGCGGCCGGCGCGGCCGGCGGCAAGCGCGTAGGTCGAGTCCGACATGGCGGCGAAGATCATGGCGGTCAGGCCCATCACCACGATCTGCAGCGTGTAATTGCCCTGCGGCGCGATGAACTGCGGGAAGAAGGCGCCGAAGAACACCAGCGTCTTCGGATTTGAGATCGCCACCAGAAAACCCTGCAGGAAGAAGCCGCCGCGCGGCTTTCTCGCCGATCCGTCGGGGTTCAGAGTGCCTTTGGCGCGGAACATCTGCACGCCCATCCAGATCAGATAGGCGGCACCGATCAGCCGCACCCATTCGAACCAGTGGCCCATGCCTGCGATCAGCGTGTTGAGGCCGATGCCGACGATGGCGATCATGATGGCGAGCCCGGCCTGGGTGCCGGCTACGTTGGCCAAGCCCGCTCGCGAGCCGTGGCGGATGCTGTTGGCGATGATCAGCGTCACTGTCGGACCGGGCACCAGGATGATGACGATGCAGGCGACGACATAGGTTGCGTAAAGTTCCAGCGACATGGTCTTTCCTCGAACGGGACAGAGCGCCGCGGATCAATGCACGGCGCCGCTGCCGGCGCAAGCCGTCCGGCCTTGCCAACCAAGGTGGCTTAAAAGCGCGTCGCGCTGAACCGGATTCAGGCGACGCGCTTTAAGTCTTTGTTTTGATGCATGTCGTTGTCCCAGAACCGCTGCACACCTCTGGGCGACATGCATTAGGCCGCTCCCGCCGACCAGGGCAGCGTCGCCTCATAGGCGGCGCCGGCTTTGAGCACGGCGAGGTCGCCGCGCGGGCGGCCGATCAACTGCATGCCCATGGGCCGGCCTTTGTCGTCGAAGCCTGCCGGCACGTTCAGCCCCGGGCAGCCGCCGAGCGTGGCAAAGGCCGAGACCTGCATCCAGCGGTGATAGCTGTCCATGGTCCGCCCGGCGACCTCGCGCGGCCAATGGGTCGAGACGTCGAACGGAAAGACCTGAGCGCTGGGCAGGGCGATCAGGTCGAAGCGTTCGAACAGTGCAAGCAGCGTGCGGTGCCAAGAGCTGCGCCGGACCGTTGCGGCATGGACTTGCGGCGCGGTGAGACGCATCGCCTGTTCTACTTCCCAGACGGCCTCAGGCTTCAGAAGCCTGCGTTTTGCCGGATCGTCGTAATGCGTCTTCAGCCCGCAGCCGCTGCTCGCCTGGCGCAAGGTGACAAAGGCCTGCCACAGCGCCTCGAAGTCGACATCCGGGACCAGCGCTTCACTGTGGAACGACGCGTCGGCGAAGCGCGCAAGGGCGGCCTCGCAAAGGTCGAGGACGCCCGGTTCCGTCGGCAGGTGCCCGCCGAGGTCGCCCAGCCAGGCGACGCGGCCGCCGGACGTCTTCGCCCGCAAGCCGTCGAGGAACGAGCCCTCTTTGGCATATGACAGTGGCGCTTGCGGGTGATAGCCAGCCTGTTCATCGAGCAGCAGCGCGATGTCGCGCACGCTGCGGCCCATCGGTCCTTCGACGCCCATCTGGGAATGGAAGACCTCGAAAGCCGGGCCGGCGGGCACGAGACCCTGCGAGGGACGGAAACCGTAGACGTTGTTATAGGCGGCCGGATTGCGCAGCGAACCGCCGAAGTCGCTGCCGTCGGCGACCGGCACCATGTCGAGGGCCAGCGCCACGGCCGCGCCGCCGCTCGAGCCGCCGGCGGTCAGCACCGGGTCGAAGGCATTGAGCGTCGGCCCGAAGACCGGATTGTAAGTGTTGGAGCCCAGGCCGAATTCCGGAACATTGGTCTTGCCGATGATGATGACGCCGGCCTCGCGGATGCGCTCGACGAAGAATTCGTCCTCGTCGGGAATGAAATCGGCGAAGATCGGTGAGCCGAACGTGGTTCTGAGCCCCTTGGTCAAAGCGAGGTCCTTGATGGCAATGGGCAGGCCGAACAGCGATCCGGCCTCGCCGCCCCGGGCCAGATGGGCATCGGCCCTGTCGGCTTCGGCCAGGATGTCGGCGCGCTCGCGAAGCGAGACGATGGCGTTTACCAGCGGGTTCACCGCCTCGATGCGGTCGAGGAAGGCGCTCACCACCTCGCGCGCCGACAGATGGCGCTGCCTGATGTTGTCGGCGAGATCGACAGCGGAGAGGCGGCAGATATCGCCCGCCGGCGGCACGGCATGTTTTGTGACGGGGCGCATGGCGGCTACCGTGCCGCCGCCAAGGCAGCGTCGACATCCTTTGCCAGCGGGATAGCCGGCTGCGCGCCGGGCTTCAGGCAGGCGAGCGAGCCGGCCACGGCGGCGCGGGTAAGCGCTTCCTGAAGCGGCAGGCCGGATGACAGGCCGGCACCGAAATAGCCGCAGAACGTGTCGCCGGCGCCGACGGTGTCGACCGGGGTGATCTTCAGCGCCGGAATGGCGAGGAAATCGTCCGGCGTGGCCGCCAGCACGCCGTCGCCGCCCAGCGTGACGACGATCGCGCGGCCTGTCTTTAGGGCATAGTCGCGCATGCGGGCAGGGCGGTCGCGCCCGGAAAGCGCCAGGGCCTCGCCATAGAGATCGAACTCGGTTTCGTTGGCGACGGCATAATCGGCCTTGCCGAGGAAGCCGGCGGCTTCAGAACGGAAGGGCGCGGTGTTGAGCACGCTGACGGCGCCCGCCGCGCGCGCCGCGTCAAGCGTGGCCTCGACCGTCTGCAGCGGGATCTCGTGCTGCAAGAGCACGACATCACCTTTCTTGAGGTAGGCCTTGGCGACATCACCCGGCACGACCGAGTCGTTGGCGCCGGGCACGACGGCGATGACGTTTTCGCCGTCGGCGCCGACCAGGATCAAGGCCGTGCCGGTGGAGGCGAAGCTCTCGCCCACGCCGGAGAGGTCGACATTGCCGGCCTTGAGCAGGGCGAGCGCTTCGGCGGCAAAACTATCCTTGCCGACCGCGCCCACCATGCGCACCTGCGCGCCGGCGCGCGCCGCGGCCAAAGCCTGGTTGGCGCCCTTGCCGCCGGGCGCGGTGGCGAAGCTGGAGCCGCGCACCGTCTCGCCGGGTTCCGGCAAGCGGTCGACATTGGCGATGAGGTCGAGGTTGATCGAACCGACAATGATAATCAAAAAAGTGCCTCCCGCTGAAGCGGGTCGGCCTGTGCTGAAAGGCGGACCTGCTCCAAGAATCTGCTTTTTGCGCAATTCCGGGCGAAATACGTGAAGCGCTTTCGTGGAATTGCAGGCTGGGCGCGAAGCTAGCCGCAAAGCCCGCCGGTTGCCAGATCATGTCGGTTGCGCGAGCCTTTGGCCCACAGCATCATTCACAGCGGACCGTGACCATGCCCTGATAATTGCCGGCCGGGAAGATGCCGGGCGACTTCGTGGCGGTGAGATCGACCTGGATGGTGTGGGTGCCGTTGGTCACCCGCTGCGGCGAGCTGCCCGGAATGTCCACGCCTGAGCCGTCGAGGCGGAAGACGGAGGCGAAAGTTACATTGGTGTCGCCGCCGCTCGGCGCGGACGTGAAAGCGGCCGGCGCGGGCGCGGAAACGGTATAGCAGTCTAGCAGGTTTAGGACGGAACACAGCGTCGAATTCGCGGTGATGGTGGCGCCGGCGCTCGACCCGCCCGCCTGCTTGGAGCCGAAGATGTTGATAGAGGGGTTCGATTTCATCGTTCCCGACGCCCCGATCATGATGGTGCAGGTGCCGACGATCGCCGCCTGTGCCGGGAGACAGAAGCCGGCAAGCGCTGCTATCGTGAGCAGCGCGCGGCTATTTCCTCTTCTTTTTCTTTTCATTGCCGGTTGTGCCTCTGATGCTCCAGCCTTCGTTGGCCCATCCTGCCGATGTCGCCGAGCGGGCCGCGGGAGCCGCGGAAGCCGTGGCGGCGGTGCTCGTCGTGCTCCCCGTTGTCTGGCCGTCGGCGCCAAGGCCCATTTTCAGGAGCTTCAATTCAAGCTGCAGGCGCTCGACTTCCAATTCATAGAGGCGGCTGCAATCGACGCGTTTCGGCGTCCGCCCGATCGGGATCACCACGCGGCCATATGTGGCGATGTCGCTATTGGTCTGGTTGCTGCTGTTGTTGCCCTGGATGACACCGAGGTCGAGATAGGCGCCGCTGCCGGAGACGGCTGAGCGGCAGGTCGTGCCGTCGCTGGCATGAACCTCGTCCTGGCCCTGAGGCAGGCTGACGCCGGGCAGACTGAAACCGGTCTGGTTCTGGTTCAGGTTCAGGATGTCCTCGGCAAGCCCCTGACTTACGACAGCCAAGGGGGGCAGCAGCGACAAGGTCAGAACCTGCGATGCCCGAAAAACTTTCCGCATATCTGTGCCCTTATCTGCGTCTGCTCGCTTGGAAAGGGAATACTCTCGGTACAGATACGCACTTTACGCTCGTTCGCGCCGTCGAACGGGACGACCACCAGAACCGGACGCGATGCCTGGCCGGCCAGAAGGAAGGCGCTTGGCGTGATCTTGGCGTCGACCGGCTGGAAATCCTGGTCATAGACATGAACCTCGACACGTATGCGCTGGTTGTACGGGTTGCCTGGGAAGACACGAACGGCGAAGGCATCCGCGAAGGATCGCACCTCGCCCCGCATCGGCGTCATCGACTGGCCGGTCGCGGCGATGGGAGACAGCACGGCGGTCAGGCCCGCCGCCAGAATTGCAATCGTTCTCAAGGACCGCTCCTTTCGCGACAAGACTATTCGCAGCGCAGCGTCACCGTTGCCTGGTAGTTGCCGGCGGAGAAGCGGTTTGTGCCGCTCTTGGTGCCGACAAGATTGACGGCGACCGTCGATGTGCCCGGCACCGTCAGCGCGGTCGCGGTGCCGGTTTCGGCAATCGTCTGGGCGCCGGAAGTGGCAAAGGTGGGGGTCCATGTCGTCGCCGTAGTGTCCGAGGCCGGCACGGTCGTCGTGGTCACCGGGTCTACGCTGAGCGAGACGCCGCCCGTGGTATCGACCTGAGCGCTGCCGGCCGAGCCGCCGGCATTATGCGAGCTCAGCGACTGAAGATTGCTGCTGACGGTCATCGTGCCGTTAGAATTGATCGTGACTGTGCAGGTCGCGGTGATCGTACCGTTGAACAGCACATTTCCGGTGGTGGCGGCCGATGCTGTCTGGCCGGCGCAGGCGGCCAGCAGGCTCGCAGCCATGACGGCGCGAAGGAAGTTCATTGAGACCCCTCTTTCGAGCCGGATGGTACGGCTCAACATAGGGTCATCTTCCCTTTATCGTGGTTAATTTAGCGTTAAATCGAATAATAATGGAAAGCAACTTCAAAGAAAACCGGCGATATAACCAGAGGTTGCCGCCGGTTGTATTTTGTCAATAATTTGATCAGCTTATTTGAACTGTACCGATTTATATTTCGATACACGGTTTTTCGCAATGGGATGCCAAAAAATCGATGTTTCAGGACACCTGCCCCGCTTCCCAACCAAGGATTGCGCGCTTGCGCGTCAGGCCCCAGTGATAACCGGTGAGCGCGCCGGATTTGCCCAGCGCGCGATGGCAGGGCACCACGAACGACATCGGGTTGGCGCCCACTGCGGCGCCTACGGCCCGGCTGGCGCTCGGCGCGCCGATGCTTGCCGCGATCGAGGAATAGGTGCAGGCCCTGCCCATCGGGATGCGCAGCAAGGCTTCCCAGACGCGCAGCTGAAAATCGGTGCCGATCATCACCACGCGCAGCGGCTGGTCGGCGCGCCAATGCGTCGGGTCGAAGACGCGCGCGGCGTAAGACTGGGTGGCGGACATGTCCTCGACGTAAGTCGCGTTCGGCCAGCGGCCGGACATGTCGGCGAAGGCAGCCCGCTCGCCGCCGGCGTCACAGAAGGCCAGGCCGGCGAGACCCCGGTCGGTGACCATGATCAGCGCGATGCCGAAAGGCGAGATGTGGTAGCCATAGCGGATGGTGAGACCCGCGCCCCGGGTCTTGTAGTCGCCGGGCGACATCGCCTCATGGGTGACGAAGAGGTCGTGCAGCCGGCCGGGGCCGGACATGCCGAGCTCGAACGAGGTCTCCAGGAGCGGCATGCCGGAATCGAGCAGCCTGCGCGCATGATCGAGCGTCACCGCTTGCAGGAAGGCCTTGGGCGACAGGCCGGCCCAGCGGGTGAAGAGTTTCTGCAGGCCGGTCGGCGTCTCGCCGACTTCCTCGGCCAGGACCTCGAGCGAGGGCTGGTCGCGGTAGTCGAGGCTGATCTTCTCGATGGCGCGGCGCACGACCTCGTAGTCGCTGCCTTCCGGCGTGATGTCGTTCTGAAGGATCGCTGACGGTTTCATGCGGGTATTCATGGTTATCTGGGCGTTCATGGCAATATCTCCTTGAGCGCGAATATCGTTCTTCCAGAGCTTTGCAACCACCCGAAACTTGCCTTCCTGCCGCCCAGCTTCGAGCCGAAGAGGACGGTCATGGCCGGCGAAAAGGTAAATCTGACCGGAGCAAGGGAGACCTTGCTGATGACGCTTTACGGCAAGGCGTTGGAGAGCCGGCTGGTCCGCGCGTCTCTTCGTTGGCCTCTGGAAGCTTATCCCCGCTATGCGCAAGGTCGGCTGGCTGCTGCGCTACCGGTTCTGATGCGTCAACGCGCCTTGGCGGTCGCCAGCGCGCGCGAAAAGGCGGTCGCGAAACTTTCGCGGTCGTCGGGGTTGAGGAAGCCGCCGATCGCCACGCTCTTGCCCTGCGCCTCCACGGCCATTTTGGTGATGCCGATCTCGCTGTGGCGGGCGATCGAAAACCGTGTCCAGAACGGATTGAAATGATGTGCTTCCGAACGGCCGGACGGCGCGGTCTTGCGGATGTCGAGGCTGGTGCGCGAGACCGATATTTCCTCGCGGGCGCGCGCGGCGCGGTAATTGGCGCGGAAGGCGATGTAGACGGCGATCACGTCGAGGCCGAAGAAGCCGAACACCGGCCAGGCGCCGTGCGCCAGGAAGAACGCGCCGATGACGATCCAGCCGAACAGAAGCGCTCCCATCAGGATCAGGAAGCCGGTGCGGCCGAGCGAGCGGTGCGGCGTCAGCAAGGCCTGGAAAAATGGCTCGTCGGCCTGGAACGAGGCGTTTGTGTCGCTCATGAGGGAATATTATAGGAAGGAAATGGCGCCTCCCAAATCCAAAAAATCCGTAGCTGTCAAAAAGTCTCAACCCGCCGTCGCCGGCGGCGGGCGGGCGCCCGGTCGACGGCCGCGAAAAGCCGCGTCGCGGTCGCGTTACAGCCCTGCCGAGGTGCATGAGATCTTCCGGCGCTTTTGTGTGCAGCGGCCGGAGCCGAAGGGCGAGCTCGACTATGTCAATGCCTTCACCCTGCTGGTCGCGGTGGTGTTGTCGGCGCAGGCGACCGACGCCGGCGTCAACAAGGCGACGAGGGCGCTGTTCGCGGCGGCCGACACGCCAGCCAGGATGCTGGCGTTGGGCGAGGCCAAGGTCGGCGACTATATCCGTACCATCGGTCTGTGGCGCAACAAGGCCAAGAACGTAATCGCGTTGTCGAAGGCCCTGGTTGACGACCATGCGGGCCAGGTGCCGCAGGATCGCGACGAACTGGTGAAGCTGCCGGGCGTCGGGCGCAAGACCGCCAATGTCGTGCTCAACGTCGCCTTCGGCCAGCACACCATGGCGGTCGACACGCATATCTTCCGCATCGGCAATCGGATCGGGCTGGCCCCCGGCAAGACGCCGGAACAGATCGAAGAGGGGCTGCTCAAGGTCATCCCGGCTGAATATATGCGCCATGCGCATCACTGGCTGATCCTGCATGGCCGCTATGTCTGCAAGGCGCGCAAGCCCGATTGCCCGGCCTGCGTCATCGCCGACATCTGCAAGTCGAAGGAAAAGACCACCGACATACCGGCGCCGCCGGTGCCGATCGCGCCGCTGAATGAGACGTTTCCGGCCGAGGTCTAGGTGGTTTTCCGCTCTAGTAACCGTAGCCGCGTGCCATTGCCGCGGCAAAGACCGGGATGAGCAGAAAGATGAAGCCCTCGGCGCGGACATAATTCTTCACCGAGGCGAGTTCCGCCGCCGGCACCGCGAAGGAAGGATTGCCGCTCGCCTGCCTGTTCCAGGAGAGGAAGCGCATGGTCGGCACGATCGACAACAGGCCGACGATGATGAAGGCCACCATCTTCGCCCAGAACACCCAGTTGTAGACATAGAATTCCCAGCCCTTCAGGCCTAAGAACACCCGGCAGATGCCGACGATGACGATCAGCGCGGCGATGATGCCGTAGTGGCGGTCGATGCCGGCAAGGCGCTTGAGCGTCGCCGCCCCCAAATCGCCGCGTACCATCACGAATTCGGCGCCGATGATGCCGGCCAGCGAGAACACCAGCAGGTGATGGAGGATGGCCAAGACAAGATCAGTGGTGTCCATGTTCTTTCCCTGCGCTAAAGCGCGTCGCGCTGAAACGGATTCAGGCGAGGCGCTTTAAGTCCTTGTTTTTATGCATGTCGTTGTCCCAGAACCGCGTACACGTCTGGGCGACATGCATTAGGCGGCGGCGCGACGTGGCTTAATCGTGTAGGTTCGAAGAGTAGCATCGTCGGTCAAAATTCCCAGACGCCGAAATCGTAGCGCTGGAGGATGACCCGGCCGATCCTGGCCCTTGCTCGAACGTGCTGGTTTGCTAAGCGCTGCCGCCTCAATGGAGGGGAATGCATGAGCATGAAAACGGAAGCCGGCGTGCCGATACTCGAGACGGCGCGCACCATTCTGCGGCCGCACCGGCTGGACGATTTCGAAACCTATGCCGCCATGTGGGCAGAGCCCGCCGTCACCCGTTTCATCGGCGGCAAGGCGCGCACCCGCGAGGAGAGCTGGATGCGTTTTCTTCGCCATGCCGGCCTGTGGTCGCTGATCGGCTACGGCTTCTGGGCCATCGAGGACAAGGCGTCGGGTTCTTTTATTGGCGAGGTCGGCTTCCACGACCTGAAGCGAGACATCCAGCCATCGCTTGAGGGCGTGCCGGAAGCCGGCTGGGCATTAGCCTCGGAGGCGCAGGGTCAAGGACTTGCGAGCGAAGTCGTCGGGCAGATCGTCGCCTGGGGCGATGAGGCGTTCGGGCAGGCGAGAACCGTTTGCATCATCGATCCGGAAAATGGCGCCTCGCTCAAGGTGGCCGAAAAGAACGGCTATCGCGAAATGCTGCGGACCACCTATCACGAGAAGCCGACGATCCTCTTGGAGCGGCAAGCCGGAGGGGCGAATGCCTAGAAGGTGGGACTACTAAAGCGCGTCGCGCTGAACCGGATTCAGGCGACGCGCTTTTAAGTCTTTGTTTTGAAGCATGTCGTTGTCCCAGAACCGCTGCACACTTCTGGGCGACACGCTCTAGCCGACCTTGCGGAGCAACGTCTGCGCCGAAGTCCGCCGGGTGTCTGCGGTTGCACCGCGCTCGATCCGCGCGCGCCCCAGCACCGTGGCAGCGTCGAATGGCTGGGGCCGCGCAATCGCATAGCCCTGCGCATAATCGACGCCGATCGCTTTCAAGGCCTCGATGATGCCGTCACTTTCGACGAATTCGGCGATGGTGCGTTTTCCCGTCACCTTGCCGATGTGATGGATCATCTCGACCATCGCGCGGTCGATGCGGTCGTCGAGCATGTCCTTGACGAAGCTGCCGTCGATCTTGAGGTAGTCGACCGGCAAATGCTTCAGATAGGCGAAGGACGACATGCCGGAGCCGAAATCGTCGAGCGCGAAGCGGCAGCCCAGTTCTCGCAGGTCGGCAATGAAGCGCATGGCCTCGGTCAGATTGGCGATGGCGCTTGTCTCGGTGATCTCCAGGCAGATCGTTTCGGGCGCAATGGCCTGCGCGGTAAACTGCTCGCGCATGAAGCCGAGAAATGTTTCGTCGCCGAAAGTGGCGCCCGAGAGATTGATCGCGCAGGTGGATATCGGCGTCGCGCGCGGGTCGGTGCGCCTGGCCGCCAAAGTGGCAAAGGTGTTGCGTACCACCCAGCGGTCGATCGCCGGCATCAGTCCGTAGCGCTCCGCCGCCGGAATGAAGCTCTGCGGGGTGACGAAGCTGCCGTCCTCGTCGGTCAGCCTGAGCAGGATTTCCATATGCGCGCCCTGTTCCACGATATCGTCCCGCAGCGGCGCGATCTCCTGCGCATGCAGCCTGAAGCGGTTCTCATCGAGCGCCGCATGCAGGCGCTGCACCCAGGCCATCTCGCCGAAGCGCTCGCGCAGTGCGGTGTCGCCGTCGCTGTGGAACTGGACGCGGTTGCGGCCCTTTTCCTTGGCCATGTAGCAGGCCACATCGGCGGCGCGCAGCACCGCTTCCAGCGTCATGCCGGCATCGGCGACTTCGACCATGCCGATGCTGACGCTGATGTTGAAGGGACGCCCTTCCCAGGAGAAGTGCAGATCCTGGACCGTGGCGCGCAACCGTTCGGCCGTGGCGGCGGCACAGTCGGCGTCGCAATCGAAGAGCAGCACGCCGAACTCGTCGCCGCCTAGCCTCGCCAGAATGTCGCCGGGCGGCAGCTCATTGGCGAGCAGCACCGAGATCTGGCGCAGCAACTGGTCGCCGGCGGCATGGCCGCACGTATCGTTTACCAGCTTGAACTGATCGAGGTCGAGGTACATCAGCGCATGCCGGCGCGGACTTTCCGGTGCTTCGGAGATCGCGCCTGCCAGCCGGTTCTCGAAGTCGCGGCGGTTGACGAGACCGGTCAGCGCATCATGCGATGCCTGCCACGACAGGCGCTCGATATAGTCCTGCTCGCGCGTCATGTCGTGCAGGGCCAGGACGCAACCCAGGATCGTGCCGGAAACGATCAGCGGAGCGCCATTCAGCGCCACCGGCACGACCGAGCCGTCGGAACGCTCCATAAGCTGCGGGCGCACATTGGAGCGGCGCGGCTCGCCTGCCAGCAGGCGCGGGATCAGGTCGGCCTCCTCGACGCCGCTGTCCTTGTCGACCAGCCGGAACAAGGAGTTGAGCGGTTTTCCCTTTGCGGCGGCCAGTGGGCAGGCAAGCAGCCTTTCCGCTCCGGCATTCATATAGTCCAGCCGTCCCTCGGCATCGGTGCTGATGACGGCCTGGCCGATCGAGGCCAACGTGATCTGAGCACGCTCGCGCTCGGCATTGAGGGCGTTCTGAAATGTCTGGCGCTGATTCATCAGCTTGCGCGTGCGCCAGACGGCGAGCAGGATAAGCAGGGCGGCGGTGGCGAGATTGGCGGCCGTCAGCGCCATCTTGATAAAGCGCGATCCCTCGCCGAGGCTGTCGGAAAAGGCCTTGGCAAGCGGTCCGATCTGGCGGTCGAGCTGGTGGATTTGCGCCTTCCAGAGACCGGTCTCGGCCGCCGACGCCGGCCCGTTCTCGAGCCTTCGATGCATGTCGTCGCCAAGTCTTTCGATGGCGAGGATCATTTCGTCGGCGGCCGTCCAGTGGCCGATCGCGGTATCGAGATAGCTCACGCGGCGGAAATTCCGGAACAGCCAGATCAGGCCGGCGACATCGTCGGGGTGATTGTTGCCGCCAAGAAAGCCGAGCCGGGCCGCGTTCGTGTCGGGCTCGGCCTGTTCGAGCGCCAGCCGCGCGGCGCGATCGGCCAACGGCACGGCGATGGCTTGACGATATTCGCTGAAATATTCTTCCTGGCCGGTATCGGCATAAAGGCTCAGGAAATAGATGGCGTGCTTCTGTCCTTTCGACCATTGGCTTTCGCCGCCGACATAGGCGCGGACGGCCGATAGTGTGTGGAGGCTGAGGGTCGCAACCAGTGCCTGGATCAGGACGACCGCGACGAAGGGCCAGACCAGCCCTATGAGACGCGGACCGGCATCGGTCGATGAGAGCTTCATCCCATTCCCATGGAGCTTGTGCTGGCTCGCTTGGTGTCTGTCCGACCGGCTCATCCGTCGGTTGAGACGATGTTCTTCCCCGCATGTCGCCCGGTTACCGGCGACAATACTCCACATAACGCGCCTGGCTTAACGGGCGATAAATTTGTCCAGTATTTGTTTCACGAGTTATTGCACGGCAACGCCCGGACGCTTGCGCAACGTAATGGCGATATTTAGCGCATAGTATCCGCCGGAAGGGATGCGGTTCGGTATAACATCAACTGCTTAAATGCCGGCCTTCAACACGGATTGCCCTCGAAGGCGCAGAACAAAAAAGCCGGCGCGATCAATGCGATAGCGCCTCGCCGCAGCCGTCTCTCAGCGCTTGGCCTTGGATTTGTTGAGGGCCACAGCTTCGCGGACGAGTGCCTTCAGCGCATCGGCGTCGACCTCGTCGCCTTCCTTGAAATCGATGGCACGCCTGGTGTTGCCTTCGAGGCTGGAGTTGAAGAGCTTCGCCGGATCGGGCAGCGCCGCGCCCCTGGCGAAGGTCAGCTTGACGACGGCCTTGTAGGTCTCGCCGGTGCAAATCATGCCAGCGTCCTCCCAGACCGGCACGCCGCGCCATTTCCATGTCTCGACGGCCTCCGGCGCGGCTTGCCTGATCAGGGCGCGGAGCCGCGCAAGCGTCTCGCCGCGCCAGTCGCCGAGTTCCTTGATCCTTGCGTCGATCAACTCGGACGGAGACTTGCCGTCCTGCGCGCCGCCTTGTTGCATGTCCGATTCCTCCCTCGATGCTGGATAAGAAATCGCCACCATGGCCCTTTCAGGGAGGCGGCGCTTGATCTTTCGTGCGCTTACATCCGTTCGCCAGGCAACTGGCTCGCCTGCTTCACCCAGGAAACGAATTTCTCCTCGTCGAGCCGGTCGTTCTCATGGATGTGGAAATAGCGTATGTCCTTGCTCCTGGATTCGCCGGGCGGCACCGGCTTGAGCGACATGCCGCGAAAGAAGGCCACCTTGATGTATTTGGTGAAGCAGTGGATGCCGAGAAACCAGCCTTCGCCTTCCATTCCGTAAAATGGAGAGTTCCATTTGACGGCCTTCTGCACGTTGGGGACGGCCTGCATGATGAGTTGGTCGAGCCGCCTCCCGGTCCCGCTCTTCCAGCCCGGCATCGCCGCGATATAGGCCTGCACGGGAACATCGCCGTAGCCCTTGGCGATCTGCGGGTTGCCGCCTGACAGCAGGACGGGCTTCGCGGCCGGGGAATCGGCGGCAACCTTCTGCGATTTCGCCTTCGCCATCAGGCCGATCCTATGCGCCCGCGCACCGGCTCATCGCGCCGCCTGGCGGCATAGGGCAGCACGAACATGTAGAGGCCGCTGAACAGCAGCAGGAAAAGCGGAATCAACGGCGAATAGACGATCCAGGCGGGCGGTGGGCCCATGGCCATGGCGGCGAAATTGGCAACAACGGTGAGGGTGAAGATGATCGACAGCCAGCGGTGAAGCTGCCTGATCCACTTGCTCCAGTTCAATCTAACCTCCCTTGCAAATGACGAGACGGATCGAGCTGCCTACCAGCGCGCCAGCTGCGAAAGCTGAATGAGGTTGCCGCAGGTGTCGTCGAGCTGCGCGATCGTCGCGCCGGTCACCGCGGTCGGTGCCATGGCAAAGTTGCCGCCATTGGCCTTGATACGCTCATGGTCGCCCTTGATGTCGTCGCTGAAAAGCATCAGCGCCGGCTGGCCCTGTTTGAAGATGGCCTGCTGATAGGTTTTCGCCGCCGGATTGTCGTTGAGCGCCAGCTGCAGTTCAGTGCCGTTCGGATCGTCGGGCGAGGTAACGGTAAGCCAGCGAAATGGTCCATTGGTGAAGTCGGCCTTCTTGGTGAAGCCCAGAACGTCGGTATAGAAACCAAGAGCCTTTTCCTGGTCGTCGACATAGATGCTGGTCAGCTTGATCTTCATTTTCGTGTCTCCATTGCTTACGCCTGCGGTTTGCCGCCCGCCCAGGCCCGTCTCTGTCTCTTGAAGCTTTGGCGGACTTCAATCGATCCGCGAAAGCAACTGCTCCAAGGCCGTGAAGTTGCGCTTCCAGCCCACCGTGGCGCCGCGGTAGTACGGCTCCTGGTCGGGGCGGAAGCCAACCTGCTCCATGCGCAGATGCGTGCCCGTGTTCGTCGGGGTGAGCGTCCAGGTGACCACGCTCTCGAGGTCCTTGGTGTCCCAGCTGTAGGACAGCGTCCTGTTGGGCTCGACCGTCTGCACCTGGCAGTCGACGCCTCCCCAATCCGCGCTCAGATTGAAGCGATGGTCCACGACCGGCTTGAAATTGTTCTTCATCAGCCACTCCTCGATGAGATGCGGTTGGGTGAGCGCGCGCCAGATCTTTTCCGGTGGAAAAGGTATCTCGCGCTCGACAATCACGGAGCGCGTTCCGGCCGGCATTTCATTCATTGATCCATCCTTTTGAGCAGATCTTCCAGATCGTCGAACCGGCTTTCCCAAAACCCCGCCATGTCGCGCGTCCAGTCCATCAACGGCGCGAGCGCTTTGAGCTGAGCGCTGTAATGGGTCTGGCGCCCTTCATGGCGGTCGCGCACCAACCCCGCCTCCTTGAGCACGCCGAGATGCTTGGACACCGCAGGCTGCGACACGCCGGCCTGCGCGGTGAGGGCTCCGACCGTCTGCTCGCCTTGACGACACAGACGCTCGAAGATGGCGCGCCTTGTCGGATCGGCAAGCGTCCTGAACAGCATATCGTGCGCGGTGGTCATCGCAATCAATAACCCGTTGGCTATTGATCGACGTATAACCGCTCGGATATGTATAAGTCAAGCAGCGAATGAGGGCGCTCGGCCGAAACCGCGGCTGTGGGTCTATACCGGCATGCCGGTACGGCCCGAACGATACTGAACAGGCGTCTGTTATGCCGGGTCGGCTGACGGAACGGTCAAATCCCTCAGCAGTGTCGAAAGCTCCGGCTCGTCGATGAGCAAGGCGGCGTCTGCCGCCGGTAGCCACGCGCGCTGCCGGTTCGCGGCTTCCTGCCAGTCGGCAAGCTCCTCGGTGACCTGGAGCAGATAGACCGAAACATCCACGCGAATGAAGCCGTTGGTCATGCGTTTCCAATAGGAATAGGTGCCGGCAGGCTGCTTCAGCGTCTTGCCGAGAACGCCTGCTTCCTCCTGAGCTTCGATCGTTGCCGCCTTGCGCCCGGACTTGCCCTTCATCGGCCAACCCTTGGGCACGATAAAACGCCGCGTGGCGCGTGAGGTGACCAGCAACACTTCGAGGCCGCCGTCCTCGCGCAACCGAAACGGAATGGCCGCTACCTGGCGGATCCGCTGCCCTTTCCTGGCCCGGCGAACTGCTTTCTTCTTGGTTGTTGCCATCCCAAATTCCGGTGAGAGCAGCGCCCCTGCCATACGCTATCCGCGCGGGCAAAAACCCGTCCCCTGCAAACCCTAAAACCACTGCCCTTGCAATCCGGCATTTTGCCAGCAAGTAAGTCGGCTAATAAACTGAAAAAAGTGAAATGTCAGCGGCAAACCCGCGAAATCGTGTTGCCGACCGCTTCCATTCGACATGTCTGGTCATACACCGGCACATCGGGCCGCGGCTTGGGCGCGGTCTGCCGGTCAAGCTCGCGATACAATTGCTGCTGCTGTTGGTATTGTTGCCGCTGCAAACTGTTCTGCAACTGCTGCAGCTGGTTCTGCTGCACCAAAGCGTTGCGATTCGTCGGGATGACGACCTGCGCGTAAGATGGCGCAACCTGAGAAATTGCGACCGCCAGCAAGGTGCCCGCAAGAACAGTCAGGGCGTGACGAAGCATTTGGTCGGCTCCCATGCGAAAAACCATGTGTTTTATATAGTGCGGCCGGCCAACGGCGCCATGGGCGACTGCGAAACGTGATGCTGTTCACGGAGGCCGGCGCCGAGTTCTCCACCAAGCGGTGGAGATGGAGGGGCGCTTTACCGCCGCCGAGAATCTGCTCGGCAACCCAGCATTGCACTTGACGGAAGCTATCGATTCGCCGCTCTATCGGGTCGGCGCCGGGCTGGAGCTCGATGGCGTCAACGGCGTCGGCCTGGCGGTCGGGTACAACGGCGCTTTCGGGGAAACGGTCAGGCAGAACGCAGTCAGCGCGTCCCTGAAGGTCAGCTTCCAGCTGACGCGGGGCGGGGGCCAAGAAGGGATGTCATGAGGACGAAGTACGCGTATCTTGCGGCGATGCTGGCAGCCGCCTGCATCGCAGGTGTGCCGGCGGCGGGGCTTGCCGCCCAGAACAAGGGCGACAAGGTGGCGCCTGCCGCTCAGCCCGCCGACGCGGCAGCCAAGCCGCAGCTGCCGGGTGGCGCCTCGGCGTTGTCAGAAACGCATGGCGACTGGACTGTCAACTGCCAGGTCACCGGCACCAACAAGGTCTGCAGCCTGTCGCATCAGCAGTTCAACAAGCAGAGCGGCCAGCGGCTGCTGGCGATCGAATTGACGACCAAGACCGGCCGGGACGCCGCCGGTACGCTGGCGCTGCCCTTCGGGCTTGCCTTGGCCAACGGCATCTCGCTCGAGATCGACGACAAGAAGCTCGATGGCACGCTGCAGTTCAATACCTGCCAGGCGGTCGGCTGCCTGGTGCCGGTGGCGTTCGATGCCGATACCACGCCGCTCTTGCAGAACGGCACCACGCTGAAGATCAACGCCACGGCGGCCGACACGACGCAGCCGATCTCCTTCACCATCTCACTCAACGGCTTCGGCAGCGCGCTCGCCCGAACGGCTGATTTGTCGGCGGATTAGTTTTCGTCGGGATCGCTGCTATATGTTGGCGGATGCGCCTGCAGAGATTTTGCTGAAGCGCCTATCGCTTTGTCATCCTATGGCGGAGCAAGGAGCGAAGCGACGCAGCCCAGACCATAGGATCCATGCCGTGGCCTCGAAGCTTTGCGACGATGCAGATTCTGCTCCGCCGCGCTCCTTGGCCGGCGTAACTGCATGGATCCTCGGGTCTACGCGTCCGCTTCGCTCCCGCTCCGCCCGTGGATGACGACGTTGAGATGCTTCGGCCAACCACAGCGGTTTGCGTTGGCTATTCCACCTCACGCAAACGGTAGCCGACACCGGTCTCGGTGATGATGTAGCGCGGCTGGTCCGGGGTCTTCTCGATCTTCTGCCTCAATTGGCGCACGTAGACCCTGAGATACTGGACGTCGGTCGAGTCGTTCCAGATATGCTTCATCAGGAACTGGTGGGTCAGCACCTTGCCGGCATATTGCACGAGCATGCGCAGGATCTCGTATTCCTTGGGCGACAGTTTTACGTCCTTGCCCTCGACCTTGACAATGCGCTTCACCAGGTCGACCGAAAGGTCGCCGGTGTGGAATACCGGCTTCTCGCCCTGCTGCTGGAATTTGTGGCGCAGCGCCACGCGGATGCGGGCGACAAGCTCGTTCATGCCGAAGGGCTTTGTCACATAATCGTCGGCGCCGAGCTCGAGCGCCGAGACGATGCCGGCCTCGTCGGTGCGGCTGGAAAGGATGACGACCGGAATGTCGAGCCCGTCGCTCCGCCATTTGCCGAGCAGCTCGAGACCGGTCATGCCGGGCAGGCCGAGATCGAGCAGGATCAGGTCGGGCCGCTCGGTCTGCATGAGTTCGATCGCCGCCCTGGCGTTCGGCGCTTCGGAGACCGCATAGCCCTGACTGCCGAGGCCGACGCGCAGCAATTTACGGATCGGCGGTTCGTCGTCGACGACCAAGATGGAGACGGTCTGATTTGTCATGCCGCATCGTCCGTAAGGGGTGCGCCCGGCACAGGCAACTCAACCGGCACCGGCATGCGGATGGTGAAAATCGCGCCTTGCCGGTCGGTGCGGTTGGCGGCTGCGATCGTGCCGCCCATCGCCTCGATGAAGCCGCGGCTGATCGACAGGCCGAGACCGGTGCCCGCGCGCACCTGGTCGCGTTTGCGCACGCGGTAGAAGGTGTCGAATATCCGCTCCAGGTCATCGGGTGGGATGCCCGGCCCCTCATCCATGACCTGCAGGATGACGGCGCCGTTGTCGACCCAGGCCTGCAGCCGGATGGTCGAACCGGGCGAGGCATATTTGGCAGCGTTGTCGAGGAGGTTGAACAGCGCCTGCTCGAACAGCACCGGATCGAGCCGCAGCATCGAGAGGTCAGCCGGAATATCGGTCTCTATCGTGTGCTCGGCGGTGATCTTTTGTGCCCGGCTCAGCGCAGAGCCGACTACATCGCCGACATAATGGAGCCCGTAGTTCGGCTCCATCGCGCCCGACTCGATCCTGGTCATGTCGAGCAGATTGGCGATGAAGCGGTTCAGCCGCTCCGCTTCGCTGACGACCGTCGACAGAAGCTCCGCGCGATCCTTCTCCGGCAACGCCGGCGCGAATTCCTTGAGCGTGCCGGCCGCACCCATGATCGCGGCGAGCGGCGTCTTCAAATCATGCGAGATCGAGGTGAGCAACGCCGAGCGCAGCCGGTCGGCTTCGGCCGCAAGCCGGGCGCGGTCGACATCGGCGACGAGCTGGACACGCTCGATGGCGACCGCGGCCTGGTCGGCCAAGGCGTCGAGCAGGCGCTGCTGCTCCGGTGTCAGCAGGGGCCCCTGCTTGTCATTGTCGAGGCCAACCACGCCGATCGCGGTTCGCCCCGTGCGCAAGGGGAGATAGAGACGTTTTGCGCCAGGCAAGGTGTCGGCGCCGCGGCCGGCGGCGCGGTTGTGCTCCCAGGCCCAGCGGGCGGCCGCGATATCGGCCTCGGCCAGGGTGTCGTCCGGCGGATAACCGGCCTTGACGGTGATGGTGCCGTTTTCCGGCAGCAGCAGCACGACCCGCACTTTCAGCATCGAGGCGATCTGAAAGGCGGTGGCCCACAGCACGTCGTCGAGCATGCCGGCGCCGGCAAGCTTCTTGGAGAAGGAATAGATGTCCTCGGTGGCGCGTGCCCGCGAGCGCGCGGCGACTGCCTGGCGCTGCACGCGCGCCGTCAGATTGCTGGCGATCACGGCCACGACGAGGAAGACCGCAAAGGCAACGATGCTTTCCGGATCCCTTATCGTCAGCGTGTAGCGCGGCTCGAGGAAGAAGAAGTTGAAGGCAAGCGCGCTCAGGAAACAGGCATAGAGCGCCGGCCAGAGTCCGAACGTCACGGCGGCTGTCAGCACCGACAGAAGCAGGACACTGGCGAGATTGCGGACGTCGAGGAACTGGTCGAGGATCGAGCTGACAGCCAGCGCGCCGGCGACATAGACCGTCGAGAACAGATAGGGCCAGATCTGGAAAGGCTTCTGCTCGGGCGCCGCTTTCACCCGCGCCGGCGGCGTGTCGGCATCGCGCCCGGCGCCCGAAATGACATGGACGCTGATGTCGCCGGCATTGCGGATCAGATCATAGGTGAGCGAGCCCTCGATCAGCTCGCGCCAGCGCGAACGGGTTGGCCTGCCGATGACGATATGGGTGAAATTGTTCGCCGTTGCGTGGCGCACGATGTCCTGGGCGACGTTCTGACCCGGAACGGTGGTGATCTCGGCGCCGAGCTGTTCGGCAAGGCGAAGATTCCTGGCCAGGCGGTCCTTGTCCTCCTCGGACAGGCCCGCCAGGCGAGGCGTGTCGACGTGGAGCGCCGTCCAGGGCGCGCGCAGCCGGTCGGCGAGGCGGCGCGCATAGCGGATGCGCGCCGCTCCGCCAGGCTGTGAGTCGACGCAGACGAGGACGCGCTCGCCGGCCGCCCAGGGACCCGGAATGGCGTGCGACTGCATGTGGTTGAGCAGCTGTTCGTCGACGCGCTGGGCGGTGCGGCGCAGGGCCAGCTCGCGCAGCGCCGTCAGATTGCCCGGCGAAAAATAGTTCTCGATGGCGCGCTGCGCGGTGTTGGGGAAATAGACCTTGCCGTCCTGCAGCCGTTTGATCAGGTCGCTGGGGGTGAGGTCGATGACCTCAATGTCGTCGGCCTCGTCGATGATGGAATCGGGAACCGTCTCGCGCACCCTGACGCGCGTGATCTGGGCGACGACGTCGTTCAGGCTCTCGACATGCTGGATGTTGAGCGTGGTGTAGACGTCGATGCCTTGGGCAAGAATCTCCTGCACATCGAGATAGCGTTTGGGATGCCGGCTGCCGGGCGCGTTGGTGTGGGCAAGCTCGTCGACCAGGACCAGGGCGGGACGCCGCTTCAGGATGGCGTCGATGTCCATCTCGTCCAGAGTTTGGCCGCGATGCTCGACCAGGCGGCGCGGGATCACCTCATAGCCGTCGACCAGGGCCTGGGTTTCCTTGCGGCCGTGCGTCTCGACGATGCCGATTACGGCGTCGATGCCGTCGGCGCGCTGGGCGCGGCCCGCCATCAGCATCTCATAGGTCTTGCCGACGCCGGGGGCCGCGCCGAGAAATATGCGCAGGCGGCCGCGGCCCTCGCGCTCGGCATGCTCGAGGAGCGCGTCGGGGGACGGTCGGTTCTGGGGAGCGGTCCTGTCGTCCGGCATCAGGTCCAATCATGAATTGAGCCGGGGGGCGTGTCGATCCCCGGCGCGGAGGCTGATTACTTCAGGTCATCCAGCGCCAGGTTGAGCGCGAGCACGTTGACCGTCGGCTCACCCATGAAGCCCAGCTCGCGATCCTCGACATGGCTTTCGACGAGCGCCTTCACCTTGGGTTCGCCCACGCCGCGGGCCTTGGCGACGCGCGGCACCTGGAAATAGGCAGCGTCGGGGCTGATGTCGGGATCGAGGCCGCTGCCCGAGGTGGTGACGAGGTTCATCGGCACCGGCGTATTCGGGTTTTCGGCCTTCAGCTTCTCGGTGTCACCCTTGATGCGTTCGATCAGCTTCGGATTGGTCGGGCCGAGATTGGAGCCGCCGGAGGCGCCGGCGTCGTAGCCATTGCCCGCGGCCGACGGCCGGCCGTGGAAATAGCCGTCGCTGGCGAAGGCCTGGCCGATCAGGCCAGAGCCGATCACCTTGCCGTCCTTGGTGATCAGGCTGCCATTGGCCTGGTTCGGGAACAGCGCCTGGGCAATGCCGGTCATGCCGATCGGATAGATGAGGCCGGTCAGCACCGTGAAGAAGACGATCATGACGATCGCGGGCCTGAGTTGCTTGAACATCGGGGTTGTCCTTATGCGAGGCCGAGGGCCGTGACGATCAGGTCGATCGCCTTGATGCCGACGAACGGCACGATGATGCCGCCAAGGCCGTAGATCAGCAGGTTGCGGGTGAGCAGCGAGCCGGCGCCGATGGCACGATACTTCACGCCTTTCAGCGACAGCGGGATCAGCGCGATGATGATCAGCGCGTTGAAGATGATAGCCGACAGGATGGCGCTCTGCGGCGTTCCCAGATGCATGATGTTGAGCGCCTGCAGCGGACCGGTCGACTGGCCGGGCGCAACATAGAAGACGGCGAACATCGCCGGGATGATGGCGAAGTACTTGGCCACGTCGTTGGCGATCGAGAAGGTCGTCAGCGAGCCGCGCGTCATCAAGAGCGCCTTGCCGATCTCGACGATCTCGATCAGCTTGGTCGGATCGCTGTCGAGGTCGACCATGTTGCCGGCCTCGCGCGCGGCGACCGTGCCGGTGTTCATGGCGACGCCGACATCGGCCTGGGCGAGCGCTGGCGCGTCATTGGTGCCGTCGCCGCACATGGCGACCAGCTTGCCCTTGGCCTGCTCCTGGCGGATCAGCGACAGCTTGTTCTCGGGCGTCGCCTGGGCGAGGAAGTCGTCGACCCCGGCTTCGGCGGCAATTGCCGCCGCGGTCAGCGGGTTGTCGCCGGTGATCATCACCGTGCGGATGCCCATCTTGCGCAGTTCGGCGAAACGCTCGGCGATGCCGCCCTTGACGATGTCCTTGAGATGGACGACGCCGAGCAGGCGACCGTCGCGCTCGACCGCCAGCGGCGTGCCGCCGGCCTTGGCGATCTCGTCGGCGATCGCCTGCAGGTCGCGGATCGTGTCGCCGGCCGGACGGGCGCCATGCGCGGCGGCCGTCGCCTGGCTGACATGGGCAAGCACCGCATCCACCGCGCCCTTGCGCACCGACGAGCCGTCACAGTCGACGCCGCTCATGCGGGTCTGCGCGGTGAAGGGCACGAAGGTCGCGTGCAGCGTTGCCATGTCGCGGGCGCGGATGCCGTATTTCTCCTTGGCCAGCACGACGATCGAGCGGCCTTCCGGCGTCTCGTCGGCCAGCGAGGCAAGCTGGGCCGCATCGGCCAACTCCTGCTCGGGGACGCCCTTGACCGGGCGGAACTCCGTCGCCTGGCGGTTGCCGAGCGTGATGGTGCCGGTCTTGTCGAGGAGAAGTGTATCGACGTCGCCGGCGGCCTCGACGGCGCGGCCGGACATGGCGAGCACGTTGAAGCGCACAAGGCGGTCCATGCCGGCGATGCCGATGGCCGACAGCAGCGCGCCGATCGTGGTCGGGATCAGCGTCACGAAGAGCGCAACCAGGATCGTCACCGAGATATAGCCACCCGAATAGGAGGCGAAGCTCGGAATGGTCGCGGTCGCCAACACGAAGATCAGCGTCATGCCGACAAGCAGGATGTTGAGCGCGATCTCGTTCGGGGTCTTCTGGCGCTCCGCACCTTCGACCAGCGAGATCATGCGGTCGAGAAAGGTATGGCCCGAAGCGGCGGAGATGCGCACACGGATCCAGTCGGACAGCACCTGGGTGCCGCCGGTGACGGCCGAACGGTCGCCGCCGGATTCGCGGATGACCGGCGCGGATTCACCGGTGATCGCGGCTTCGTTGACGGATGCCACGCCTTCGATCACCTCGCCGTCCGAAGGGATGATGTCGCCGGCTTCGACCAGCACGATGTCGCCGACCTTCAGGCTGGTGCCGGGCACCAGCTTGAACTTCGAGCGATCGCCATTGGCGAGCAGCTTGGCCTGGGTCTCGGTGCGCGCCTTGCGCAGCGAGTCGGCCTGCGCCTTGCCGCGGCCTTCGGCGACGGCCTCGGCGAAATTGGCGAACAGGACGGTGAACCAGAGCCAGATGATGATCTGCAAGGTGAAGCCGAGATCGCCGCCGCCAGTGACGAGATCCTTGACGAACAGCACGGTGGTGAGCGCGGAGACGACGGCGACGACGAACATCACCGGGTTCTTGACCAGCGTGCGCGGATCGAGCTTGCGGAAGGCGCCGCTGATCGCCGGCACCAGGATGCGGGCGTCCATGATAACAGCGGATTTGGCCTGGCTCATTTCGAGGCTCCAGTATCGATGATGGTTGACGGCGCCGGCTGCTCGGTCTTCGGGAAGAGGTGCGGAAGGCCAACTGCCAGCAGCCACAGCACGAACAGCACGGCCGCCATGCCGAGAAAGGTTGAAAGCGTCGGGAAAGGACGAGGATTCTCATCCCTTCCGTTGTCGGGCGCTCCGTCACCGGTTTGGTGACGGTCGTTGCGACGTATGTCGTTAAAGCGGGGCATGGTCATCTCAGAAGGTCTGTCCATGGATCATCGCCAGATGCTCGACGATCGGACCGACGGCGAGCGACGGGAAGAAGGTGAGGCCGCCGACGATGATGATGACACCGACCAGGAGGCCCACGAACAGCATGCTGTCGGTCGGGAAGGTGCCGGCGGAAGCGGGCACGGTCTTCTTGGCGGCCAGCGAGCCGGCGATGGCTAAAGCCGGGATGATGACCAGGAAGCGGCCCATCAGCATGCCGAGGCCCAGCGTGATGTTGTACCAGTGCGTGTTGCCGGTGAGGCCGCCGAAGGCCGAGCCGTTGTTCGCGGCCGCCGATGTGTAGGCATAGAGCACCTCGGTGAAGCCGTGCGGGCCGGCATTGGCGATCGAGGCCACGGCGCTCGGCAAGGCCACGGCGATGGCCGTGAAGATGAGCATCGCCAGCGGCAGGCACAGGATGGCGAGCATCGCCATCTTGACCTCCTTGGCCTCGATCTTCTTGCCGAGATATTCGGGCGTGCGGCCGACCATCAGGCCGGCGACGAAGACGGCGACGACGACGAACATCAGTATGCCGTAAAAGCCGGCGCCGACACCGCCGATGATGATTTCGCCGAGCTGCATGTTGATCAGCGGGATCATGCCGCCGAGCGCGGTGAAGCTGTCATGCATGGCATTGACGGCGCCGCACGAGGCGGCCGTGGTGATGACGGCGAAGAGAGCGGACAAGGCGATGCCAAAGCGCGTCTCCTTGCCTTCCATGTTGCCGCCGTCGATGCCGAGCGCATGGACCAGCGGGTTGCCGGCGGCTTCCGCCCAGTAGCAGACGGCGACGCCGACCAGGAACAGCACGCCCATCGAGGCAAGGATGGCCCAGCCCTGCCGCTCACTGCCGACCATGCGGCCGAAGACGTTGGTGAGCGCAGCACCCAGCGTAAAGATCGTCAGCATCTGGATGAAGTTCGAGATGGCGTCGGGATTTTCGAACGGATGCGCTGCGTTGGCGTTGAAGAAGCCGCCGCCATTGGTGCCGAGCATCTTGATGGCGACCTGCGAGGCGACCGGTCCGAGCGCGATCGTCTGCTTGGCGCCTTCCAGCGTGGTGGCATCGACATAGGGCCCGAGCGTCTGCGGAATGCCCAGCCGGACATAGGCGAGCGTCAGCACGATGCATATCGGCAGGAGCACGTAGAGCGTGCACCGGGTGAGATCGACCCAGAAATTGCCGATCGACTTGCCTGAAGCGCGGGCAAAGCCGCGGATCAGGGCAATGGCGATGGCAATGCCGGTGGCGGCGGAGACGAAGTTCTGGACGGTGAGGCCGGCCATCTGCACGAGGTAGGACATCGTGCTTTCGCCGCCGTAGTTCTGCCAGTTGGTGTTGGTGATGAAGCTGGCTGCGGTGTTAAAGGCGAGCCCGGGCTCGACCGCGGTCATCCCGGCGGGATTATAGGGCAGGGCGCCCTGCAGCCGCTGCAGCGCGTAAAGAACGAGGAAGCCGGCGAGGTTGAAGAGCAGCATGGCGGTCGCGTAGACGGCCCAGTGCTGCTCCTCCTTCTCGCTCGTTGCGGCGAGGCGATAGAGGCCGCGCTCGATCGGGACGAGCACCGGCGAGAGCAAGGTGCGGTCGCCGCTGAAAACGCGATACATGTAGCCGCCGAGCGGCTTCACGAGCAAAAGCAGGACCCCGCAATAGAGGAGGATCTGTATCCAGCCGTTGAGTGTCATCATGTGACCTTCCGTGCGCCGATCAGAAGCGTTCTGGGCGGATGAGCGCGTAGGTGAGATAGGCAAGTAGGAACAAAGTCACTGCGCCGCCAAGAATGTAATCGAGAAGCATTATCCGACCGTTCCGCTCAGATAACGTCGCAGGCTTTGACGTAGGCTAAGGACAGGACGAAGAATAAAATCCCGATCCCGAGAACTATGAGGTCCATTGCAGGCGTTCCTTGTTTCCACTTTGTGTTTGCGGCTCGCCGTGGCGGGCTCGAAACCGCGCGCGGGCGCACGTCACCTTGGCGGTGACGGCGATCAAAGCGCTTTTTCGGATGGATATATGGACCCGATCGCCATAAAGGTTCGAGACGGGATGGGTGGGAAAGATATAGGAATTTTATAGGGGTTTTGGCTGGTCCCGTCCGAAGCTGCGGTTGGTTAATGTGCGTTGGCAGATTCCATGCCTTGGCGATTGGCCGAGACGCCTATCGCGGTCGTCATCCACGGGCGGAGCAAGGAGCGAAGCGACGCGCGCAGACCCGAGGATCCATGCCGTGACCCGGAAGCGCCGCGGCGGTCCAGAATTCTGCACCGTTGCACACTTCGGTCCAGGTAACGGCATGGATTCCAGGGTCTGCGCGCGTCGCTTCGCTCCTTGCTCCGCCCTGGAATGACGAGGTTCATGAGCCTTCAGCTCATCACCAGCGTTTGCGCTGACTACCCCAACGGACGTTGATAGCCTTGCCCGACAAGGTGATCGTCTACAGCGCTGGCCGCCGGTCCTTCCACGGCATCTCCCCTTCCAGCTGCGTGGATAGCGCCAGCACCGTCGCCTCATCACCGTAGCGGCCGACGATTTGCACCCCGATCGGCGCGCCGTCGGCCGACTGCCCAAGCGGCAGCGAGATCGCCGGCAGACCTGAGATGTTGAAGGGGAAGTTGAAGACCGCGTCGGCCCATTTGGCGTTGTAGCGGTCGAGGTCGGTTTCCGACATGTCGTAATAACCCAGGGGGCGCGGCAACCGCGTCAGCGTCGGGGTGATGAAGATGTCGTAGGGATTGAGGTCGCCGACGACGTCGCGGCCGATCAACCTCAACTGCTCGACATCGGAAACATGCTCGATGCCGCTGGTCGCGCGGCCGCGCTGGATGACGGCCCAGGTCACCGGCTCGACGTCGTTTGGCGTGACGGGGCGGCCGACCAGCGTTTCGAGGAAGCCGAAGGTAGCGGCCGTCTGCACGTTGGTCATGTCGGTATAGGTTTTCCACGCAGCGTCGGCGTCGAGCGGCATGTCGTGTTCCTCGACATCGTGGCCCAAGCGTTCGAGCGCGGCGACGGTGGAGAGGACCGTCGCCTTGACTTCAGGATCCATCGCTGTGCGGTTGGGCGGCGTGACGGTAAAGCCGATGCGCAGTTTCTTCGGCGCCCGCGCGGAAAGGTTCAGCCAACTGTCCTCCGGCACCGGCGGCGTATAGGCGTCGCCGGGCAGGGCGCCGGCCACCGCATCGAGATAGGCGGCGGTATCGCGCACCGTGCGCGAGCAGCAGAGGAAATAGGCGCCGCCAAACCAATAGTCGCCGAAGGGCGCGAGGCTGACGCGGCCGCGCGACGGCTTCAGGCCGATGATGCCGCAGCAGGAGGCCGGCACGCGGATCGAGCCGGCGCCGTCGCTGGCTTCGGCGATCGGCACCATGCCGGTGACGACTGCGACCGCGGCGCCGCCGCTCGAGCCGCCCGGCGTGACGCCTTCCTTCCATGGGTTCTTCGTCGTGCCGTAGAGCTTCGGCTCAGTGGTGATCGACCAGCCATTCTCGGGCGCGTTGGACTTGCCGACCAGCACCAGGCCGGCGGCCTTGATGCGGCGCACGACCTCGCTGTCGGAATCGGCGACGAAGTCCTTCAGGTAGCGGCAGGAATTGGTGAGGGGCGCGCCATTCCAGGACGAAGCGAGCTCCTTGAGCAGATAAGGCACGCCAGCGAAGGGCGCGGTCTTGTCGACCGTCGCCGCCTGGCTGCGCGCCATGTCATAGAGGCGGTGGATGACCGCGTTGAGCGATGGGTTGAGGCGCTCGATCGTGATGATCGCAGCTTCGACAAGCTCGGCCGGCGAAACCTCGCCGCGCTTCACCAAGCTTGCCAAGCCTAGGGCGTCGGAACTGGTGTAGGTTTCGAGCAGGCTCTCCGAAATCGCGGCCATGTTTTTCCTCCCACTTGGTAGTGCTGTTAGCTGAGAACCAGCTCAGACTCACCCAGCCTCCGCTGCGCTCGGCTGACCTCTCCCCGGCGGGAGAGGGGATTGTCGGCGCCGGCGCCAACCTCTTCTCCCTTCGGGGAGAAGGTGGCCGCGAAGCGGTCGGATGAGGGGGCCTGGCGCGGCCTCCGTTGTTTTTGCGCCGGACGGAAAACCGCTACGCACTTTTCCTGGAATTGCTCTAGGCCAGTTCTACTGTCCGCTTTTCCGCGATGCTCTGCTCGGCCGCCAGCACTATGCGCAGGCTGTTGACGGCGGCATCCATCTGCTCGGTCAAATCGAGGTCCTCGCGGATGGCGCGCAGGAAGAAGGCCTGCTCGCGGTCGCAAAGTTCCTGGTGACCGGGCTCGTCCTCCATGCTGACGATCTCGTCGGGCTTGGAAAAATTCTTGTCGCCGTCGACCTGCGCGTAATGGATCTTCAGCGCGTCGGTCTTGGTGTGGCGGTCGATGTCGGCGGAATCCGAAACCTCCTCGGCGTCCTTGCCGCTGCTTCCCGACTGGCCGGCGACGATCGAGACCGCGCCCTTAGGGCCGACCACGTCCTTCACGAAATAGGCGGTCTCGCTCATCATCGGGCCCCAGCCCGCCTCATACCAGCCGACCGATCCGTCATCGAAGGTGACGTGCAGGTGGCCGTAATTCTGCTTGTCGGCTTCGGCCCAGAGCTTGGCGCCGATGCCGTGCACGCGTACCGGCTTGGCGCCGGTCAGCTGGCACATGACGTCGACATAGTGCACGCCGCAGTCGACGATCGGGATCAGCGAGTCGATCAGGTTCTTGTGCCAGTGCCAGGCGGTGCCGCTGCTCTGCTGGTTGAGGTTGAGGCGCATCACCAGCGGCTTGCCGAGCGTCTTGCCGACCTCGATGAATTTGATCCAGGACGGGTGGACGCGCAGGATGTAGCCGAGCACCAGCTTGCGGTTCTTCGCGCGCGCCGCGGCCACCACCTTCTCGGCATCCGCGATGTTGGTGGCCAAGGGCTTTTCCATGAACACATGGCAGTTGGCGGCGATCGCCTTCAGCGCGTATTCGGCGTGGGTGTTCGGCCAGCTGTTGATGGAGACCGCATCGGGCTTGGTCTCCTTCAGCGCCAGGTCGAAATCTTCATAGAGCGGGTAGCCGGCGAGTTCTTTCGGGATCTTCTTGTTGCTCTTGATCGAGCGGCTCATGATGCCGACGATCTCGAAGCCGTCGGAGCGATGATAGGCGCTGGCATGCGAAGCGCCCATATTGCCCAGACCAACCACCAGTATCCTTACCTTGTCGGCCATGTCAGCCTCCCGCATGTTCATTGAATGGAGGGCGGCGACTGGATCGCCGCCCGATTGTCCCTGGTGCCGTCGCCGGGGCTACTTGACGGCGGAATCGAACAGGTGCGCCTTGATCTTCTCGACGTCGAGCGCGGCAAAGCCTTCCGACAGTTTCGCGCCGTCGGCGTCGGCCTTGACCTTGGCCTTGTCGAAGTCGTTGGCCGCCGGGATCAGGTCATTCGTGCAGACGTCCTCGGCCTTCACCGGCGCCGTGATCTGGCCGATCTTAAGGATTTCGTCGAAGAAGCCCTGCCAGCTCGCCATGTCGTGCGAGCCCCAGCCGCCGCGCTTGTCCATGTCGCCGCGGAAGACGTTGATCTGCTGCAGGATCGAGGTCGTGCCGAGCTCCGGGCCAAGGTTCTTGGCCAAGGTCGGGAACTGCTCGAACACGGCCTCGACCGCGGCGCGCGGGTTCTGGTAGCCGAATTCGAGACCCATCGCCCAGCCGCGCAGGTATTTTTCCAGGAAGGCCTTCTTGTCGGCATCCTCGATGTCGGCGGCGCGCACGACGAAGGTGTTGGCCGGCAGCTTGGAATTCTTGACGCCCAGCCAGTATTCGAAGTCGAGCCCCTTGGCGATCCACTCGGCGCGCAGACCTTCCCAGGAGAGCGCTGCATCGCCCTGGCCGCCGGCAAGCGCCGTGCCCCAGGTCGGCCAGCCGGCCTCGACATATTTCACCTTCTTGATGTCGACGCCCTGGGCGGCAAGCAGCGGATCGGTAATCGACTGCCAGGCGGCGGAGCCGAGCAGGATGGTCTTGCCTTCCAGCTTCTTGAGGTCGTTCGATCCCTCGCCCTTGCGGAAGGCGATGCTGAACGTATCGCGCGCGCCCATGTGGAAGACGGACTTCAGCTTCATGCCGTTCTGGATGGCGAAGGAGAAGACGCCGGGCGAGGGGAAGCCCATATCGGCCTGGCCGACATCGACGAACTTCACCGTCGCGGTGCCGTCCGAAGGGCCGGGCTGCATGTCGGTGTTGAGATCGCCGAAATAGCCGGCCTTCTTGGCCGACCAGTAGGGATAATCGTCCAGCACTTCGAGCGTGCCGCGCGGCGAGATCCAGGTGAATTTCTCATAAGCCGCTGCCCTGGCCTTCAGACCTGATGCGCCGAGCGCGGTGGCGGTTACGACGCCGGCCGCCGTCACCTGCAGGAAATAGCGGCGGCTGATGCCGGCCGGGATACTGGAATGGATCGGATTTTCGTTTGTCATGGCACTCCCCTTTTGTTGATTGCTTCGCCTTGCCTTTTCGCCCGCCTCCCGGGCCTCAATGCTCCGCTTGTCTGTGCATGTCGTTGTCCCAAAACCGCTGCGCACTTTTGGGCGAGATGCATTAGGTCTCCCAGCTCGCCCATTTCTTGCCGATCAGGAAGAACAGCACGTAGATCAGGATGCCGAGCGTCGAGAGGATCAGCACCACCGCGAAGAATTGCGGCATCTGGATCATCGACGAATAGGAGGTCAGCCGGTTGCCGAGACCGAAGCCGCCGCCGACCATCTCGGCACCCACGGCGGTGAGCAGTCCGAAGATCGCGCCGATCATCAGGCCGACCAGGATCATCGGCAGCGCCATCGGCGCGCGGATCTTCCAGAATATCTGGAGAGTGCTGGCGCCATAGGAGCGGGCCAACGCGATCTTGGCGCTGTCGACGCGGCGGAAGCCGGTGGCGGCGTTGATCATCACCATCGGGCCAGCGGCCAAAGCCACGGCGATGATGCGCGGCGTATAGCCGAAGCCGAAGCGCAGGATGAGCAGCGGCACCAGCGCCAGCATCGGCGTGGTGACGAGGATCAGGATGTAGGGTGCCACGATCTTTTCGGCGAAGGGAAACTGGGTGATCACCGCGGCCATGACCAGGCCGACGATGGCGCCGATGGCAAAGCCTGAAACGAGCTCGATCAGCGTGTAGCCGAGATGCGGCGCGATCAGCGGGAACTCGTCGAATAAGGCGTAAGCGATCGAGCTCGGCGGCGGCATGATGTATTGCGGTACGTGGAAGATGCGTAGCGCCAGCTCGATGCCGCCGATGATCACCACCGCGACGGCGAGGATCGCCGCCACCTCGGCGCCGGACTTGATGCCGGGGCCGCTGGCAAAGGCCGAAAGATTGGTCAGGCTGACGTCCTGGCCATCGCCGCCTGACTTCGCCTTTGAGAATTCCGGAATGGCGTCGCCCCCGCTCACGGCCTGATCCTCACGATTTCAGCCGACGGCCGCTCCGGCGCAATTGGCCGGACGCGCTCGCCGACAATGTCCATCTTGATCTTGTTGGTGAGGTCGAAGACTTCTTTCGTCGCCATGATTTCCAGCGACCGCGGCCGCGGAAACGGCACGTCGTAGACCTTGGCGACACGGCCCGGCCGCGTGGTCAGCACCACGACCCGATCGGAGAGGAAGATCGCTTCCTCGATGCTGTGGGTGATGAAGACGATGGTGGTCTTGGTGTCGAGCCAGATCTCCTCGACGAGGCGGTTCATCTCCTCGCGGGTGAAGCTGTCGAGCGCGCCGAAGGGCTCGTCCATCAGGAGCACCGAAGGTTTCAGCGCCAGCGCGCGCACGATCGCGGCACGCTGCTGCATGCCGCCGGAAAGCTCGCGCGGGAATTTGCCGCCGAAGCCGTCGAGCCCGACGCGGTTCAACAGATGCGCGATCCAGGCGCGATCGGGCTTCTCGCCCTTGATCTCGAAGGGGAAGTTGATGTTGGCGTCGAGATTGCGCCAGGGCAAAAGGTTCGCCTCCTGAAAGACGATGCCGATCTCCGGGCGCGGTCCGGTGATCTCCTTGCCGTCGAGCAGGATCGCGCCGCCGGTCAGCCGATGCAGGCCTGACATCGACCACAACAGCGTGGTCTTGCCGCAGCCGGAAGGGCCGACGATCGAGACGATCTCATTGGGCTGCACATCCAGGCTGCAGCGATCGAGCGCCAGAAGATCGCCGGAGGCTGTTTGATAGACCTTGGTCGCTGCTTGCACGCCGAGCTTGGGCGTTCTTGCGCTTGCCGTACTCATGCTCCCCTCGGAGACTGCGCGATGAGTTGCCGAAGGCCCCATCTGTCCGCAAAATCAGTCTGTAACTATCCTACTTTACTGTCAAGCGGAAGCGAAGTGCGGATGCAATCAGGTTCAATCATCTTTTATCTAATAGTATGATTTTTCATTGTTTTTTGCCCGCTTGCGATGTCTGTTACTTTCCTACATACTCGCCGCAGTTGATTGCCTATGGCCAGAGGGCGGATAATCGCGAAGATGGTGGCTCCAGAAGCGGACTGGGGAGGACTGGCCAATGACCGAAGCTGACAGCAAGGCGTTGCGAAGGACGGACGAGACCGACGACCGACACGACCATGTCAGGCGCATTCCCGATATCATCTCGCAGGTGAAGGACAGCTATGCGGAGTTGCGGCCGGCCGAGCGCCGCGTCGCCGATGTCGTGCTCGACGACGTCAAATATGCGGTCGATGCCTCAAATGCGGCACTCGCGCAGCGAGCAGGGGTCAGTGAACCGACGGTGACCCGCTTTTGCCGTGCCATCGGCTGCGAGGGCGTGCGCGACTTCAAGCTGAAGCTCGCGCAGAGCCTGGTCGTCGGCGCGCTCTATCTTGCCACCAAGCCGCAACCCGCGAATGGCGACAGCGGCATGCCGTTCTGGAACGCGGTGTTCGGCGAGGCGCGGCGCGCGCTGCAGGAGGCGGAGCGGCAGATCGATCCAGGCCAGTTGCAGAAGGCGGCGGAGCTGATCGCCAAGGCGCGGCAGGTGACGGTGTTCGGCCTCGGCGGCAGCTCGTCGGCGCTGGCGCAGGAGACGCAATACCGCCTGTTCCGCTACGGCATCACCATCAGCGCGCAATGCGATCCATACCTGATGCGCATGACGGCCTCGACGCTGAAGCCGGGCGATCTGGTGATCGCGATTTCGGCCACCGGCCGCACGCGCGAGGTGATCGAGGCGGTCGAGCTCGCCAAGCATTATCGCGCCAACGCGATCTGCGTGACGGCGCCGGACACAGAGCTGACGCGCGTCTGCGACGTGCGGCTGACGGTTGCCGTGCCAGAATATCCCGATACGCTGAAGCCGACCGCGTCGCGCTACGCCTTCCTTGCGGCCATCGATCTTCTGGCGGTGGCGACCGCTTACAGGATTGACGGCCCGGCGCGCGAGACCGTGCGCCGGATCAAGTACAATGCCCAGATCCATCGGACGGGCAAGGAGATGGAGCCGCTCGGAGATTAGCAGAGTCCCTTCTCCCCTTGTGGGAGAAGGTGGCCTCGCGAAGCGAGGTCGGATGAGGGGTGCTCCCGGGGACGCCAGCGTCTCACTCCGCTGGAACACCCCTCATCCGTCTCGACGCTATCGCGCCGATCCACCTTCTCCCACAAGGGGAGAAGGAGAAGGCAGCGGCGCCGGCTTCGATAAAGAATTCGAACTGAAAAAAGGAACGAAGAAGAATGCTCGACATCGCACCATCGCAACAGGCGGCAACCTGGCTCGGCGCTTTTGGCCGTGCGCTGGAGGCCGGCGATATCGAGGCGGCGACCGGCCTTTTCGTCGAGGATTGCTATTGGCGCGACCTCTTGACCTTCACCTGGAACATCAAGACCATGGAGGGACAGGGCGCAATCCGCGAGATGCTGAAGGCCACGCTCCATCTGGCGCAGCCGTCGCACTGGCACCTGACCGGAGACCCAAGCGTCGACGACGGCATCATCGAAGCGTGGTTCAGCTTCGAGACGGCAGTCGCGCGCGGCGAGGGGATCCTGCGTCTCAAGGACGGCCGCTGCCGGACGCTGTTCACGGCGATGACCGAGCTCAAGGGTTTCGAGGAGCGGAAGGGGCCGGCCCGGCCGCTCGGCATCCGCCACAAGGCAGACCCGAAGCGCGAGACCTGGGCCGAGGCACGAGCGCGCGAGGCGCGCGATCTCGGCGTGCATGACCAGCCCTACTGCCTGGTGATTGGCGGCGGGCAGGGCGGCATCATGCTGGGCGCCCGGCTGCGGCAGCTCGGCGTTCCCACCCTCGTCATCGAGAAGAACGCGCGCGCCGGCGATTCCTGGCGCAACCGCTATCGCTCGCTCGTGCTGCATGATCCGGTCTGGTACGACCATCTGCCCTATGTTCCGTTCCCGGAAAACTGGCCAGTCTTCACGCCCAAGGACAAGATGGGCGACTGGCTGGAAATGTATACCCGCGTCATGGAGCTGAACTATTGGGTCGCCACCAAATGCATCAGCGCCGCTTATGACGAGGCCGAAAAGGTCTGGACCGTCGTGGTCGATCGCGTCGGCCAGCGCGTCACGCTGAAGCCGAAGCATATCGTCTTCGCCACCGGCGCCTACGGTCCGCCGCGCCAGATCGAGCTACCGGGCGCGGACAGCTTCAAGGGCGAGCTTTTGCATTCCAGCCAGTATGCCACCGGCGAGAAATTCAGCGGCAAGCGCGTCGCAGTGATTGGTGCTGCAAGCTCAGGCCACGATGTCAGCGTCGATCTGTGGGAAGCGGGCGCGAAGGTCACCATGGTGCAGCGCTCGCCCACAACGGTGGTGAAGTCCGACACGCTGATGGATGTCGGCTTCGAGATATTCTCGGAAAAGGCGCTGGCGCGCGGCATCAGTACCGACAAGGCCGACATGATCGTCGCCTCGATGCCCTTCGCGCTGGTGCCGAAGGGCCAGCGCGCGCTCTACGATGTGATCAGGGCGCGCGACGCGGATTTCTACATGCGCCTCGGCGACAGCGGCTTTGCCATCGACTTTGGCGAGGACGAGACCGGGCTGTTGATGAAGGCCTACCGCACAGGTTCGGGCTACTACATCGATGTCGGCGCCTGCGAGTTGATACTGAACGGGGAGATCGCGGTGAAGAGCGGCGTCGGCATCAAGTCGCTGACGCCTGACGGCATCCTGTTCGAGGACGGCAGCGAACTCGCCGTCGACGCGATCGTCTGCTGCACCGGCTACCAGTCGATGAACGAGACGGTTGCCGCGATCGTCTCACGCGAGGTCGCCGACAGGGTCGGCCCGTGCTGGGGCCTCGGTTCCGGCGTGAAGGGCGACCCGGGTCCGTGGCAGGGTGAGTTGCGCAACATGTGGAAGCCGACGGCGCAGGAAGCGTTGTGGTTCCACGGCGGCAACCTGGCGCTGTCGCGCTTCTATTCGAAATATGTGGCGCTGCAGCTCAAGGCGAGGATGGAAGGGATTGCGACGCCGGTCTACGGCGAGCCGAGCAATTCGCGAACCTATCCTTCGTCATTCTAGGGCGGAGCAAGGAGCGAAGCGACGCGGCGCAGACCCTAGAATCCATGCCGCGACATTCGTGGCGTGCGCAAGCGGACCAGAACGGGCTTCTTTCACGGGGATCGTCTCAAGCCCCATCTGTACCGCTGCATTCTTCGGCAATAGTCACGGCATGGATTCTAGGGTCTGCGCTCCGCTTCGCGTCGCTCCGCCCTAGAATGACGAAGTTATAGGGCCAAAATGCCTGGCCGCCACCTCCACATGCGTATGGTGCGCATGCGGCTCGAAGCGCTCGGTCTCGTTGTGGTCGGGCGCTTCGTTCGGCCACCATTTGCCGCCGAGGACGATGCCGTTGGAGACCAGCCGCCGATCCGAAACCAGCGAGGCGCCGACCGCATCGACGAAGGTGAAGCGGCCTGGCAGTTGCCTCAGTACCGCGACATCGCCGATGCCGCCCACCTCCAGCAAGCCCAGTTCCGGCCTGGCGATCGCGTTCGCCGGAGCCACCGTCGCGGCGCGCAGCACCTCGACCAATGGCATGCCGAGCGCCACGAGCTTCGACATGCAGACCAGGATGTCGAAGGCGGGGCCGTCGACGCAGTAGAGATGCACGTCGCTCGAGATGACGTCGGGCGCCAGGCCTTCGGCCAGCATCGCCTTCGCCACCTCGAAGTCGAAGGAGCCCATGCCGTGGCCGATGTCGAAGATGACGCCGCGTTCGCGCGCCAGGCGCATGTCCGGCCGCACCGCGCCGGAGGCGAAGACCGGCGCGTTGGGAAACGGGCGGAAGCAATGGGTGAGGATGTCGCCGCGGCGCAGCCTGGGCAGCACCTCGGAGCGGCCGGGCGGCGGCTCGTCGATATGCGCCATCAGCGGCAGGCCGACCTTGTCCGCGGCTTCGAGCGCGAGGTCGACCGGCGCGATGCCGCTGGTGCCGCCGGCATGCTTGCCGGATCGCACTTTTACGCCGACGACGACATCGGCGTGCTCGCGCACCGCCGCCACCGTCTCGCGCGGCTCGCAAAGCCTGAGGTCGCTGCATTCGCCGACGGACACAGTCTTCGCGAAGCCGAATATGCCGGCAAAGGAGATGTTGACGTAAGCGAGGATGCGGACCTTCGAGCGCTCGATGACATGGCGGCGGAAGCCCAGGAAATTACCGGCGCCGGCGCTGCCGGCGTCGATGAAGGTGGTGGTGCCGCTCCTGGCGGCGAGCCGGTCGGCATCGACGCCGAGCGAGGTGCCGCCCCAATAAACGTGGCTGTGCAGGTCGACGAGGCCGGGCGTGACGATACAGTCCCTGGCGTCGACGACCTCACCCGACGCCTCGGCATCGATGGCGGCGTCGATCGCGGCGATACGGCCGTCGGCAATGGCAACGTCGCGTTGCGCATCCAGACCCGATGCAGGATCGATGACACGCCCGCCCTTGATCAGGAGATCGAACTGCATCGGTGCCCTCCCTCTGTATGACCGCGCTCAGACCGGCCGGTAGGCGACGGCTTCGATCTCGATCTTGATGTCGATCATCAGGCGGGATTCGACCGTGGTGCGTGCCGGCGGGTCCTGCGAGAAATGCTTTGCATAGACGGTGTTGAAGGTGCCGAAGTCGCGCGCGTCCTCCAGCCAGACGGTGGTCTTCACCACATCGTCCATGGTGCAGCCGGCCAGCGCCAGCGCCGCCTTGACGTTCTGCAGCACCTGCTCGGCCTGCTCGGCGATGCCGCCCTTCACCACAAGCCCGTCGGTGCCCACCGGGACCTGACCGGAGACATAGACGAAATCGCCGGCGCGCACGGCGGGCGAGAGCGGAACATGCGATTTTCCAAAGCACTGCTTGGGCAAGTGAGCCTCCTTTTGTCGACTAAAGCGCGTCGCGCTGAAACGGATTCTGGCGACGCGCTTTAGTCCTTGTTTTTATGCATGTCGTTGTCCCAGTACCGCGTACACTTCTGGGCGACATGCATTAGGGGAACCGGGTCATATAGCCGTCTACGCTTGTCGGCATGATCCTCATAGAGGCAATGTCGGAAAGCAACATTTTTTCGAAATTCATGTTGCTTTATTACAGAAGCCTGAGCATCTTGCGCCCGACGCCGCTTGCGACCGCTGCGCACATATGAGGGGAGATCCAGGATGACCTTCGAGAAGAACCCGTTTCCGGAAGGCGATGCCGATCGCCATGCGCTCTGGGAAATGCTGGTGCGGCGCGACATCGATGCCTTCCTAGGACAGGACTGGTCGATGGTCGAGGACGATTTCATCGCCGAGAGCTTCTTCGGCATGCATGCGCATTTCCTGGCCAATGCCGATGCCTGGCGGCTGCAGTTCCCGCGGCTGGACGTCTATCGCGACGAATGGCTGCGCCAGGCCAAGGAGACCGCGGCGACGAAATTCGCCGAGCCGTTGCGTGAGGCGCTGTTCCGCGTCACCAACATGCGCGACATCGATGTCGATGGCGATCGCGCCGTGCTGCACAAGAAGTTCGATGGCTCGGTCGCCAAGGCCGACGGCGGCGTCGATCGGCTCAAATGGCAGACGCTCTACTTCTGCCGCAAGGTCGGCGGCCGTTGGAAGATCGCCGGCTTCGTCGGTTACATGCCGCACCCGCTGGGCAGCTAGCGGCCTGTCGGACGGCGCCCGCATTAGCAAAATCGCCGATTGTGGAGATTAGCCGAAGCGCCTGTTAGTTTCGTCATTCTATGGCGGAGCAAGGAGCGAAGCGACGCGCGCAGACCATAGAATCCATTCCGTGACTTCGAAGCATTGCTGCGGTGCAGAATTCTGCTCCGTTGCACTTCTTGGCAAACGTAACGGCATGGATTCTAGGGTCTTCGCGACGGAGCTTCGCTCCTGCTCCGCCCTAGAATGACGATCGCGATGGGCGTTTCGGCCAATCTCCAAGGCATGCCGCCTGCTAACGCAAACAGAGAGCCGACCGGTCAAAATCCCTGTGCAGTGCCACTAGGATAGAAGCGGCAATCGCTCGTCAGGCGAGCGGTGGTCGAAGACGACGCCCATGGTCTTACCAATTGCCGCCATGACGATTAGTTCGACGAGATGGTCGTCGCTGTCGCCGCAGGCCGGATCGGAACGGCGGACGGCTTCGAGCATCGCGCGCGTCGAGACGGTGTCGCCAGCGCGAAATTTCGAAAGGGCAGACGAAACAAGGTCTTGCACCGTCAGGTCCATGACGGGCACTTCCGCAGCGACGTTCATTAGCCTCCTCCTGCCATGAACCCTGTCCCGCCAGGATGATACGCCAATGGCTGACCGGCGCCAGCGAAATGGTGGTCCGACCAGAGTGACTGCCGACAGTCTGCCGCCAAGATGTGGACACCAGCCACCCAGGCCCGACATGTGCTCGACGCACCGCGCTCGGGTTGGTAAGCCCGTCGCGCGCAGGGAGACGATCCGAGTCGAGACATGACCGTTGCAATCGAGATGGGGCAGACCACGGCAGGTACGCCGGCTGCCCTCGACCTTGAGGAATTGCTGGCGACCCGCCTGCTGGTGCAGGGCAATTCGGGCTCCGGCAAGTCGCACCTGTTGCGCCGGCTGCTCGAGCAGAGCGCGCCCTGGGTGCAGCAGACCATCATCGACCCCGAAGGCGACTTTGTCTCGCTCGGCGAACGCTACGGCCATCTGGTGATCGACGCCGAGGAGCATACCGAGCGCGGCCTGCAGGCGGCTGGCGAGCGGGCGCGCATTCACCGCGTCTCGACGGTGCTCAACCTCGAAGGGCTCGACGCGGAGAACCAGATGCGGCGCGCCGCGGCTTTCCTTGGCGGATTGTTCGAGGTTGCGCGCGACCACTGGTATCCGATGCTGGTGGTCGTCGACGAGGCGCAGCTCTTCGCGCCCGCCGCCGCCGGCGAGGTTTCGGACGAGGCCCGCAAGCTCTCGCTGGGCGCCATGACCAATCTGATGTGCCGCGGCCGCAAGCGCGGGCTTGCCGGCATCATCGCCACGCAGCGGCTGGCGAAGCTCGCCAAGAATGTCGCGGCGGAAGCCTCCAACTTCCTGATGGGCCGGACCTTCCTCGACATCGACATGGCGCGCGCCGCCGACCTGCTCGGCATGGAACGGCGACAGGCGGAGGCGTTTCGCGACCTGGAGCGCGGGCATTTCATGGCGCTCGGTCCGGCGCTGTCGCGCCGTCCGCTCGGCCTGCGCATCGGCCAGACGGAAACCAGCCCGCGCAACGGCACGCCGCGACTGATGCCGCTGCCGGAAGCGACGCTGGAGGACGCGCGCTCGATCATTCTGGCGGCGCCGCCACCCGAGACGGTCAGGCCGCAACGCCGGCCTTCGCCCGACCTGCTCGATCAGCTGATGGCGGCCAAGGCCGCGCCGCTGGATATCCGCCCCGAGCCGGCGGAGCCGCAGCCCAGCGCCGAGGACCTGGCCGAACGGCGCGAGCGGATGGACCGCATCCTGCGCGCCATCCTGGCCGAGCCGGATGCCGGGTTCCGGGTGATCGGTGTGCTCTACCAGGAGTTCGTGGTCCGCTGCCGCATCGAAGGGCTTGCCTCCGTTGTGCCCGATCTTTCGGAATTCCGCCGCATGCTGACGCGGGCCCGCGCCGGCGTCGGCTCCGACATGGCCGAGGACGATGCGTGGCGCGACGTTTCCGTGCGCGCCTCGCTGCTGCCGGAGGACATGCAGGGCGTGTTCATGATGATCGCCCGCGCCGCCAAGGAGGGCTGGCCCTGCCCGAGCGACGCGGCGATCGCGCGGGCCTATGGCTCGCATTCACTGCGCCGGGCGCGACGGCTGCTCGATTACATCGAGGAGCAGGGCCTCATCGTCTGCCAGGTCGACGGCGCCGGCCGGCGCACCGTGACGCTGGTCGAACTCGCCTGGGCGACGGCGCCAGCCGATCCCAATGCCGCAGAGCAGAACTGCCTGGCGGGCTGACATCGGAAGACGCTGGCGACCAAGCTCTGGCGCACTTTGCGCCATATCCGGATATGACAACGCCAACGACCAAGTTACGGCGCGACGTCAGTTTTACGCCATTAACCGACCGGTCGCCGATTAATTAAATATCTAACAAGTCATTAACATTACCCACTATTATATATGCGGGTATGGTTTCCAATTCGTAAAAAGCTAATATAAACGCCTATAGATAGGCTTGGTCCCGCGATCGCGGCGACAAGAGGGGCACGCCAGCTAGGAGTGTTGGGGAACGAGCGCGAAAGCGCTTGGGGTGGGTTTTTGTCTCTCAGCGAGAGAAGTCTTCTCGGTCAATCAGAATGGCTTGGTCCTGACCAACCGCCGCAGGCAAGAGCATGCGCTTGCTGCAACGGCGGAGTGAGCGCGCCAGGATCAGCAGTAACCGTTGGGGCGAACACGTCCATTGTTCGCAAAGGGATCACAGGGGGAAATTGGCAATGGCGACTACGACAGTTTCAGGTTCGACCGTCACCTTTTCGAATTCGGGCGCGGCAGCCAATCTGACGCAATCCGGTACAGAAGACGGCAGCCTTCAGTTCACGTTCGACGTCCTGGCGGCAAGCGGTGGCGGAACCAAGACGACGATCTATTCGGTGGATGACGGCGTCAAGAACGACGACGGAGGGGCTGGGATCGTCGTCACCAACAAGGCGTTCGCTGACTACAACAAGGATCTGCTGATCCAGGACGGTGCGAACGTCATCGAAACCAGCAGCACGAGCGGGGCGAAATTCTGGATCGGCACCGACAACAAGGTTCACTATGACGCGACAGGGTTGAGTGCGCAGATCAACGCGCTCGGTGCCGGACAGACATTCACCGATACGATTCAGTACACGATCAAGATGTCGAACGGCACGCTCAGTGTCGGTACGCTGACGGTTGTGATCAATGGCGTCAACGACGCGGCGGTGATTGGCACCCCGACGGTGGCCGATGTGACCGAGGACAGCGCCAATCCGACGCTGACGGCGAACGGCACCATCTCGATCAGCGACGTCGACCAGAACCAGTCCTCGTTCCAGACCACGGTGAGCGGCGATG
>NZ_JAVIIT010000008.1:0-299072 GCF_033977265.1 Mesorhizobium australafricanum | reverse complement strand
GCAGGCTCGCTCAAAACATCTTGACCGCTCACCCCCTCGACAAACCTATCGCAAGCAAAATGCGCAGAGCCAACTGGAGCAAAGACTTCTTCTATGAGCTCTTTACTCATATGCGATAGCCCTACCCGCAAGGGGGGAGATTGGCAGCTTCAGCGTCGGCGCTTCACCCCACCACAACGACAAAATGCTTGGTCACCGGCTCGAGGATCTTCCACGTCCCTTTGAAATCGGCCTCGACCACGAAGGCGTCGCCGGGGCCGACCTCGACCGGCTCGCCGCCGTCGGGCGTGATGACGATGCGGCCGGCGATCATGTGGACGAATTCATAGTCGGTGTAGGTGGCGTGGTAGGTGCCGGGCGAGGCGCGCCAGGTGCCGGACATCACCGTGCCGTCCTCGGTGGTGTGCTGGACGGCGGTCTGCATGGTCGGCCTGCCCTCGACGACGACCCAGCCCGGCAAGTCGCCGGCCTCGGCATGCTCGACGGCGCCGAATTTGAGGATGGTGGGTCTGGTCATCGAAGGCTCCTGCGGTTCGCCGGGATTGGCTCGCGACGGCATAGCCGATGACGGCATGCGTTGCACGTGGCGATGCGACAATGGGAGGCGATGTGGCGACGGGTTGCGACGCCTACGGCGTTGGCCGGACGGCGGAAGGTCCCCTGGGTTTGCGCCGTTCCATCTCGAATCAAAAAGCCCGCCGGATGGCGGGCTTTCAGGTTTCTGGCAAAATCAGGGGATGGAAGATGGCGGCCTTGCAGTGACGACACTCAGCGTTTCGCGCTTGGCCAGAACAGGCTTCTCATAGATTTTCTTCAAGGTGTCCTCCTCAAGGCTTCGTCGGTCCGCATGTGCAACCTTATAGCTGCCGGCGGCGATGGGCTGTAGCGCATTAGCAACACTTAATGGACGATCCGTCCCACGGAGCCAGCCCTTTGTCGGCTTTGAGGGTGACGAAGCCGCCGGCATAGGGCATCGTTGTCTCGTTTCGGGACCAAATGCCGGCATCAGTCTTGCACCGAAGAGATTGCCGGTGTCCTCCCGCCGGTCCTGATCGGGGGATCAGGTTTTAATCTCGCCGGGCCTGTGGGCTTTGGGCATCAGGGTTAGGCCCGGCGAGTTTTTCATCCTTCACCGTCATGCCGACCGGCGGGTGCCACGCCTCACTGCGCGGCCTGCAATTGCTTCCTGCGCGCCGGCTGGCGTCGGCGGTGGACGGGCTTCAGCGTGATGGCCGCCTTGCGGGAGAGCGCGCCTGTGACCGCGTCGACCATGCCGAACGCGACGAAGTCGGCGTTGAGGGTTGCGGCGAGCTCGCCCGCCGCCTTGTCGTCGGGATTGCCGACCTCCGACCAAAAGACGATGCCGACGCGCAGCTTCGCCTTGATGCGCTTCAGCCGCCGCACCATGAAGCGCGCGTGCTGGGTGGACTGACGGTTGAGGAAGCCGATGACGACGGCGTCGGTGGCTTCCAGGTCGAGGCGGCGGATCGCCAAGGGTTCGAGGTCCGTGAAGCTCGCCTTCGACACCGAGGCGCCCTGCACTTCCAGCACCTGCGCCAGCATGGCGGCGGAGGCGTCGTCGAGTTCGCCGCGCCCGCCAGCACAGAGCACGGTGACGCCCGATCCGTCGGGCAGGTCGATCTCCTCCCCGTCGGCGCCCTCCTCGGCGGGCTTGTCATCACTTGCCTCCTTCTCTGGGGCTTTCTTCTCTGGGGCCTTCTTCTCTGGCGCCTTCTTCTCTGGCGCCTTCTTCTCTGGCGCCTTCTTGTCGGCTGCCTTCTCGTCCGCCTCGGTGGCCTGCTCGGCCTCTTCCTCCTCGGCCTCCTGCTGGGCGCTATCGTCGAGATTGGCCACCAGCGTCATGGCGCTGTCGGCGACCTGCCTGCGCTGCTCGTCATCCATGACGCCGCGCCCACGGTCCTGCTCGCCTAGCAAGAGTGCGGGGATCGCAACCTCGGCGTAGAACTGGAACAGGTATTTTTCCTCCAGCATCTCTTCGGCATGGTCGGTCGCCTCGTCCGGATCGCCGGCAAGCAGCCGCTGGTAGAGCCTGGCATGCGGCTCCAGCACCGGCTCGTTGCCGAATAGCACGTCCAGGAACTCGAACTGCGGTACGTGCCGACCGAGCACCACCAGGCAGACCGTGAGCGGCGTCGACAGCACCAGGCCGATCGGCCCCCACAGCCAGGTCCAGAAGATCGCCGCCACGATGATGGCCAAAGGCGACAGGCCGGTGTGCGAGCCGTAAAGCCACGGCTCGATCACATTGCCGGTGACGAGCTCCACGACGATGAAAAGCGCGGCGGTCCACAAGAGCAGCGACCAGCCGGGCGCCACCGCCAGCGCCAGGAACAGCGGCAGCAGCGCGCCGACGATCGGCCCGATATAGGGGACGAAGCGCAGCGCCAGCGCCAGCAGGCCCCAAAGCAGCGCGTTGGGGATGCCAAGCACCCACAGCCCGATGGTGATGGGGACGGCATAGATGGTGTTGACCACCAGTTGCATCAGCAGATACTGGCCGACCCGCTTGCCGGCATCCTGCAGCGCCTGCGTGGTGCGATGGAGGTCGCCATAGCCGACCAGCCGGATGAAGCGGTCGCGCAGGTCCTCCCGCTCCATCAGCATGAAGATGACGACGATGATGACGAGGCCGGCGGAGCCAAGCGGGCTGATCAGCGGCCCGATCAGGTTCTGCAGCACCTCCAGCGGCTTTTCATGCGAGACGACCTCGACCGGGATCGGCTCGCGCTTCGGCGCCTGGGCGGCCGAAGGCAGCTGCGGCTCCTGGCGGTCGATCTCCTGGCCGACACGCTCGATGACGCCGCTCAGCCGCGAGACGATGCCGCCGCCGAGGCCGTTTTCCTTGAGCGCGCGGACCTTGGTCAGGATGTTGATCTGGTAGACGGGAATGTTCTGCGCGAGGTCGCTGACCTGGGTGGCGACGACGAAGGAGAACAGCGAAAGCGCGGCAAAGGCGCCGGCGACGCTGGCCATGACTGCCGCGATGCGCGGGACGCCGGCGCGCTTCAGCCAGGACACTACAGGCGCGATGGCGAAGGTCAACAGCAGCGCCACGGCGATCGGCAAAAACACCTCGCGCCCGAAATAAAGCGCGGCGACCGTGGTGACCACGCTCGCCACCGTCGGCAGCGCCGTGCGCGGATGGCCCCTGGAAGCGGCGAGCAGGCTCGCCAGCCCCGGCTCCGGCACCCCATTACGACGATTGGCCGGCACCATCGAGCCTCCCTGCTGCCTGGCAATGATCCGAGATATTTCGCCGGCGTGCAACGCGCCGAAGCCCGGTCGGTTGCAGATGCGCTAATAAATAGCTGGGGACATGGCCTTGCGTGGCGGAAGAAATGCGCCGGTCAGGCGCTTGACGCCCTGGCCCGTGCGCCTGCAAGGACGGGTAACCCGGGGATTGCGGGAACATCAGACGCCCGAAACCGTTATGTTGCCGAAGGGGCGTCCATCCACAGGAGGCAGCGATGAAAAAGCTTCTGCTTGCTTCGATGATCGCCATCGCCTCGGCGTTCGCGATCGCGCCGGCCAGCGCCGGCAGCGTGCAGCTCGGTATCGGCGTCGGCCCGGGCTATGATGACGATTATGACGGCTACTATCCGCACCGCTATTACCGTCATGTCTACAATGACGACTACTACAACAATGGCGGCTATGTGGTTCGCTACCATCACCGCTATCATCGTCGCCATTGCCGCACCGAGTTGATAACCCACTGGCGCCACCACCACCGCGTGGTGGAGGAAGTGCGGGTGTGCGGTAGCGGCTACAATCGCTACTGAATGAGTCCTGCATCATGAAACGCGCGGAACGGCTTCTGGCCGTTCCGCGCGATTCGTCCGCCAGGGCTGCGGACCGCTTCGGCGCTCGCAATGCCGTCAAACCTTGGTCATTCCGCGCGGCCCAGGGACGAGGGAATATTAGCGATTGCGGGAACATAGGCTCCCTCCAGCGCGTTTACGAGGTGATCAACCTTCAGGAGGAGGTTGCCATGAAAAAGCTATTACTTGCTTCGGCGATCGCCGTTGCCACGGCGGCTGCCGCGATCGCGCCGGCGGATGCGCACGGACTCTTCGGTCCCGGTTTCGGGCCGTTCGGCGGCTCTCCGTTCTACGGCGGCCCATTCTACGGCGGCCCATTCTATGGTGGCCCATTCTATGGCCCGCGTTACTACGACGATTACTATCCCGGCTATGTCGTGCGCTACCCGCACTATCGGCACTATTACTACAGGTATCATTACTACACGTACCACCGGTACCATCACCGGCACCACCATAGGCACCACCACCATCATAGGTATTATTACAGATACTAGGTGGCACGCGTAGCAGGCCGCATTGGCGTCGCCGCCCGCCGGTGAACAGCGGCATCGATGATGCTATCTTCGTTACCCTGGCAGGCGAAGGCAAAGCGCCTTCTGCATCCTCGGGTTTGACCGAAGATCCATGGCGTGACGCCGGGCGAACAGTGCTGCGTATTACAATTTTGCACCGTGGCAATGGATTCTAGGGTCTGCGCGCGTCGCTTCGCTCCTTGCTCCGCCCTAGGATGACGACCGGAAGCGTGTTTGCGCTTACGCAGCTCCTCCCCTTCGCAGCTCCTCCGCCTTGCAAATCGCCGCCAAAGTGCCATCTAACTCACCGGCATCCATGGAGAAAAAAGCCTTGACGCAGCGAAGCGGCAGCGCCGACCTGCCGCTGCATGGCGGGCGGGTCCCGAAATGGCTCGGCGACCGGATGACGAAGCTCGGCGCGGTGCTGTGCGAAGCGATCATCCACCATTACGGCCGCGACGAGCTTTTGCGCCGCCTCGCACATCCGTTCTGGTTCCAATCCTTCGGCGCCGTGATGGGCATGGACTGGCATTCGTCGGGCATCACCACCTCCGTTATCGGCGCGCTGAAGCGCGGCCTGAACCCGATGGCCGGCGAGCTCGGCATCCATGTCTGCGGCGGGCGCGGCGCGCATTCGCGCAAGACGCCGGGCGAGCTCATCGCCATCGGCAAGCGCGTCGGCCTGGACGGCGAGGCCTTGGCCACCGCCAGCCGCCTCGTCGCCAAGGTGGATAGCGCGGCGGTGCAGGACGGCTACGACCTCTATCTGCACGGCTTCATCGTCGCCGATGACGGGCGCTGGGTGGTCGTGCAGCAAGGCATGAACGGCGACGCCCGCCAGGCGCGCCGCTACCACTGGCTTTCGGAGGGGCTCAAAAGCTTCGTCGACCAGCCGCATGCGGCGATCGAAGGCGAAGCCCAGGGCGAGATCGTCAACCTCACCGACCATCGCGCCGAAAAAGCGCGCGGCGGCCAGATCGAGCTGCTCAAGACCATGAGCCCGGAAAAGATCCTGACCGAGCTTGCCGTTCTGGAGCCGCCGCCTGAACGAGCTAAGCCAGAAATGGACACAGCCGCGCAGCCGCTCTTACCCAACCTCGTCATGCCCGCGCATCACGACGTGCGCGAAAGCGACATCGTCATGCGCCGCCTGCACGGCAACATCGCCTCGGCCATCGAAAGCGGCCCGAAGGATTTTCCGGGGCTGCTCCTGGTGCCCGGCGTCGGCCCGCGCACGGTGCGGGCTCTCGCCATGGTCTCGGAAGTCGTGCACGGCGCGCCCTACCGCTTCTCCGACCCCGCCCGCTTCTCGCTCGCCCATGGCGGCAAGGACCGCCACCCCTTCCCCGTGCCGCTCAAAGTCTATGACGAGACGATCGCGGTGCTGAAATCGGCGGTGGGGAAGGCCAGGCTCGGGCGCGACGAGGAGTTGCAGGCGCTTCGAAGGCTGGACGGGGAGTCGCGGCGGATGGAGAGGTATCTGACGGGGCCGAGCTTGAAGGAGATCGTGGCCGGCGAAATGGACCAGTCGCATTTGTTGGGCGGGCGGAGCGTGTTTGGGTGGGAGGGGGTGCCGGAGACTGAGCCGAAGCCGCTGAGGAAAGATGCTTGAGGCGCCGCGTTGAAACGCGCTGACAAAGACTGTCGGTCGGCGCCGCCCCTCATTGCCCTGCCGGGCATTTCTCCCCGTATAGTGACGGGGAGAAAGGGCTTTCATCGCCGCTTTCGCCAATCACCAACGTCGCAAATCAGGCGCCGGCGTCGCGGCCAGCCCTCTTCTCCCCGTTCACGGGGAGAAGGTGCCGGCAGGCGGATGAGGGGCAGCGCCGGCGTCTGCCATTTTGGCAGTCAAAGCGGTCGCGAGTGCTCAATTGCGACAGCCAGGCAAGCGTGCCGTCAGGTCTTTCTCTCCAGCAGACGCATGTCGATTTCGGGCTGCACATAATGAATCAGCCCGGCCTTTTCGGACAGGACCATGACCCCTCGTTCAAGGTAGCCGAAGTTTTCTTTGGGGTAGTCCTCGGAATATTCGTCGGTATCCATGGAGCAGACCACGACGCCTTCGTTCCCCTCCCAGGCGAGGATTTTGTCGCCAAGCCTGGCTAGGGTTCCATCGGGATATTTCATTGGGAATCCGGAGAAATGGCAATCAGGCGGATGAGGGGCAGCGCCGAGGTCGGAGTTTTGCGCGGTCAATGCTGAGATTGGAGAGCTGCAGCCGCCTCCTTGCTTCCAGCCTCAGCCGCCAGTTTCAGCCACTTCAAACTTTCGCTGGTATCTGCTCTCACCCCGTCTGTGCCGGCGGCGTAGGCTTTTGCGACCATCAGTTGGTAAGGCGCTGCTGGATCGGCGCCCTCCTCTGCCGCCAGTGGACCGTGCGAGCCAAGTCGACGGAACCAGTAAATCGCATCCGCATCACTCTTGCGAACCTCGCCCCATCCGTAGGCGTAGATTGATCCCACGAGCATCTGGGCAGTTCCATCTCCCAGTTGCGCCAACAGCTTCAGGCTCGCCAATGCTGCGGCACCATTCTCCCGCTTCAGCGCTTGCACGCCTCGATCCATTTCACTGTTTCGCAGCAGCAGTATTCCGATGCCAATTGCTACCACCAAAACCAGACCCATCAGGATTCGAGCGATCAGTCTGGTCATGGCTTTAGCTGGCATTTTTCACCCCGCTACATTCTAGGCCGATTGGGATACTTTAACAAAAATCCAACTCACCGGACCAATAAGCTTTTTTGGTCGATTTGACTGTTGTATTCTCTACTTTTGGTTATTTCACCATCAATCCGAACTTTCTAATATTCACCCCGCCTTCCTCCCCATCATCCCATAATGCACCGCCAACAAGTCCAATCCGACCTTCAGCAGCTTGACCACCACATCCCGCCCGTGGCCGGTGCGTTCGGCGATGGCCTTCACCGACTGGCCTTCGAGGCAGATCTTGCGCACCACCTCCGCCACCTCCCAATGGGCAAGCGCAGTTGCGGCGTGGGCATGCGCCCGGCCGGCTGACAGCACGTGGTCGGGGACGCCGCCGCCTAGCCTGCCGCCGTCGACGCGCTCGCTCCAGGATTGCGGCTGCAGGCCTTGGCGCTCTGCGCGCTCGAAATCGTCGCGAAAGCGTTGTCCGGCCTCGCGCTGCTGGCGGGTGAGCGAGGTGATGCCGGTGAGCGGATCGACATTGCGCAGGCGCACGACGCCGCCGGTGGAGGTGTAGCCGCCGTTCGACACCTCGTAGACGCGGCGCGCCTCCGCCGTGCCGGCAGTGAGGCGCTGGCGGCCGAAGGCGTCGGCCTTCAGCGCGAAGTCATGGCCGACCTCGCGGCGGATGCGCACCTGCTCGGCCTCGCCCTTGGGGAGTTTTGGCGGTTGGGGTTTTTTGGCGGCTTTGCGGGGCATGGGCGGGTCCTTTGTGACGACGGGTGGATAATTGGAGAGGCAGGTGCGAGGCGCCCCCCTCTGTCCTCCCGGACATCTCCCCCTCAAGGGGGGAGATCGGCAGCTTTGATTGCGGCGCCTCTCCTCCAGCGTTAGCGATTGGCGAAGCGCGTGAAGAGATTGATCTCCCCCCTTGAGGGGGAGATGGCCGGCAGGCCAGAGGGGGTGCCTAGCGCCGGCGTATCCTTACTATCGGCGGCGCTCTCACATCCCCCTCCCGCGATGGCCGTGGAACCTTGCATGGTGGTGCGCGCAGTAGCTGCGCGTGCCTGTCGTGCGCAGGCCGCAGCAGAGCATGTCCGGGCCGGGGCGCGCGCCGGGCGGGTCGTGTTCAGGCTCTTCGCGCAAACCGAGGTCGATCGGGGCGCGGCAGCGGCCGAACAGGCAATCGAGGAAGCGCATGGCCGCGACATGGGGCTGGCGGCCGGGCGCGACAGGAGGCGGCGGCGCCGGGAGCTTGTAGCGCTGGGCTTCGGATTTTTCGCGCTCGCCGGGAGCGAGCCAGGCCGGGGGCAAAGTGCGCGCGGGTTTGCGCGGCTTGGGTTTCTTGGGCTTGGGGGTAGTGGAGACGCGGTCTGTTTGCGTGACGACCCCATGGACGGGCACGCTGGCGGGACAGCACCCCCCTCTGCCCTCCCGGGCATCTCGCTCGCAAGGGGGGAGATTGGCAGCTTCGGCGCGGGCGCCCTCCACCAGCTCGGCACATCTGGCAAGCGCGGCCGGCTCGGAGAGCGTCATTGCTCCAGCCGCCACCCTGCCCCGCCTGCCTGGACGGTCCGGCCGCGCATGTTTCCTTGGCCGGCCGCCGGCGCGGCCGCCTTTGGGGTTGGCGAAGCCGATGGCGCTTAGGCCGGCGTTGCGGTGGACGATGCCGATGATGGCGTTGCGCGAGACCGGGCTGCCGCGCAGCGCGCTGAAGCGGCCGGCGATGCGCGAGGCCGAAAGCCCCTCCTTCAGCAAGGCGGCGATCTCGTCGATTTCCTTTTCGGTGTAGGCGGCTGCCATCTTCTCGTTCCGTTGATTGCTAAGGCTTGGGCTTGTGAAAGGGCTCGGCGTTGCGAAGAGTTGGGCTCGGGCCAAGCGCCAGGGTTCGGCCGCGAGGCCGCAGGTCAGGTGAGCGAAAGGGCTGGGTTCAGGCCGCGCCTAGCAGTCGAAGGAGTGCGGCTTCGGCGGCGGCCCGCGTCAGGCCCGACACCGCCCGGCCGGTTACCCGGTCGAACAGGATGACGGTGCCGTCCTCGGTGCGGATGCAGCTTGTGCCCGAATTGGGGGCCGGAGCCGAGGGAGGAGCGGCTCCGGCCGTTCCGGTGAACCGGGGTGCGGGCGGTTCGACCGGATCCGGGGCAAACGCCCCGGAATGCGCCCGGACCGGGGAGGAGGACGGTCCGGACGATTGGAATTCCAAAGGTGACGGGAGCGCGTTCATGCCGCCTCCCCTTGCATGGCGGCAGCGGCACGATGGCCGGCCAGCCATTCGTAACTGACGCCGGCAATGCCCAGCCGGCGGCTTGCCGCCACCACCTGCGGCCAGTGCTGCGGCGCGATGCGGCCGCGACGGCGCATCTGGCGCGCGGCTTCGTAGCCGCAGCCGACATCGGCGGCGAAAGCGCCGATGCTGTGCCAGCGATCGATAAGCCCCGAAATATTCGTGGGCAGCTCCGAGATATTCGCGGGCCGTGCCGTCATGCCGATGGTGGGCGCCGGAATCATGGGTAATGCGGAAATGCTTGCGGGATGCTCATTCATGCGCTAAGCGTACGTTATGTACGAATGTCGTGCAAGCGAAATCGTACACTTTGGACGATAAATTTCAGGCATTTTGTACGATGATGGATTCCCGGCACAGATTGCAGCAAGCGCGCGCCCAGGCCGGCTATGCCTCGCCCAGCGATGCGGCGCGCGCCTTGCGCGACATCAACAAGAACACGCTGATCAGCCACGAGAACGGCAACCGGCCGCTGTCTCGGAAAGCTGCGGAGAAATATGGCCGGCTGTTCGGCGTCGACCCCGGCTGGCTGCTGTTTGACGCGGATGGCGCCGAGGCGGCTCCGGTCAATCTCATGCCCTCGCCCGTCACCGTCGACGTGCCGATCGTGTCCTGGATCAGCGCCGGCGAGCTCGGCAGCCAGGACAGCGTGGTCAACCTTTCCGATTATCCGACGATCCCCACCGCCGACCTCGAGGAAGGCGAATGGATCGCGCTGCGCGTCGACGGCCCGTCGATGAACAAGATCTCGCCGCCGGATTCGATCATCTTCGTCAATTTGCGCGACAAGCGGCTGGTGACCAATGGCTGCTACGTCATTTCAGACGAGACGGGACGGGCCACCTACAAACGCTGGCGCCCGAACGACAATCCGCCATTCCAGCCGGCGTCGTATCTGGATATCCCCCCGCCGGAGCTGGAGGGCGCGATCACGATCATCGGGCGGGTGAAAAGGTCGATGATCGATATGTGAGGGGGTGGCGTCGACTGGCGACGGCGCTCATGCGACCGCTCTCCCCTGTCGCGGCCGGTCTCGGACTGGACGACGGCGTGGACGGCCTTCAAGTGCGGCGGTTATAAGATTTTCACAATTTTCTTATAACGATCTTGCAATCGAAGCTGATGGCGCGCAATTATAAGAAAGCTGCAGGAATCTTATAACGCTTCGCGCGAGCCGGGAGCGGCCATGAAGACCATCGATCTCGCCTATCGCACCCTCTACGCCGAGCTGGTGCAGCGCAGCCTGGACGCCTCCTTCGAGACGGATTTCTCGACGGCGGGCAATTTCGTGCGCGTGCCGGTGAAGGGCCGGGACTACTGGTACTTCGAGGAAACCAGCCCCAAGAAAACCAGGCTCTATGTCGGTCCGGCCGAGGATCCCGAGATCGCCATGCGGGTCGCGGCCTTCAAGGAGATCAAGGACGATCTCAGGAGCCGCCGCAAGCTGGTCTCCACGCTTGTCCGCGATGCTGGCCTGACCGCATCCGAACCTTTCACCGGCGATGTCATCGAGGCGCTGGAAAAGGCCGGGCTCTTCCGGTTGCGCGCCGTGCTTGTCGGCACCGTCGCCTTCCAGACCTATGCCGGATATCTGGGTGTGCGCCTTCCAGGCGCCGCGCTGCAGACGGGCGATGCCGACTTCGCGCAGTTCCATTCCGTTTCGGCCGAAGTGGAGGACAGCATGCCGCCGGTCATCGGCGTGTTGAAGGCGGTCGACCCGACGTTTCGCGAGATCCCGCACCGGACGGATGCCGGCCGCACGACGCAATACGAGAACGCCTCGCGCTACCGGATCGAATTCCTCACCCCGAACCGGGGCAGCGACGAGCATGCCGACCATGCGAGCCCGATGCCTTCGCTCGGCGGCGCTTCGGCGCAGCCGCTGCGCTTCCTCGATTTCCTGATCCGCGATCCGGTGAGGACGGTGCTGCTCCATCGCTCCGGCGTGCCGGTGCTTGTCCCCTCGCCCGAACGCTTCGCCGTCCACAAGCTGATCGTGGCGGCCCGCCGCGAGCGAAGCGCCGCTGCGAAGCGCGAGAAGGACCTCCACCAGGCCGGCCTGCTGGTCGAGGCATTGGATACAACGCGCAGACAGGATGACCTTGCACTGGTTCTCGCGGAAGCGTGGGAGCGCGGTGATGCCTGGCGGGAAGCATTGCGGAAGGGATTGAACCTGCTCAAGCCGGACCGGCATGAAATGGTTCAGTCGGTTTTAGGGCGGGCGCTTGACGAAATCGGCGCGCAGCTCGAAGGCTTTCCGATGCGGTTCGCCTGATCCTCGCCTCAAGGCGCATATCGTTCAAATTGTACGAAACTCGCTTGATTGTTTTTCGTACATAAAGTACGATATCTCCCTTCCTTCGAGGGGATTTGCTTGAACACCGCTAACCACGTCGCTTTTGCCGACCTCTCCCGCCCTTTGCTGTCGCCACTGCCGCCCCACGAGCGCGAACGCCTCGCCGGCGCTTGGCGCATGGCCAGCCAGGACATCGCCGACGACCTCCGCTTCATCCGGCAATATCTGAAAGTGATCGCCGAAAAGGACGAGCGTCTTTCGACCGGCACGCTGGTGCATGGCCGCGCCTATGTCGAGGCCTGCGCCACCTGGCTGCCGGAAACGGTGGCGCGGTATTTGCGCAATCTCAGGCTGATCAGCGAATGCGAGAGCGCGATGATTTTGGCAGGCGTGCGGTTTGCCAGGTCGAGCGATGCCTGGTGAGGAGCATTCTCTCCCTCTTCTCTTGCGAGAAAGGAAAGAGCTTCCGGGCCGCCCGAAAAGCGAACAATCATGCCGCTGCAACCCTTGGCTCCGCGCCTCGACAAATGCATCGTTTCACACAATCGCCAATTGGTGGACGCGGGTGAGCGGCCGGGCGTTAATTCCTCGCGGGCGAAGGAGGGCATGGCCGCATACCAGGGAGGAACACGTTTGATGCAACCGCAAATCGACATCGGCGCACTACCCGAGGATCAGCCCTACGAAGTCACCTCATTTGCCAGAAAGCACGGACTGACGGTTCCGGTCGCGGACGCGGTCCTTTTCGCCAAGGGTCCGTCGCCGTCGCGGGCCGCCTGCGATACCGCCGCGCTTGCCCTCCTCTGCGCGGTCGCGCAATACGCCAGGAAGCAAGGAGGGCGCTAGCGGTTCGGCGACGCGTCTGTCGGGATGACACAGGGATAACCCGGATAGTCAGTAAACTCCCGCCGGCGCCAGGCCTATCTATTCGATATCTCCAATATTGGACCGCTATTTCTGGACACGACCAAGGGACTGGTGGCGACCAGAATCATCGAAGGCGCGCGACACGGCCGCACCCTCACCTTCCCGCAGATCAAATGGAGGCCTGGCGGCCAACCGGCCGCCGAAATGGTTCAGCCCTTGGCTTTGGGCTTGGTCACCTTGGCCTTGGCGGGCTTGTCCGCTTTGGCTGGCTTTTCGGCCTTCGCCGCTTTCGGTTTTTCCACCTTGGCGGCGGCCGCCTTCTTCGGACTCTTCGCCTTCGGATTGCCCGCGGCGTCGACCTCGGCTGTCGCCTGGTCCCAATGCTCCATATGAGCGCCTTCCGGCCGGCCGGCTTGCTCCCAGATCTCGTGCGCGCGCTGGCGAATGCGTTCGTACCTGTCGTCCGTCACTGTCGCCTCCTAAGGTTGGGACGGTTCCCCGGCGCGAACATTAGCCGAATTTTCGCGCGGCGTCTTGGGTGTAGACACGGCGCGCGAACGCATCCCGCGGCAAGGTGGTTGATCGCTTATTTGTGATCAGGGAGCACCGTGATGCCGAGATATGCGGCCTTCTTGGCAATCAATGCCGCCAAATCGGCATCGGAACGATCGGTTCCGGTCCGCTCGCGCAGCAGCGCGATCAACTGGCCCACCGACAGCAGCCCATCGCCGCGCTCGGCCAGCAACCTGTCGACCTGCCGGACGACATCAGGTGATTCGACATGTGGATGATGCATGGCAACGATTCCTCCAACCGCGTTTCGTTGCCTCCCAAACCGCTGCTCAGCTTAAACGATATGCTTGAAGACCAGAAGAGCCCGATCCTCCCACCGATGCGACGGGGAGAGAATCGGGCCCTTCAGCCCGCCAGGTGCTACTGGATCACCTGGATGACGCGGCGCGTGCCAGGATCGATCAGCACCGTGTGGTCATTGACGACCGCGTAGCGATACTTCACGTCCGGAACCTGCTGCAGCTCGACGGTGTCAGGCACGGTCGAGCCGACGCCGAGCTCGAGGCCGAGCACGTTGACCGAGGCGATCGGATGCTTGTGGACGTATTCCTTGACCACGGTCTGCTGCTCGGGGGTGACGATCACCTCGTCCGCGGCCGCGATGCCGATGCCGGCCATCAGAGCCAGGCCGGCGACAGCTGGAATGAAGGTGGTTTTCATCATTTCTCTCCTGTTGCGTTAGCGAGCTCCACCCTGCCTCCGCCAAGGCGGAAACATCGGCAGGTCGAACGTTGGAGCTCCCGGGGCAAACGCCGTCGGCAGGGCGTTGTTCCGTCAGCGACGACTAATTGATTTGGCGGAACCTTCGCATCGGCTCCGCATTGGAAGACTTTGAATCCTCAAGGCTTTGAATCCAAAGGGCGCCGCCGTCATGCAAGAAGGTTCCATCAGAAGCGACATCGAACTTCGAGCCCCTGTAGCCATCGCCGTCGGCGCCGGCTTCAAGCGCGAGATCGCCTCGCTCACCGAGATGCAGAATTTTCTCAAGGAATGGCCGACGGTCAAGCGGGGCGAAAGCTATACCGCGGCGATGCGGGCCTGCGAGGCGGCGTGGGCCGCAGAGATCGAGCTCGACAAGGCGCGGCAGGCGTTCCTGGTCTTCGCCAGGAAGGTGGGGATCGAGTGGACCGGCGCCGATCCGGTGGCGGTGCTGCGCGAAGCAAAGATCAGGCGCAACCGGGCACGCGAAAGCCGCCCACAACACGGAGCGCAACACTGACCAGTGTCGCGCGCATCGGCCTTGCCTATAAGTTTTAGAATTTAGCCGGCGGATCGCGGCAGCAACCGGGTGCCGCCGGCGTCCATTCGCCTGGGACCGTCGCCCTGCGAGCCGACGGTCGACTGGAATCGATTGGTGATTTTCGGCTGAGGGCCGCTGTCAGTTCGCCGTCGATTCGCCCAGCGCCTCGGTAACGAAAGACGCGGCGATCAGATCGTCCGCGTCTATGCGTAGGGAGCCCTCTGCGCCCCCCATGATGGCAGCGACCTTCTGGAAGGTCTTCATCTCATGCTCGGTGATCCGGGCGTTCCGCATCCTGGCTTCCAGATCGGCGACCCGCATTCCGAGCGAACGGGATGTTCCGATTTCTCGTTTCGACATGTCGGTTAGACTCCTCCCCTGTTTCGCCACCGCCCGATTCCCGCATCCTGCGCATGCTTGTGTTCTCTATGAGGCAAATGCGAACACAGCAGCGGCAACGCGACGCCGGAGCGAAGGTTCCGTTAGCATATGGTAACGAATTGCTACCGGATAACGGCCCGCCGCCGTACCGGCAGCAGGCCGTCACTCAGGGCGAATGGGATTTATTGGATGACCTTGACGATCTTGCGCGTGCCGGGATCGACAATGACCGTCTGTTTGTCGACGACAACATAACGGTATTTGACGTTCGGGACCTCATGCAGCTCGACGGTGTCGGGAAGGACGCTGCCGATGCTAAGCTTGACGCCGGGAACCTCGACCGAGGCCAGCGGCTGCTTGTGCACATATTCGCGAATGACGGTTTCCTGCTCGGGCTGAATGATGACGTCCTCGGCGGCGGCGGCGCCGATACCGGTCAGAAGCAGCAGGCCCGCGGCGGCGGTTGTGAGATGCATTTTCATCGATGTTCTCCTTCGTGTGGATAGACTGCCTCTCACGCTGCGCCTGCGATGTCACAGCCAATAGGCATCTGGCGTAACGCCAACCGGCAAGCCTTGTTCCTGCAAAAATTTACCGCCGCCGTTTTTTCGCAAAACGTCACCAGCGCCCGCGAAACAATTTCGGAACAATGCTTTCAGGGCCGGGTTTTCTCAGCGAAGGGACCGAACTTTCCGAGGAGAAATCCGATGAAACATCTGCTTATCACGAGCATGATCGCGCTCGGCGTCGGTTGCGGCGCCGCGATGGCGCAGACCGAATCCGTGCAGCCCAGCAGCGACACCAACTGTGCCGCCGGCCAGGCCGATTGCCAAAAGGGCGGCAAGGCCGGCGGGCAGGCGCAGGGCGAGGCGAAATCGAAGACCGAGCTGAAGGCCCAGGGCAAGGCCGGTGCCAACACGCAGGAGCAGGCTCAGGGCAAGGCCAAGATGAAGACCGACGAACAGGCCCAGGGTCAGGCAGGCGCCAATACCGACCAGAATGCCCAGGACAATACGCAGCTGAAGAAGAAACAGCAGCAGGCCCAGGGCAAGGCCAAGGTGAAGACCGATGAGCAGGCCCAGGGTCAGGCAGGCGCCAATACCGACCAGAACGCCCAGGACAACACGCAGCTGAAGAAGAAGCAGCAGGCCCAGGGCAAGACTGGCACGAACACCGAGCTGAACGCTCAGGGCAATACCAAGATGCAGACCGAGCAGAACGCCCAGGGCGGCACTACCAAGATGAAGACCGAGCAGAACGCCCAGGGTAACACCAACGTCGAGACCGACCAGAGCAAGACCGCCTCGATCAACAACGTCACGGTGGAGCAGAGAACGCAGGTCACGCAGATCATCCACGAGACCAAGGTCGAGCCGGTCCGCGATGTCAGCTTCGACATCTCGGTCGGCATCGAGGTGCCGCGCCACAAGGTGCGTCTGCATCGCCTGCCGGCCCGTATCGTCAAGATCGTGCCTGCCTATGAAGCCTACGAGTATTTCGTGCTGGCCGACGGACGTATCGTCATCGTCGACCCCGATACTTACAAGATCGTGCTGATCCTGACCTGATGCGGACGGCATGACGACAAAGGCCCGCCGATCGGCGGGCCTTTTTTTGCGAGGCATGACGGCGCCCAAAGACGGCGCCGTTACCCGCTCACGCGCAGGCACCGCGCTCCATTAGGCATTCCTTGAATCTGGTCTCCAGGGAACGATATGGCGGAACTCTCAGTTCTGACAACAGAAGTCCTGCGTCCGTGGTCCCTATTGGGGCCGGACGAAAGGGCGATGGGGCCGCTCGCAAATTGTTCAAGCTTGCGGTCCACCCGGAAAAGGTGCATGGGTCATGACGGGTAGAGGTATGGGCGAGATCGCCGACGACCGGACATGGTCGCGGCGCTCGGTTGGGCAAATGTATTTTCCGCAGTTTCTTGTGGGAATGGTGGCAACGCTTCTGATGATCCTGGGCTGGACCTACACTTCCACGGGATCGATCTGGATGGCGATCGGCTGGACGTTTCTGGCGGCCGTGGTGCTGCAGGTCGGCTACTTCGTGGCTGTGCTCTGGCTCGTGCACGGTGAAAGCCGCGTGATCGACGAAAGCAAGGCAGACACCAATTCGGTGCCGGCCGAAATGCCCGGCCCATTCGAGCGCGACGGCATCGTCCACGCTCTCATCTCGCTGCTGTTCCCGAGGCTGCTGCCTTAACCGCGCCAGCGGCATCAAGCCCGCAATGAGCTTTCGCCCGTCGGTAAACCGACTACGCTGAATAGCCCCGGCACCCCGCATTGCTGGAATGCAGGAGCCGCGCTGCGCCTCGGTTTGGTTCCGAGGCATCGCGGCCAGTTGCCCCAAGTTAATGCGGCGCAACGCAAACGGCCCGGCTTGCGGCATCCTTGGTCGGGGACGTCGGCGCGAAGCCCCTGCTTTTCCTGGCAGTCTAAAGCGCGTCGCGCTGAAACGGACTCAGGCGACGCGCTTTAAGTCTTTGTGTTGATGCATGTCGTTGTCCCAGAACCGCTGCGCACTTCTGGGCGACATCCATTAGCGCGCCGTGACAGCCGTGGGCGAGCGCACCGGCTGGGCGGGCGAGAACACCATAAAGGCAAAGACCAGCACACCCGCGGCGACAATCAGCGAACCAATGCCGAGGATCGGCTCGACGGCGTCCATTCCATAGGCGTATTTCAGGTAAAGCGGCGGCAGCATCACCACAAGGCCAAGCGTGTAGAGGCCGTAGTGGATCATGGCTAGACGCTTCTCGGCCTTGGCCGGGTTGAGCGCGTAGTAGCCGCCGAAGATGGCGCTGGTGACCCAGCCCAGAAGGTTGAAATGCGCATGCGCCGGGAAAGCGCCATGATCGCCCGAAATGCCCATCTTGATGCCGATGGCGATACCCATCAGGAAAAAGATGATGGCCGTCTTGAAGAAAAGTTCCGATACCCGTGGCATTTGCTTGTCCTCCCAATGCCTCTGTAAACCCGACTCAAGTCTACACCTTGCATATCTTATTAGCTATGACGCACTTAATGCATGCCGCCCAGAAGTGTGCAGCGGTTCTGGGACAACGACATGCATCAAGACAAAGACTTAAAGCGCGTCGCCTGAATCCGGTTCAGCGCGACGCGCTTTAGGTCGGCGCAGCCTTCGGGCGAAAGCCTCGCGCGGTTGGTTCCGCCCGCCGGGAGGTTTTTCTAACCCTGAATGGAGGGGGTTGCCGCGAAGCGAACGGCTTTTCGCATGACTGGCGTCAAAGCCGGCCTCGCGCCTTGCATACGTGCAACATTTGGGCAATGCTTGGATTCGGGGGGAGTGGTTTCCGTAATTTCGGAAGCACGATTACATGTTCATTGACTACTACGAAATCCTGGAAATAAGCCCGAACGCCAATTCTGAGACAATCGAGCGGATTTTCCGCTACTTTGCCATGCGCTATCATCCCGACAATCGGGAAACCGGCAATGAAGCGCGTTTCAGCGAGATCGTCGAAGCCCACAACACGCTGCGGGATCCAGTCAAGCGGGCTCAGTACGACATCCTCTACCGCGAGCATCTGGGCCTTCGCCAGGAACTTACGCAGGAAGCGCGCGACGGGGGCGGCGTTGAAAGGGACTCCGTCATCCAGGCCAATTTACTGTCGCTTCTCTATGTGAGGCGCCGGCGGGACGTCAACAATCCGGGTATCGGTGACGAAGAGCTCGAGCGCCTGTCGGGCTGCCCTCGCGAGCACCTGGAGTTTCACTTGTGGTACCTCAAAGCGAAGGGCTTCATCGGCAGGACCGAGAACGGGACGTTCGCCATCACCGTGGAAGGCATCGATCATGCCGGCGCCAAACAAGACCGCGATCGTCCCAACGCCACCCGCCTGCTCGATCACGCCGATTAGAGCAATTCCAGCAAAAGTGCGAAGCGGTTGGCTCGGCGGCTTCGCCGTAGCCTTCCGTCGGAATTGCGTCGAACAAGGAGATAGAGCGGTTCGCCGTTTCTGTGAAAAGCCGGCCTGCCTCGTCCCGATCATCAAGGCCCGCCTACTGGCCTGAACCAGTGGCGGGCTCGATGAAGGAACAGCTACATCCCGGGGGAATCGACTGTCGTCTCCTGAACTCCCCATATCTGGGCTCGATTCCGCCGGATATGGCGGAACCCGAACCATGCGCCATGGAGGGCAAGAACGGAGAGCGCGTCTGTGACATAGGCGCTGTGCGTCGCCGAAGACAAGGCGACTGAGGTCTGACGCGCTGCCGAAATTGGCCCGGCTCGGCCCGCTGCGAGCCTATCGCAAAAGAAAACGCCGCCGGGCGAGGCCCGGCGGCGTTTCGTTCACCCTCTGGTCGGTTCGACCCGGCCTTATGGAGTCGTCGTCGCCGTGGCGGCGGCTGCAGCGTCGATCTTGGCCGCCAGCGTATCCTTGGCCCAGGCGGTGACGTCGGCGTCGATCGGCTTGTTGGCCATGTCGCCAAGAGCAGCATCCAACGAGGCATCGGTGGGGGCAGGCGCGTTGTCAACCGCGGTCTGGGCATCCGCGATCGCTTGCGGGTCGTCAACGGTAATCGCCGTGTTCAGATCTGCGATCTGATTTTCGAGATCCGTAATTGTCGCTGGCGGTGTGGCCGGATCCGCCTGCGCCGCAGCCAGTTGCGCAGTGAGGTCGACCAGGGCGGCTTGATCGGCGGCCAGTTGAGCGTTTGCCGCGTCGAGCTTGGCCTGCGCGTTCTGGGCCGCCGCGGCCTGCGTCACATAGGCCTGGACGCCGGCGAACTTCTTGCTCTTGGAATTCATGTAGGCGTTGATGTTGCGTTGCAGCGAGTTCAGCCGGCCGAGCTTGGCGTGGATGTTCTTTTCCTTGGGCGTGGCGGCGGTGGTCGTGTCGTCGGTCGAGCTGTCGTCGGTTGCCTTGTTGTGACCCGCGGCCGAAGCCGACTTGCCATGCGAGGCGCCGCTGTTGCCCTTGCCACCGGCATTGCCGCCGCCATTGCCGTTGCCGCCGCCATGGTTGCCGCCATTGCCGTGGCCGCCGCCATTGCCGCCGGCAAGCGCCGGAGCCGACGCTAGAGCCAGAATGGCAAGAGATGTTAGAAGTGTCTTTCGCAATGTCATTGTTCTTCTCCGCAGATGAATCGTCGTCATGGCCCAACCGCTAGGCAGCCTCTTATGAGAATTTCCTAATGGCGTCGGATAAACTTTAAGCAATTGCGGTCGCGAAATGAGAGCAGGACCACCGCCGTCCAATGATTTTCGCAAAACACATCGTTAACACATTGAAATTTAAAGGAAATACAAAGGGCCGAACGCTTTTGGGCCATTTGGAACAAAGAGGGCCCTTGTCTCGCCAGACCATGGTCCCAAAGACATTCTTGCTTCGGGGAAACCACATAGACTTGCAACGTCTGCCCGACGCAAAAGCCAAGTCCGGTCGAGCGGAATGCGCTTGGTTCGGCGTGACTAAATGGAAGAAGACGCTTCCGTGCGGCCGGCATCCTGATCCGTCGGTGCCACGGTGTCCGGCTGCGGATCTTCGCCTGAGCCCGTCGAAGGTGAAGATGCCCGAACAGGAGCATGATGAGGAAAGGCGCGATCGATAGTCGCCGATTCAGTTCCAACTATGGCTGAGGGCAAGCTCCCTTCACGCTGTTGACCAGCGGCACGTTCACCGTGGTCGCGTAGCTGATCGGGTAATCGCTGAAATAGGGGAAGTTGATGACGAAGGCATAGCTGGCGTTGACATGCGCCATACAGAAGCCGCCACTCGGCAGATCGGTGGTGATCGTGACGTTCACATTCTGCAGACCAAGGGCCTGCAGTTTTTGCGTTGCGATCGCCTGGATGTCAGTCTGGGTCAGCGCGTTGTTGAGCTGCAAGGAGCGCGAGGAGGCCTCGAGCGCATAGCGCACGCTGGATATGTTGTTCATCGACCAGCCGAAGGCGAAGATGCCGAACAGGAGCATGATGAGGAGGGGCGCAACAAGCGCGAATTCGATGCCGGCGCCACCCGATTCATGGCCGGCAAATGCCCGAAGTCTTTGGTTAGCGTACACGGACCACCTGCAGGTGGCCGATGGCGGTGTTGTCCGGGAAGGGGCCGAAGGAGAAGGGGGGAACCCAGGTGGCCGATGCCTGGATCTGAACGAAGACCGAGGGCACTTTCTGTCCGCTGCAGATGGTCGTCGAGGTGACCACGGTCGTTCCGCACTGGTAGATGCGGCTCACCGCGACCGCGGCATCGGTGGGCTTGTTGTCCCAGCTTGCGAGCGCTGCTGCCTGTGTAGCGCTGTCATCGGAGGAACCGGCCAACACGAGGTTCGCCGCCGTCTTCACCCCTGCCCGCATCGACAGCGAGCTGGTGACATAAGACCAGCCGTCCACAATGCCGAGAAGAGTGGCGCACAGCACTGGCATCACCATCGCGAGCTCCACCGCTGCGATGCCAGCGCGGTCCCTACCGAAACGGATTACAGGTAACCCCATGGCCACTACTCGACGATCTGCACGGTTTGAGCAGCCGGAATGTTCTTCATTCCAAGGCTGGTGCAGTCCTGCTTGATGGTCGTACTGCCGGACCACTGGATCGTGTCCGCGACGACCTGCGTGCACCCGCCGGTCCCCGAGAAGTTGCCGAGGTAGCTAACCTGCTGCCTGGGGAAATAGATGGCGCCGGTCAAGAGCGAGTCCGCGGTGCCGTTGAAGGTGCTCTGCGCCGCCGTTCCCGTCCTGTCGCCGTAGAACAGCACGCCGGAATAGGTGCCGGACGTCGGCGCGCTCAACGTTACGGTGGCGTTGCCGTTCATGCCGACGGTGTTGCTGCCGGTCATGTAGATGGTCACGCCACTGCCCTGGATGACGGCCCCCGCATTGATCTTCACGTCGCCCTGGACGACATAGACGCCGGGAGAAAGCGTGACATTGCCGTTGAGGTTCATGCCGCTGCAGTAGGTCCCGGGCTGGATCGTTTGCGTTGTCTTGTTGCCGTTGATCTTCTGGCAGGAGCCGCTGGCCGCGGGCGTCGGCAGGCTGGCGAACGGATCGGACACAGGCAAGGCCTGGGTGATCGGGGCCTTGCAGACCATCGTGGGTTGGGTGCTCAGCGAAACGCCGCCAACCGCAATCAGGCAGTCGGTCTGAAGGGTCGCCGAGCCCTGCACCTTGATGGCATCGGCGGCGATCGAATTCGCATTGATGACGCAGCCGATCTGCTTGAGGCTGGTGTTGCCGGAAATGCTCACCGCCTGCGAGGCCGACGGATTGAGCGCCGTATTGCAGGCATAGGCGCCATCGGTGATCAGCGCCACCGCTCTCGCCTGCTCCGGCACCTTGGTCTGCGTGAAGATGGAGGTGAAGATCCGGTCGAGGTTCTGCTTGAGAATGACCTCGACCGCCTTCTTGGCCGTGTTCGGCCCCGACGCCGGCGGCGTGTTGACGACGATGGTGCCGCCGCCCGACCCGTTCGAGTCGGCCGATGACGTGGCGGCCGCCGTGATCGTCGCGATGTCGGATCCCTGGATCTTTTCCAGCGCGCCGGCATAGGCAGCGGCATCCGCTGCCGCCTGCAGCCTCAGACTGGAATAGTACCAATAGGACGTCTCGACGCCGAGCCCCGCGCCGCCCACGACGACCGGCAAGGTAAGCGCGAATATGGTTGCGACATTGCCGCCCTTGCCTTCGCAAAAGCGTCGAGCGACGAGCCGAGAAAAAAGATGTCTGAAGAAACGACCTGAAAAGGCCATGGCCGAGCGCACCCAAGGTATCCCAGCCGTGAGGTCATCATTGCCGTATGAAGGAATGCCTAATTATTTCGCTCGACTTGCGCCTGTAGGACTGGAGCGGGCCGCTGTCCCCATCTTGCGCCGCGCGCACTAGGACTTAAGGCCCATAAAGCTTAGGACTTAAGACTTAAGTTCCGGGAAAAGCTAATATTTTAGCACGTTCTGCATTTTATCTTTTTTGGAAATCGTCCGTAGAGACGGCGCGCATATCACTCTCTGATATACGACGAGGGCGGGCTCCATGTTTGGACGGTTTTGGGCTTCGAGGCGCGGCAACTTCGCGGTCGCGACCGCTGTCGCCATGGTGCCGGTGATGCTTGGCCTGGCAGGTTCCATCGACCTGATCGGCACCAGCGACGACGCTGCGCAGTTGCAGAACTCGCTCGACGCGGCCGGCCTTGCGATCGGCACGAAATACCAGCCGAGCATGTCGGCGAGCGACGTGCAGCAACTCGGCCAGACCTTCTTCGCGGCCAATATGAGCGCCGCCGACGCGCAGGAATTATCAGGCAGCCTCGCCGCCTTCCGGGCCGGCGCGAGCGGCGCTCCGAGCGCCTACTTCATTTCGCTGTCGTCGAGCATCAGCCGGCCGGCCTTCCTCAGCAGCATGCCGGCCTGGCAGGCGACGCGCTCCGCCTCGGTCAAGATCAAGCCCGGCGCGCAGGCCTGCGTGCTCGCGCTCAATCAGCACGCCGGCGGCGCGGTCAACCTGCAGGGCTCGACCAATGTGGCGATGGGCGGCTGCGTGATCGCCGCCAATTCGGACGCCGCCGACGCCGTCAACCGGGGTGGCTCGGCGATCGTCAGCGCCGGCTGCGTCTCGACGGTCGGCCGCACGCAGGGGCTGACGCCGCCCAGCGCCACCCTCTCTTGCGGCGCGCCGCACGAGAACGAGTATGCCTCGTTCGATCCGCTGGCCGACGTCGTTCCTCCCGCCTACACGCTCTGCCTGCCGGTGCCCAACGGCAAGACGATAACGCTCTCGCCGGGCACCTATTGCGACAAGACCTTGTCGGGAAAGATCACCCTCAATCCGGGCACCTACATCCTGCGCAACGTCACCATAAAGCCCGGCGGCAACGGCAGCCTGAGCGGCCAGGGCGTGACGATCTTCCTGATGGAGAACTCGCAGCTCTACATCAATGCCAACGAGCAGGTGAACCTCTCGCCGCCGACCGGCAGCCCTTACGCCGGCATCACCATCTACCAGGCGCGCGGCAACACGCAGGCGCTGACGCTGAACGGTGGATCCGGCTCGCTGGTGAGCGGTTTCATCTACGCCCCGGACGCCGCCATCACCTACACCGGAAATTCAGACATGAACGCCCAGGGCAGTTGCCTGCGGCTGGTCGGCGACACTGTCGCGATGACGGGGAACTCCGCGGTGAAGTCGGACTGCACGGCCGAACTTGGAAACCGGGAGATGTATGCGGGACGGATGATCACCCTGGCGAGGTGAGAAATCACAGCTCGTCCACGATATCCGCGCCGGCTTGCTCGTCGAAGAGCACCGCGCAGCCCCGATTGAGCGCAACCAGCGTCAAGGCGTTGGCCGCATCTTCGTCCGACGAGATGAAATCTCCGGTCAGCACGCGCAGTTCCTCGACAGCCTTCGACATCGGCACGAGGCGCCCGGCAGAACGGTCGCTCGCGCAGGCGTCGATGACGCACAGAAGATCGATAAGTTCGAAGTTATCCATGACGGCCTCCGCCGGCGCCATCCCTTCGCTCAATCAACGGCGTGAGGCGCCGACTGGTTCCCGCGGCCGACTTCACCCGGGCGGCCTGGCGGGCGCGAGCCCGAGATCGAAGCGGGCCGGCAGGCATGGCTCGAGGCAGGCCTTGCGCAACGATCCGGTCGCGATCGGGTCGACGGGCAGAAGGATCACCATCCTGGCCCCGCGCTCGGGCCAGAGCGGCCTGCCGAAGACGAAGAAGACGCCGCCGACAAGGCCTGCCAGAAGCAGCGTGGCAAACAGGTTCGCGATCATCTTGCCGGGTTGCACGGCCAGCAACTCCAGAGCGGTTCCAGGGAAAGGAGTGCCCGCCATATCGCAGGAATGGCGGGCACACCGTGGTCAACCGCCGATGAAGGGACTTTGTCCGGCGGCTTGCTAGCCAATGAATTGATGCCGCTGTTGTTGCCTGGAAATCGACGCCTCGGGCCTCTGCGTTCGACGGGTGAGACTTCAGTCCGAACAAGGCCCGGGACCGTCGCCCGATGCCTGGAACAATCGCTTTCGGCCGCCGTTGCCCGGAATCGAAATCGGCGAACCGCTGCAAGTATTGCTCGCCCGGCCCGACCAGTTTCAGACCGGGCCGCGACACCCGGCAAACCCTCGGGACCGCCCTGATTATATTAGAAATTCCTCATAATAAGGCGTATGAATACGGTCGCGGTCGCCGACGATCGCAACGTCAGGCTCCGCTTCACTCATGGGAGGAAACCATGGCCGAAGTCGCAACGAAAGTGACAAAATTCGAATCCAAATCGCACAACAATCCCGACGAGGTCCGGGCGCCCGCCAAGACGCGTGTCGAAATCGTCCGGCTGCCGGGCTATACGCTCGGGCGGATGAACATGCAGCCGGGCTGGAAATGGTCCGAATGCGTGAAGCCGGTGGTCAAGACCGACAGCTGCCAGGTCTCGCATGTCGGCTATGTCGTGTCCGGATCGATCACCGTGCGGCTGAACGACGGCACGCAAAAGACCTTCGAGGCCGGCACTTCCTACACCATCCCGCCCGGCCATGACGCCTGGGTGGAAGGCAACCAGCCGTTCCAGTGCATCGAGGTGCTGAGCGCCGAACAATACGCCAAGCCGGCATAGCGCAAACGTCGCCCCTGGAGTTGAGACGGCGCAAGCGATCAGTGGGGTTGTCTTGTAAAGCCCCCGGCACTCCCTAGGCGGGAACGGGTCGCCACGCGGCGCCCCTTTGTCGCCTGCAGCAACATCTCCCCAGGGGAGATTATGCGCGCCACTGGTGCACCATCTGTGGGTGTATCTTCTGGTTGTGGAAACTTGCACGTTGAACGGTGGCGGCTTGACAGAGAACTTCTTTTGTTCTCTTTATGTTCTGTCAATTCCCCTTACAATAGATGCAGCTAATGCTGCAATGCCACACAAATGGGCCATGGGAGCGCGCGATGGCCGCCACAAGCACCACCGCGGCCGCCACCATCCTGCATGCCGATCTCGACGCCTTCTATGCCTCGGTCGAGCAATTGCTCGACCCGTCGCTGCGCGGCAAGCCGATCGCCGTCGGCGGCGGCGTGGTGCTGGCCGCCTCCTATGAAGCCAAGGTCTTTGGCGTGCGCGGTGGCATGCCAGGCCGCAAGGCGCGCGCGCTCTGCCCGCAGCTCATCTTCGTCGGCGGCCATTTTTCCGAGTACCAGCGCCTCGGCGACGCCGCGATCAAGGTGCTCGACGATTTCACGCCGGTGGTCGAGCGGATCTCGATCGACGAGGCGTTCGCCGACGTCGCCGGCTGCACGCATCTGTTTGGCCCTCCGCAAGAGATCGCGCGGAAAATCCGCCAGCGCGTGAAGGCCGAGCTCGGCCTGCCGATCTCGATCGGCGTGGCGCGGACAAAGCATCTCGCCAAGATCGCCTCGCAGGTGGCCAAGCCCGACGGGCTGGTGGTGGTCGAGCCCGGCACCGAGCTCGCCTTCCTGCACGACCTGCCTGTCACGCTGATGTGGGGGGTCGGTCCGGCGACGAAAGCGCGGCTCGCCGAGATCGGCGTCGAGACCATCGGGCAGCTGGCGCGCACGCATAGCGGCGCGCTGGAGCGGCTGATCGGCCATGCCGCCGGCCAGAAGCTGGCGGCGCTTGCCTGGAACCGCGATCCGCGCCGGCTGGAGACGCATCGCCGCGCGCATTCCGCCGGCGCGCAATCGGCGCTGGGCAGGAAGCCGGCGGTGCCGCGCGTCTTCGTGCCGACGCTGCTGCATCTGGCCGATCGTGTGGCGAGCCGCCTGCGCGCCAAGGATCGGCCGGGGCGCACGGTGACGGTGCGCGTGCGCTTCGCCGATCTGCGCGCCGTCACCCGCTCGGTGACGCTGGAGCAGCCGATCCAGGCGACAGCAATGCTGGCCGAAATCGCCGAGGAGCTGGTGCGCGGCGTGCTTCTCGCCCATCCGGGCGAGCGGGACATCTCGCTGCTCGCCATCTCGGTCTCGCATCTGGAGGAACATGCCGAGCTGCAGCTCGAACTGCCGCTCGGCCTCGCCGACGAGAAACGGAAGCCCGGCAGCCGCAAGGGGCTGGCCCGCTTCGGCGCCGACCGCGCCATCGACAAGATCCGCCAGCGTTTCGGCAAGGAGGCGGTCGGCTATGGCACCGTGGCCCTGGAGGGCGCACGCTCGGTGCCGGACGGGTTCCGGGAGCTGGCCGAGAAGGAACTGTGAGGAGCGGAGCGCTTAATCTCCCCCCTTTGCGGGTCCCGCAAGGGGGGAGATTAAGCGCTCGTCCGCTTTCGCCAATCGCCGATGTTGTGGCGCAATCCAATCCGGTTCATCCCCTGCCCTCCGCATGCTAACAGGGTCGCTTTCAACCTTAACAGCCGGGATGGATCAAGCACATGGCAGGTGAAAAAGTAGCTCTGGTGACGGCGGGCGGCAGCGGCATGGGGGCCGCGGCGGCGAAGCGCCTGGCGGCGGACGGGTTCAAGGTCGGCGTGCTGTCCTCCTCCGGCAAGGGCGAGGCGCTGGGCGCGGCGCTCGGCGGCTTCGGCGTCACCGGCTCCAACCAGTCGAACGACGATCTGAAGCGCCTCACCGACGGCGCGATTGCGCGCTGGGGCCGCATCGACGTGCTGGTCAACAGCGCCGGGCACGGGCCGCGCGCGCAGATCATCGAGATCAGCGACGAGGATTGGCACAAGGGCATCGACACCTATTTCCTCAACGCCGTGCGGCCGACCCGGCTGGTGACGCCGGTGATGCAAAGCCAAAAATCGGGCGTCATCATCAACATCTCGACCGCCTGGGCGTTCGAGCCGAGCGCGATGTTCCCGACCTCGGCCGTGGCGCGCGCCGGGCTTGCCGCCTACACCAAGATCTTCGCCGACACCTATGCCGCCGACAACATCCGCATGAACAATGTGCTGCCCGGCTGGATCGACAGCCTGCCGGCGACCGAAGAGCGGCGCGGCAGCGTGCCGATGCAGCGCTACGGCACATCGGAAGAGATCGCCGCGACGATCTCCTTCCTCGCCTCCGATGGGGCTGCCTACATCACCGGGCAGAACATCCGCGTCGACGGCGGCATCACAAGGGCGGTGTGAGATTAGGAAGCGCGGCCTCGGATCATCCCGGCCTGCGGGAATTGAGCACCCACAGAAAGGCTATCGCAGCCACCAGGACAATCGAATTGCCGACCACGATGTTCCAAAATCGTGTCGGATCGTCCGCCAGGGCGACCCAGTGCAACTTGCCCCGGACTTCGCCTGTCTTGATGCCGCAGGCGATGTTGTAGATCGCGACGGCGGCGAGCGCCACCATCAGGACAAAGAGGTCGTTGTTCTTGTTGCGATCCATGGCAGCGGCTTTTAACAGCGCTTGGTGAAATTTTACTTACCTAGGGTAAGGCGGCGCCGGCAACAATCGCCGCTCGCTAGACCGCCGCTCGCGAAAATGTCAGCTGAGTTCCTGGGCGAGTCCGAAGAGAAGTCCCTCGGGCCCGCGGAAGTAGCAGAGCCGATAAACGTCCTTATACCGGACGACTTCGCCGACGAGTTCGGCGCCGTGTTTGCGGAGCCTTGCGAGCGTCTCGTCGATGTCGTCCACGGTGAACATGACGCGGAGGTAGCCAAGCGCGTTGACCGGGGCGACGCGGTGATCCGCGACGACCGCCGGCCTGAGGAAGGTGGAGAGCTCGAGCCGGCTGTGGCCGTCCGGTGTGCGCATCATGGCGACCTCGACGTGCTGATCGCCCAGGCCAGTGACACGTCCGGCCCATTCGCCTTCGATCGTCGCCCGCCCTTCAAGCTCGAGGCCGAGTTCTCGAAAGAAATCAATCGCCCGGCCGAGGTCCTCGACGACGATACCCACATTGTCCATTCGCTTGAGCGCCATGCTTTCCAATCTCCAGGGGTTCGTTCCAACGACAAGGCGTCGAGCACCTCAACACCCGCGATTGGGCGACCGGGTGACCCGGCCGCCGTGCTTCGCAAGCTTACTGGTTGATCTCCGGCTCGACGAGCTTTGCCAGGTTGCGCAGCGATTCCTGCCAGCCGAGATAGCAGGCTTCGGCGGGGATGGCGTCGGGGATGCCGGCCTGGGTGATGTTGATCTCGGTGCCGACCGACACTTTCTTCAGGATCACGGTCACCTCGATCTGGCCCGGCAGGTTGGGATCGTCGAAGCGGTCGGTGTAGCGCAGGCGCTCACCCGCAACGAGCTCGACGAATTCGCCACCGAAGGCGTGGCTGTCGCCGGTGGTGAAGTTGCGGAAGGACATCTTGTAGGTGCCGCCGACCTTCCCCTCGAACTCGTGGACCGTGCAGGTGAAACCGTTCGGCGGCAGCCACTTCGCCAGCGCATCGGCCTCGATGAATGCGCGGTAGAGCTTCTCCGGCTTGGTCGCCAGGACGCGGTGCAGGTGGATGGTGCTCGGCATGTCTCGATATCCTCTTTCTGGTTTCGTTGATCGATGTCCCAAGGACGGGCGGGCTGCGGCCGACCCGACAAAGGCCGACAAATTTTTTGCCCGGCGGGCAAGCTTGCACAGAAATTGGTGAGCATCCCGCGCAAGTCGCCGATGGTGATATTGGGAGGTTCGCCACTTTTGCAACGAGCCATCAAGAACTGGGGCGCGCCGACACCTGAGGAGCCGGCCAATGTCGGCGGCCACTTGTCCTCCAGGTCGTCGGTTATGTCTTCCCATCCTTGAGGAAGCTCGATTAGCAATCCGTGAAATTGTCGCGCTCGTGGCGGCTCGGCCCCCGCTCATGGCACTCGGCCGCGCTGGTCAATCGCAGCCACGCGCGGCATCTTGCCCAATATTTCAGCATGATCTTTGCAATATTGAGTAAAATTGAGTAATTCAAGGTGTAATTATCGCGCTTAAATTGTATTAGGAAGGCCTTATTATGTTCATTTCTAATCATTAATCGATAAGCGGTAATTTTTTGTCTGTACTGTGACGCGAATCCTTGGAACCATAGGCCGGCTTGCAGGTTGGCCTGAAAATCAGGCGCCACCAAGGAAGGAGTGTCCGATGAGCTTCGTCGTCAACGCGATAGGCGTTCCTCTTTACTATAGCGGCGCCTCCAACCATTGGCTTTCGGCGTCCTCGCCCGGGACGTTCAACGGCACCTCAGGCAACGACTCCATCTGGGCCACCAGCGGCGTCAACGTCACCATGTATGGCGGCGCCGGGGACGACATCTATTACCTCTATTCGGCGGGCAACAAGGTGGTCGAGAACCCTGGTGAGGGTATCGACACGATCAACACATGGATGAGCTACACGCTGCCGAACAATGTCGAGAACCTCGTCGTCACCAACGCTCACAACTATGCCTTCGGCAATGCGCTGGACAACATCATCACCGCCACGGCGGGCGGCCAGACCATCGACGGCGGCGCGGGCAACGATGTCCTGATCGACGGCGGCGGCGGCGCCGATATTTTCATCATCGCGAAGGGCAACGGCAGCGACTCGATCGTCAATTTCGCCTCGAACGATGCCGTGCGGCTCGACGGCTACGGATTCACTTCGTTCTCCGCCGTCCACGACGCCATGATCCAGGCGGGACCCAATGTGGTGCTGAACCTTGGATCGGGCGAGATCCTCGAATTCAAGAACACCACGATCGACAAATTGCAGCCCAACCATTTCCAGCTGCCGATCGACAAGTCGGGCATGACGCTGTCCTTCAGCGACGAGTTCAACACGCTGAACCTTCACGGCAGCCAGGGCGGCACCTGGGATACCAATTTCTGGTGGGGCGCGTCGAACGGCAGCACGCTCACCCGCAATGGCGAGCTGCAGTGGTACATCGATGCCAATTACGGCCCGACCAGCTCGGTGCATCCGTTCAGCGTCGGCAACGGCGTGCTGACGATCACCGCGGCGCAGGCGCCGGCCGACATCAAGCCGCTGATCAACAATTACGAATACACCTCCGGTATCCTGACCACGCATGACTCGTTCTCGCAGACCTATGGCTATTTCGAAATGAGGGCCGACCTGCCTGAGCACGCCGGCGCCTGGCCGGCCTTCTGGCTGCTGCCGGAAGACGGCTCGTGGCCGCCGGAACTCGACGTGATGGAAATGTACGGACAGAAGCCGAATTCGCTGCTGATGACCGCGCACACCAACCAGACGGGCCAGCACACCACGGTCGGATCCACGGTGAACGTCATGGACACCGCCGGCTTCCACACCTATGGCCTCCTGTGGACGCCGGACAAGCTGGTCTGGACCTATGATGGCATACAGGTCGCCTCAGCGGCGACGCCGTCCGACATGAACAAGCCGATGTACATGCTGGTCGATCTCGCGATCGGCGGCCAGGCCGGCGCGCCGCCGGACCATCTCGCCACACCGGCCGAGATGAAGATCGACTATATCCACGCCTACACGCTGAACGAAGTGCAGCAGAGCCATTTGAACGTCACGGGCGAGCACACAGCCTAGGCGGCCGGGGCGATGTCGCGAGAGCGTGCTCCGACCAATTTGCCGCCCGTTTCCATGCGCAGGGTGTTCGGCCGCGCCGTCGCCGATGTCGGCCTGTTCTCGCTGCTCATCAACCTGCTCCTCCTGGTGATCCCGCTTTACCTGCTCCAGGTCTATGACCGGGTGCTGCCCTCCTCCAGCGTCGAGACGCTGGTCTATCTCTCGGTCATCGCGGTCGCGGCGCTTGGCTTCCTCGGCTTCCTCGACGCCATCCGCGCCGTCTACACCCAGCGCATCGCGGCTACGGTCAACGACAGGTTGGGCGCGAGGGTTTTCGCGGCTTCGCTCGGCGACAGGAATGCGCCGTCGCCCCTCACCGACCTCGCCTCGGTCTGCGCCTTCATCCGTTCGCGCGGCGTTTCGGTGCTGTTCGACCTGCCCTTCGCGCCGGTCTTCCTTGGCCTGCTTTATCTCATCCATCCGGTGCTGTTCTGGGTGACGCTCGGCGGCGTGGTGCTGCTTGTCGTGCTGGTCGTGGCCAACCAGCTTGCCATCGGCAGGAACGATGCGCGCTCGGCTGAACGTTCGGCTTTGGCCAGCCGAGCCGAGCAGGCCTTTGCCCGCAATGCCGAGACATTGCGCGCCATGGGCATGGTGGAAAACGCCGCGCGCGTATGGGGCCGGCATGTGGCGGAAGCGCTTGTCCTGCATGATCGTTCGGCCAGCGCCAACGCGATCTTCAGCGGCGTTTCCAGGGCGTTGCGCATGATGCTGCAATTGGCGATCCTCGGCGCCGGCGCCTGGCTGGTGCTCAAGGGCCAGATGACGGCCGGCATGATCTTCGCCTCCTCGCTGGTGTCGTCGCGCGCGCTGCAGCCGCTCGACCAGCTGATCGGTTCCTGGCGGCAGATCGTCGAGGCCAGGCGCGCGTGGACGCGGCTGGGAACCGCGCTGTCGGCGCTGCCGGGAGAGGCGCGCAAGCTCACCCTGCCCGACCCGACCGGCGCGGTTGCGGCGCAGGATCTCTTCTTCATCGCGCCGAACGCCGCCTTCGGCGCCGAGCCGATCCTGAAGCGGCTGAGTTTTGCCATCGGTGCCGGCGAAGCGGTGGCGATCGTCGGCCCGAGCGGCGCCGGCAAATCGACGTTGGCGCGGCTGCTTGTCGGGGCAGCGCAGCCGAACGGCGGTTCGGTCAGGATCGACGGCGCGGAGCTCAGGACCTGGGACGAAAACCAGCTCGGCCGGCATGTTGGCTATCTGGCGCAGGAGGTGGAGCTTTTTCCCGGCTCGGTCGGTGAAAATATCGCCCGCTTCGATGCACATGCCGACGATTCGGCAATCGTCGAGGCGGCAAGGCGCGCCGAGGCGCATGAGCTGATCCTGGCGCTGCGCGACGGCTACCAGACCGCGATCGCCGGGACGCTGTCGGGCGGCGAGCGGCAGCGGATCGGACTGGCGCGCGCCTTCTACGGCAATCCGCGCATCCTGGTGCTGGACGAGCCGAGCACGCATCTCGACGGCGCCGGCGAAGCGGCGCTCGAAGCGGTGCTCGCCGCCGCGCGCGCCGCGGGCGTCACGACGATCGTCATCACGCATCGGCCTTCGATTGCCGCCGCCTGCGACCGCGTGATGGTTTTGCGCGGCGGCGTCATCGAAGCGTTCGGGCCGAGCGCCGAGGTGTTGCGGCAGTCAACTGTCGATAAGGGCAAAGGCGCGCAGCGGAGCACCGTGGTGACGGGATCGTTCGCGCCGACCATCCGCGCCTCGCAGACCATCCGGCACGGGTCCTAGACGATGACACAGAGCCTCACCTTCGAAGGCCGGCCCCGCACCGACTTCCGGCGCACCGCCTTCGCCGGCTACGCGGCGATCGCGCTTCTGGCCGGCGGCTTCGGCTATTGGGCGGCTAAAGCGCCGCTTGCCGGCGCGGTGATCACGCAAGGCACGATCGCGGCGACCGGCGGCAACATCCTCATCCAGCATCGCGAGGGCGGCATCATCAGGCAGTTGCTGGTGCATGAAGGCGACCGCGTGCGCGAAGGCCAGGAGCTCATCCTGCTCGACCGGACCGCCCCGGAGGCCGATCTCAACCGGCTGACCCGGCAGTGGATCGCCCTCAAGGCAACTGCCGCGCGGCTGGAGGCCGAGCGCGACGGGTTGGACAGGCTGGCGCCGATCGCCGAGCCCTCACCCGCGCCGTTCCAGCAGGATTTCGAAAACCTGATCCGCGAACAGCAGAAGGAATTCGACGCCAGGCTTGCGCGCTTCCGCACGGAGCAATCGATCCTGGCGCAGCGCGTCGCCATGCATCGCGAGTCGGTGAAGGGCTTGAACGCGCAGAAGGCGGCAATCGAGCAGCAGGCCGAGGTGGTGAAGAAGGAGCTCGGCATCAAGACCGACCTGCTCGACAAGGGCCTCACCAACCGCACCGAATATTCGCAGCTGCTGCGCTCCGAGGCCGACCTCGTCGGCCAAGCCGGCGCGCTGGAGGCAGACCTCGCCTCGGCCAACACGCAGATCGTGGAGGCCGAGGCGCAGGCCGAACGCGCCACCACGCAGCGCGTCGAGGAAGCGCTGACCAAGCTCGACGATGTGCGCACCAACCTCGCCGATATCGAGGAGCAGATGCGCGCGGCGCAAGCCGTGCTGAAGCGCACGACGATCACTGCGCCCGCGGCGGGCATCGTCGTGTCCTCGACCTATAATTCGCAAGGCAGCGTGGTGGCGCCCGGCGAAAAGATCATGGAAATCCTGCCCACGTCATCGGGCCTGGTGGTGGACGCCAGGCTGCGGCCGAAGGACATCGACCAGGTGCATGTCGGGCAGACGGCAAAGCTCAGGCTCTCCGCGCTCAACACGCGCCTGACGCCGGAAGTCCCGGCCACGGTGAGCGAGATCTCCGCCGACCGGCTGATCGACGAGGCCACCCACGAACCCTATTTCCGCGCCAGGCTGAAGATCGCCGAGGCCCTGCCCCCCGGCGTGAAGGCCGAACAGCTTTATCCCGGTACCCCGGTCGACACCTTCATCAGCACCGGCAACCGGACTTTCTTCGAGTATCTGGTACGCCCGATGATGGACTCGTTCGCGCGGGCGTTCAGGGAGCGGTAGGGGCGCGCGGGATGCGTGTAGCCGTGGATCATCGCGGTGAAATTGTTGATGCAGTCGTAATAGACATTGCCGTCGACATCCCTGCACCCCTCGCCGCGCGCGGCGTGGGAAACGGATCGACAAAGACCGTGGTGCGCGTATTGCCGCCCGGCATCACCTTCCTGGCGCGCTCGAACAGGGTCTTCGATCCGGGCATTGCTTCGGGATAATGCGGCATGGCTCTCGCAGGCGAATTTGACTGTTGAAACGGCGGCGCACCGCTTGTCCCGAAGCTACGGGCCGATCGCGTACAAGCGCAATCGGCCACGCCGCGCATGCGACACGACCACGGCCGTTCCCGGCCGCTATCGTGGCGGCTCCGACCATCCCGGGCAAAGGCCTGCTTGCCGCGCGCGCCGGCCGCAGATAGCCGAGCTGGTTGAATTGAAGTCCCTCGCCTTTCCACCGGCGAAACCGGCGAGCGAATTAATGCGAAGCATCACTTTGCTTAGACCGTCCGACATTGGTCAACCCGCCGCCGGCAATTTCTCCTCCGATACGGCCGGGCAGGATGCCTAGTTCATTTGAATGATGCTTCCCACGCCAGAAGTTGTATCTTGTATTAGCCGACGGAACAATTCCGAAAGATGCAAATTATTGAGAGTTATTGGTTCACGTCAACATGGGGCGAACTTTTACAACGGAAAATCTTAATTCGGGCACGCACAGCCGCTATGGCGTGTTCTTGAGAACCGCGAGGATTGTCTAGCAGACGGAGGACGGTGGCCCGTGACATTCACCGATGGATATTACGACGACCTCGAAGGCGATGCGCGCCCGGCATGGGTTCGCTTCAGCATGCGCCACTGGAAGTGGAGCGCCGTTCCCGGATGCATCCTCCTCTTGGCGCTGATATCTCCGGCCGACGATGGCGCCGAAATGCAGCAACAGATCGTTGCGGCGCAAACAGAACTGGCTTCGACAAAAGTGCAACTGGGCCAGAGCCAGAACGCAGAGCGCACAGCAAGCGGGCAGGCAAGAGTGCTGGCCGGCACCTCGGCGGAGCAAGCAAGCGCCCTGAATGTGGCGAACCAAAGCAACGAAGCTCTCAAACTCGACCTGGAAGCGGCACGGCGCGTGATCAAAGGCTTGAAAGCACAAGCCATTTCCTCGAACGAAGCACGTAACGCCAAGGATGCGGCCTTGGCCGAGGCAAATCAATCGCTTGCCGAAGAGCGGGATAAGCTCGAGCAGTCCGAACGCGAACTCGCCATGGCCCGTCAGGCCGGCGACGCCAATGAGAGACGCGCAGATTTGGCTGTCGCGGAGCGGACCAATGCCCTGAAGGACCTCCGGTTGGCTGTCGCTGCTGCAAAGTATGCCAACGAGGCATTGGATCTGGAACGCGCGCGCGCAGCTTCGGCCGCAAGTGATGTCGACGTCGCCCGTCGCGAAAGAGACGCGGCAAGACAGGCATCTGCCGACTTGAGCGCCGCATTGGAGCAAGAGCGTCAAAAACTGACCGACATGTCCGTGGCCCTTACCGCCGCGCGAAAGGAGATCGACCTTGTCAAGGCGCAAAGCGCTGGCCGTACAGCGCAGATAGAGCGCGCGCCGAGGGCTCGTTCCGCCGCAGTGCCACTTGCCAGCCGGGATAGCCAACCCGTCCGTCAACCAGGTTTGCAGGACAAGAACAAAGCGAAGATTGCGAGATCACCGAAACGGGTTCTGGTGGCGACGACGATTACCCTCCCCGACGCGTTGCTTCCGACCCCGTCTCGATGACCATGGCCAGGAGCGCATTTGGGGTAGCGCTAACGCAGGCCGTAGGAGGGTTCCGAAATGGGCAAATACGTGGCAGTCGCCTTGATGATCGCAGCCGCCACCGGACCAGCAGCGGCCCTTGATGTCGGTGGAGGCGGCCAGGTCGGCGGCCTGGGCGTCGGCGCTGGAGTGAGCGTCGGTTCGCAAGGCGTTTCGGCTGGGGTGGGGGCAAGCGTCGGCGGGTCGGGCGGCGCAAGCGTTGGCGCGTCAGCGGGTACAGGCGGCGTTAGCGTTGGCGCGTCGGCAGGTGCGGGTGGGGCAAGCATTGGCGCGACCGGGAACGCTGGCACTGGGTCAGTCGGCGCAGGCGTTTCGGCTGGTGACACTCCGGGTAGCACCAGCGCAGGCGTTTCGACAGGTGCCGGCACAGCAACGTCAGGCACCGCGCAAACCGCGACCCCCGACAACCTCGCGGTTTTCTCCGCCAAACGCGCGACAACCGAGATCGGCCTCCCATCCATCCTGAAGCCGTCCAGCAACGGTGGCGGCGAGTTTGGGCGATCTACGGCGGGCTACCCCTTTGCGCACCTGGTGTCGCTGAAAGCGAAGCCAGGCACGCCACCCAAAGTCGTGAGTGCGTGCCGCACCGCGATCGCGTCCGCCGCGACGCCGCTTGGCGCCGTGCGCGTATACGCGGTCAGCGCCGGTCCGATGCGCCAACGCAAGGCCGGTCTGGCGGCCCCGATCGAGGTGCGAATAAACTATGCGCTCCGAAGTGGCGTCCAAGTACGACAGGCGAAAGTCCTGTGTCGCCTTGATGCAACGGGCAAGGTCTTCGCGGTAACGTAACGACCGGCCGTCATTGACCTAAAGCGCGTCGCGCTGAACCGGATTCAGGCGATGCGCTTTAAGTTTTTGTTTTTATGCATGTCGTTATCCCAGAACCGCTGCACACTTCTGGGCGACATGCATTAGCCATCGGCAGCAACCTTGCCGGGCTTGCGCAGTGAGAATGCTATCTGGCAACGTCATTCGCCACCGCGCGGTTCGGGTGCCTGAGATTGGTCGGCGTGATGCCGGTGTGCTGGCGGAAGACACGGCTGAAATGGCCGGCGTTTTCGAAGCCGCAGCGGTAGGCGATGTCGCCGATCTGCAGGTCGCTGCCTTCCAGCAGCGACTTGGCGTAGTGCACGCGCAGCGCCAGATAGGCGGCCATCGGGCTGGTGCCCAGTTCGGTGGCGAAAAGAGGCTCGAGCTGGCGGCGCGAGCAATTCAGCCGGCTGGCGATCTCGGTGACCGAGACCTTCTCCTGCAGATTGCTTTCCATCAGAAGCAGAGCCCGCTTCACCGCGCGGCTCGCGGCCTCGGGAAACAGGTCGCCGACCGGCTGCACGTCCCTGATGTTGCGGATGCGATCGAGAACCAGGATCTTGGCGGCTTTCTCCGCCGCCTTCTGGCCGATGAATTGCGAGACGAAATAGCCGGCGAGATCGGCCGCACCGGTGCCGCCGGCGCAGGTGGCGCGGCCGCGGTCGACGGAATAGAGGCTGTCGGCATGCGCGTTCACATCGGGGAACTCGGTACGAAAATCCTTGATGTGGAACCAGCTGACGGCGGCGCTGTAGCCGTCGAGCAGCCCGTAGCGCGCCAGCACGAAGCTGCCGGTGCAGAGCGCGGTGAGCGGCACGCCCTTGTCGGCCGCGCGCAGCAGGAACGCCTCTTTTTCCGAACTCAGCTTGCGGTTGGTGTCGAGCAGGCCGCCGACCACGACGACATTGTCGAAATCCTCCGGATTGCCGATCGCCCTGGTCGGCAGCAATTCGACGCCGCAGCTTGCCCGGATCGGCAGGCCGCGCTCGCCGACGATGTCCCAGTCGAACTCGACCCTGCGGCTGCGGTCGCCCTCGTCGCCGGCCAGCCGCAGCGTGTCGATGAACAGCGACAGCGGCGACAAGGTGAAATCGCGCACCAGGAGAAATGCGAACTTCTTGGCCATTCTTCTTGAGCCGTCCTCTTACGCATACGCACATTTTGCCAGGAGCACCGGCCGTGACATTATCAAAGGGCGCCCGGACCTTCCTTGAATACCGCATCCAGCCGATGCATGATTTCCTACGCGCGCTTTCGGCGACCGCCGGGCGTCGCAATCCGGCACGGCGCCGTCATCGCCGCGCCTTGCTCGAAACAGCGGAACCATCGGCGATGACGACCATCCATGAATTCGCTGTGTCGGAGGGGCAGGAATGGGTGCTGCCGGTCGATGACGGCGATTTCGAATTCTTCTTCGGCCTCGACGGACGCTCGCTGGACGGCTGGGAGCCGCCGGTCATGCGGCGCGTCGCGGAGGGCGAGCCGGTCTATTCCGATTTCCCGTGGCTCGGCGGGCATGCGCCGCTTTTGCGCCAGCCGGCCGTCGATGCGCTGGCGGCGGCGCTGCGCCCCTATGGCGAGTTCGTCGCTTTGCGCGGCGAGAAGGTGTGGCTGTTCAACGTCACGAATGTGATCGACGCGCTGGACGAGGCGCGGTCGCAGATCGTCCGGTTCGACGGCGGCGACATATTGGCGATCGAGCGATACGCCTTCGATGCCGGCAGGATCGGGAGCGCGGAAGTGTTCAAGCTGCCGATGCGGGCCTCTCCGGTCTTCGTCAATGACGTGTTCGTCGAGCGTGTGCGTCAGGCCGGGCTGCGCAACGTGTCGTTCAAGCCCGTATGGACTTCGGGCACGGCAATCGATTGAGGCGTACAACAGTTTTGCAGCCTGTTGCGGAAACGCCAATCGCCAATTTCGGCGCCGCCCCTCATCCGCCCTTCGGGCACCTTCTCCCCGTATAGCGACGGGGAGAAGGAATTGGCCGCGACGCCCTGGCCCGCCCTCTGGGCGCATCTGGAACAGGGCTCTGGCCCAACCCGGACATGCACGAACGGGATGGCCATTATAACCAGACGCTTTATAACGGGCGATCCGATTATGCCCACCAAGGGGAGACGATGCGTTACATACGTCCGCTTTCAATCGAAGATGCCGTTGGCGAGCTCGCCAAGGCGGTAGGCCCGGCCGCGATCCTGGCCGGGGGCAGCGACCTTCTGGTGAGGATGAAGGGCGGCTTCATCGAGCCCGAGCTGATCGTCGACATCAAGGCAATCGGCGGCCTGGCCGACATCACCGAAACGGCTGACGGCTTCCGCATCGGCGCCGCGGTGCCCTGCGCGGTGCTGGGCGAGAACAAGGCCGTGCGCAAGGCATGGCCGGGCGTGGTCGAGGCGGCCAATCTGATCGGCTCCAAGCAGGTGCAGGGACGCTGCACCATCACCGGCAATCTCTGCAACGCCTCGCCCGCCGCCGACAGCGTGCCGGCGCTGGTGGCGGCCGGCGCCAAGGCGGTCGTCGCCGGACCTTCCGGCAAGCGCACCATCGCCGTGGAAGCCGTGCCGACCGGACCGGGCCGCACTTCCCTTGCCAAGGGCGAGATCATCGAGGCGATCCTGCTCGACAAGCGTCCAGAGCACGCGGGCGACGCCTATCTGCGCTTCATTCCGCGCACTGAGATGGACATCGCGGTGGTCAGCGCCGGTGTGAACCTGACGCTGGATGACAAAGGCGCGATCAAGACCGCCCGCGTGGCGCTGGGCGCCGCGGCACCGACCGTGCTGCTGGTCGAGGAAGCCGGGCAAGTGCTGATCGGCTCGAAGCTCGACGAAGCGACGCTGGAGCGGCTGGCGAAGATCTGCGCGGGCGCCTGCCGTCCGATCGACGACAAGCGCGGCACCATCGAATTCAGACGAAAAGTCGCGGGCGTGCTGGCGCAAAGGGCCGCGGCAATCGCCTACAAGCGTGCGGGAGGCAAATAATGGCCGGTGTAGCTGTATCAACCACCATCAACGGCGACGCCGTCGAATATCTGTGCCAGCCCGACGAGACGCTGCTGGAAGTGCTGCGCGACCGCCTGGGTCTCACCGGCGCCAAGGAAGGCTGCGGCACCGGCGACTGCGGCGCCTGCAGCGTCATCGTCGACGGCAGGCTGGTCTGCTCTTGCCTGGTGCTGGGCGCGGAAGCCGAGGGCCGCAAGATCGAGACCATCGAAGGCATGGCGCATGGCGACCAGCTGCATCCGCTGCAGCAGAAGTTCCTTGAGCATGCCGCCCTGCAATGCGGCATCTGCACGCCGGGTTTCCTGATCGCGGCCAAGGACCTTCTGGCAAAGAACCCCTCGCCCACCGAGGAGGAAATCCGCTTTGGGCTGGCCGGCAATCTTTGCCGCTGCACCGGTTATGACAAGATCGTGCGCGCCGTCCAGGACGCGGCACAAGTGATGAAGGGAGCCTGATCATGAACTTCGATCCGCGCTACTCCGGACGTAATTTCTCCTCGGTCGGCACGCGGCCGATCCGCCCCGACGGCGTCGACAAGGTGACGGGACGCGCCCGCTATGGCGCCGACTTCAACATGGCGGGACAGCTGGTCGGCCGGATCCTGCGCAGCCCGCACGCCCATGCGGTGATCAGGAAGATCGACACCTCGAAGGCCGAAAAGCTCGCCGGCGTGAAGGCGGTGATCACGGCGAAGGACCTGCCCGACCTCACCGATGGCGATGCCGCCATGTACGACATTCTCGACAACTCGATGGCGCGCAAGAAGGCGCTCTATGACGGCCATGCGGTGGCTGCGGTCGCGGCGATCGACGCCCGCATAGCGCGCCAGGCGCTGAAGCTGATCGAGGTCGACTATGAGGTGCTGCCGCATGTTACCGATGTCGACGAGGCAGCGCACCACCACGCGCCGCTGATCAACGATCAGATCTTCACCGAAGGCCTCGAGGAGAAGCCGGCAAAACCCTCCAACGTCACCAAGCGCACGCAGTTCGGCCATGGCGACGTGCACAAGGGCTTTGCCCAGGCCGATTTCATCGTCGAGCGCTCCTTCAAGACCGAGCAGACGCATCAGGGCTATATCGAGCCGCATGCCTGCGTGGCGAGCGTCAACCCGGACGGCACGGCGGATTTGTGGGTGTGCACGCAAGGCCATTTCGTCTACCGCCAGCATTGCGCCCAGCTGCTTGGCATGGAAGCCTCGAAGCTGCGCGTCACCTCGTCGGAGATCGGCGGCGGCTTCGGCGGCAAGACCCATGTCTGGGCCGAGCCGGTGGCGCTGGCCCTGTCGCGCAAGGCCGGCCGCCCGGTGAAGCTGGTGATGACCCGCGACGAGGTGTTCCGCGCCTCAGGTCCGACCAGCGCCACCTCGATCGACGTCAAGATCGGCGCCAGGAAGGACGGCACGATCACCGCCGCGGAAGCGACGCTGCGCTATAGCTGCGGCCCCTATGCCGGCTCCTGGGCCGAGATCGGCGCGATGACGGCGTTTGCCTGCTACAAGCTCGAAAACGTCAAGACCGTCGGCTACGAAGTGCTGGTCAACCGGCCCAAGACCGCGGCCTATCGCGCGCCTTCCGCGCCGATGGCGGCCTTCGCGGTGGAAAGTTCGATCGACGAGCTCGCCCGCGAGCTCGGCATGGACGCGGTGGACTTCCGCATCAAGAACGCCGCGCAGGAAGGCACCCGCGCCTCCTACGGCCCGGTCTACGGACCGATCGGCATCGGGCCGACGCTGGAGGCGGTGAAGAAGCATCCGCACATGAAGGCGCCGCTCAAGGCGAACCAGGGACGCGGCATGGCCTGCGGCTTCTGGTTCAATTTCGGCGGCCAGACCTGCACGGACTTGAACATCGGCATGGACGGCTCGGTGTCGCTGGCCGTCGGCACGGTGGATGTGGGTGGGTCCCGCGCGTCGCTGTCGCTGGTGGCGGCGGAGGAGCTCGGCATCGACTATAGCCAGGTCAAGGCGATCGTCGCCGACACGTCTTCCCTCGGTTACAACGACATGACCGACGGCAGCCGCGGCACCTTCTCCTCCTCGATGGCGACGATCTCGGCCGCCCGCAACGCTATTCTGATCCTCAAGGATCGCGCAGCGCAGATGTGGGATATCCCGGTCGAGGACGTCACCTGGGAAAAGGGCCATGCGATCGCCAAGGGCGAGAAATACGGCAACCTCTCGCCGCTGTCGCTCAAGGACATCGCGGCAAAATCGGGCACGACCGGCGGGCCGATCGCCGGCCATAGCGAGCTCGTCGCCGACGGCGCCGGCGTCTCCTTCGCCACCCATATCTGCGACATCGAGGTCGACCCCGAGACGGGCTTCACCAAGGTGATCCGCTACACGGTGGTGCAGGATGCCGGCAAGGCGGTGCACCCGACCTATGTCGAGGGCCAGTACCAGGGCGGTGCCGCGCAAGGCATCGGCTGGGCGCTCAACGAGGAGTATATCTACGGCCAGGACGGGCGGCTGCAGAATGCGGGCTTCCTCGACTACCGCATCCCGGTCTGCTCCGACCTGCCGATGATCGACACGCAGATCCTGGAAATCCCCAACCCCAACCACCCCTATGGCGTGCGCGGCGTGGGCGAAACCTCGATCGTGCCGCCGCTGGCGGCGATCGCCAACGCGGTGTCGAACGCGGTCGGCGTGCGCATGACCCACATCCCGATGTCGCCGCCGCGGATCCTGGCGGCGCTGGATGCGGAGCGGGAAGGCTGAACCGAGGCTAGCGGCGATGGTCGAAGTCACCCTCTGGGGCTCGCTCAGCGCCGTCGCCGGAGGCAAGGCCAAGCACGACATCGAGGCCAAGGACATCAGGGAGCTGTTCCGCAAGCTGGCGGAACAGTATCCCGGCATCGAGCCGTGGATCGATCGCGGGATAGCGGTGGCGATCGATGGGACGATCTATCGCGATACGTGGTCGAAGGAGCTGCCAAAGGACGCGGAGATTTTTCTGCTGCCGAGATTGGCTGGGGGGTAGGCGGACAAGCATTCGCCCACCATCGACCTGCAGCCTTTAAAGAATTTTAGGCAGCTATGACTTGCCTAATGCATGTCGCCCAGAAGTGTGCAGCGGTTCTGGGACAACGACATGCATAAAAACAAAGACTTAAAGCGCGTCGCCTGGATCCGGTTCAGCGCGACGCGCTTTAGGACCAACACCCGCCGCTCCGTGTCCTCAGCGTAAATCTGGTAGACCGCCGCCTGAAAACTGGCTAGCCAAAGGCAATGTGGACGACCGACCACTGCGACTGTTACCGATGCGTCTCGACGAAAGCTTTGCAGCGAGGTGACAACTGCTCGATCTTGCCTTCAAGATCGCATTTACCCATCGGTTTCATGGGACAAAGCCGAGCGTAGTCACCGCGACATCCTTTGCCTTCGAAGATTCTATAGGTTCTTATCTGTGCCGGGTTGGTTCCGCTGACCGAACTGGATACCAGCCCGGTTCCGGTATCCATCGCGCCATCGCGTCCCGCCCCCTTTCCACCGCCGCCCCTGCCGCCTTTCGCAGACGCGACACCACTAAAAGAGGCGCATATGACACTTGCGCTCATGAGGAAAAGCAGCGCACGACGTGATGTAGGCATTGCCCAATCTCCCACTCCATTTTCGTTACAAATAGATTGCATAATTGCTGCACCGCTGGCATCGCATACTACTTGGAAGAGATGGAAATGCTGCGTCCGGCCCGGAACGGCAATCTAATATGCTTGCCAGTCGTCGCCGATAGCGCATTTTGTGCTTCGACTCCCGACCACGTTTTCCCTACAGGGCCCACGAACTGGGGAGCCTCCATCTGGTCAATACACTCAGTCGCCAGCTTGCGTCTGGGATTTGCAAGGAAATCGGCAGCTACCTTCGACCCGCATGGGTCGGAATCGATCACATCGTGTCCGATCCCCCGAAAGACGACCACTTGCCCGAAGGGCAGCGTTTCGGCTGCGTGGTTTGCCCACTCGGTTGGCGTCGCTGGATCATATTCTCCTGACAACAGAAGAGTCGGTATGTCAGTGCGGTGTGGCCGCTTCTGCGATGCCGGTCCGCTCTCAAGGATCCAAAGTGGGCACGCCCACGAGTAATCGTCTGATTCAACCCACTTTGCCCAATATTGGTCTTGCTTGCCACTCAGATTGGGAAGATCACTATCCGAGCAAGTGACGGAATAGTCCATTCCTTGGGAAATTTCCAAGTCGTCTGCCTCGAAAGATATCTCCGCCAACGGCCTGAAATCCTGTTCATAGGTCCTCCGGATCAGCTCCGGCAGCGTCGAGATAGCATCGCGATCATATAACATGCCAAATATTAGATCGAGGAAATCTGCGCCAGAAACATATGTATAGCGCGCTTGCTTTTCCGCACTCCGTAAAAATAACGGCTGACGGTCCAATTGTCTTGCGATAGTTTTGACAACTTCGGGTAGATCTTGAATACAGCTATTTGCTTTCTGGCAATCCCGCTCCAAAACCTTTAGTGACCGCTCCAAGTTTGGACCGTCTTCATCCAGGTAGTTGACGTCCAACGGAACAACCGAGTCCAATACGCTCGCGGAGACGCCTTCCGGGTGCTGATTCATCACTTCAAGAGCAAGTCTGGTGCCGTAAGACACACCATAGAGCACCCATTTTTCTATCCCGAGAGCGCGCCGAAGATCATTGATATCCTCCGCGTTTTCCTCGGTGTTGTAGGCGTCAAGGTCAATTCCTTTTGCGATCAACGCGGTCCGGCATGCGACAAGTTCTTTTCTTTGGACCTTGCCAAAGCTGTTGTCGGCCCCGACGTTCGACAGAATTCCGTTCCAGTGATCAGGCTCAAAATATTGAGAGCAGTCCAGAGCCGGAGCAGATTTTCCAATACCCCGCTGGTCAACGACGACCACTCGGCGACCAATCATCCAACTTTGGGCGCCAATGAATTCCCACCAAGAATCAATCTCTTCGCTGCTACCGATCTCAGCGGGCTGGCCCGGCCCTCCCGTGAGGAACACGATAGGCTCATGTCGTTCGCGGTCCGGCTCGAAGACGACAACTGACAGGACAACCTGATTACTGGTCTCTTTCTTGCGGTTTTCAGGTACATTGAGGGTCCCGCACGTCATTGCGCGATCTCGCGGCATTTCGAACCAACAGTTCGTTTTTTTGAACTCCGCCGCATAGACATCTCCGCACTCCGCGCAGATGAGAAATGCAACCGACGCTACCGCGAGATACAAGTTGATGAACACGTATCGGGCCAAAGTTAGCGTCTGACCCCTTTTTTCAAAGAGATGCCCTGTAGCATTCATTTTCTGCTTACCCCCCATGACGAGCAGTCTTGCTACACGCCGACTGCCACGCTAAATAGAATACATACGATAAAGGCGCAAACAACGTTGCTACTTACGCCGGAAATGCTCAGCGGAAGCTTTCCGGACGCATAGCAAATGCTCGGTGCTTTAAGGTCGCATTTGCCGATCGATGTAGTCGGCTATGGCCGCTCGTAATCGCGGCTGCGTTCTTGTCCCCCTGAAAGTCTTGAAAGTTTGTTCCTACCTCCGCTCACCGAGAGCACATTAGAATACTCTAATTCAAAGGTCGAGACAAGGCGACAGATGGGAGGATGTAGTGATTTTGATTGAGCCGCGCGTCTTATGTCGAGAGCCAGTACCAGTTCCGGGGCTCGCTAGGCGCCGCCGCCGGAGGCCGGAGCAAGGTCGACATCGAGGCCCCAAGACATAGGGAGCTGTTCCGCAAACTCTCGGAACAGTATCCCGCCCTCGAACAGAGCGATCGCGGGATCACGGTGGCGATCGACGGGGACGATCTATCGCAATACCTGGTCGAAGGAGCTGCCGCCTGGGGCGGAGATTTTCCTGCTGCCGCGGCTGGCTGGGGGGTAGGCAGACCGGCGGGGTCACGATCTCGACGTTCCAGGGCCGGCATTCATTCAAGGCTCGGCGAATCCGCTTTTTGGAAGCCGCCCTTCGTCAGCCCGTTTCGCTTCCTGGAATTGCCTAAAGCGCGTCGCGCTGAACCGGATTCAGGCGACGCGCTTTAAGTCTTTGTCTTGATGCATGTCGTTGTCCCAGAACCGCTGCACACTTCTGGGCGACATGCATTAGCGATCGTCTCAAGGAATCGATCGGCGAAGTCGGCGAGTGCGTTCCAGTCGGTGAATTCGTGATCGCGCTCGAGGCTCGGATCGCCGTTCTTCATGACGACGAATTTGACGAACTGCTCCTGAAAGTAATCGTACTTGGTGAAGCGCAGGGCGCCCCCGAGAAGGAGGGTCATGCGGGGTTGCCACGCCGTCACGGAAACGAAGCGATCCACGTATCTTTTAGCGTCCACGTTGTGGCCTTCCAGCGCCGCCGACAGGCTGACGGATATGAGGGCCGAAGGCTTGGCGCTCAGCAGGTCGTGATGCGCAAACACGAAGTTCGTGACGGCTTCCTGGTGGTGCTCCTGGTGGACCGACGCGGCGATGACGAACGCGTCGAAGTGTCCGAGCTTCAAATCGGATGCAAGTGCCGCGCTATCCTGCAGCGGTTCGTCATGGCGATTTCCTCCGCTATATCGCCACCAGCAGCGCAGTCTACTTCGCCGCCTTCCCCTTATCGCCACTCCCCGCATCCGGCGCTTTCGGCGCGGGGGCGGCTGTCACGCCGATGGCGGAGACCCGCCAGCGGTTGTCGACGTTTTCGAAGGACAGGTCGAAATCGATTTCCAGCGGCTGCGTGGGGAACAGGCCTACAAGGTGCAGTTGCTTCTGGGGATCGAGAAAGGGCGGCGTGGACAGTTGCGGGGCGACGACGGCAACCGCCGTGAGATCGGCGCCGGACTGGCGCAGCGCCTGGAACCTGATCGCAAGGTCGGCTGCGGTGTTCTGGGCGCGAAAGCCTGGCGAGCCCATGTCCCTCAGCACCGTGAAGTTGCCTGTCTCCACCGCCTGCTGGAGAGCCATCATCGTGCTGCGGGCGAGATAGATCGATTGCGCGGCATTTGCCGGCCAGGCGGGCGCGGCCGGTGCGGCCGGCGATGCCTCCTTCTTCTTGCCCGACGCCGGCGCCGGCGCCGGCGTCTGTGTCTGTGTCTGTGTCTGGGCAAGGCCAGGCCCGGCGGCGCACACGACCAGCGTCGCCGCCAGGAGGGTTGTGACCATTCGCATCGGCATCATCATGTCCAGCCGGCGGGCCGCTTCCTACCAGCTCATCCTCAGGCCCAGCCGTCCGCCGGCCATGCGCCGGTTGGGATCGAAGGCGACGCCGCCATTCAGCTGGAGCTGCGAGCCGAGCCGGGCGCCCGCGCTGAGCGCAAAGGCATTGGCGCCTTCGAACGTGCCCCAGTTCAAGGTGGTGACGAATTTTTCGTCCGGAAGCACCGTCGGGGCGCCGGCCAGCGCCATGGCCATGGCGACGCCGGAATAGGCGCGGCTGCCGACGCTGTCGATGCGCGAGTTGAGGCTATTGAATTGCGCAGGGTCGGCAAAGCCGAGAGCGCCCGGGGTCACGGAGGCGAGATGGCCGCTGGAATCGGTGGTGACGATCTCAATCGCGCCGATTTGGGCCGATGAGCTTGCCGCCGACGTCAAGCCGGGCATCGCATAGGTGTTGCTCGCCGTTCCGAACACCTGCTCGTTCCGCCTTGTCGCGACCGCGCCCGAGCCATAGGCCGCCGAGCCCGCATAGCCGGCGCTGGCACCCTGGCCGATCGCAACCGCGTTCAGGCCGGCCGAGGATGCGCCCGATCCCATGGCGATTGCGTTGGCGCCGGTCACGGTCGTTGCGTTGCCGAGCGCGACGGCGTTGGTGGCGTTGACCGTGTTGCCCGATCCTATCACCACCGATCCGGAGGAATTGGCGGTGCTTGCGACGGTGTTGTTCGAGCCGAGGACCTGGATCCCGTCGCCGTTGCCGGCGACGTTCGGGGCGTTGACGGCATTGTCGTCGCCGTAGACGAAGGACTTGTCGCCGTTGACGACATTGGGATCGCCGATCGCGTAGCTGCCGTTGCCGTTGACGGTGTTGCCCGTGCCGAAGGCGCCGCTGTCGTCGCCCGTGACGCTGTTGTTGGAGCCGATGACGGTGGTGTTGTCTCCCTGCGACTGGTTGTTTGTGCCGCCGGCCAGCGCGTTGGTGCCGCTGGCGTTGCTGCCCGAGCCGGCCGCGGTGGAATTGGTCCCGCTCGCGTTCGGCTGCGTGCCGGAGGCGGTCGTGTCGTAATAGGGCGGATTTCCGCTTCCGCCGGTGATGCACGCCAGGTCGCCCGAGGCATTGGTGCCAATGCCGGACGTGCAGCCCGCAAGCGATGCAAAGCGGACAGTGCCCACGACATCGAGGCCCGCGGCCGGCGTATCCGTGCCGATTCCCACATTTCCATTTCCATCGATGGTCATGCGCGTCACGCCATCGGTGGCAAGGAGAAGCCGGCCGCTCGAGCCGGTCGCCGAATGGGCGTTGATCAGCGAGGTTCCGACGCCGAAGCTCGCGCCGCCATAGCCGAGCGTCAGCCCGTCCGCGTTGGCCGCCGAGGACACGCCGATGGTCTCGAACGTATCTTCCAAGGAGCTGCCGTAGACATGCAGCTTGCTGTCGGGGGAAGCGGTGCCGAGGCCGACATTGCCGTTCGCGGCGATGTCGATGCTGCTCGTCGGCGCGCCCGGCCGGATGCGGAAAGGAAGCCGGCTGCCGTTCGTCGTGTCGCGGACGAAGAAATTCGCCTCGTTGGCGCCGATGTCCCAGGTCTGCGCCGTGAAGCCGCCGGCGTTTGTCTGCTCCAGGCGGATCGCGGGCGTATCGCCTCGGGTTATCTGCAGGCCAAGCGCCGGGTTGGACGTGCCGAGCCCGAGATTCCCAGAGCTACTGACATAGACCGCGTTCTCGGGAGCGCCCGCATCCACGCGGAACACCATCCTGTTGTTCGTCGCATCCTGGATGCCGAAGTAGTTGGCGCCACCCGACCCGGTATCGTTCGCGATCAGCGCCCAGTCGTTGGCGGCATATCCGGCCGACGTGCTCGTGTCGTCGAAGTAAATGCGTGTGTTGTTTTCCTTCACGACGATCGTGTTGAACCCGAAGGACTCGTTGTTGACGCAATCAAGGCCCACGCAGAGGCTTCCCTGAACGATCTGGTCGTCCGCAACGACATTGTCGGCCAGCGCATCGGCAACCGGCATGGCGAGGATCGCCGCGCCCAGGCACAACGCGGCGCATTTCGTCGCGAGCTGTTTTGGTTTCGCCACAAGTCCCTCCCCCGAGGATCATTGATCGCAGATATGCAGGCTTATGTGCTGGCCGTCAGTTTGGCAAGCAGTAGAACCGCTCGCCGCAGCTCTTTATCGCGTGTGTGTCTCGAGCACATCACCAGTAACGGCCGGGCTGTGTTCATTTCTTTTCCAGCCTGGATTATGCTGCCCTTGCGCAGCTCCAATCGTGAACTTGGCAAACACGCCGTGTCGGGGGCGGCAGATTTTAGCAAATCTGCATATATGCAACTGAATCCGATTGACGCTTCCGCAGTTCGCCACGTGCAACGTGGTCTCTGGCTCTCTCGTCGCGCGTGCATGGCTGCGAGGACGCGCTGCCTCACACCCCCAGCGTCGGCTCGGTATTCACCTCCGGGGCCTCTTCGCCTCGTCCTCCTCGCGCAGCACCTCGCCATGCGCCGCCAGCGCGCGGCCGATCCAGATCGGGTCGACAAGGTGGTCGCGTTTGGGGTTGGTGGTGTTGGGGTGGATGAGGATACTCAGGCCGCCGTGGTCCAGCATCAGCCATGGCAGCATCGGCGTGTTTGGCGCGCAATCGCAGAGCGCAGCGCTGGCCCCCACTCCGTCTCGGCTTTGAGCCACCTCTCCCCCATTTCATGGAGGGAGAGGAAATGCCAATCTCCGAAGTCACGGCCTGACAGGCTGCGTTCGGCGGCCAGCTTCAAGCGGCCGGCTTCAAAGAGCCGACTGAATATCGCCACCTGGTCTTCGCGGTTTGATCTTTGCGAGGCGGTCTCTTGCATCGGCGACGCGCCGTTGCGCGGATCGTATTCGGCAGCACAGCGCGAGATTGACGCTGACGCCGTTGTCCGCTTCAAGCATTCCTTCGGCACGTTCCAGCGCGCATTCGGCCCGGTTCAAGCGTTGACGGGCCTTGGCCAGTTCTAGGTCTAGAAGTTCAAGCATTGTTCCGCATTCGTCGTTGCGGTCCCTTCGCTTGGGAAACCGTCGCCGATTGCATTTGTTCCTGGATTCATAATCGGGCTGGTCGGCGCCAATGTCTTCCAAGCGATTGCTAATGGAACATTTCGGCAAGGAAGCCGTTCGATAGGCAGACGGCGCGCTGACCGCGCCGCGTCGGGATGAGTCTGCCATCTCCGACCAGCGGGGGTTCCGGAGAAGCCGGCATTCTCGCAGGTCCCGATAGAGAGCCCGTTTCCGGTCAGGGAACGGGCTCTTTCACATTTTGGCATGACGCTTCGGCCTGGCGGGTGGCCGGCGCCGCTCTTGTTGGGAGATTGCCTGAACAGGCGCCGGCCGAGGCGGTCCATTAGGACCGCCGCATATTCAAATAGGCTAATGTACACCAAAGGGAAGGATATGGGTGCGATCGCGTGGGCCCTGATGCGCAAGCGGCTACTCGTCCTTGTAGGACTTGGCGGCGTCGTCGATTTTGCGCCAGTCATTTCCGTAGCGACGCACAAGCTCCCGCGCCTGGTTCGGTGACACGTCTTGCGTTTCGACCACGTGTTTAACCTCCGCATCCTCACCCTTCAGAGGGCGAGTTCGCGGCTTTCGCGGTTTTGTGGCTGGTGCCCGATCTCGACTCGCCATGAAACAGAAACCTTCGATTTCCGATAAAACCGGCGAGCATTGGAAAAGTTTCATACAAGCCCCGCCGGAGCTACGCCTCCAACGTCGGCTCGGTATTCACCTCCAGGGCTTCTTCCGCCTCGTCCTCCTCGCCGAGAACCTCGCCATGCACGCCGAGCGCGCGGCCGATCCAGATCGGGTCGATCAGGTGGTCGCGCTTGGGGTTGGTGGTGTTGGGGTGGATGAGGATGCTCAGGCCGCCATGGTTCAGCATCAGCCAGGGAACCAGCGTGGCGAAAATTTCGGTGGCGAAGGAGACCTGGTACATGGCCTGCTCGTGCGGGCCGACCGGCTCGTCGCGCCAGTTGCCGAGGCGCACGCGGAAGCGTTCCGCGATGCGCAGGCGCAGCCATTCGGCGTGCTGCCGGTCGGCCTCTCCGTCATAGTAGATATGGGCGTGGTAGCTGGCGATCTCCGCGAGCCGCCTTGGATCCTGCGACTTGGCTTCGTTCATCGCGATGCTCCCTCCCCGAAGTTTCCAGTGCGCGGGACTCTAGGTGGTTCTTCGTTTCAGGGAAACGGTGAACCGCTCAACGGTCCGTTCAGCGTCGGCGTGCTTGGCGCGCAATAGCAGACGCTGGCGGGGGAGCAACCTCCGCGGTTGCGCACCACTTCGCAGCGCCACCCTACCCCTTGCCGTTCGCGCCACTCCCCCACAGCGCCCGCTGCAGCAATCCCCGCTTCCGCCTCGGCACAAGCTCGACATCGCTGACCAGCTTCGCCCCGCCCTCGCGCCGTTCCAGCGTGATCTTGCGGGTGTGGAACGCTTCCAGCTCGGCGCGGTGGGCGACGCTGATGATGGTGACTTTCGGCAGCTCGCGGATCACCGTCTTCATCATCTTGTCCTGGCTCTTTTCGTCCAGCGCCGAGGTGGCTTCGTCGAGCACGACGATATCGGGCGAGTGCAGCAAGAGCCGCGCGAAGGCCAGGCGCTGCTTTTCGCCGCCCGACAGCGTCTGGTCCCAAGGCGCCTCCTCCTCCAGCCGGCCCTTCAGATAGCCGAGGCCGACCTTGTCGAGGGCGGCGGTGATCTCGGCCTTCTTCCAGTTGTCGGCGGCGGCGGGATAGGCGGTGGCGCGGCGCAGCGTGCCGGACGGGATGTAGGGGCGCTGCGGCAGCATGAACAGCCGCTTGCCCGGATGGAAATCGACGTTGCCGCTGCCCCAGGGCCAGAGGCCGGCAATCGCTCGCACCAGCGTCGACTTGCCTGAACCGGATTCGCCCGATACCAGCACGCGCTCGCCGGGCTCGATCATCACCTCGGTTTCCTTGACCACGCCGGTGCCGTCGTCGAGCGTCACCGAGAGCTCGTCGAGCGAGAGCATTGCGCCGTCTTCGGTCTCGCCATGCTGGATGCGGCCCAGCGTGTCGCTCGTCTCGGCGCGCTCAAGCCCGTCGAGCGACATCATCAGCGAGGCGATGCGGTGGGCGGACGCGTTCCAGTCGGCAAGGCGCGGATAATTGTCGACCAGCCAGCCGAACGCGCCCTGCACGATGGCGAAGGCGGAGGCCGCCTGCATCACCTGGCCGAGGCTCATCGAGCCGTCGAGGAATTTTGGCGCGCAAAGCAGCACCGGCACCACCGGCGCGAACAGGCTGGACCCTTGCGAGACCAGTGCCGTTCGCATGTGTTGGCCGGTGAGCCGCGCCCAGCGGCCGAGCACGCCGGCGAAGGTGCGGTCGATGCCGGCATTTTCCTCCTCCTCGCCGCCGAGCAGCGCGATGCTCTCGCCGTTTTCGCGCACGCGCGTCAGCACGTAGCGGAACTCGGCTTCGGCCTGGTTCTTCTCCTCGGAAAGCTGGACGAAGCGGCGGCCGATGGTAAACATCGAGGTCGAGGTGATCGCCGCATAGATGACCGCGGTGACGACGAGGAAGCCGGGCACGGTGATGGTGGAGCCGCCCAGCGTAAAACTCAGCGCGCCGCCGATGGTCCACAGCACGACGATAAAGGTCGAGGCCGACAGGAAGGCGTTGAGGACGCCGGCGACGAAATCGACCGGCGATTCGGTCGCAATGCGCAGATCCTCCGTCAGCCGGGCCTCGGGATTGGCGTGGTCGCCCTTGACGAGATTGAGCTGGTAGTAGCGGCCGCTGGCCAGCCAGCGCTGGATGACCGCCGTGGTCAGCCAGGAACGCCAGCGGCGCTGCATGGTCATGCGCAGGTAAACCTGGGTGACGACCAGGCTGATGCTGCCGGCGACCAGCGGCAGGAAGATGGCGCTCAAGACATAGACGGTGTGGGCATCGCGCTGCTCGATGGCGTCGAAGATCGCGCGGTTCCAGCGGTTGATGCCGTATTGAAAACCGACATTGATGCAGATCAGCAGCAAAAGCCCGATCGTCAGCGGCCAGGCGAGCCTGTCGCCGCGCAGGCCCCAGTAGCCTCGCCCGCTGATCCAGAAGCGCCGCAGCAGGTATCTCTTGCGCGCCCGCTCGGTCTCCTCCGGCGTCAGCTTCGGCCCGGGCTCGGCGGCCACCGGCGGCGGCGGCGCGGCCTCGCCGACGACTTCGGACTCGGCTTCGGCGGTCGGCGCCTTCGCCTCGCGCGGCTTCCCGTCGGCCGGGGGCCGCGCTTTCTCTCGCCGCGCTCCGTCTTCTTGCAGCTTGCCGTCTGGCAACTTGCCGTCTGGCCGCTTGCTGTTTGGCCGCTTGTCTTCCGGCGCCTTATCCGGGCGCGGCTTGAGGGCGCCGCGCGGTTTCAGCTGGCCCGGCTTCTTTTGGCGCGACTTCACCGGGCGCGGCTTGCTTGCACCGCCCTGCGTGGCGCTGTCGGGGGGGTTCGGTTTGTGCTTGGCCGGGGGCATCGCGCGACAACGGCCCAAAAATCAAAAGGTTTCATGCGGGCTGCGCTTCGCGGCTGTCCTGCCCTTTTTGGCGTGAATTGCCGGCCGGATCACGATGAATGCCGGGGCAGGCCGCCGATCAGGCGGCGTTGCCGCTGCGGGAATTGCGCCGCGGCTCGAAACGGGCTTCGGCGGCGCCGGTCGCGTCGAAGGCCAGCGCGTCGCGCATCGGCAGTGCCGCCGAAAACAAATAGCCTTGCGCGATCATGCAGCCCAGCGAGCGCAGGATCATGCGGTCGGCGTCGGTCTCGACGCCCTCGGCCATCACCTCGATCCCCAGCGTGCGGCCGAGACCGATGACCGCCTCGACGACGGCCTGATCCTCCAAGGATTTCGCCAGGTCGCGGACGAAATTCTTGTCGATCTTGATCTTGCGGATGCGGCTGTCCTTCAGCGAAACCAAGGTCGAAAAGCCGGTGCCGAAATCGTCCAGAACGATCGATATGCCGGCATCCGCCAGGCGCCCGACCTTTTCGTCGACCCTGTCGCGGTCGACCGGCGCCTCCTCGGTGATCTCGATCTCGAGCATCGCGGCGGGCACATTTTTCGCCTTCAGCCCGTCGAGGATCATGTCGTCGACATTGCCGGCCTCGAGCTCGCGCGGCGAAAGGTTCATCGCCACCCGCACATCCTGGCGGCCCTGTCTCACCAGCTCGCCGATCATGGCGCAGCAATTGCGGAACACCGTCTCGGACAAAAACGAAAGCAGGCCGGTTTCGCGCGCGGCGGTGACGATCTCGGGCGGCGAGATGGCGCCATGGACATCATGGCGCCAGCGCAGCAGCGCCTCGAAGCCGACGACCGCGCTGGTGTCGAGCCGCACCAAAGGCTGGAACCAGGAGCAGAGCGTGCCGGCTTCAATCGCGCCGCGCAGGTCGCGCTCGATGCAGTTCTTGCGTTCCAGCGCGCTGTCGAGCCCGGCGTCGAACAGGCAATATTCGTTCCTGCCGCCGCGCTTGGCCGCGTAGAGCGCGAAATCCGCCTTGAGCAGCATCTCCGTCAGTCGCGGCTTGTCCGACTGATAGATGCCGATCGACGCGCCGACGCACACCGAATTCAGCTCCGGATCAGGATTGGCGATGGCCGCGATGATGGCGGATGCAAGCTCGCCCGCCGGCTCCGGGGATTGGCCCACAGGGAAAAGCAGGACGAATTCGTCGCCGCCGATGCGAGCGATCGTTGCGCTGCGCGGGGCATGCTCTTCTATCCTGCGCGCCACCTTGACCAGCAGGTCGTCGCCGATGTTGTGGCCGTAGGTGTCGTTGACGGATTTGAAGCCGTCGAGGTCGATCAGCATGGCCACGAAGGGGCCGTCGGAAATCCCGAGCTTGGCGATCGCCTGCTCCAGCCCATACCGGTTGAGCAAATTCGTCAGAGGGTCGCGCCTGGAGTTGCGCTCCATCTCGGCGGCGAACTCGCGCGCCTCGTATTTGAGGCGGCTCGTCTCGCGGAAGCGGGATTGTCCCAGAAGCGCGCCTCTGATCATGCCGCCGAGGAAGAGCAGGATTGTGAAGGCGAGCACATAATTCTCGACGCCGCCTTTGGCCAGCACGCAGCCGGCGGCGGTAAGAAGCGGCAGCGTGATGAAGTTGATAGAAGCCGGCGCGTAGGAGGTGCAGTAGGTGACCGAACCGGCCGAGGCGCCGGCAAGGACGATCAGATAGAGCGGCGCCTGGGCCGTGGTGTATCCGTCGCTCAGCAACGCCAGAAAAGACCAGGCGACGCCCGATGCCAGCGCCAGCAGGCCATAAAGGGAAAGCCGGTCGCCGGCCACATCCGGCCTGTCGCCGGTGACGTCCGGCTTGGCGGCGGCCAGCACCACGCGCGCGCCATTTATCACGGCGACCACGGCAAACCACAGCACCGCGGCAGGGCCGCCGCCCGACAAGAGCTGCACGGCCAGGATCAGGGCCGATAGCACCGTGCCGACGGGCATCGAGATGAAGACGCCCTTGCTGAGGTCGGCGAGCTGATCGCGCAGGATGCCGGCTTCCACGGCTTCGCTTTGTCCCCCGGAAGAGGGACCTGCAACCAGCCGCTCGTCTTGCCTTGTCATGGCCCTACTGGTTAGGCCAGTGGAATGAAAATCGTGTTAAGGATTTCAGCGGTTTACGGTGCATTTCTCGGTCAGGGGCAGCGCTGCGAGGTGCGCCTCGCAGGCGGCGGGAGGCCGGCTCAACACGGAAGTGAGCTGCTGTCTCACGCAGACGGCAGCTGGAGGTCGTCATGCACCGGAAGCAGATGATGCGAAGTCGAACCCCGCGATCTGCATTGGTCAGTGTTCGGGCAATTCGGCCAGCCTCAGTGGCTGGCTGCCGACTACTGGGCGCCGGGCGTCCATTCGGGCAGCGGCGCCAGGCTGCGGTTGAACTGCTTCCACCACATGGCTTCATCTATCTCGCAGCAGGCGCGAAGCATGGCATGCGCCTTCTCGAAAGCCTGGGTGGCGAGATCGTCGAACGTCATCTGCGCGTCGTAGGGCACCGACACCACCAGTTCCTGACCGGTCTGCGTGCCGCCTTCGTCGACCTGAAGATAAAGCCAAACGACGAAATGCGCGCCTTGGCCGCTCGCGTCCGCATTGCCGATCTTAATGCGGTCGATGCCTGCTGCGGTGACTTTCATGCCGGGACCCTCTTCATTCGAATTCACGGGTGAACCCCCCAGAAGTCCACAGCAATCAGGAAGGTTCCGTGACCGTTGTCCCTATGGTGAAGTATTGATGAAGAGCCGGTCAGGCATGGTTGGTGAACCATTGACGATCTCCCTGGCTAAGGATTGCGTCAGCGCCCGAAATCCACATAGCTTCGGCGACGCCCAACGCAGAACTCGATCGGGATCGAAGTCGACGCCAATCTGAAACAGGCAAATGAGCATGGAAACTCTTGGCCCGACCGAGCTCAGGCTGATGCAAGGCCTCGCCCAGGAGGTGACGGCGCTGAGGCCTGAACTGCTCAACGGCGACGCGACGGTCGGCGAGCTGGCCTGGGTCTGGGCCAAGGATTTCGACGTGCTCGGCCGGTTCTGGCGGCACCGGCTGTGGTTCGCCGATGGCCGGCTGGTGGCGTGGGGATGGGTTCACCTGCCTCACAAGATCCCGCGCGGCGACGGCGCCGTGATCGAGGTCGAGACGGCCAATCTGATCTGGCAGACGCATCCGGAGCGCGTTGCGCTGCTCGGCGACATCCTCGACTGGTACGACGATGTCGCCGGGAACGTCGACCGGCTGCTGACGGTGCAATCCGCCGACATCGAAGCGCACCGAACCGTCGCCGCGCACGGCTACGCCTTCGATGCGGAAGCCGGCTCGGATGACGGCTCCTGGGTGCAGTTCAACACAAGGGAGTTGACCGATGTGCCCGATCCGGTGCTGCCCGATGGGTTTCGGTTTGTCACCGCCAACGACGTCCCGCCGACTGACGCGGTCCAGGCGCATCGCGACGCCTGGCATGCGTCGCGTTTCAGCGAGGCGGCGTTCGAGCGCGTACGGCGGACCTGGCCGTACCGGACGGACCTGCATGTGCTGGTCGCCGCGCGCGACGGCACGCTGGCCGCGACCGCGATCATCTGGCTGGACGAGCTGACGCAGACCGCCGAATTCGAGCCCGTCGGCACGCATCGCGATTTCCGCCGGCGTGGATTGGGCACGGCCTTGCAACTGCACGGCATGCATCTGGCAAAAGCCGCCGGCGCCAGACGCATGCTGGTCGCATGCCGTGGCGCGCCTGCGGACCCGGCCGCCCGGAACATGTATTACGGCGTCGGCTTTCGCCCGATCAGCCGAGATTTGCCGCAGGTGAAGGTGGCGCGATAAAACTCATTCGACTTGCCCGCCCCATATCTGGCGAACGAGGCCGGCTTCGTCGCTGGAAGTCTCGAACATGAAGGATGCGCCGATGGCCCATCGGATTTGATCGGCATGGCACGGCGCGAGAAAGACCCTATCGTGTTTGTGTGATCGGGAAGCCCAGCGGAGCCAACCCATGACCCTGACCAATCGAGACATCGTCGAGCTGACCGAATGGCGCCGCAAGCTGCATCGGCAGCCGGAGATCTCGAACGAGGAGGAGAAGACCGCCAAGGAGGTGGTGAATTTCCTCGCCGATACCGGGCCGGACAAGGTGCTGACCGGCTTGGGCGGCCATGGCGTGGCGGCGGTCTATGACAGTGGGCAGGCCGGGCCGACGGTGCTGTTCCGCTCGGAGCTCGACGCGCTGCCGATCGAGGAGCTTTCGGGCGTCGAGCATTCCTCTGAGGTGCCGGGCAAGTCGCATATGTGCGGCCATGACGGGCACACCGCGATCCTGGCCGCGCTCGGCCGCCAGTTCGGGCGCGACAGGCCGGCGCGCGGCCGCATCGTTTTGATGTTCCAGCCGGCCGAGGAAACTGGCAACGGTGCTGCCGGCGTCGTCGCCGATCCGCGCTTTTCCGAGATCGCCCCGGACTTCGCCTTTTCATTGCACAACCTGCCGGGCGTGCCGTTCGGCGAGGCGCGGCTGAAGGCAGGCACCGTCAACTGCGCCTCGCGCGGCATGCGCATCGTGCTCGAAGGCAAGACCGCGCATTCCTCGATGCCAGAAACCGGCACCTCGCCGATGCCGGCGGTGAGCGAGCTGATGCCGGCTTTGCCCGCGCTCGGGCGCGGCACCTTCACTGATGAGGATTTCGGCATGGTGACCGTCACCCATTGTTCGATGGGTGAAGCCGTGTTCGGCATCGCGCCGGGCTATGCGGAGGTGTGGGCGACGCTGCGCACAAGGCGCGACGAGCGCATGGCCGAGCAGGTCGCGGCCGCGGAAGCGCTTGCTGGAAAGATCGCCGCCGCGCACGGTCTTTCGGTGCGCTTCGACTATCACGAGATTTTCGTCGCCAGCGTCAACGCGCCGGACGCGGTCGAGCATCTCAACCGCGCGCTCGACGAGGAAGGTGTTCCGCGCAGCGAGGAAATGCTGCCGATGCGCGCCTCGGAGGATTTCGGCATTTTCGGCCACAGCGCCAAATCGGCGATGTTCTTCCTCGGCGCCGGCGAGCGCACCCCGTCGCTGCACAACCCCGATTATGATTTTCCTGACGACCTGATCCCGATCGGATCGCGGATCTTCATGCGCGCGGCGCGCAATCTGCTGGGCTGATCGAACGCCCAATACCTCATTCAGAAGAGCCGGCGCGCGTCGAAACGCTCGCACCAACAGCGATTTGTCGTTATATTGAGTCTATGACAAAGGCACAGATCAAACAGGAACCAACTGGCAAGTGGGCGGTACGCGATTCGCGCAGCGGTCGGTTCGTCGAGGTGCGTGGCGCTGACTCGATGAAGTCATCGCAACTGCCCCTGAAAAAAGGCTTGGATCTTACGAAGCCGATTGCTGAGCAGGCATTCAAAAGCAGCTCAGACAAGACGCGTAAGCCAGCCACCAAGAACTAATTCTTGCCGGGAGCGCTTCTCGACACGCGATCGCCTCTCGCAAGCCAGCGCACAAGGATCCGCCCAATCTCGGTGCTGGAACGCCCTCCAAGTGGTTCTCGGCGGCGGTGACGGCCACAGGAGCAAAGATCGTCCCCATCAAACAGCGTATCGCCTGCGAGGCTGCGTCGGTCATAACCGATACCGACCATAAGGACCCTGGCGATTGCTATTTGATAGCGACGGCGCGCGTGAGAAAGGTCCCGATTATCACACGTGATGCAATCATGCTCGGCCTCGCTTCGCCGAATTATCTGGCCATCATCGTGTGCTGATTTGCGAGACTGACCCAACTAGTGCTCTGGTGATTGCTGGCGGAGACCTCGTGGCGAACCTTGTCGCACGCGCAGCAGCGTTTGTAGATCCTGCTCATCCACTGTTGGCTTCGGGGATCATAGCCGCGCCGCGATGCGGCTGTGAGTAACAAGCGCAGCGGGATAGGCAGAATATGACCATGACCCGCCCGACGAAGGTTACCGTAGTGCCACCTGACGACGGCTCCAGTCCACCGCACGATTTCTTCGCGCGCGACGCGCTCGCGGTGGCACGCGACCTGATCGGCGCCACGCTTGCGCTCGCCGGTGTCGGCGGCATCATCGTCGAGACCGAGGCGTACCGGCCCGACGACCCCGCCTCGCATGCCTATCGTGGCCGCACGCCGCGGAACGCGCCGATGTATGGCGCGCCCGGCACTGCCTATGTGTACCGCTCCTACGGCCTGCATTGGTGCCTGAATGCGGTGTGCCTGCCGGGCAGCGCGGTGCTGATCCGGGCGATCCAACCGCAATCCGGCATCGCCGAGATGCGCGGCCGGCGCGCCACCGATGACGACCGGCTGCTCTGCTCGGGTCCCGGCAAGCTCTGCCAGGCGCTGGGCATCGACGGCTCGCACAATTGGCTGCCGCTGACCGCGCCGCCCTTCGAATTTGCGCCATCGCGGACCGATCCGGCCGCGATCGTCAGCGGCCGCCGGATCGGGCTCACCAAGGCGGTGGAATTCGAGTGGCGGTTCGGGCTTGCAGGGTCGCCTTATTTGAGCCGAAAGTTTTGAGAGCGCGAAGGCGATGCCCGCCAGGTGAGGCCAGGCCGGCGGCCGCAATGGGCGGCCCTGGCACTTGCAGCTCGAATGTTGCCTTCTTTATCGACTGGCCAACGGCAAGAAATTCCGTGAGTGACCAAAAATAAAACCGGCAGATGCCTTGTTTAACTCGCAATTCAGGTCTAGATGTAGAATTCGTTGATTTGGCCGATTTGGCTCGAGCGGTGTCAGAGACCCCGCCATTTTACTCCGAATTCTCGATTAAAACGTGTTGCGCCTTTCCGGCGCGAGCGTTTACTCGTCTCGACCTCGGAACAAATCCTTGTTGACCACGGATGTACTGGCAGCAGGTATGTCGTTCCGGGGCTGATACCCTAACAATTTAGCACCCTGCCGGCTTTCGGAAGGACGCGCACACGATAATCGCGCCACAGAGGCTGGGAGCGTTCTTTCGTTGGCGTTCAGCAGCCAGGAGGCGCTGCCACCGCGAGCTGGGCGATTGGAAGTGTCAAGGCTAATCGATCCGTGCCGATCGACCCGGCTTCCACAAGGTCGCTGTGGAACAGGAGAGTAAACAATCATGATCACGACACGCTCTGGCAGGCTCAACAGCCGTCATGTCAGCCGCGAGCCCGCAATCCACCGCTATGCACTGGGGCAAAGCGTTCGGCTGAAGGCCAGCTTCAACACGGTTCCGCAGTCCGGCGAGATCTATCAGATCACGGGCCGGCTCCCGGCTCGGGGAGATTCTCTCCAGTATCGCATCCGGAGCGAGACCGAGCGCTACGAGCGCATGGCGACGGAGGACAACATCGAACCCGTGCGCGTATCGCGGGACGACGAAGATGCAGCTCTTCTCAAAAGGACATTCGGCAATGGCCAAGGGACAAAAGCGTAGCAATCGCGAGGTCCGAAAACCGAAACAAGCCAAGGCGCTGCTGAAGGCCGACAGCCCGTTCGGCAACAAGGTAAAGCTTGCGCCGAAAGCCAATGGCCCGCGTGGCGGGAGCCAGACCTGACGAGCGACAAGCGGTGAAGATCGTGATCGAGTTCTACAGCACCCGCACGCAGGATGATGCGCAGGCAATCGCCGCACGCGAGATGCGCGATTCCCATATCTCGACAAGGCGATTTGCGTTGCGCGAGCCTATTCGCCGACGCTCGACATGTTGCCGATCGGCGACACCCGCGCAGGCGGGCTTTATCCCGTCCGGCTGGGCACGAACGACAACCCGGCGCGAACGACAATCGCCACGAAGGACACCGCCATGAATGGCCGCAGCTATGGCCCCGACGTTGAATTGCCGGCGGCTGTCGTTTGCGGAACCGAGGGCGAAGCATCCGGGCAACGCCTTGTGGATGAGCTATATGGCCGGCGGGTCGAGCCGGATGGCACCTGGAGCATCTATCATGTCTTCACCGGCGTTCCGGCGGTGGTCCGAGGCCATTGCATGACCGGCATGAGCCGTTCGGATGCCACGCGCCGCATGTTGTCCCTCAATCGTCGCAACGAAGACGCGGATACTGGCTGCCGGGCCGTCATCCGGCCGATCGCCGAAAGCTGATGGAGAGTGATCATGCCGCTCGAATTTCCCAACCCAAGTCGAAGCTTCGACGAAGCGCGCAATGCGGTTCGTTTCATCGGTCATGACGGCATGTTCACGGTGCCATTCTTCATCGAAGCCGATGCATTGGCCCCAAGGGGTCGCCAAGGGCCGGGAATGGCGGAGGCCGCATGCCTGGTGGCCTTCGACGCGGCGCGGCATTCCATCCACACCAGCGCACGAAAGCTCTACTCGGGCGGCCGGCGGACCACCTACACCATAACGGCCGCCGATATGCGGTGACAACGAACCCGCGGACATGCGCGACCCGGGTGATCGAACGGGGCGATGCCCCATCTACCCCCTCGTGTGTCTTGGCGGTGATGTGGCTCGGGTAAGAGACCCCGGACAACAGCCGTAGCTTTGAAGCTAACGGCAGCTGAGGAGATGAATTTGCGAGTTGACGTGCGGAACAATGACGTCGATCAGGCCCTGCGGGTGCTGAAAAAGAAGCTGCAGCGCGAGGGTCTTCTGCGCGAACTAAAGCGGCGTCGGGCATACGAGAAACCCTCGGAACGACGCAACCGGGAAAAGGACGATGCTATCCGAAGGGCGCGTAAGCTCGCCCGCAAGCAGGCGCAACGTGAAGGGCTGCTTCCCGCTCCGAAGAAAAAGCTCCTGCCCGTCGCCCGTCGAAGGGCTGGTCCCGCCGCCGGATCGGCTTGAACCGACTGCACCTTCTCCCCATTGAAAAGACACCCGGTGCGGTTCAGCTTCATCGAAGCTAACCGTTCCATATTCGTTTCGGCGCAACTGCTGACGGAATTGCTCTAAAGTCTTTTTTTGATGCATGTCGTTCTGCCAAAACCGCTGCGCACTTTTGAGCGACATGCATTAATCTCCGGAACGATATCCCCGGTCGGTCGCGATCATGCGGAAGTTTCTGCTTTCGACATCGATAATGGCGCCGCAGCCCGCGCATTCCACCTGCGTGTGCGCGCGCAGCCAACCGATGCTTTTGCGTGTCTCATAGGTGCAGCCGGCGCAAACGACGCCTATCTCGTCGTCTTCAAGCGATCTGTCGGTCTCCACGGATTGCCGCCTAGATCAACCGGTGGCGCGCTGCCGTCTCGCGGTCGCGCCGTCGCATTCCACTCGTATCGTTGTCGATCCAGCGCCGCGCCTCCGTTCGCGGTGCGGTTCCTACGGCGCCGTCTTCACTTTTCCATTGAGCGAGGGCGTCCTGGTGCGAGTCCAAGCCTTTCATGTACGCGCCCAAGATCGCGCGCAAATGCGTTTCCGGTTCACCATCGAAGCGTGCAAGAAGAAAGCGCGCGGCAGCCGTTCGACGGCGGCTGCCATCGATCAAAGCAGGGCGAACCTCGGCGAGAATTTTCTCGCTGGCCTTTTTTTGCTCCGATGTCAGGTGAGTGGAAGACATGGCGTCCTCCTTCTTATTGGGGCTAGGGCACTTTGGCCGCCCTCGGTCGGCGGCGCCCGTTCCAGAAGCCACCGATAAAGGACCTTACGCCGGTTGCGACTGAATGGCGATGGCCGATCGGGGAAATAGTTGGCGGGCCGGCTCAGGCCGCCTCAAAACGGATTCAGGCGACGCGCTTTAAGCCCTTGTTTTTATGCATGTCGTTGTCCCAGTACCGGGTACACTTCTGGGCGACATGCATTAGACTTCCCTGCTGTCGAAAAGGAACATCTGGACGCCGGAGTCGTCAGGTGCGTAAAGCCGGCGATCCGCCCCGGTGGCTTTTCCCTCCGGGCTCGCGAAACCCTTCTTCATGGCCTCGAGATCGTCGAAATGCAGCGTCCCGATCAGGTAGACGTCGGACGGTCCGGCCACCACTGTGATAGGCCCCTGGCTGACCTCGTATTTCCTGAGACCCGGAATCTTCTTGGCCAGCGGTATGTGCGTCCCGAAATAGTGCTTGTCGAACGCTTCCGCGTCAGCCGGCTGCTTGTAGATAACGACCATTCCAGCCATTGCGGCTCTCCTTCTTTCGTGGCGGCTAACCCAAGGACGAACCCGCGGGTGGAAACGGAACGAGGCGCTGAAAAGATTCGGGAAATGCAGCTTGAAGGACGGCGGCGGCGGCCGGTCCCTCCATCTGCTTTAGAGACCGTCTCGCTTGTGCGAAGATGCGTTCCGTGTAGTGTCTGCCCGAAATTCGCGGGGACTCAAACGATGAGAATTGCGGTGGTCGTCGCGTTGAGCGCGGCAGTGGCTGGATGCGTGTCCTCGCCGGCCGACTATGGCACCTCGCTTTCGCAGCAGGATCCGAAATGGGCCACGCCGGAATGCCAGCAGGCCCGTGCCGCGGCATCAGATTATGCGCAGCGCGAGAAGGAGCACCCCGGTTGGGGTTTCGGTGTCCTGCTTGGGCCCTACAGCATGGGGATGGTGGCGGCGGTCAAAGAACATGAGCAGCAGCAGCGACGGCTGCTCGCCCGCCAGATGCACCTGCAGTGCTCAAGCCAAAAGCTGCCGAAGGGGCTGGATTTCGACCCGGCGATCTACGCGCCGAAGAAGGAGCATTATCCGTAGGCGTTGAGCCGCGCGTGCCTTCGCTAAGGCTCTTTGCCGGTCATCCGTCCTGCCACAATTTCAGCAGCGGGCCATCATTGCCATGAACCGGGTCTTTGTCGGGACGACCGACCTTGGGGATCGTGCGCAACGCCTCGGCATGCTCCGCCGTGCTGCGGCATAGATCGTATGTACCGAAAGGCGGATAGGCGCCGACGACGAGCAGATCGGCGGAGGCGGACAGGCGTTGATGGCCCGTGCCCGCCGGCAGGACCGCCACGTCGCCCGCCTTGACCTCCAGCACCTTGCCCCTGTCGCCGCCGAAGCGGACCTCGGCGGCGCCGCGCGCGATGCCCAGAACTTCATGGATGCGCGAGTGATAGTGAACGAAGCCGTAGATGCCGTTGCGCCAGCTATCGCCCCAGCCATTGGCGCCGAAAACATCCTCAAGGACGGCAGCCGGATCGACATCGTCGGGCAGTCGCACCGCGCCGGGATAGACCAGCATCGGCCAGCGCGGATGGTTGGGCACCAGCCCGTCATCGGCGAAGCGGAAGGCGAGCGGTTCCTGCTTTTTGACCAGTTGCGCCATCCGTGCCTCTTCCTGCAACCTGCATCATCGGATCTAACGGTTTCTTGCGCGTTTTGCTCCGGTCACCCCGAAGAGGTCACAATGACTGCGTGCCGGCCTTCGCGACCGGCCACGACGCCGTCTATTCCTACAAGTGCCGGAACGGCCAGGCGGTGGTGACCGACGCGTCGTGGGCGCTCGACAAGCTCGGCTTCGCCACGAAGCTATGGGCCGAGGTTTGCGAACGCTGAGACCACAAGCCAATGCGGCTGCCAGCCATCGCCTCGATCAGCAGGGCTAGCAGCCGCGGTAGCGCCTACACCTCGAGCATGACCTTGATGGCGCGGCGTTCGTCCATGGCGCGGTAGCCTTCGGCGACGTCGGCCAGCGGCAGCTTGAGGTCGAAGACCTTGCCGGGCTTGATCCGGCCTTGCAGCACGCGGTCCATCAGGTCGGGCAGGAAGCGGCGCACCGGCGCCGGACCGCCCAGCATGCGCTTCTGGCCGAAGAACAGTTTCTGGCCGTCGAAGCTGACGCCATGCGGCACGCCGACATAGCCGATCGTGCCGCCGGGGCGCGAGCAAGCCAGCGCCTGGTCGAAGGATTCGGCCGTGCCGACGCATTCCAGCACCGAGTCCGCGCCGACGCCGCCGGTGAGGTCCTTGATGCGCGCGATGCCTTCCTCGCCGCGTTCGGCCACGATGTCGGTGGCGCCGAACTCGCGGGCGAGTTTCTGGCGGCTCTCATGCCGGCTCATGGCGATGATGCGCTCCGCGCCCATTTCGCTCGCCGCGAGAACGCCCATCAGGCCGACCGCGCCGTCGCCGACGACCACCACCGTCGATCCTTCACGGACCTCGGCCGCGTCGGCGGCATACCAGCCGGTGCCGAGCACGTCCGAGACGGCCAAAAGGTCGGGCACCAACTCGGCCGGCGGGACCTCCGAAGTCGCCACCAGCGTCCCGTCGGCCAGCGGCACGCGGGCATAGGGCGCCTGCGCACCAGACATGAACTCGCGCTGCTCGCAGGAGGATTGGAAGCCGAAGCGGCAGTGCGGGCAGGTGTTGTCGGAGAGACAGAACGAGCCGACGACGAACTGGCCGGGGCGCACCGTGCGCACCTCGGCGCCGACCTCGACCACGATGCCGCAATATTCATGGCCCATATGCATCGGGCCTTCGACCGGTTGCAGCCCGCGATAGGGCCACAGATCCGAGCCGCAGATGCAGCTCGCCGACAGCTTGATGATGGCGTCCGTCGGGCGCAGGATTTTCGGTTCGGCGACTTCCTCGCAACGAATGTCGCCCGGCTTGTAAAGAACGGTTCCGAGCATTTTTGCTTTCCTTTCGTTCGGTTTGGTGAAGGTCAGGCGCCGTAGTCGGCGTCGCTGACATGTTCCAGCCAGTCCACGACCTTGCCGTCCTTGGTTTCCTGGATGGCGATGTGAACCATGGCGGTATCGGGCGACGCGCCATGCCAGTGTTTTTCGCCGGGCGCGAACCAGACGACGTCGCCGGGCCGGATCTCCTCCACCGGGCCGCCCTCGCGCTGGACGCGGCCGCGGCCGGAGACGACGATCAGCGTCTGCCCGAGCGGATGCGTGTGCCAGGCGGTACGTGCGCCGGGCTCGAAGGTCACCTGCGCGCCCTGCACCCGCGCGGCGTCGAAGGGGTTGAAGAGCGGGTCGATCCGCACCGTGCCGGTGAACCAGTCCGCCGGCCCCTTGCCGGAAGGCCTCGTGCCTGCGCGAAGAATGTCCATGATAATCTCCTGTCAGATGCGTTCGATGCGAAGCGGAAACTTGCCGCGAATGTGCAGCGCATGCTCGCCTTCGTCGAAGCGGCCGAGCCTGATCAGCCCGGGATGGCGATAGTCGGCGTAGAACATGGCCAGGTTGCCCCATGGCATGAAGTAACAAAGGTCGTAGGGCTGCTCGTTTGAGAACGGACCACTGCCCTCCTCGGTCAGCTTGCGCGGCAGATAGGCGATCTTCTCGTTGCTGCTGTAATCGTCGATCGTGAGATGGAGCGGCAGCATGGAAAAGAAATCCCGCGCCGAAGGATTGTCGTAGAGCGTGGCGGTCATCGCATGGTCGCCGAATGTCATCTTGATCTTCATCTGGGCAGGCTCCTGGCTGGCTGGGTCCCAGCCCTCTTGGCTGCCTGCCACTCCCGGCAAGGTCGCGGTGGCAAGCACGGCGCCAAATAACATGCGGCGGTTGAGCGGCTGTCGCTTCACGAATGGGAGCTCCCGCGTCTTGTCGCCGCGACCGCAAGCAGCGTCGAGCCAATCAGCAACAGCGCGCCAAGCGCGAAGGGGCTCCACCAGCCGGCGGCATCGAACAGCAGCCCGCCGCTGAAGGCGCCGAAAGTGATGGCGAACTGGATAAGCGCGACCTGCAGCCCTCCCCCCGCCTCGAGATCGTTGGGGATCATGCGGGCCATCCAGGTGTTCCAGGCCACCGGGATCGGCGTCGTGAACAAGCCCCAGAGGATCAGCAGGAGAGCGGTCGCGATGGCGAACGGACCGAGCGCGATCAAGGTCAGCGCGATGATCGCCAACGCGGCGGGCAGCCCGATAAGCACTGCCGCGAGATGCGATCGAAGCAGGAAGCCGACAATCGAGGTGCCGACGAGCCCGGCGAGCCCGAGGCCGAGCAGGACCATCGAGAGGGTGTTGACGTCGAGACCGGTGACGCCTTCGAGGAACGGACGCAGATAGGTGGAGAGCGAGAACTGCCCCATGAAGGCAAGCGTCGTGGCCGCCATGCCGATGGCGAACACGCGATTGCCGAGCAGGCCGAACATGCGGCCGACCGAGGCCGGCTTGCCGGCAGGCATTTTAGGCAGCACGGCAAGCTGCCAGACAATCGCGGCGAGGCCGATCGGAACGACGATGAAGAAGGCGCCGCGCCAGCCGATCAGGCCGCCGAGGAAGCTTCCGAGGGGTGCTGCGATCACAGAGGCAAATGCCGTTCCGCCCTGCAGCATGGCGATCGCCTTGGGCAGGTCGGCCCCCGGGACGATGCGGGCCAGAATGGCGGTCGACAACGACCAGAAGCCGCCGATCGACACGCCGATCAGGGCCCGGCCGAGCATGAAGACCAGATAGTTGGGCGCCAAGGTGATCGCCAATCCGGAGACCACGAGAACGGCGGTATAGAGCGTCACGACCGTGCGCCGGTCCAGCCGCGATAGCAGCGCGTTGCCGAAGAGGCTGGCGACGACCGCGAAGAAGCCCGAAATGGAGATCGCCTGGCCTGCCTGGCCTTCCGTGATGCGCAGCTCAGCGGCAATGGGCGTCAAAAGGCTGACCGGCATGAATTCCGACGCCACCAGCACGAAGGTAAGCAGGGACAGACACGTCACCGCTCCCCAGGCGCTCGGTGCTTTCACCAGCCCGCTGTCATAGGTCGTGTCCATGCGCTCCGGCTCGCCGTCGAGCCCTCCAGTGATTTCGCTGACGGCTATATAAATCCCGGGCACTATTTCGATTAGTCGCTCCAATCTGCATGAACTTATCGATTCATGATATGAATTGACCGGAAAAAGGACGTAGGCCGGCCTGAACGACGTGGCTGGCGATGGCCAGTTCACCAAGGACGGCAAAGGAAACGGTGCCCATGCAGCGCCAGGACGTGAAGGATCTGCTGTGGTTCCTGGCCGTCGCACGCGAGCGCAGCTTCACCAAGGCGGCGGCGGAACTCGGCACGTCACAGTCGACGCTCAGCCACACCATAAAGCAGTTGGAGGCTCGGCTCGGCGTGCGGCTTCTGACCCGCACGACGCGAAGCGTGGCACCGACCGAAGCGGGCGAGCGGCTGTTCCAATCGCTTGCGCCGCGCTTCGAAGGGATCGAGTCCGACCTTTCGAGCCTGATCGCCTTCCGCGACAAGCCCTCCGGAACGGTACGCATCACGCTGTCCGACCACGCGCTGCAGACGATCGTCTGGCCGAGGCTCGAGCCGGTACTTCGCGGCTATCCCGACCTGAGGGTCGAGCTCTACAGCGACAACGGCATGCGCAACATCGTGGAAGAGCGCTTCGACGCCGGCGTGCGGCTCGGCGAGAGCGTGGACAGGGACATGATCGCGGTGCGGATCGGTCCGGACTGGCGGCTGGTGGCCGTGGCCTCGCCGGATTATTTCTCGCGCCACCCTGCCCCCGGGACGCCTCAGGAGCTGGTCGGGCACGACTGCATCAATTTGCGCCAGGCCACTTTCGGCGGCTTCTATGCCTGGGAATTCGCCAAGGATGGCCGCGATCTCAGGGTGCGGGTGGAAGGCCAGCTCACCTTCAATACGACCCTTCCCATGATCGATGCCGCGATCGGCGGCTACGGCATCGCCTATGTGCCGGAAAATCTCGTCAGCCGCCATATCGCCGAGGGACGCCTGACACTGGTGCTCGGCGACTGGAGCCCGCCCTTCGCCGGATACCATCTTTACTATCCAAGCCGGCGTCAGCTTTCGCCGGCGATGGCGGTGATCGTCGAGGCGCTGCGTCATCGGGCATGAGCTTGCCAAACGGCTCTGCGTCGGCGGCAGGACAGCCTCCCGGAAAATAGATTGCGCTCGAACGCCAAACGAATTAAAGATTACGAACGCAATCTAAAATCAGGAGGCCGACGATGCGCGTAAGCCGCGTTCAGGCTGAGGAAAATCGCCAGACCGTCATCAATGTGGCAAGCCGCCTTTTCCGCGAACACGGCTTTGACGGCATCGGGCTAAAAGATTTGATGAAGGGCGCGGGCCTCACCCAGGGCGCCTTCTACAAGCAGTTTGCATCCAAGGAGGATTTGGCGGCGCAAGCGTCGGAGCGGGCACTGGAGAGCGCGTCCGGCCGATGGTCGGCAGCCATCGCAGCCAGTCCCCAAGACCCGCTCGGTGCGGTGATCGCGTTCTACCTCAGCATGGGCCATCGCGATGAAAAGATGGACGGCTGTCCAGTCGCCGCGCTCGGGTCGGATGCAGCCAGACAGGGCACCGACATTAAGGCGGCCTTCGAGACCGGCGTCAGGGCGTATCTCGAGATGGTCGGACACATGATTGCCGCGACACTTGGCCAAAAAACCGATGACAAGGCCATGGCGGTTCTCTCGACCATGGTCGGTGCGCTCCTCTTGTCGCGCGTCGTCAACGACCCTGAACTCGCGCAAGCCTTCCTGAATGCGGCAGGCCAGCAAGTTCGCGAAACCGTGGCCGGATGAAAGCCTCCGGCGCCGCCATTCCGGCGCGCCGCGGCGGCGCGGATCGTCAGGCCGTGACCAGGATCGAAAGCAGCGCAAGATCGCCCGCATGGGACCACGAGCGCGTGCCAACAGGAGCATAGATGCGACGTATTGTTGTAACAGGCATGGGCGCGGTCACGCCCCTGGCCGCCCATGTCGAAACATCGTGGGCGCGCCTCCTGGCCGGCCGCTCGGGCATCCGCAGGCTTCCAGACGAAATGGTGGAAACTCTGCCGGCGAAGGTCGGTGGAACGGTTCCCTCGCTGGAAGAAGATCCCGAAGCCGGTCTCGATCCGGATGCTTTCATGGCACCGAAGGACCAGCGCAGAATCGACCGGTTCATTCTGTTCGCAGTGGCGGCGGCGGAAGAGGCGCTTGCCCAGGCGGGATGGAAGCCTGCCTCGGAAATTGATCGGGTTCGCACCGCGACGATCATTGCTTCAGGCGTCGGCGGCTTCCCCGCCATAACCGAGGCGGTGCGAACGGTCGACCAGCGCGGCGTGCGGCGTCTTTCGCCGTTCACGGTGCCGTCCTTCCTGGTGAACCTCGCGGCGGGCCACATCTCGATCCGCCACGGCTTCAAGGGCCACATCGGCGCACCGGTGACGGCATGCGCCGCCGGCATCCAGGCGATCGGCGACGCGGCGCGTATCATCCGCGCCAATGAAGCCGATATCGCCGTGTGCGGCGGCACCGAAGCATGCATGAACGTCGTCAGCCTCGGCGGCTTTGCCGCGGCGCGCTCGCTTTCAACCTCGTTCAATCACCGTCCTGACCAAGCCTCCCGGCCGTTCGACATGACGCGGGATGGCTTCGTCATGGGCGAAGGCGCCGGCATCCTGGTCATCGAGGAATTGGGCCATGCGCTTGCGCGCGGTGCCAAACCGCTCGCCGAGGTCGTCGGCTACGGCACGACGGCGGATGCTCATCACGTCACGTCCGGTCCCGAGGACGGCGACGGCGCGCGCCGCGCCATGGAGATCGCGATCGCCCAGGCCGGGATTTCACCGCATGAGATTCGCCATCTCAACGCGCACGCGACCTCCACGCCGGTGGGCGACCTGGGAGAAATCGAGGCGATCAAAAGCGTCTTCGGAACAGATTTCTCGATAGCGGTCAGCGGAACGAAGTCGGCGACCGGGCACCTGCTCGGGGCCGCCGGCGGGCTCGGCGCGATCTTCACGATCCTGGCGCTCAGGGATCAGGTGGCGCCGCCGACACTCAATTTGAGCGCCCCCGATCCGGCAGGTGACGGAATAGACTTCGTCGCGAACCAGGCTCGGCCAATGAAGATGGACTACGCGATCTGTAACGGCTTCGGCTTCGGCGGAGTGAATGCCAGTGCGTTGTTCCGGCGTTGGGACGAACACGGCGCAAATGCTGGGGCGGGCTCATGATCGACGCTCCGCTTCAACTTCCCTGCTTCGCCCAACTCCAGATCCGACCCAGAGAAAGTGACCTCCATGGATAAGACCATTCCCGGCGTCGCCCTTGTCACAGGGGCGTCCTCCGGCATCGGGCGCGCAACAGCCGATACGCTGCGGAACGCAGGTTTTCGCGTGTTCGGAACCAGCCGTCGCGCGGTTCCCGAAAAATTCGATGGCGTTACCATGCTGACCTGTGACGTGAGCGGCGACGCGTCCGTATCGAAGCTGGTCGACGAGGTGCTGGCCGAGGCCGGGCGCATAGACCTGCTCGTCAACAATGCCGGCATCGGCCTGCTCGGCGGCGCGGAGGAATCCTCGACGGCACAGGCCCAGGCGCTGTTCGATGTGAATGTCTTCGGTGTCATCCGGATGACCAATGCGGTGCTGCCGACAATGCGGCGTCAACGGAACGGCAGAATCGTGAATCTGAGTTCCGTGCTGGGCCTAATTCCGGCTCCCTATTCCGCCCTCTATTCGTCGACCAAACACGCCATCGAAGGCTATTCCGAATCGCTGGACCATGAACTGCGCTCTTTCGGAATTCGCGTGGTGCTGGTCGAGCCCGCCTACACACGCACGTCCTTTGAAGAAAATCTCGCCAGGCCCGATCGGCTGCTGGATGTTTACGACGCTGCGCGTGCCGGCATGGATGCGGTCCTGCGCAAAGCGATCGAGCAAGGCGATGCTCCCGAGGTCGTAGCCAGAACGGTCTTGCAAGCAGCGACCGCCTCCGTGCCGAAGAGGCGCTATGCTGCAGGAAAAAGGGCTCGCCAGATCAGCTTTCTGCGCCGCTTCGTTCCCGAATCCGCATTCGACAAGAGCCTGCGCAAGCAAAACGGGCTGCCGGTCTGACATCCGAGCCTTTCACTCCAGCGACCCTGCCCCTCCAGGTCAAAGCCGCCGGCGGCAATTATCTGTTCACCGTCGACTGCATGTAAGCATTCCCTATTGCAATCCCCGGAAGAAAAATGTTGATTAAAATCTCCGGGGGAGACGAAATCGTGAATAGGGGCGTGGTGCGGCTTCTTCCGAAGCCTAAGGTTTCTATATTCATTTGCGGTTGTGGACATACGGGCTCGACCTTGCTCGCCCGTATACTGGCCGCCCATCCTGAAATTTTCGCCATCCGGCGTGAGACAAGCGCTTTTGTCTCCGGCAACGGCGCGCGATGGACCAAGCTAAGCCTGGTTTTATTGCAGGCGGCCATTTCACGCCGCAGCATCTGGGTCGAGAAGACTCCGAACCATATCCACTATACGAGGCAGATCATCGAGACGATCCCAGGCGCGCGCTTTATCGTCGTCACGCGCGACGGCAGGGATATCGTGGCTTCGCTCGGGCAGCGTTACGAGGGCGATTTCGACAAAGCCTTCCAGAGATGGATCGCCGACAGCAGGGCCTCGATGCTGCGCATCGAAAAGGGCGAAAGCATCCTGTGGCGTTATGAGGACTTCATTGAATCGCCGGCGCTTTCCATCGAACGGCTGTGTCGCTTCATCGGTGTGGCCTTCGACCCGGGTATTCTGAACTATCACCAGCAGCCCGTCGTGTGGGGCCGCGAAAAGGCGGTTCGCACGCCGCATTCCGCCCGCCGGCACGCGCAGGTGAACCAGCCGATCACCGACTACCGGGGCGGCTGGCGATCCAGGCTGCCGACGGAAGTGGCCAGCCGCTTCGACGCGGGTGAAGCGCGGGAAATCATGGACTATTTCGGATACTCGCAGGCCGAGCATCTGCCGGAGGATATCGATCTCCAGACCTAAGCGTAGTCGAGAAGCGACCGTTTGCACGGGGGCGGATCGGAGGCGACTGCCCGAGAAGCAGCGGCCGGCGCCGACGTATGGGCGAGCGCGCGTGCCCACCATTAAACCAGCAACGTCTTCAGCATGGATTTGGGCGCGCCCAACGGACCGGTAATCAACAGTGAGCGCCGAGAGAACTGGTGGCGGCTCGACTGATCCGCGAATTCGCGCAACAGCTGGCTGCCGCGGCCGATCGCATAGAAGTTCAAGATCCGACCAATGCCAATCCGGCCAACACGGGGAACGCGCATCGCAGCCGAAACTCGATGATGCGCAGAAAAGACGCTTGACTCATCCTCTCCCTTACGGACAAGTTACGTTGTCAGACATCTTACATACGAGGGAGGTTTCGTGAGGAGATTTATCGCTTGTTTCGCGCTGGCTGCCGGCGCGCTCGCATTTGCGTCGGCAGCGTGGGCGGGAGAAACCCTGGATCGCGTCATAACCAAGAAGGCCATGGTGGTCGCGACCAACAGCGGCTGGCCGCCGCAGAGCTTTCTGGACGAGAGCAACCAATTGGTCGGTTTCGATATCGACGTCTCGAAAGAAATCGCCAAGCGCCTGGGCGTCGAGGTCAGCTTCGAGACGCCCGAATGGGCCACCATGACCGGCGGCCACTGGCAGGGCCGCTATGATCTTGGCGTTGGCTCGGTGACGCCGACCAAGCCCCGGGCCAAGGTGATCGATTTCGCGGGCATCTATTATTACAGCCCCTACGTCTATGTGGTTCACAAGGACAGCAAGGCGAAATCCGTGGAGGATCTAAACGGCAAGGTGATCGGCGTCGAGACCGCCACCACCTCGGAAGATTTCATTCGCCGCCAGTTGGAGATCGACGCTCCCGGCCTTCCGCCAATCGAATACAAGCTGCAGCCTGGCGAGGTCCGGACTTTCGCCGATTCTATGCTGCCCTTCGACGATTTGAGACTTGGGGACGGCGTGCGGCTCAACGCGGTCATCGCGCCCGAGCAGACCGCTCAAAACGCCATCAAGAACGGTTATCCGCTGCGCATCCTGGAGGGCGATTACGCCTTCCGCGAGCCACTGGTGGTGATCGCGGACAAGGGCGATACCGAGTGGACCACCAAGATCGGCGGCATCATCGACCAGATGAAGAAAGACGGCACGCTGGCCACGCTGACCACCAAGTGGTACGGCAAGAACTACAGCGCCGATTGACGCTCGTCGCGGGCGGCCCCCTCAAGGCCGCCCTGCTTCCATCAGAACCCATCATGACCTATCCCGATACCTATTATCGCCGCACGCTTGCCGACGAGAAGGTCAGACCACCGCTCGCGGGTCCGGCCGAATGCGACACGGTCGTTGTCGGCGGCGGACTGGCCGGTCTGACGACGGCGCTGCAACTGACGCGCGCCGGGCAGCAGGTCGTGCTGCTCGAAGCCGAGAGCATCGGCTTCGGCGCCTCGGGCCGCAACGGAGGCTTCGTCAGCCCCGGCTTCGCGACCGGCAGCGACAAGATCGCTGCGATGGCCGGCGGGACGGCGGCAAGAGAGCTGCATCGGCTCTCGATCGAAGGCGTCGATTTCGTGCGGCAGACGATCAGGGATCTCGACATCACGGCAGCGAAGCCTCGCCCCGGGATCATGGGCGTGCTGCGTCACGACGGCGGCGCCGAACTGAAGGCTCATGCGGAGAGGCTGGCACGGGATTTCAGCTATCCGCTCGAATATTTCGAGCGTGACCAAGTGCGCGCTGTGCTGCATTCCGAGCGCTACTACCAGGGCCTGCGCGATGCCAATGCCTTCCACATGCATCCGCTCAACTATCTGCGCGCCGTCGGCGTGGAGATCGAGCGGCTGGGCGGCAGGATTCACGAGGGCTCCAGCGCGACCGAGGCCAGACTCGATGGCCCGCGTAAGACCATACGCACCGCAAGCGGCGAAGTACGCGCGCGGCAAGCGGTGTTTGCCACCGGCGGCTATACAGGACCGCTGGTCGGCCGGCTGAAGCGGGCCATCCTGCCGATCGCGACCTATGTGATGCTGAGCGAGGAAGCTCCCGATCTCATCGCCAGCGCCATCGCGACGACGGACGCCGTCGGCGACAATCGCCGGGCCGGCGACTACTACCGCGTCGTGGAGGATGGAAAGCGGCTGCTCTGGGGTGGGCGCATCACCACGCGGGCCGCTTCGCCCGCGGCGCTGGCGAGCGAATTGCGCCGGGAGATGGTTGGAACCTACCCTCAGCTCGCTACGCTCAAGACCGAACTCGCATGGTCGGGACTGATGGCCTACGCTCGCCACCTAATGCCCCAGATCGGGGAGCTGCAGCCAGGCGTCTGGTATCTTACGGCGTTTGGCGGCCACGGCATCAACACGACGGCGATAGCCGGCAAGGTGGTCGCCGAGGCGATACTCGGCCAGTCGGACCGCTACCTTCTGTTCGCGCCGTTCGGACTGGCCTGGGCGGGTGGACCGGTGGGGCTTGCCGCGGCGCAACTCACCTATTGGAAGCTGCAGGCACAAGATTGGTGGCACGAACGCCCCCGCTAACCAGAAGGGATATCGACAGGTGATCGGCAGACTGCTGCTCAACTATCCGGACGCCGCGCGCCGCATCGGCGTGTGGCTGGCGCTGGCCGCTTTCGCCGCGGGCCTCTACGGTCTCGGCATCAAGGCAGACTGGATCGGCAAGCTGATCCCGGGCTCGATCGAATGGCTTGCGACCAACCCCGTGGTGGCGCGAGGCGTCTCGGCGGTGCTGATCGCGCTGATCGTAGCCGTCAACTGGAAAGCGCTGCAGCAACTCGGGCGCAAGCAGCAGATCGTGGCCGTATGGACCGAACTGTTCGTGCTGCTGATGCTGTTCTTCTACTCCTTCGATCTGTCCTTTTCCTTCATCGCCAGGAAGATCGGTTTCCTCATTTCGCAGGGCGTGGTGACCACGCTCTACATTTCCGCCATTTCGATCGCCATCGCCACGGCCATCGCCTTCATGGGCGCCATAGCCAAGCTTTCCAAGAACGGCACGATCTATGGCCTGGCAACCTTCTACACCTCGCTGTTTCGCGGGCTGCCGCTGCTGATGCAGATCTACATCATCTACCTCGGTCTGCCCCAGGTCGGTTATGTGATCGGGGCCGTGCCCGCCGGGATCATGGCGCTGTCGCTTTGCTACGGCGCCTATATGACCGAGATTTTCCGTGCCGGCATCGAAAGCATCCCGCGCGGCCAGACGGAAGGCGCCACCGCACTTGGGCTCACCCCCAACCAGACGATGTTCCTGGTGATCCTGCCGCAGGCGATGCGCGTCATCGTGCCGCCGACGGGCAATCAGTTCATCGCGATGCTGAAGGATTCCTCCCTGGTCTCGGTGGTCGGGGTCTGGGAGATTATGTATCTGGCGCGCACGCAGGGCCAGACCGAGTTCCGGCATATCGAGATGCTGATCACCGCCTCGATGATCTACTGGCTTTTGTCCATTGGGCTGGAATTCCTGCAGTCCCGCATCGAGGAACGGTTCGGCCGCTCGCTCAAACGCTGAGCTTCAATGCGGCATCCCCTCCTGGGGAAAGCCGCCGAGATGGCGGCAGGCCAGAGCGGCATGATCACGGCCGCTTTCGAGGCATTGCACCAGCGGCTTCCTGGCCAGCCATGCATGCAGGAAACCGGCGATGAAACTGTCGCCGGCGCCGGTCGTGTCGACGACCTCGACCGGGCGGATGCCGGTCTGGGCGCGCCCGTGGGCCGTCAGCGCCATCGACCCCTCGGCACCGCGCATGACGACGGCGCAGCCTGCGCCGCGCGATAGGAAATCCGCCGCCATCGCTTCCGCCGCATCGCGAGGTTGGTCGGTCGAGCAGAATACTATGCTCAAACCCTCCACACCGAGATCGGCGGGATCGGCATTGACCGAGATGTCCTGCGAGACGCTGACGCCTGCCCGCGACAGGCGCCTGCGCAAGGCACCGCCATCGTCCAGCCAGCCGATATGGACGTGATTCATCGTCCCCAAGATCGCCAATTCGGCCTCGTCCGGCGCATAGCCGGCGCAGGCGCCGAAATTCTCGGCGGCAATCAAACGCTCGCCGGACGGCAAGACTTTGATGTCGGTCCAGGCGGTGTTGCGCTGGCCTACGCGCAGGTGCTCGACCGCCACCCGATTGGCTTCGAGCTCGGCGCGGGTGCGTTCGCCCTCGGCATCGCACCCGACAGCGCCGAAATAGAAGCTGTAGCGGCCAAGTCGGGCGAGCTGGACGGCGACGTTGAGCGCGTTGCCGCCGACCAGCGAGCGGCCGATCGGCGCTCCGAGGCGATCGATGCAGTTGTCGCCGACGGCGGCAAATCGAAGGCTGCTCATATCCTGCGTTACGCTATCAATCGCTGATGCCGAGGGCTCAGCTCAATAGGCAACGCGCTTGTAGTAGCGGCGCGTCGTCAGCGGGTGGTTGCGGATCACCTCGAGATGAGCGCTGACCCGTTCGAGCGCCGTCGCGAGCACGATCGGCGAAACCAGCGCGCGCACGTCAGGCGAAATACCGGGCAGTTCAAAATCGGCCGTGTCGAGCACCGTCAACTTGTCCGTATACCTGGGTACGAATTTCTCGACGCGATCGACCAGCGGCCGGGCGCTGTCTTCGCCCTTGAAGAGCACCACGCTGACGTCTTTGTCCACCAGCTCCAGCGTGCCATGGAAAAAGTCGGAAGCATGCACGGGGCGGGTCCGGATCCACTGCATCTCCTCCAGAATGCACATGCCGTAATACCAGGCCTGCGGCCAGACATTCCCGGCGCCGGTTATGATGTGATAGTCGGAGGCGGCCAGTTTCTGCGCGAAACCGGCGGCTTCCTTTTCATAGCTCCGCTTCACTTCCAGCAGCAGTCCCGGCAACTGCTCCAGTTCGGCGAGTATCCGTTCGGATTCGGCGAGCTCACCGCGATGCTTCAGCACTGCAAGCGCGATGAAGAGCGACTGGAGATAGAAGGACTCGCAGGACGTGTCGTCCTCGGCGAAGTTGACGAAGACGTGGTCCCCACCCTTGCCGAGCGGCGTCTCCTCATGTCCGACCAAGGTGATCACCGTCGCCCCGACTTCCTTGATTCTGGCCAGGAGCGCGACGCTTTCCTTGGTCGTGCCGGAGAGCGAAGGCAACACGACGATCGATTTATTGGTCAGGTGCACGGACTGGGTAAGCTGCAGCTCGGCGGTGATGTCGAGGAAAGCCGGAAAGCCGGATCGGCGCTGCAGCAATTGCGCGGCCGGATGCATCAGGATCGCCGCACCGCCGGTGCCGAGAAAGAAGATGTTCTGCGCTCCGGCGGCGAGGCACCGGGCCACAACGGCTTCAATGCGCTCGCGCAAGGCCACCGCCCCCGATTGGATGCGCACAAACCGGGCTTCATCGAAATTGAGCATCGTTCCCTCGATTAGCTAAGTTGTAAGACAACTGACATCTGCAGAAGCACATTTCAAGGGAAATTTTGCGGATCGGCTCTCGGGCCTTCCCGCTATGCAACGCGATCGCTCCGGCATGCCTCCGCTTGACCCGGGCGCGATTGTCCGACAACAAAGGGAGAGTTGGCACAATGGGGAAGAGGGACTTGGACGAGCCGCTTCGGGATGCGCGCACATTGGCGGTCCAGCTCCGCGACCGCTTGGCCGACCTCATCAGGGCCGAAGGCCTCAAGCCCGGCGACCGACTGCCAACGGAATCGCAGCTGACACAGCGCTTCCGCATCTCGCGCCCTGCCCTGCGCGAAGCGCTGAAGCTTCTCGAACAGGACGGCATCATCTCCGTCACTCATGGACTCGGCCGCTTCGTCACCGCGAATTCCGCCGTCCAGGTCGACCGTCCCATCACGGTATTTGAAAGCGTGACCGACATGTCGCGCCATTATGGCTACGAGACCGTCAACAAGGTTCTTTCCATCGCAGAGGAAACGCCCGAGCCGCTGATCCAGCAGCAATTGCGCCTGACGGACGGAGAGCGCGTCATCCGGCTTGAACGGCTACGGCTGCACAACGATCTGCCCCTCATCTATTCGCTGGACTACGTACCGCGCAGCCTTTTGCCGGGCCGCCTCTTCGACATCGAATGGAGCGGCTCGCTGCTAGCGCTGCTGGAAAAACACCGCCATCAGCCGCGTATGTCGGCCGCCTCCGTTGCAGCCGTGACGCTGCCGGACGAAATCGTGCAGCGCAACGACCTGCGCGACTTCGGGCCAGCCCTGCTCATTACTGAAACCTGTTTCGACGGGACCGGAAAACCGGTCGTCCATGCCGCCGTCTATCATCGCGGCAGCCATTTCGCCTTCAGCTTCGCACGAAAGTGAACGCCCAACCGCCGCGGATGACGGGTATCAGGGGCGATGCAGATATCGAGGGCCGCGCAGCTAGCGTGGGAGCAGTCGCGAGACCTTGAGCCGCGGTGCGAAAAAGCAGCGCAGATAGGGCTGGTTGGTTATGACGTAGTGGTTCTCGCAGATATGGTACCGGCCGTCCGGCGATTCCTGCACGCGGTCTGGCGGGATGTTGAAACCATCGGGCAGATAGACATAGCCGCCGTCGACCCTGGACTGCACCGAAGACTCCGGTATGGGGCGGCAATCCGTACCGCCGCAACACTTGAAGTTCGTTACCGGATCGACCTTGTTTTGGTACCAGTCATGGGCATTGGCGCCTGTGGCGGCGGCAAGACACATGGCTGTGACGATGACCCTTCGCATGGCATCCTCGACGAGGCGGAGGCGCTGCTCGTTCGAGCGTCATGTATATTAGCGTTCCGCCGGGAACGCCATTGGCCGGCGAAGGCCACGCAAGCGACACCCTGCACTGAGGGGCGCCGACGGGTAAAGCCGGACCTCAAACCGAGGCCCGGCCTTGCCCGGTCAAACCAGCCGCTGCCCGCCGTCGATGTGGATGGTCTCGCCGGTCATGAAGGCGCTCTGCATCAAATAGAGATAGGCTGGCGCGATGTCGGCAGGGCTGGCGATCCTGCCCGCCGGGATGCGGGCGCCCATCTGCTCGAAATAGCCTGACTTGGCCCGGCCGACGATTTCGTCCCACATCTCGGTATCGACCCAGCCGGGCGAAACGATGTTGACGCGGGTCGGCGCGAGCTCCAGGGCCAGCGCGCGGGCGAAATAGGTGAAGGAACCGGCGACCGCCGAAACCACCGAGCCGCCCGGGACGGGCGGGCGGTCCTTGTTGATGCCCGAGGTGAAGATCATCGAGCCGCCTTTGTCCAGCGTGCCCACGGCGTGCTTGGCGAGCATCACGGCGCCGATCAGCTTGCCGTCGACGAATTGGCGCACGAAATCCATGTCGGCCTCGCCGATCGGATAACTGGGCGGCGGCGTGCCTGCCGTCGCCACCAGATGGTCGAAGGCGCCAGCCTCCTCGAACAGGCGGACGACGTCCGCCTCGTTCGCGATATCGGCGGCGATGCCCTTCACGCGCCCTGCCCCGGCGAGCCTGTTCTCGGCGGCCTTCAGCTTGTCCTTGGAGCGGCCGACAATCACGACTTCCGCGCCGCTTTCGAGAGCGGCGGCCGCGACGCCGAAACCGATGCCGGAGCTGCCTCCGACGACAATGATCTTCTTTCCCGTGAGATCGGTCATGGGTCTTCTCCGTCTTCGAGTGATCAGGGTTGAAATCAGGCGCGGCCGGCGTGGGCGGCTGCGATGTCGGCAAGGATGATCTTCTTCATCGAATACATCGCCTGGCGCGCCCGCTCGGCCTTCGCGCGGTCCGGGTCGTTCATCAGCCGCAAGGCTTCGCTTGGGATGACCTGCCAGAAGACGCCGAACTTGTCCTTCAGCCAGCCGCAGGGCTGTTCCGAGCCTCCGCCGGCGATCAGCGCGTTCCAGTAATAGTCGGTCTCGGCCTGGTCCTTCGTCTCGATGTAAAGCGAGATCCTTTCGTTGAAGGCCGGCACCCCACCGGCGTTGAGCGCGGTGAAGCGCTGGCCTTCGAGCTCGAATTCGAAGATCGCGTGCGGAACGGTCCTGTTGGTGCCGCCGACGAAGTCGGTGAACTCGATCGAACCCAGCGCGCGGCTGTTCTTGAAGACCGACAGGTAGAAGTCGCGCGCCTCCTCGGCATCGAGATTGAACCAGAGGAAGGGATGAACGGTAGCCATGGTGTCCTCGCAAGTTTTGATCTTAAGTGAGCTTTGATCACAAATGCTGTGAGGACTTTTGGGCGGAAAAGGCTCGACGGACAAACCAAAATTTGGCAAGTATTTGTTACCATAGCTCACAAATAGATTTCGCCATGACCCGCAGACTGCCGCCGCTCAACGCCTTGCCGGCCTTCGAGGCCGCCGCCCGGCACCTGAATTTCTCGCGGGCCGCCGACGAGCTCAACCTGACGCATGGCGCGATCAGCCGGGCGGTTAAACATCTCGAGGACCAGCTTGGCGTGCAGCTGTTCGAACGGGCGACGCGCTCGGTGCGGCTGACCCCCGTCGGCGAGCCCTATGCGGTTGCCGTGCGCGAGGCGCTCGACCAGCTTGCGCTGGCGACGCAGACCGCGACCTCGCGTCATTCGGGCTCGACTTTGAACGTCAGCACCTCCGACGGCTTTGCCGGCAAGTGGCTGGTGCCGAGGCTCTACCGTTTTCATCGCGCGCATGGCGACATCGACGTGCGCGTCTCGACCACCGGCAAGCTGACCAATTTCCGTGGCGACGGCATCGACGTCGCCATCCGCTATGGTGGCGGCCATTATCACGGGCTGACCTCGGAATTCCTCACCGGCGAGGAGGTGTTTCCCGTCTGCAGCCCGAAGCTTTTGGAGGGCCCGCATCCATTGCGCTCGCCCGAGGACCTCAGACACCACACGCTGATCCGCGACGGCTACCGGATCGACTGGGCGGCGTGGCTCGCCAGCGCCGGCGTCAAGGGCGTCGATCCGAATAGCGGCCTCACCTTCGATTCCGCCACCTTCGCGGTGGAGTCGGCCGTGCAGGGCGAAGGCGTGGTGCTCGGCCGCACCATGCTGGTTTCCGCCGATCTCGCCACCGGCCGGCTGGTACGGCCCTTCGACCATGCGCTGAAGGCGGTCTCAAGCTTCTATCTGGTCTACCCGCCGGAAGCGATCCGCCAGCGCAAGGTGAAGGCGTTTCGGGACTGGCTGTTTGAGGAGATCGAGCCGGGCTAAGGCGCTTGTCCAAATGCCGCGGCTTGCGGAGAAATGCCGATTGAGCGATGCTGGCGACCATGACCGCCGAGTATCTGAATCATAAATTGGAATGCCCGTTTTGCGGGGTTATCCGTTTGCAGATTCCGGCCGACGCTCAACCAGCAACCCCCATCCATTGCGCCGAATGCGGAAAATATCTCGGCACCTGGGATGAGCTTCAGACTGATTTCGAGCAGCAAGGCGGCACCGACGGCATATTCCGTTTGGACCGGGGACGTATTCTGAAGCTCGATTCCAGCAAATGATTTCCCGAACGAGGTGAACGGCAAGTGTTCGAACTCGCCGGCAGCCTTGACGGTCAAAAGCCAAAAAACCATATCACAGCCAGGCGTGGACCGGTGTCGGTCTTAGCCCATCCGAAGCTCAAATTGTTCGTTCGACTTGGAGGATCTTATGAACGATCGCATGTTTGATAGCCCCGTTTTCGTGAAAAGCGGGAACAGCCTCATCCAGGAAATCGCGTGCATCGAAGACGCCCTGGAATTTCTCTACGAATGGCCCAAGAACAGACGCGGCACCATCTATGAAACCGCCCTGCGTGCGTGCCAACGAGCATTCGACAGCAACTATCCACTAAGCACCGCCAGGGATGCGTTCTGCGGTTTCGCAAAGTCGGTCAAAATCCATGAGGACGTGAGCATCACTTTGCCTTGGATGACCGGCAAAGGCGGACGCGGCGGCGGCGCGGTGGCGTAAGGTCGTTGCAGGAGGCAGTTCGAAATGCTCGCTAAACCGTTCGAAAAGCCGATCCGCGTCTGGGTTGGATTGGGATTCCCGCGTCAGTTGAACACTGTCGTGGACGCCTATCAATTTGTCATCGACTGGTGTGGCAACAGCCCCGAGCAGAAGGCGGCGATCCGTGCCTGCAAGGCCGCCCTGGCCGGGGATATCGACCCAGAAACAGCAAAAGGCGTGTTCGTTGCCTTTGCGCGCAGGAAGGACATCCTCATCGAGGATGGCGCAATTCCGCCCACCACAATGGGAAACGCCCAGCCGAAGCATGCCTGACGAATGAGGCGGCGGCAAACGCCGCCTCCTTCATCCGACGAGAAGGCCCGCCTAGATTTGTGGATTCTAAAGCGCGTCGCACTGAACCGGATTCAGGCGATGCGCTTTAAATCTTTGTTTTGATGCATGTCGTTGTCCCAGAACCGCTGCACACTTCTGGGCGACATGCATTAGATCCCTAAATGGGGCAACCGACGGCACGGGCGGGGGGCGTTGGGGAGCCGCCGGTTACCAGGACGGGGGGCCATGTAATCAGAAAATGCATAGGCCCTTATGCGATAATGCCACCTATCCGCGTTCTTGGGAACTGGTTTCCAGCTTAAAATTCAAACGCATATGGGGGAAAGCGCATATTCACGATGACCATCGTACGCTCTCCGCGACAGGAACCAGATCGGCCGTGCCGCGTCATAGAGACAGGCTTTTGTCGCGGAGTGACATCGATGGTCAGGTTCTTTCTCGTCGTTGCGGTGGCGCTCGCGCTCGCGTGCGGTGGAGTGAAGGCAGCGAAACTCGACCTCGACGCGGTCAATCAGGCGCAATTCACCGGGAGCCAGCCGAAAGGCGTAAGCCCGATGCTGCTCAAGGCGCAGATCCTTCTGGATCGCGCCCGCTTCTCCCCCGGCCTGATCGACGGCCGCCTTTCCGACAATTTCGCCAAAGCCGTCGCGGCCTTCCAGGCGGCGAACGGACTGCCCTCCGACGGCAAGCTGACGCGCGAGACCTGGGACAAGCTGACCACAACCTTCGCCGGCCCGGTGCTGACAAGTTACGACGTCACTGCAAAGGATGTGCGCGGGCCCTTCACCAAGCGTATTCCCGCGCGCATGGAGCGGATGGCGCACCTCAAGCGCCTCGGCTATCGCAACGCACGGGAGAAATTGGCTGAGCGGTTTCATGTCAGCGAGCAAATGCTGAGGATGCTCAATCCCAAAACCGGTTTCAGGAAGGCCGACGAGACGCTGGTGGTGCCCGATATCGGCCGCGGCGATCTTCCCGCAGCCGTTGTGAGTATCGAGGTGGACAAGGCGTCCCGCCAGGTGCGCGTGCTCGATCCGTCAGGCAAACCGGTCGCGGTCTACCCCGCCTCGATCGGCAGCGAGGAGAAGCCGGCGCCGAGCGGCGCGGCGGAGGTCAAGCGCGTCGTCCACAATCCGACCTATCATTACAATCCGAAATTCGCATTCAAGGGGGTGAAGACCAAGCGGCCGTTCACCATCGCCAAGGGTCCGAACAATCCGGTCGGATCAGTCTGGATCGACCTCTCGATCGAAAGCTATGGCATCCACGGCACGCCCGACCCCGGCAAGATCGGCACGACCTTCTCGCATGGCTGCATCCGGCTGACCAATTGGGACGCCGAAGACCTCGCCGCCATGGTCAAGCCAGGAACGAAAGTCGACTTCAAGGACGAGACCGCGCAGGACGGGCAGGCTCAGTGAAAGCCGGCAGGCATTGGACTCGCAACGCAAGACCCGCAGCATAAATCCAGCTTATCATGACCCCTAATTTTTGAAGGCGTTACACGGCGTTTTGGCGCCTGTAGCTTCGACCGCAGTTTTCTCAGCTCGGTCGAAAATTGGTGGTTTGATGCAGACACATGCGCGGGTGGTGATCGTTGGCGGGGGATGCGTCGGCGCGGGTATTCTCTACGGCCTGGCCAAGCGCGGCTGGACCGACGTGGCGCTGCTGGAGCGCACGCAGCTCACCGCCGGCTCGACCTGGCATGCGGCGGGGCTGATCCCGTCTTATGCCCGCAACGTCAATGTCGGGCGGATGATCAGCCGGAGCATCGAGATCTACGAGGGCCTCGAGGCCGAGACCGGGCAACCGGTCGGCTGGCACAAATGCGGGCAGCTGCGCATCGCCAATTCGCGGGACCGGCTCGACGAATATAAGAGCTATATGAGCGTCGCCGAAGTGCAAGGCATGCGGGCCCAGCTGCTGACGCCGGACGAAGCGCGAAAGCTCTGGCCGCTGCTCGACAACAGAGAGATGCTCGGCGCGCTCTACCATCCCGATGACGGCCATATCGCGCCGGCCGACGTGACGCATGCCATGGCCAAGGGCGCGCGGGATCTCGGCGCCAAGGTTTATCTCAACACCGAGGTCAGCGGCTTCAAACGGACGCCCAGTGGCGAGTGGCTGGTTGAGACAAACCAAGGCCACATCACCTGCGAGCACGTGGTCTGCGCGACAGGCAATTACGCGCGCCAGACCGGCGCGCTCCTCGGGCTCGACATCCCGGCGATCCCGATCCTGCACCAGTACTGGATCACCGAGGCCGTGCCGGAGGTGGTGGAGCGCAAGCGCGCGGGACGTCCTGAGATGCCGATCCTGCGCGACGAGGGTTTCGAAGGGTATCTGCGCGAGGAAGGCGACGGGCTGATGTTCGGGCCTTACGAGCGCACCGCGAACCTGAAGCTGTTCGCCGAGGACGGCGTGCCCGCCTGGTTCGGCGCCGATCTGCTGGAAGAGGATTTCGAGGCGGTGTCGTGGAACTGGGAGCAGGCGCTGCAACTGGTGCCGGCGCTCGGGCGGGTCGGCATCAAGGCCAATGTGCGCGGCCCCTTCCAGATGACGGCGGACGAGCTGCCTTTGATGGGACCGGCCTGGGGCCTGCCCAATGTGTGGCTCGCCGAAGGCGTGCCGGGCGGCATCCTGTGGGGCGGCACGATCGGGTATTACCTGTCGGAGCGCATTGTCGAGGGCGGCAACAGCCTCGACACCTCCGATCTCGACCCGCGTCGCTTCGGCGACTACGCCAACAAGGCCTGGACGCGCGAGAAGGTGCGCGAGGCCTGGGGCACGCATGCGGAACAGAAATATCCGGGACAGGACATGCCCGCCGCGCGGCCGCAGAAGACCGCGCCCTCCTATGACAGGCTGACGGAGCTCGGCGCCGTCTGGGGCGTGCTCAATGGCTGGGAGATGCCCAACTGGTTCGCGCCGAAGGGTGTCGAGGCCAAGGACCAGTATAGCTGGCGCTGGACGGCCAAGGGGAATTTCGTCGGCGAGGAAGTGCTGGCCGTGCGCAAAGCCGTCGGCCTGGTCGAAATGACGCCGATGACCAAGTTCGAAGTGTCGGGACAAGGCGCAGCCGCGTGGCTCGACAGGATCATCGCCAACCGGCTGCCCGCGCTCGGCAAGGTGACGCTGGCGCATCACCTGACCACCAGGGGCGGCGTGCAGGCGGAGTATATGGTCGCGCGGCTCGGCGAGGACTTGTTCTACCTTATCTCGACGCCGCGCGCCGAGCGCTGGAATTTCGACGACCTCTCAAGACTCCTCCCCGCCGACGGCGGCGTGAGCCTGAAGAACGTCACCAACGATCGCGGCTGCTTCACAGTCGTTGGCCCCAAGGCGCGCGAGGTGCTGCAGCCGCTGACGGAGATCGACCTTTCCAACGAAAGCTTCCCCTGGTTCGGCGTCAAGACCGGCAACGTGGCTCTCGCCAGCGACGTGCGGCTGCTGCGCGTCAACTATGAAGGCGAGCTCGGCTGGGAGCTCTACCATCCCCTGCCCTACCAGCGGCAGTTGCTCGACGCGATCCTGAAGGAAGGCGAGAAGCACGGCATGCGGCTGGTCGGGCTGCATGCGCTGGAGTCGCTCAGGCTCGAAAAGTCCTATCGCGCCATGTATCGCGACATGAACCCGGAGCTGAACGCGCTGGAAAGCGGGCTGGAGCGTTTCATCCGTCTCGACAAGGGCGACTTCGTCGGGCGCGACGCGGTGCTGCAATACAAGGAGCGCAACGACCAGCGCCGGTCGGTGACGCTCAGGATCGATACCGACGGCGCAAGCTCCCTTGCCAATGAAGGGCTCTATAGCGAAGGCGCGCTGGTCGGGCGCATCACGTCCGGCGGCTATGGCTACGCGCTCGGGCATGACGTGGCGCTGGCGCTTCTGCCCGAGCGTTTTTCCAGGCCCGGCACGAAGCTCGATGTTGCGATCCTGGGTGAATGGAAGGTCGCCGAGGTGGTTGCTGATTCGCCTTACGATCCCACGTCAGCCAGAGCGCGGATGTAGCCGACAGGGGAGCCGAGAATGCGCATCGACCGGATCAACGTCTATTCGGCGCAGCTGCCGGTCAAAAACGGCGTCTACCGCATGGCCAGCGCCGATGTGGAGGCTCTGGACTCGACGCTGGTCGAAATCATCACCGATGACGGTTTTGCCGGCTGGGGCGAGACCTGCCCGATCGGCCCGGTCTACCAGCCGCATCATGCGCTTGGTGCCCGCGCCGCTGTCGCCGAAATCGCCCCCGGTTTGATCGGCGCGGAAGTCGCCTCGATCAGGCTGCTCGCCAAACGCATGGACGAGAGGCTGAACGGGCACGGCTATGCCAAGGCCGCTTTCGACATGGCCTTCCTCGACCTGCTGGGCCAAAAACTCGGCGTGCCGGTCTCGACATTGCTGGGCGGGGCGCTGACGGACCGCGTGCCGGCCTATTATTCGCTGATCGTCGGCCCGCCGGACGAGACGGCGAGGATCGCAGCCGACAAGGTGAAGGCCGGCTATCCGCGCCTGCAGGTCAAGATCGGCGGGCGCAATCTCGAAGAAGACGTGGCCGTCGTCCGCAAGGTCTGGGAAGCAGTCGGCTACAAGGCTCGGCTAGCGGTCGACGGCAACCGCGGCCTGACGGTGGCCGCGGCGATCCATCTCGACCGGCTCTGCCAGGCGATCCCCTTCGTCTTCGAGCAGCCCTGCAACACGATGGACGAGATCGCGACGCTGAAAGGCCGCGTCACGCATCCGGTCTATCTCGACGAGAGCACCGAGGACCAGAACGCGGTGCTGCGGGCGATCTCACTGGGCATCGCCGACGGCTTCGGCTTCAAGGTCACCCGCCTTGGCGGCCTCACCAAGATGACGACGGTGCGCGATCTCTGCGCCATCCGCTCGCTGCCGCACAGTTGCGACGACGCGTGGGGCGGCGACATCATCGCGGCGGCCTGCGTGCATCTGGCCGCCACGGTCGAGCCGCGCCGCATGGAAGGCGCCTGGATCGCGCAGGAATATATCAAGGGGCATTTCGACCAGAAGCACCCGGTCGTCATCAGCCAAGGTCACATCGCCGTGCCGCAGCGGCCGGGGCTGGGCGTGAAACCCGAGCCCGGCATGTTCGGCAAGCCGGTGGCGATATACGGGCCGTAACGCGCGCCAGGCAACGCGGTGGAAACCTGTACCGGTCGATCACTTCGTGAACGACGCGGATCGTTCCGCCCTGTCCTGCGTTCTTGTGACACGCAAGGAGGAACGGCGATGGACGACGATCGGACCGAGAAGATCAGGCAGCGTGCCTATGATATCTTTCAACGCGAGGGCGGTATCCTTGGCAACCATGAACGGCACTGGCAACAGGCCGAAATGGAAATCGACCGCGAAGCGGCCCTGCCGCTGACGGCGGACGATGCGCTGCCCGAAACGCGCGAGATCGACAGCACGGATGTGCTGACGGTGGAGGCGCTTGCCATGCGCACCGGCATATCGGCCGAAGAAGCCCAGGAGTTGCTCGACAGGCTGGGCAACGACCGCGCGGCGATCGAGCAGGCGGCACGGAGCCTTACGGCCAAGAAACGCTAACTGCGCCGGGAAAAAGCCGATACGGCCGGCGCCACGCTGGGTTGGCGGCGACGAATGCCGTCGCTCAGAACGTCTCGAACCGGCGCTCCACTTTGACCGCGAACGCTTCCCGCTTCTCGGTGGAAATGCCCTCGACGGAATATCTCGTCATGTAGAGATGCTTCACGTTGCGGCCGCACATTGTCTTCAGGCCCCGCAGCAACACCTTCTTTCCCGGATTCTGCATATAAAGTTCCGTGTACCACCAGGGCGATCCGCACGTGGTCACCACCCCCATGCGGCGGATGTTGAGAAGCAGAGGCTTGATGGCGCCGCCATCCGCCGGCACCTCGTAGGCGATGCCGGGCCGCCAGACGCGGTCGAAATAGCCCTTCAGTATCGCAGGCATGCCCGACCACCATGTCGGGAAGCAGAACACGCAGGCTTCAGCCCACCTCAACGCATCGATATAGACCTGCAGGTCCTTGGGTATCTGATTAAGATCGAAGTGGCCGCGTCTCTCCGCGGCCTGCATCACGGGATTGAAGTTCATGGCATGGAGATCGAAATCGACGACCTCGTCACCCCTGTCCTTGAGGGTCCGGACAATGCGATTGTGGAGCGAGGCCTGGTAGCTGTCGGCTAATGGATGCGCATAGACGACATTGATCTTCATTACTTTCGCCTTCTGAAATAAGGCATATTAGCTTTCGCGCAATAAATGGGAAGCGGCGATCAAGCGCTTGGACGGAACACCTGGCCATGTCCGGGGGTTCCTCCTGTCTAACCCACAGGAGACTGTCATGGACCACACCAACCACGTAAGGCTGACGAACGCCGAGCTGACGCCGACTATCCTCGAGGGCGCGACCATATACGGCCCTGACGACGAGAAAATCGGTTCCGTCGATCACCTGCACGGCAGCCAGGTCGTCATCGATGTCGGCGGCTTCCTCGGCATCGGCGCCAAGCCGGTGGCCGTCACCGCCAGCCAGCTCGATTTCATGCGCGACGAGGACGGCGACGTGCATGCCGTCACCAGTTGGACGAAGGACCAGCTCAAGGCGATGCCGGAGCATCGCGACTGAAGAAGAGCGCTTCGCGATTGCGAATGACTCAGAAGAATCCGGCCCGGCAATTGCGGGGCCGGTTTTTTGCGCGGCGCTGCAAATATGATCGCCGGCCTGACGAGCTTCAACGCAGATTGCCTGTTGCTCCGCCTCACCCAAATCTCGCGTTCGTGAGATTGTTCATGTCCATGTCACAAGCTTTCATTGTACTTGCATATCGAACTTCCGGTCTGGAGAGGCATGGCGATGAGGTGGAAAGCTGCGGTGGCATTTTCCCTGGCGGCGATGTCGATGAGTGGCGCGATGTGCGGCCAGGCGCTGGCCTGGGGCCAGGAGGGGCATGCGGTGATCGCCGAGATCGCGCAGCATAGGCTGAGCCAGAACGCTTATGAGGTGATCGAGCAGCTTTTGCGCTCGCATCTGAAGCTTAAGCCGCCGGCCACCGTCTCGCTGGCCTCGGTGGCAAGCTGGGCCGACGACTACCGAGCCGAAAACCACAAGGAAACGTCGAACTGGCATTTCATCGACATTCCGCTGGCGTCGAAGCCCGGGGATGCGAGCGCCAGCACCACCGCCTACGACCCGGCGCGCGATTGCAAGGACAATGCGAGTTTCGGCTTCTGCCTGATGAGGGCGCTGCCGGCGCAGGAGAAGATCCTGGCCGATCCGGCAAAGAGCGACGAGGAGCGCTGGCAGGCGCTGGCCTTCGTCATCCATCTGGTCGGCGACCTGTCGCAGCCGCTGCATTGCGTCGAGCGCATGGACGGGAACCAGGGCGACCAGGGCGGCAACACGCTGACGGTGAGTTTCAACGTCTACCGGCCGAAGCCGGACGGCTCTACCTATCGCGACCTCACCACCTTCCATGCGGTGTGGGATTCAAGCCTGATCCTGTTCAAATACTATGACTGGGGCAAGGTCGCGCTCGACATCGAGACCGACATCATCCCGCATCTGCCATCGACGCCGGCGGCCGACGGCACGCCGGAGAAATGGCTGGCCGAATGCCATGAGAAGGCCGAAGACGCCTATCGCGCGCTGCCGAAGGGCACGCAGATCAAGTCGGACAACCCGCACGCTGTGATCCTCGACCAGGCCTATTTCGACCAGTTCTCGCCGGCGGCGGTCGAGCAGTTGGCGCTCGGCGGCCTGCATCTGGCCGACATCCTCAACGGGCTGCTGGCGGCGGACAAGTAGGCCTGGTCATCGGCGCACGGCCGCGACGAGACAGGCGCAAAGCCCGACATTGACGGTCGCGGCCAAGGCAAGTGCCGCCAGGACAAGATTTACGCCGCCCACGCCCAAGAGCAGCGCTCCGATCGAGGGAGCCGCCGCCTGGACAATGAGGCTCGGCGTCGCGAGCTTGCCCATCAGCGCAGCGTATTGCTGCGGGTCGAACAGCACGAGCGGCAGCGCGCCGCGCGCGATCGTATGGATGCCGTTGCCGGCGCCATAAAGGATCAGAGCGAGCGCAACGACGGTCTGGCTCGCCAGGAGCAGCCAGACACCGGTCGCCAGCAGCGACACGGATGTCAGCATCGTCCAGATCGGGTGATGCCGGTTGCGGCCGATCAGCAGCTCGGCCACCCGCGCGCCGACCTGTGACGGGCCGACCAAGGCGCCAAGACCGACGGCGGCTGCCAGGCCAACGCCGCGCAATTGCAACAGCGTGAGCAGATGCACGGAGAGCATGGACGCGATCATCGCGGCCAATGTCTGGATGGAGGCCAGCAGAATGAAGCGTGTCCGCGCCCAGCCTTCGGGCAACGCCTCCTTCCGCTCGGCTCTCACCGGCGCTGGCGCCGCGGCCGGAGGCGGCGGAATCACCCAGAGGTGGAGCGGCAGGCAGATCGCCAGATGGATGGCCGCGTAGGAAAGGCAGGCGATGCGCCATCCGCCATGCTCGACAAGGAAGGCGCTGAGCGGCCAGCCGACGGTGCTGGCGAAACCACCGAACAGCGTCAAGTTGGTGATGGCGCTGCGCGCGCCCTGACCATAGAGCCGCCCGAGCGTGGCGAAGCCGGCGTCGTAAAGACCGCTCGCCATGCCCAGGCCCATGAGCAGCCAGGCCAGCATATAAAGCGGATAGGCGGTAGCCGACGCCAGCAGCAAATGCGCGGTCGCCAGCAGCAGCGAGCTGGCGCCAAGCACCGGCCGCCCGCCGTGGCGCTGGATCAGCCGCGCGGTGATGGGGGACACGAGCCCGGCAAGCAGGAGCCCGCAGGACAGCCCGGCCACGACCGAGGCGAGCGACCAGCCGGTGTCCCTGGCAATCGGCTGGGCAAGCACCGCGGGCAGGTAGTAGGACGATCCCCAGGCGAGGATCTGCGTGACGCCGAGTGCCGAAACAAGGACATGGCGATCTCGCGCGACCGGCGCAGGCACTTCGGCCTTCACGGATTGCTCAAAGCCCATTATCTATCGAGCCTCAAATGGGAGAGCACATGCGTATCGCGGTGATCGACGAGGCCGAGGCAAAGGCGCAGCTTGGCGCCCTTGCCGAGATATTGATGCAGAGCATCGAGGATGGGGCGCTCGTCGGCTTTGTCCTGCCGTTCGGCGCCGAACAGGCGCAGTCCTATTGGCAAGGCATCTTCCCCTTCGTGGCGGACGGGGAACGCCTTCTCATCTGCGCCTATCTCGACGGCAATCTCGTCGGCACCGTGCAGCTCTATCTGTCGCCGGAACCGAATGCGCTGCACCGGGCAGAGGTTTACATGCTTCTCGTTCATCGAGATTTCCAGCGGCAAGGCATCGGTTCCGCGCTCATGGCATCCGTCGAGGACGAGGCAAGGAAGAGAAAGCGTACCCTGCTCCTTCTCGACACCGCCGAGGGCGGAGCGAGCGAACGGCTCTATCGGCGCATGAACTGGCAGCAAGTCGGTGTCGTGCCGCATCACTTCGTCGACCCCCTCGGCAAACCAAAGGCGTCCATCTATTTCATGAAGCATCTGACGCTCTAAGTTGTTTTAGTGCACGTCGTTTTCCCAAAACCGCTGCGCACTTTCGGGCGACATGCAGTTGTTTTCATGCATGTCGTTTTCCCAAAAACCGCTGCGCACTTTTGGGCGACATGCAGTTGTTTTCATGCATGTCGTTTTCCCAAAAACCGCTGCGCACTTTTGGGCGACATGCATCGGGCGGGAGCCTAATAGGCGACCTTCTCGCCGTCTTCCTTGACGAATTCGCGCACCGGATTGTCGAGCAGCGTCAGCACCGCTTCCGACGGCCGGCATAGCCTCGTGCCCTTCGGCGTTTCGACGATCGGGCGGTTGATCAGGATCGGATGGGCGAGCATGAAATCGATCAGCTCGTCGTCACTCCATTTCGACTCGGCGAGGCCAAGCTCGGCGTAAGGCGTTCCTTTCTCCCGCAGTAACTCACGCGGAGCGATCCCCATCGCCGCGATCAGTTCGAGCAGCCGCTCGCGGCTCGGCGGCGCCTTCAGATATTCGATCACGACAGGCTCTTCGCCGCTGGCGCGGATCATGGCCAGCGTGTTGCGGGAGGTGCCGCAATCGGGGTTGTGATAGATCGTGACCGTCATGGCTCTGCTTTCAGTGGCTGGGATTGCTGAACGGTTTCGGGCTTGAGCAGCCAGCCCATCAGCGCAAGTGCGATCAGGGCGCCGAGCAATTCGGCGACGACGAAGCCCGGCAGGTCGAGCGGCCTGATGCCGGAGAAGGTGTTGGTCAGCGAGCGCGCCACAGCGACGGCGGGATTGGCGAAGGACGTGGACGCCGTGAACCAATAGGCCGCCGTGATATAGAGACCGACCAGCCACGGCACGGCCTTCAGTTCGAAGCGGAGGCCGGCAAGGATGACGGCGACAAGTCCAAAAGTCGCGACGCCTTCGGAGAACCACTGTGCCGGCCCGGTACGCAGCTTCGTCGCGACCTCCAGCATCGGCAGGGCGAACATGAGATGCGCCGCGATCGTGCCGGCAATGCCGCCGGCGACCTGCGCCACCAGATAGGCGGGAAGATCGCGGGCAGGCAGCGACCGGTTGAGACAGAACACCAGCGAGACGGCGGGATTGAAATGCGCGCCGGAGATCGGCCCAAGGATGGTGATCAACACCACCAGCATGGCGCCGGTTGCAAGCGTGTTGCCAAGCAGCGCCAGCGCGGTGTCATGCGTCAGCGCGTCGGCCATGATGCCGGAGCCGACGACTGTCGCCACCAGGAGACCGGTGCCCAGGGCTTCAGAAGCGAACCGGCGCGACAGATCGAAGGTGCTCATCGCCGGGCCCCCTCGCCCGGCTGGCAGCAAGGCGCGGCAAGCGCCGGCGCGCAGATTTCCGGACGGCCCGAGCAGCAATCCTCCATCAGGAACCGGATAAGCCCGGACAGCGCGTCGTATTCGGCGCTGTAGACGATCGAGCGGGCATCACGCCGCGCGGTCACGAGGCCAGACCTTTCCAGTTCCTTAAGATGGAAGCTGACATTGGACGGCGAGACCTCGACCTGTCCGGCGAGCGAGCCGGCGGCTATGCCTTCCGGTCCGGCAACGACCAGCAGGCGCAACAGGCGCAGGCGCGTTTCCTGCGACAGCGCGCCAAAAGCGGTCAGGGCTTGACGTTCATCCACGTTTCAATAATCCTTGAAATATTGAAATGAGGAATAGCCGACATGCTGTCTTCTGACAATCAGAAAAACGTCGCCCCAATTGACCCCTCCGACCTGACCATCGGCGACCTGCTGGGCGCGTTGGCCGGTTACAAGGACAGGCCGCTGGTGTTCCGCTATGACGGGCGGCCGGTGAAGCCGGGCTACCACGTCACCGAGGTGAAGGCGGGGCAGTTCTCGGCGCTGGATTGCGAAGCGAATCCGGAATCATGGTCGGAAATCTTCGTCCAGCTATGGGACGTGGACGAGGGCGGGCCGATCCATATGCCGGCCGGCAAGTTCGCCGCGATCATCCGCAAGGTCTCGGATCACGTCGCTCTCGATCAGGCGGCGAAGCTGACCTTCGAGGTCAGCGACGGCGTCCGCCCGATGGAACTGCACCGGGCAGCGCAGCCAAGCCTGGTTGGCGAGGCCGTGGAGGTTGAGCTGTCGCCGCGGCCGGCAAGCTGCAAGCCGCGTGACCGCTGGCTGAAGGAACAGAAGGCTGCAAGCGAGTCCTGCTGCGGCACGAGCCGCTGCTGTTAACTCCGCGACGGTCGCGCGGCGCCGCTAGAATCTGATCATGCCATTGGCCTGCAACAGGTAAAGAGCCACGAGAACGATGGCGATCAGCGCCACCCAAACGGCTGTCCTGCTCATGCGCGAAATTCCCTGTTGATCGGCAGCAATGAACGCGCGCGCCGCGGTTGCGTTCCAATGGGCAGGCGCTTGCATAGCGCCGCGGCCTTAACAGTCGGTGATTGCGGCGATTGCCGCACGGCCGGCGCGGATGCATAGTAATTCGCATGGTTTTCTCAGGACCGGCGAAGATGGCCACGGACGACAAGGCGGACAATCCCGGCGTTGCGGTGTTCCCGCCGCTGCTCTTTCTCGTCGCGCTGATCGTGATGCTGGCGCTGCGCTATGTCTGGCCGCTGGCCATCGGCGGCAGGCCGCTCACCATCGTGCTCGGCATCGTGCTGGCAGCACTCGCGATCGCGATCATCGCCTGGGGACGCTCCACCATGTTGCGCGGCGGCACCAATGTGAACCCGACGTTGCCGACCACCGCGATCATCACCAGCGGTCCGTTCGGCTTCACCCGCAACCCGCTCTATATTGGCCTGATGGGGCTGCTTCTCGGAATCGGGCTTCTCTTCGACAGTTGGTGGGCCGTCGTCGCCCTCGTCGCGAGCTTCCCGATCCTGCATTACGGCGTGGTGCTGCGCGAGGAAGCCTATCTGGAACGCAAGTTCGGCGAACCCTACCGCGCCTACCAGGCGAGCGTGCGCCGCTATGTTTGAGCGTCAGTCCTTCAGCGCATTGCTGTAGAGCGCCACGCCGATCCGGTCGTTGCGCCGCCAGCGCACCAAAGCGCGATAGACTGTATCGTCGGCCGGAACCTCGAGCAGGAAGCGTTCCGGGATGTCGACATCCACGCTCACGCGCAATTCCGCGCCATGATGGTGCTGGTTCCTGACCGAGCAGCCGATCCTGACGCCGCCGGCAATGATCGTGGCTTCCTTGAGCACGAATTCGCGCACATGAAGACGGCGCTCGGTCTCGGGAAATTTGGCCATATCCGGCGGGCTCCTCGGGCGCGGTCCTCCTCGCCACGGGGCGGCACCATAGCAGCGAGGCGTTTCCGTTCCGTTAGCGATCGCTGAAAAGGGTAAGGCAGCTTGATATCGCGCCGAACGGCTATCCAAGCGTGAGAGGATCCGCCGGCGGACCGTTCACGCCCGACTGCTCAGCCGGCGACGACGACGCCGCTTGAGTGCAGCACCCAGCGGCGGCCGTCGCTTCGGAACTCGGTGAGCGACAGCGGCTCGATGTCGATCTTCCACACCGAGGAAAGCGGCGCGCCCAGCACATGCACCATGGCGGCGCGGATCGGCGCGGCATGGGTGAGCGCGATGGTGTGGCCGCTCTCGCCGGCAAGGCGCTCCATCAGCGCGGCACCGCGCCGGGCGACGGCGGCAAGCGATTCGCCGCCATGGGGCGCTGCGTCCGCGTCGGCGAGCCAGGCCGCCATGCCTTCCGGGTCCTGGGCCTGCACCTCCTCGAAGCCTTTGCCGGCCCAGCGCGCGAAATCCTGCTCGGCAAGCAACTGCTCGACCGTGGCGTCAAGGCCAAGCGCCTCGGCCGTCCGCCGCGCGGCAAGTGCTGGACTTGTCCAGACGCGATCGGCGCGGCGCAGCGAAGCGGCCAGCGCGCCCGCACGCTCAAGGGCCCGCGCCTCCGGCGCCTCCTCCTTCGGAAAGCGGCCCTTGCGCATGCCGGGCGTCGCAGCGCTTGCGATCATCGTCAGGCGGGCGAGCATGAAAAACTCCGTGGCCCAGTCAAAAAATAGGCCTCACGAAGCCGTGCCGCCATTACATGTCGTTGACAGGCGAACGAAGTGCTGACAAGTGTTTTAGCGCTATACGGGATTGGAAGCCGGTGCGAGTCCGGCACGGTCGCGCCACTGTAATCGGCACCAGCCGAAAGTCAGGCCTTATTCCGCAGCATTGTTCGATCAACGGGACGCAGTATCCCACGGGAGGTCAATATGTCCGACACCACCTTCGCCCCCAGCTACGGTCCGGTTGCGATTCCGGTTCGCGAGCTTCTGCCCTGGGCCATCTTCGCCGGCCTGATGCTGATGCTGATGATCTATTTCGTCGGCGCGGAAGAAGGCGCGACGTCGCTGATCCGCGGCACGGCGGTGCACGAATTCGTGCATGACGGCCGCCACCTGCTCGGCTTCCCCTGCCACTAAAGCGGTTCGGCATCGCTGAACTCGCTTTCGATTCTGGCTCAACGCAATTCCGGACGGAAAACCGCTACGCACTTTTCCTGGAATTGCTTGATTGGTTGAACGCAATTCCGGACGGAAAACCGCTACGCACTTTTCCTGGAATTGCTTGATTGGTTGAACGCAATTCCGGACGGAAAACCGCTACGCACTTTTCCTGGAATTGCTCAGAGGGATTAGTGACATGGTCGGAAAACTTTTGCTGCGCGGCATGCTTGTCGGGCTGGTCGCGGGGATTCTGGCGTTCGCCTTCGCCCGCGTCTATGGCGAGCCGCAGGTCGACAAGGCGATCGCCTACGAGGAACAGCAGGCGCAGGCGGCCGGCGAGGCGCCAGAGCCCGAGATGGTCAGCCGCGCCACACAGGCCGGCATTGGTCTCGCAACCGGCGTGCTGGTCTATGGCGCCGCTCTTGGCGGGCTGTTCTCGCTGGTCTTCGCCTATGCCTATGGCCGTCTGGGCTCGCTCGGGCCTCGCGGCACCTCGGCGCTGCTGGCGCTGCTCGGCTTCCTCGCCGTGATCGTCGTGCCCAGCCTCAAATACCCGGCGAACCCACCCGCGGTCGGCAATCCCGAAACCATCGCCTATCGCACCGAGCTATTCTTCATCATGATCGTGATCTCGATCGCGGCGATGGTGGCGGCGGTTGGGCTGGCACAGCGGCTGTGGAACCAGCTCGGCGCCTGGAACGCCTCGATCGTGGCCGGGCTCGCCTTCCTTGTGGTCTTCGCGCTGGTGAAGGCGGCGTTGCCCGACATCAACGAAGTGCCGGAGAACTTCTCGGCGATCGTGCTGTGGCAGTTCCGCGTTGCCTCGCTCGGCATCCAGCTCGTGCTGTGGACCGTCGTCGGGCTCGGCTTCGGCGCGGTTGCCGCGCGCGTGGTCGCGGCGCGCGACCAGCGCGGCCCGGCACGCCGCTACGCCTGAAATCCATGCGTTGGCCGCCACGGTTCTGCGCCCTGGCGGCCAAATTGGCTCAACGGTCGATACGACCGCTGAACCACTTTGGTCTTTTGTTTTCTCGCAATTCCGGACGGAAAACCGCATTACACTTTTCCTGGAATTGCTCGATGGCGGCGTTGCTCGCGCTTCTGACCGCGGCATCGGCGCAAGCGCATAGCGGGTCCTCCACGCCCCCTCCCCCCGGCATCCAGATCCCCAGCCTGACCCATGGCCAGATGGCGGTGATCGCGCGCTATCGCGGCGACATCCTCGACCTCGCCCGGCGCCAGACCGTGACCGATCCGACCTTCCGGCGGCTCTATAATCACGGCAATCTGCAATACACCTACTGCCTCTGGGGCCTGATGCCGGGAAGCCTCGGTGATGAGGAAAGCCCGTTCAACGAATGCAGCCATGGCTATCTCGCCACCGCCAAGGCGCTGCTCACCTATATGGCGACGATGCCCTCTGCCGAACGCGACGCGAGGGCGCTGATCTCCGACATCGATGCCGATATGGTGCGCAGCGGCGCCTCCTGGATTCTTTGCCAGTTCAGCGGCGAGAGTTTCAGCACCGGCGCGGTCGTCGAGCCCAGGTGGCGGGACATGTTCTTCCACCTGCCGAGCCTGGCGGCGCTGCTTGCCGTGACAGCGGTGCTCATCGCCGGCGGCTGGTCGATCTTCGGCGCGCCGCGTAGCCGAGCGGCCTAGAGCTACTCCCGGTGCTGAAAGCCATGCGGGAAAGCCGGATAGGTGACCGCCGTGCACAACCATATGCTCGACGACGAAACCCAGCTATTCTTCACGCATTTCCGGGCGAATGACGACGTTGGGAAGTTGGCCAGGGGGCTGAAGCTCGCGCTCGATCAAGTGCACCTCAGGACGGGCGGCTGACCTACAATCCGTTCGAAATTCCGAAGGGAGCTACGTTGGCCCGCGGTGTCGAACAGCCGAACTACGAAAGGAAAGGCCGAGCCGCGGACATCTACGCGGCGCGGGCCCTTCGGGATTTTGGCGACGGCTTTGCCGCTGTGCTCCTGCCTGTATATCTGGCGGCGATCGGTCTCGGACCGCTTGAGATCGGTATCGTCGCGACCGTCGCACTCCTTGGTTCGGCATTATTGACGCTCGGTATCGGGTTCCTGGCGGTGCACGCGGACCGGCGTACCCTGCTTGTAGCTGCGTCCTGCCTGATGATCGCAACCGGGCTGGCCTATACGCAGTCACGCAGCTATGCGCTTGTACTGCTCGTGGCGTTCGTGGGCACGATCAATCCCTCATCGGGAAGCGTCAGCATCTTCGTTCCGCTGGAGCATGCCGTCCTGTCGCGGCTTGTCGCGGATGCGGACCGCACGAAGGCGTTCGCACGCTACAGCCTGCTAGGTGCGCTGGCGGCAGCGTTTGGCGCCCTTGCTGCAACCAGCCCCGATTTCCTGGTGACGATCGGGATTTCGCGGCTCACGGCGCTGAAGGCAATGTTTGTCCTTTACGCGGTTCTTGGCGTGGCGGGAGGCCTGATGTACGCGCGCATTCCGGCTGGTCCGAGAACCTCTCCACAGGACCGGCCCGCTGCGGCGCTTGGGCCGTCGCGTGCCATTGTTTACAGGCTGGCGGCCTTGTTCAGCATCGACGCATTTGCCGGCGGGTTCGCAGTGCAGTCGCTCATGGCTTTGTGGCTGTTCAGTAAGTTCGGGCTTTCGCTTTCGGCCGCCGGGATGTTCTTTTTCTGGTCGGGTGTTTTGTCGGCGGTCTCTTTTCCGGTCGCCGCTTGGCTGTCGAAGCGCATCGGGCTTGTGAATACGATGGTGTTCACTCACATCCCGTCGAGCATTTGCTTGATCCTGGCCGCTTTGGTGCCGAATCTCGGCGTCTCCCTGGCATTTCTTCTCGCACGCGCAGCGCTGTCCCAGATGGACGTGCCGACCCGCTCGTCTTATGTGATGGCAGTCGTCACGCCACCGGAGCGGCCTGCGGCGGCGAGTGTCACGTCGGTTCCACGCAGTCTCGCGGCAGCAGCGAGCCCGGCCATTGCCGGGGCGCTGTTTGCTGCGGGGTTCGAAGCCTGGCCGCTGGTGATCTGCGGTGCCCTCAAGATCTTCTATGACCTGGCTTTGCTCTGGGCTTTCCGCCACATCAAGCCGCCTGAGGAACGATGAGACCGACCCGGTTGCGGGGAAGGATGGCAATCACTTGGACTTCAGCAGTCGCGGCGGGAAGTTCACTCGGATCACCTGCCGGCCGGCACATTTGCGTCGTGCGAGCATGCGGCCTCAAGCAACCAAGAACTGGCGCACCGCGGCGCCGATCAGGAACAACCCGGTGACAATCTCCAACAGCGTCGAGATGCGGGCGGCATTGGAGCCAAACCGGTCGAAGATAGCGACGGAGCCTTTTCGGAACAGGACCGCAAGGGCCACGACGATCCCGAGGGTAATCGCCACACCCGCCATCATGGCGACGGCGAACACCAGTCCGGCCCACGGCACCCCGCGCGCGATCGCGAAGGTCATCACGAAAAGCGTCAGCGGACACGGGATGAGCCCAGCCATGACGCCAACCGCTTCGCCTTCATGGGTATGATGTTGGTGACGGCCGCGCAGCGCGCGCCAGATCATCCAAACTCCAACAAGCCCGAGCAGCCCTCGGCTAAGTGCTTCCAGCGCTGGAGCGCGACCGACACTGCCCAGGGCGATGGAAACCACGGGCAGCGCCAGCGCCGCGATCAGAACGGCAAGGCTGATATGCGTTAGGGAAAGCGCCAGCGACACCAGCAGCCCGCGCGACAGCTTCACCTGCGAGCCGGTGATATAGGCGGCAAGCAGCGTCTTGCTGTGGCCCGGGGTCAGCGCGTGGGCCGCGCCGAACACGACGCCCATCGGCAACACCGCAAGAAGCGCCAGCCAGTTGCCGTCTGTTGCGAACGACTTCAGCTGTTGCGCCACAGCCAGGTAGATTTCACGCTGATACTCAAAAAGCGCCTGTATCATCCATGCGCGCGCTCGTGGTGGTGGCCTTCCGGCTCGACCATCATGAAGGGCAGATCCTCGCTGTCGGGACCAGCCGCCAGTTGCAGCCTGGCGCTGAATTCATGCGGTTCGGCCGGCGCGACCAGGCTTTGCAGATAGTGGTGGTCACCGCCGACCGGAGACAGCGGCAGGCTTTCGACGGCTCCGTTGGCGCGCTCGATGGCGACATTCGCCCGCAGGCCCTCGGCGTGACGCGAGAGGCGCAGCCGCATGCGCTCGCCCTGCGGCGTCTCGACGATTTCGAGCAGCCCGCTGGCCAGCTTGCCCGACACCAGGAACGGATCGGGCGCGTGATGGTGGCCGCCCTCGGCCTCCGGCTCGGCAAAGCGCACCGTGGCGACGTCGAGCGCGGGGATATGCGCGAAGAGCTCGGCCTTCAGCGATGCGGCGATGTTGTTCGCGGCGGCAAGCAGCAGCCCGTCATTGACCGCGATCTCAACGTCGACATGCAGCTTGTGGCCAAGCCAGCGGGCCTTGGCGTCGACCACCTTTTCGATCCCGGCGACATGTTCGGCGGCGTGGTGAATCTCGCCAACGAGGCCGGGCTCGACGCCGTCCAGCATGCGTGTCAGCACGGAGCGCGCCGACTGCCAGACGATGCCGAAGATGGCGACGGTGATGAGCAGGCCGATGATCGGGTCCGCCAGCGGGTAGCCGAGCCAGACGCCGATCGCGCCGGCAACGACGGCGAGGCTGGTGAGCCCGTCCGTGCGGGCGTGATAGCCATCGGCGATCAGGGCCGCGCTGTTGATCTGACGGCCGACGCGGATGCGGAAGACGGCTACCGCCTCGTTGCCGAGGAAGCCGATGATGCCGGCTGCGGCAAGCCAGCCCAGGAACTGGACCGGGTGCGGGTTGAACAGGCGGTTGATCGCTTCATATCCGGCGACGAGCGCGCTCGCCAGGATGATGAGCACGATGGCTATGCCGGCCAGGTCCTCTACCCGGCCAAGGCCGTAGGTGAAAATACGGGTCGGCTTGCGCCGCGCCAGCACGAAAGCGATCCACAGCGGTATGGCCGTGGTCGCGTCGGCGATATTGTGGATGGTGTCGGCAAGCAGCGCCACGCTGCCCGAGACCATGACGACGAGGATTTGCAAGGCGGCGGTGATCACCAGGATCACGAATGACCATTTGATTGCCCATATGCCGCGATCGGTGGTGGCGATCGTCGCGTCGATCACGCCATGCGTGTGGCCGTGCGCTCCGTGATGGTCGTGGCCATGCCCGCCACGATCATGTCCGTGCGCGCCGAAGCCGAACCAGTCCAGAACTTTCTCCCACATCGCCGCCTCACAGATATTTGGTGAGCTGCTTCAGCTCCTTGAGCGTGTCCCTGGTCGGCTCGCCGCCTTCGACTAGGCAATGCTCCATATGGTCGTGGATCAGTTCGCGCTTGGCGTTGCCGACGGCGCTTTCGACAGCGTGGAGCTGTTGCGCGAGGTCGAGGCAGGAACGGCCTTGCTCGAACATGGTGAGCACGGCGGCGAGATGGCCATGCGCGCGCTTGAGCCGAACGATGATATCGGGATGGGAGCTGTGTATCGTCATGCCCATATCCTATCCTCCAGGGTAGGATATAGCAACGCGCAACCAGGCCCTGCCACTTCCTCAACGCTTCGCCCGCAACGGCAAGTATCAGCCCGCCCACGCCTTTGCTGGCGTGGCCTGCCCTGTCGCTAAAGCGCGGCCGTCCTGGCGTAGCGGCCGGGCGGCTGGCCGACATGGCGGCTTTGCCAACTCGGCGCCACGTCGCTGGAAGGCGGCGCCGGTGGCCGCGCCAATGACGTCGTTGCTATATTCATGCCCTTATCGCTCCGTGCCTGATCGAGTGCTGCCTCGCCTCCCAAGGCATAAAGACGAGCGGGAAATCCCGCCTGAGATATCGCGACCTGATTTTTCCGCGGCAGCGACGAACCAAGCTCCGCGACGGCGGCGTCCGGTGGCAACCAAACGCTTGTTTTCCCGTTTATTTCAGCGGCTGCCGGCACTCGGCGTGGCGTCAGCCGGGTCCGGCGGCGAAAATCGCGCGGAGCGGAAAGGAGGCCCCAATGACACGGCCGGCAGTGGAGATAGGCGACCGCGTGGCTGTCATCGCCACGGTGGTCGAACGCATCAACGACCGGGTGACGCTGAAGCTCGACGGCGACGGCCATAGCTATTCGATGGTCGAGCCCAACGCCAAGGCAGGCGACAAGCTCAGACTCGAGGGCGAGGTCGTCCATGTCGACGATGATCTCGGACGCACGACGGTGCAGGTGCTGGGGCGCGTGAGCGTCGACACCGAGTCGGTCGAGATGGTGACCAGACGTTGCGACCTCGACCATATCGGCTCGAACGTGCCTGGCCACCCCCGCCCGCGCACCCCGCCGAGACCACATGGGTGAAAACCGGCGGCTGAGGCGCGGTCCTCCCCGCCGCGAATGCTGGATTGCTCTAGTTCCCCGACACGGGGATTTTGAAAGGTTGCCGTTTGTCTTGGTACAAGATTTTTCCGTTCATTTCCGTGGAATCAGCGCAAACGCCGGGGATTTGGTTGAAGCCTCCCAACGTCGTCATTCTATGGCGGAGCAAGGAGCGAAGCGACGCGCGCAGACCATAGAATCCATGCCGTGACTTCGAAGCGCCGCTACGGTGCAGAATTTTGCTCCGTTGCACGCCTTGGCGAAGGTAACGGCATGGATTCTAGGGTCTTCGCGACGGAGCTTCGCTCCTGCTCCGCCCTAGAATGACGATCGCGATGGACGTTTCGGCCAATCTCCAACGCACGCCACCTGCCAACGCAAACAAAGAGCCGAGCGGTTAAAATCCCTGTGCTGGGGAACTAGTGGCGCTTGAAATATTGCACTTCGCGTTCGTGCTTTTCAGCCGCTTCGCGTGATTTGAAGGTTCCGAGATTGCGGCGCTTGCCGGTTCTCGGATCGACTTTGCGCGAATAGAGCCGATATTCGCCGGATTTCAGTTTGCGGATCATGGCGACCTCCTGTGCGAACTGGGACTCTAACCCGCCGGAACCATCGCGGTTCCGAGCGACCATCCCGGCTGCGCGCGGCCGGTGGCAAAAAACGCTTCTGTCAGTGAACCATTTCACTGACGCAAACGACCCAATGTCGGAATCGACATCGTAACGACACGATTGCGTCGAATTATTTGTATTCAAATGACTTTCGCGACGTTATGCGGATGTTGCGAACGTGCCGGATCTGAGGAGGGTGAGATGGTGGCGGCGGAGCTTCACGGCGTTGAACTCGTCAGGGGCCAGAAGTGGACGGTGCGCGTTACCGCCTACGGCACGACGCTCATCTTCCCATTTGAAGCCGAGCAGTATGCGCGCTCCTATGCTGATGGCCAGGCCTTCCGCCTCGGCGTCGAGGTTATCGAACTGAAGGATTGCGCCTGAGACGCCGAGCCATCCATCGCAAGTTGGCCTGACGACCCGCGTACCCGTATATAGGTGCATGTCGGCTCTCTACACGGCCAAGCGATGGGCGCGCGGGATCAAGCGCGATGTGGTGGCGCTCTGGATTGCCGCCCGTGATCCGCGCGTGCCATGGTACGCAAAAGCCACCGCGGGCGCCGTCGCGGCCTATGCGCTGAGCCCCATCGATCTCATCCCGGACTTCATCCCGGTCATCGGCTATCTCGACGACCTGCTGATCGTGCCGCTGGGCATCATGCTCGCGGTCAAGCTGGTTCCCGCCGATCTGATGCAGGAATTCCGCGAAGAGGCCATGCGACGCGAGAAGCCGGTCAGCAAGGCGGGTCTCGCCTTCATGATCGCGCTCTGGGCGCTGGCGGCGCTGGCGCTCACTTGGCTGTTCTGGCTGAAGCCGGCTTAGGCGTCTCGTTCGGGTTCCATCGGTCGGCATCGATTGCACTCGACCTGGCCGCAGATGCGTCAGCGGCCAAAGAGGCTGAAAAGCCGTCTGTGCGCGGTCCTACAAAAACGCGCTGAAAGCTAAGCTTTAACAAAAAGCCGGTAGCGTCTTAATCTAGAAGAACGGCGAAGCGCACAATGAGCGAAACGTTCCAATCATTTATGGGCGTCGTCGGAATCCCGACCATAGGCGCCATCTTTTTGTTTGGAGTTGGAACCTTCGTCAGGAATTTACCACTTGGCGTGCGCATCCTGATACTTGTCTTTGCCGCCGTGGTGAGCCTGCCAGGACTCTTCTCCCTCTATCTTCTGGCGATCTTTTCATCGCTGGGTCACACCTAACGGGCTTGCGATAAACGCCTCGGAATTTCAAACTGACCCACTACCTTAATTAGCAACCACTTGTATTTGTTGCGGATCAGGATCATGCTTGTTGAGCGTGTGAGACGACATGCGCAGGGGTGAGGCAAGAGGAGTCAGGCGTTATGGAATTTGCAGTGTGCTACGACCACAGCACGTTGGATCTGGCGCGGTCGATCTTCCTCGATATCACGGCGTTCTTTGCGCTGATGGCGCCGTTGGCGATCGCCCGGCTGGTCGAGATATCGCGCGAGGATGCCGCAGCCAGATTGCAGGTCGCGTAAAAGTCCGAAGCCACAAGGTTCTAACCGTCGCGGGCGGCCTTTCGGATCGACAGGTCGCCGAGCAAGGCCGAACAGTCGATCTCCTCCTGGAAAAGCGCCTGCGGATCGAGCACCAACCACGAAGCGTGGGTGCGAAGATCCTTCAGCCTGGCGTTCTTTTGCGCACGCGCCAGGCGCTCCGCCTCGGCACTCGAGGCTTGAAAAGGCCTTTCGGCCTTGTGATGGTGAGTGATCCTCGACATCGCGGCAGAAAACGCGCCGACCCTGCTTTTCGTTCCGTCGAAAGCGAACGGTCGGGCGCTCCCCTTGTCCCGCAATCCGCAGCGAGGGCGACGGAACCTCGGCGCCTTGCAACGTCCGTATTGGGCACGGCTCCCGGCATCGCGGCGCGCACTTCTCCGGCGCTGGAGCTCAGGCGATATCGAGCATGTGAGGTGGGGTAGCCCGGCTTGCCTTGGCGGTAAAAGAGTACGGCTCTTTGACAGGCAAGCCGGGCTAAAGCGCCGGCCATTGGGTTTCCTTGGGGGGAGCCGGCGCAGGGATAGAGTGTCCGTTTCCAGCAGCACCGGCAATTGTCGCTGAGGTCCTACCCAGCAACGCAAAGGTCCGAATGGCTGGAGCATGATTGCGAAAAGCATGAAGCGGTGTTCGGGCCACATGCTCCATCCCTTTGGTTTGGAGACGGATTCTCATTCCAGGCCGATTCGACCTGAAATCATCCGGCTTCTGGGCGCCCGAACGCTCAGGCCCGGGTAGCGCTACCCTTTTGAAGCGTCCTTTTGACGAAAAGCTCGGCGTGCTGCGCCCATTCCGCTTCCGCCACGTCGTTCTCTTGAACGGACTGCCTGAAAGCCTCCCGCAGTGCCTCAAGCTCAAAAACCGACAACCGCTGGTTTCTTCTATGGTTTTTTGTGCCGGCGTCCATATCGTTGCCAGGAACAGCAAAGTGATGTCCATCGTATAGGCGGCGCTTGTTCGACCCATCAAGACCTTGGCCTTGACTTCTTTTGGGAGCAAATTTTGCTGCGATTTTCGTGCCTTGTACCGGGGCAGGCGGCCTGGCCCGCCGGGATCGGACCATCCGACAGGTCCGTCGCTATATACTTGTATCTACAACGACCGATGGAAAGACCGTGCCAGGCCAAGGCGGACGCGGTGTGGCGCTATATCCCGCAAGGCATATGTTTTTTGCTTCTTTTGGTATGGACGTTGGGCCGGATTGGTGGTTGTGTCGGCGCTGCAAAAAATCATCTGTAATTTCAGGTGGCAACCGGCCCGCGTCTTCCCCGTCAACAGGAGTGGCGCGGGCTTTTGCTGTTTGGGAGCGTGAGGAACTTCTCTCGTTGCGTATCCGGGCCGCTGGCGCGCGCAAACCGGCTGCCGTTAACCTTCCCCACGGGCACGGACCAAGGTCGGTGTCGCAATTGCCCTCCCTCACCTATACTCTGGCGGACGGGTGGGTGAATGGTGCCGATGTTTGGGAGGTATTTAACACGACTCGCACGAGTCTGGAGCGGGCTATCGCTGGCCTTGCAGTTCGTGATCGCGGGCGGCATTGGCCTTCTGGCCGTGATGCTCGTGGTCGGGCTGTGGGTGACATCGCAGATCCGTGACGGCGTCATGCAGAATTCCGCCGCGACCACCGCACTCTATGTCGACAGCGTCATCGCCCCGCTGCTGCCGGACATGCGCAAGAGCCAGGAGCTCGACGACGCCGTCAAGCGGGCGCTGGACGAGACGCTCGGCCAGGGCGCGCTTGGGAAACGGCTTGTATCGTTCAAGTTGTGGCGGCGCGACGGCACGATCCTCTATTCAAAGGACGCCAGCCTCATCGGCAGGCAGGTCCAGCCCAACGCCAACCTGCTTGCCGCTTTCGCCGGCAACGTCACGGTCAAATACAACAGGCTCGAGGACGAGGAAGACGACAAGGAGCGGTCGATGGGCGTTCCGCTGCTGGAAATCTACAACCCGGTGCGCGAGCCCTGGTCAGGCGAGGTCGTGGCCGTCACCGAATTCTACGAATTGTCCGGCGACTTCGAGGAATCGCTGCACTCGGCCCTGTTGTGGAGCTGGCTGGTGGTGGCGGGCGCCACGGCGGCGGCGCTTGCCCTGCTCTCGGGCATCGTTTTCCGCGGCAGCCGCACCATCGTCACGCAGCAGGCGGCGCTCGAGGCCAAGGTTTCGGAATTGCAGACGGCGCTGGCGCAGAATTCGTCGCTGCGTCAGCGCGTTCAGCGCGCCTCGCGCCGCGCCACCGCCATCAACGAGCGGTATCTGAGGCGCATCGGGGCCGACCTGCACGACGGGCCGGCGCAACTGGTGGCGCTCGCCGCGCTCAGGATGGACAGTCCGGTGCTGGTCGATCCGGCCACGCCGAGCACGCTGCGCGAAGCCGAGATCGCCGGCATACACAAGACGCTCGGCGAAGCGATGCGCGAGATACGCGGCATCTGCAACGGACTGGTGCTGCCGCAGATCGAGGCGCAGGCCGTCGCCGATATTTTGCGGCTGGCGGTGAGCGAGCATGAGCGCCGCACGAGCACCAATGTGTTGCTAACCCTGCCCGAGCGCTTGCCTGAGCTCGGCACCTCGGAAAAGATCAGCGTCTATCGCTTCGTGCAGGAAGGCCTGAACAACGCCTACCGCCACGGCAAGGGCAAGGGCCAGCAGGTCAGAGCCACGACGAAGGGCGGCAAGCTCCTGGTCGAGGTGCTGGACGCCGGACCCGGCTTCGACCCGGCCAGAAGCGAGGGCCTGGGGCTCGCGGGTCTCAGGGAACGTATCGAAAGCATCGGCGGGCAGTTCGAAACGCTGACCGGCCCGGGAGGAACAAGACTGGTGATCACCTTGTCTGTCGAGGAGCAACCGTGAGCACATCCATCCGCATCGCAATAGTCGACGACCATCCATTGTTTCGCGAGGGCGTGGCGCGCAGCCTCAGCGAAATAGGCGGCTTCGAACTGGTGGGCGAAGGCGCCAGCGCCGAGGACGCCGAAAGGCTGGTGCGCGCCAGCACGCCCGATATTCTTCTGCTCGACATCAGCATGCCCGGCGGCGGCCTGAATGCGCTCGCCGGCATCCTTTCAGCAACGCCCGACCAGAAGATCGTCATGCTGACGGTGTCGGAAACCAACGCCGACGTCGCCCAGGCGCTGAAGGCGGGCGCGCGCGGCTATGTGCTGAAGGGCGTCGGCTCCAAGGCGCTGGCCGAGATCCTGCGCGATGTCGCCGGCGGCCAGAGCTATGTATCGCCGAGCCTCTCGGCCAGGCTGCTTTCCGATCTTCTGCAGCCCACCGGCAGCAAGCCCGATCCGCTCAGCCAGCTCACCGGCCGCGAGGCCGAGATCCTGAAGCTGGTCGCGGAGGGGCTGAGCAACAAGGAGGTCGCCGCCCGGCTGTCGCTGCAGGAAAAGACGGTCAAGCATCACATGACCAGGGTGCTCGCCAAGCTCAATGTGCGCAACCGCACGGAGGCGGCGCTGCTGATGCATGAGGCGAGGGAAAGGCAATAGGCAGTAGGCAGTAGGCAGTAGGCAGTAGGCAGTAGGCAGTAGGCAGTAGGCAGTAGGCAGTAGGAAAGACGACATCCTACTGGCCTAAAAGCAATCACCCCCGCCTCAAGGGACGGGGGTGACATGCAAGGACGCGGAAAAAGGGGGTAGCTCCTCCAGGCCCTCACAAGTTCAGCAGGCGCGAGAGATCCTCCTGCGTCGCCTGGCGGTCGATGATGGTGCGGCCTTGCGCGTCCGTCATCTCGAAGCGGCCGTTCTGAACTTGCTCCGTCATGCCGTTGCTATGGATGACGGTGATCTTGTTGCCGTCGATCGAGAGCGTGTCGCCGGTCACCGCATTGGTGTAGCTGTTCTTGCCGCCGGGATTGGTGTTGCCTTTGCCGCTGTTGTTGCCCGGGCCGGCATTGGGGTTGCCGCCGCCGGCATTGCTGTTCGCGGAATTGCCGCCGGCATTGCTGTTTCCATTGGTGCCGCCATTGCCGGAGTTCGAGCCACCGGCCGATCCCGAATTGCCGCCGCTGCCATTTCCACCACCACCGCCATTGCCGTTGCCGGCATCGGCCGTAGCGACAACGATGCTTGGTCCGCCATCGAAGGTGACGTGCCAGGGCGCAAGGGTCAGCGCCAGCGCGATCGAGGCGCGCAATGCGAGCCAGGCAAGCCTGCTGAAAGGACGGTTTCGCATATCTTCTCTTTGTTCCGGTTCCACCTCGGCGTGGCCGAAGTTCCGCTCGCGGCCCTTGCGGGGCGGCACCGGTGTCTTGACCGGGCAAGGATTCACATTCTGTCGGGCCCACGAAAGCGGCCCACGACCCATGCCCCGGCCAATCGGACCATTTCCGCCGCCATTGGTGACCAATGGCGCAACGGCCGCCGCCGCTGCTAAAAAATTACCCCCGCACGGAGGCGGGGGTAAGGTGAGTAGCCAAGTTCTATCGCAAGACGATCAGGACCGCAGAGACGAAGCAAAAGGTGGCAACCTGATTTTGCAGCGCTGACCTTCGGTCCCTTAAGATCTAATCCCGATAAAACCTCACTCTCACAAACTCTGTTTCACAAACTCTTCAGGCGATCGAAATCTGCCATGGTGGCCTCGCGGTCGACGATGGTGCGTCCGTATTTGTCTTCCATCCTGAACCGGCCGTTCTCGATCTTCTCCATCATTCCGTTGCGGTGCGTGACCTGGATTCCGTCGCGTATGGCCTCGACCTTGTCGCCGGTAAGGGCGTTCAGATGGCTATCGACGTCCGTGGTGCTTGCCGCGCTGGCGCCGCTGCTCGTCGCGCTATTGCCCGTGCTGCTGTTCCCGTTGTCGCCGCCGCTATTGCCGTTGCTATTTCCGCTATTGCCGCCGCTATTCCCGCTTTTGCCGCCGCTATTCCCGCTTTTGCCGCCGCCGTTTCCACCACCATTGCCGCCGCCGTTTCCACCGCCATTGCCGCCGCCGTTTCCACCGCCATTGCCGCCGCCGTTTCCACCGCCATTGCCGGCATAGGCTTTGGTCACGACGGGACCGTCGATGGAGAGACTGAAAGGCGCGACGACAAGCGCCAACGCAGTCAGCGCTCGCAAGACCAGCCTGCAGCCCCTGCGCGATGCGCGCATTCCGCTCTCCCCATGCCAGCCCTTCAGCCCGTCGGCCGAACTACCCCACCGGCAATGTCGCAGCATAAGCATCCCCCAATCAGCACATCATAAGGAAGTGGCCCACGACCCTTGTCTTGTCTACTCGGACCTATTGCGAATTTATCTTAGGACCTAAGTCCATTTCAACCACCGGATGTAGTCGGACATTTGCCGTCGCAGGGTTGATTCTTTCAGGCCGACCAACCCCCTTGACGAGCGGCAGGCGCAGGGTCGTCGCCAGGTGCGGAAGGCCGGTTGAGGCCGGCGAAGGCACCGGCCACCGCCCCGCAACCGCCGTGCCGAAGGCAGCGGCAATGATGGCGGCGATGCCGGCGCATTGCAGCAGGTTGAGCTTCTCGTGCAGGAACAGGAAGCCGGTCAAGGCGCCGCCCGCCGGCTCCAGGCAGACCAGCTTGCCGTAGACCTTGGCCGGCATGCGGGCCGGCACCAGAGGGGTGGGCGGGAACGAGGCGGCAAGCCTTGGGCTCATCGCGCTCCGCTAGGCCAACGCGCCGGCGCCCTGCCTCCCCCTTGTGGGGAGGTCGGACAGAAGGTCCGGGTGGGGGTCGGCGCCGCCCCTCCCCGATCCGCTGCGCGGATCGACCCTCCCCACACGGGGGAGGGTAAGAAGTCACCCCGCCATGGCGAGCGGCGCGGCGCTCTTGTTGGGAATCTGGATGTCGATCTCAAGCGTCGACATGGTCGCGCCGCGGTCCATCGAGACCTGGAGGTAGTCCTGGTCGATCTGCACATGCTTGGCGATGACCGCCATGATCTCCTCGCGCAGGATGGAGACGAGGTCGGGCTGGCCGCGGCTCTGGCGCTCATAAGCGAGAAGCAGCTGCAGCCGCTCGCGCGCCACCGGCGCGCTGGTGCGCCGCTTGAAGAGGTCGAGGATGCTCATGCGGCCCTCCTTCCGAGCAGCCGGTCAAGGAAGCCCTTGCGTTCGAAGGGGACGACCACCGGCAGGTCTTCGCCTTCCAGGCGTCTTGCCGCTTCGAGGTAAGCCTTTGCGGCACCATTGAGCGGCTCCGAGAGCGTGACCGGCGAGCCGAGGTTGGAGGCCCGCAGCACATCCTGGCTTTCCGGGATGATGCCGAGCAGCGGCGTCGACAGGATCTCCAGCACGTCGTCGATCGACAGCATCTCGCCGCGCGAGGCGCGCGCCGCGTCGTAGCGCGTGACCAGCACGTGTTTTTGCACCACCTCGCCCTGCTCCGCCTTCAAGGTGCGGGCGTCGAGCAGGCCGATGATGCGGTCGGAATCGCGCACCGACGACACTTCCGGGTTGGTGACGATGACCGCCTCGTCGGCGAAGCGCATGGCAAGCTGGGCGCCGCGCTCGATGCCGGCAGGGCTGTCGCAGAAGACATAGTCGAACACCGAGCGCAGCCGGGCGATGACTTCGGCCACGCCCTCCTCGGTCAGCGCATCCTTGTCGCGCGTCTGCGAGGCGGGCAGCAGATAGAGCGTCTCCAGCCGCTTGTCGCGGATCAGCGCCTGCGACAGCTTCGCCGAACCCTGGATGACGTTGACGAGGTCGAACACCACGCGGCGCTCGGCACCCATGATGAGGTCGAGGTTTCTCAAGCCGACGTCGAAATCGACCAGCGCCACCTTCTTGCCGGTCTTGGCCACGGCGGCGCCGAGCGCGGCCGTCGAGGTCGTCTTGCCGACGCCCCCCTTGCCCGAGGTGACCACGACTACCTTGCCCATATATCCAGCCTCCATTGGCGGTTTTTATTCTCTGGCCGTGCCGGGCACGGCGGACTGTTCATTCTTGTTTTGGCGCATGTCGCTCTCCCAAAACCACTGCGCACTCTTGGGCGACACGCACTCAACTCTGCCACGCGAAACCGGTCCGAAGCTTGCGGCCCGAAACTCAACCGAGCGGCACCACGCACAGCGCATCATTGTCGAGGAAGGCCTGAACGGCCTTGCCGCGCGAAACACCTTCCATCTCCTCGGCGGTCGTGTACCAGCCGTCGACGGCGAGCAGCTCGGCCTCGTTCTTGCGGCAGAAGATGCGCGCCGAAATATTGCCTTCCGAGCCGGCGATGGCGCGGCCGCGCAGCGTGCCATAGACATGGATCGAGCCGCCGGCGACGATTTCGGAGCCGGACGCGACCGAGCCCAGCACGATGACGTCGCCATGCGGATGGAAGATCGACTGTCCGGAACGGATCGGCGCCTTGATCATCAGCGTGCCGGCCGAAGGCTCGTGCCGCACCGTCTCGGCGCCCTGCCCCGATCTTGTCGGTTCGGCTTGGGCCGGTTCGGTTCGGGCCGATTCGGCTCGCATAAGTCCGGTTTGAGCCGACTCGATCCTGACCGCTTCGAGCCTTGCCAGCTCAGGGTCCACCGGCTCGTCGCCGGCTGCCTGCAAAACATCCGCATGCGCCGGCTCTCCGGCCACCCGGGTCAGTTCGTCGACCGGCTCGATGGTGATTTCTTCCGCCTTCGCCTTGCGCGCGGCCCGGCCCAGCAGCCCCTCGGCGGTCGCCTCCTTGGCGCCGGCCAGGAGCGGCGGCAGCTCGGGCCCGAGCTCGGCGCCTTCGAGCTCGATGGCATAGACGCGAATGCTGCGCGACCAAAGCACGCCAACGAGTGCTTCGATCTCCTCCGGCCCCGGCTGCAAAATGTTGAGGTCGAGCACCACCGGGCGGCCGTTGAAATAGCCCGGCGAGTTGGCGATCCAGTGATCCAGCCCCTCCAGCCATTCGGCGATCGGCGCCTCCGGCGTCAGCGTGAAAGCGACGAAGGAACGGGCGCGAAAGCGGATCGATTTGTTCTGCAAAGGGGCGGCGAAGGTCACGGCCAGGCGAATCCTTACTCAATGGTTAAAGGGTGCCGGGCTAATGGTTAACAAAAGGTTAATTTTGCAGGTGGCGCCCGTTAAGGAAGTGGCGCGGCTAAGTTCTGTGGCGGGGCGGTGACAGTGCCTGCCGATGCCGCTATCGTCCCAACCTCAAGCCTAAAGCGCGTCGCGCTGAACCGGATTCAGGCGACGCGCTTTAAGTCTTTGTTTTGATGCATGTCGTTGACCCAGAACCGCTGCTCACTTCTGGGCGACATGCATTAGCGGAAAGCAAGGGAGATCATGCCATGAGACTGGTGGTCAGCAGAGCTGAGGATGCCGCGACTGCCTTTGCCGATGCCTGGAACAGACATGACATGGACGACTTCGCGGCGTTGTTTTGCGAGGATGCCAATTTCGTCAATGTCGTGGGCATGTGGTGGAAAAACCGCGCCGAGATTGAAGCGGCGCACCGCGCAACGCATGGGACCATGTTTCGCGACAGCCGGTTGGAGGGTGTTGTCCCGTCGGTTGTCGAGCTGTCCCCCGGCCTTGCATCGGTGCACTTTAGATGGACCCTGACCGGTGCATCCGCTCCGGACGGCTCACCTGCCGGAACACGGGAAGGCATCCTGCTTCTGGTGGTGAAGAAGGAACAGTCCGGCTGGCGGATAAAGGTGGCCCAAAACACCGACATCGTTCCAGGGGCGATTGCTCCCCCTTCCAACGCAAGCAGATAGGCCGGCCAAGCCCGCACGAGTCGGGCATGTGAAGCGGCTAATATACAAGAGAAGCCATAGCAAGCACCCTCTGCCCGGGACTTCCACTCTTTGAGGCAAGGAGACGGGCATGGGCATCGATCGGCAAGACAGCAAGCGAGCAGGCAAGGCAGGCGCGGCAATGGCGGCGCTGATGCTGCTGGGAGGATGCATGACGCACCAGCCGACCGGCATCGACGCATACCAGACGGGTGGCATAGACCAATGGCTGACGACGGCCAATGCCGACGCGGTGGTCAACGCGATGGCCGCGAAAGGCATGATGCCGGCGACCATCGACTGCCGGTTCGCCGACACCACGCCGGGCCAGCTGGCCTATGTCTCGAAATTCACCTGGAGGCGCGCGCCGACCAACACACGCTACCATTGGGAGGTTGGCGACCCGAGTTACCTAGTGAGCAAGGAAGTCAAAGCCAACAGGGTCGGGCTGCGGCGGGTGTTTGCGAAAGAGGTGCGGGATGCGGCGAGCGGGCAGAAGGTTGGGTGCTCGATCTGGGCGGGGTAGGGTTGCGCGGGCAAAGTAGAGGATGGCCACGAGCCGCCAAGCAACGGTGTAGGTGATCGAGAAAAAACTCACTCACCCTTCTTCCACACCACAGCCTCCCTCTCAAGCGTCTCTGGCAGATTGTTCAGGTAATCGATACGGATGGTCATCACTACATCCTTCCGGTAAATGCGATTGATATCAGTATCGGGAGGAATGTCTGTATTCAACTGAATGCCGCGACCACCTTTCATCAGCGCCGGCCCCAGTAAGGTGCCTGTTGTTGCCACTTGCAGTTGGCACACCATTTCATCCAATAAACTTCTAAATTCTGACCACCATGCGCCTGTGCGTTGCCCGTGCTTCTTCGGCCCATGAAGGTAATCGCCGAGGCGTGCAGCGTTCGCGCGCAACTTCATTGTTACAGGCGTGTAGTAGAGAACCGCCAGCGTATCGTTTGTGATCTCGTCTAAGACCGTCCACCGCATCACACGGTCGCCGCTTTTGAACGCTCGCTCGGCTGCCGCGCCAAGCTTGTTGATCTCCCACCCTTGCTTTTGCTTCTTTGAGACGTGATCCCACACATCAAGGTACTCTCGCATCCGCGCCTCCGCCGCGCATCTAAGTTCAAAGGCGGCGTAGAAAAGGTACTTCGGATCATTCTGTCGCAAACAGAGTTCTGCACGCTTTATATATTCACGTGCCGAGGTGCCGTAACCCGTAGCAGTCACCTTACCCCTCCCTGCCCGCAAGCCCCCAGGAACAGACACCGTTAGATGCCTGGCTGATTGATGTCACATATTTGAAGATTGAATGAAATTAGCGATGTTGCCAAATAGTAGCGCTTGATCACTACCGTCACCGGCAATCTCCTCTGATATTCTCGAATAATCTGATTGGATGCGCGCCAATTGCCCGTCATTCACGTCTTTAAAAACGTATGTCTCGATGACAACTGGAGACGACGCAGTTATCTGACGAACGGAGTCTACGATAAGGTCACTCTGCACTTTTCGCTGAACGATTGCATAGAATGACCATTCGGCAATTTTTGCCCCCGTATAATATTTAAATGATGCGATCCCTCTAGGGGCATCAGAAGGATCTTTCAAAACCAATCGCATAGACCCATTCTGGAGGACTTGGTAAAAATATCCAAGATCCTTTATCGCTCCTCGCATATCATTAATGCTAAAGGAAATTCCATCAGTCGGTGAATGCCTCGTAACCAACTGGATCGCATCCATGATGCATGATAGTTGGGTTCCATCCTTTCCTCGAAGGGTATCGTTGAACGTAACGGTGTACTCGAGAGGGTCTTGATTTGGCCTACGAGCTATTACATCAATTGGACCGAGCGCAGCCCAACGCGATATTTTCCCAGCGATACTCAAGTAATCGAGTGAGAACTTTTTCTCGGGTGGAATTTCGATAGAAAATTTCCTTTGTCCGTCGCCGCCTAAGATCATTTCAATAGGTGGAGCGAAAATTCGCGATTTCCGCCTTTCGAGTGCGATAACTGGGAAGGCATAGTCGAAGACCACCCCAGTGAGCACTAGGGTGGGTTCGCCTGTATTCCCTCGCACCCTTACTTCACATTCATCAGTTGGCTCCGGTGTAATGAAAACGTTTCCAGGCCCAAAGACCGCTGGAGCCGGATCTCGTATTCCAAACCGAGATTCCGTGCTTTTGAAAGTCGACGTGGCAAGGCCGTTGCCAAGCCCCAAAAATGCGTTGGCGATTTCGTCTTCCGATTTGACCTGCACCGTGAAAGTGGCTGTTCCGTATCCATTCTCATAACCGAGGGTAGTAAATAGGTGGTGCTTTGCGTCTCCATAAACACCTTGCACGGCATCAATCTCAGATCGCATCCAAGCGACGACATCGCCTGTAATTTCTGTATCTGATGGGAATCGTATGGTGATTTGTTTTTTGTTTAGTTGGATTTCTTCAACAGCAGCTTGTCTCACCGCAGAAAGGCTTTTGCGCATGAGTTCTGACCATACGTGCAGGCCATAGAAGCGGTGACTGCCCTTGTTGTCACGAGTTACGGCAACAAGAAACCACGGCTGCTTTGAAGCGCATGCTATCTGCACATTCGACAGCTTGATGGTCGCTGATGGCGGCTTTCCTCCACTCTTCGATTTCACTTGGACAAAGGCGACGTCTTTTGCGGGTCGGCGTTCAAGCGGCCCCGAATAAGACCGATCAGGGAATTCTATAAGAAAGTCCCATCCATTGATGTCCTCGTCAGGAGGCGAGCATACCGCATCGCCATCCGAACATGCCGTTGAAAACAGTTTCTCTGCCCAACGTGGTACCCGCGCCATGTTCTACCCCGAATCCAAGCAGACGCATTTTAAAATGCCACCAATCACAACGCCAGAAGTGCAAAGGTTGGCTTATAATGGCATGCGATTCCGGATGGAAAATCGCTACGAACTTTTCTTGGGGTCAATCTATAGGTTTGGCCTCCCCGCAGGATATGAGCCAAACCTTGACTGACGCCGCCGAATTGCTTCCCTCCCTCCGCGCCGCCCTCCCCACCGCCACCATCTGGGACGCCGCCGAGATCGCCTCTCGCGATCCCGGCTTCGATGCCCGCAATTTCGGCGCCTCTGCTCTCGTGCGGCCGCGCGATACGACAAGTGTTGCGGCGCTGGTGCGGTTCTGCGCGGAGCGTGGCATTAGCCTCGTCCCCCAGGGTGGGCGCACGGGGCTGGCGGGTGGGGCGGCGAGTTCGGCGGGTCAGGTGATCTGCGATCTTGGCGGACTGAACCAAATCGAGGAGATCGACCCGTTCGCGCGGGTGGGGATCGTCCAGGCGGGTGCTACGCTCGGCACGCTGCAGGAGGCTTGTGCCGTGCATGGGCTCGACCCGGGCATCGACCTTGCCGCGCGCGGCAGCGCCACCATTGGCGGTATGGTTTCCACCAATGCCGGCGGCATCATGGCGTTTCGCAACGGCACGATGCGCCACCGCGTGCTCGGCCTCGAAGCCGTGCTGCCGGACGGGCGGGTGTTTTGCGACCTCACCCGGGTGCTCAAGACCAGCGCCGGCAATGATCTGAAACATCTCTTCATCGGCGCGGAGGGCACGCTCGGCATCGTCACCCGCGTGGCGGTGCGGCTCGACCCGGTGACCGGCGCCAGCGCCACCGCGCTTGTCGGCGTGCCGGATGCGGCCAGCGCGCAACGCATCGTGCGGCATTTCCTGGGCTCGACCAGCGCCCGGCTCACCGCCGCCGAAATCCTGTGGCGCAATTTTGCAGCACTCATGCAGCGGGGGCTGGGCTACGCGCCCGGCCAGTTGCCGCTCGACGCGCCTTGCCTTCTGGTGCTGGGGCTCGGTGCCGACAGCATCGAGACGGCTCGAGGCGTGCTGGAGGACGGGCTGGCGGCGATCTGGGACGAGGCCGGCATCCTCGACGGGCTGGTCGCGAGCTCCGACGCGCAAGCCGCCGCGATGTGGCGGCTGCGCGAGGAGACCGTTGAGATCGAGCACGCGCACCCTATGGCGCCGTCCTTCGACGTGTCGGTGCCGGGCGGCGCGCTGGACGCCTATGTGGCGCGCATCGAGGCGGGGCTGAAGCGGATCGACGCTGCCTACGCGCCTTATGTGTACGGCCATCTTGCCGACGGCAATCTGCACATCTCCATCAATTGCGACGGCCCGGTCTCGCATGAGCGGCACGAGGCGATCGAGGACGTGCTTTACGAGGGACTGCGCCAAGCCGGCGGCTCGTTCTCGGCCGAGCATGGCGTGGGGGTGGACAAGCGCGAGGCCTATGAGCGCCACGCCGACCCGGTGAAGCGGGATTTGGCGAAGGCGATCAAGGCGTTGATCGATCCGGGTGAGGTGATGAATCCGGGGAAGGTCGTGGGCTGAGGTGGCGGGCTTTTCCTCGGGGGATGAAACGTGGAGAGGCCGGCGCGAGGCACCCCCCTCTGTCCTGCCCGTCCTCCGCAGCAGCTGCGCTGCAGCTACTGAGGGTGGACCGGACATCTCACCCTCAAGGGGGGAGATCAGCAGTTCGGTCGCAGCGCCTCTTCTGCAACGCTGGTGATTGGCGAAAGACTGCACGCGGCCAATCTCCCCCTTGCGCGGGAGATGTCCGGCAGGAGGGCCTGGCGCCGGCCTTTCAGCAGTCCAGCGCCACTTCGCGGTAAGGTGGCTTCCCCTACTCGCACTGGCGGCGCGGGCCGCCGTCGAAGGGCTGGTAGGTGTTGTCCTGCGGATCGTAGGAGCGGTAGCGGTTGAAGCAATAGTCGACATGGTCGCCCGATAGCTGCCGGACCTGTTTTGATGCCTGTTCCTGGGCGGCCTGCGCCTCGGGTGAAATCTCTTCCGGCGGGCCGCCAAAGGTGGTGGCGTAGCCTTCCAGCTCGGCCTGGTCGTCGCTCAGCTGGTCGTCGGTCGTGGCGCCTTGCTGGTCGCCAGCCTGATCGTTCTGGTCGGTCGAGGCGGTGCGGTCGCCGCCGGGATCGTAGTAAGGCGAGACGCAGGGGCGCAGCTCGCCGCTGTAGGAGCGGTAGCTGTTCTCGTCCGGGCGGTAGCTGCGATAGCGGCTGGCGCACCATTGCAGGTGGGCGACGGGCAATTGCTGCTGCCGGGCCTGCTGATCGACTGTCGCCGGCGGCTGGGCCGCGCTGGCGTCCGGCGCGGGCTGGCCCGGCACGGAGATGCCCGGCAGTGGCTGCAGTCGCGGCTGTGCGGGCGGTGCCGGCGCTGCAACCGCCGCGGCCTGGGTTCCGTCGCCCGCTTTGACCGACTCGTCCGTCCTGGCCGGCTCGCCTGCCTTGGCGGGCGCGGCCGCCGCCTGCTGGGCCGGAATGCGTTGAAGGTTCTGCTTCTGCTGATCGACTGGCTGGGCATCCTTCGTCCAGAGCTCGGAAACGCCGATCGTCGGCGTCGCCTGGCGCACCGGCTTGGCGGCCAGCAGCCAGGTGGCGAAGCCAAGCCCGCTGGCGAATACGGCGAGCGTCAGCACGAAGCCGCCGACAATTCCCAACAACGCTTTCACGCGACGCTCCTTCAGGCCCCGCTCATAAAATGCGGGGCTCGGGCTCCAGTTCCCACGAGAAGAGGGCAATGTTGAGACTCCGCCCGGCAGCAACGGGTGAGCCCCGCATGCTCCGGGAGAAGCAGGCGAGGCTCAAGGATCGCTAGGAGGGACCTAGCTGGGGCTCTTACAGCTACTGACTTTTGATGATGATCCCGGAAGGATCATCGTCAATGTCGGCCTTTTTCCGGGCCTCTGCATCGTGCAAACGGAGGAATGACCAAGCGATCCTTCGTTCACAAGGTGCAGTTCCCACGGGATCGGAGCCATGCTTGTTTCAGTCGGCAGCCACCAACGCCTGCCGGTAGGCCCGACAGCCGGCATCTTTGCCCCCAACGCGGCTGTCGGGCCGCCTTCGAGCTGCATGTGGCCCGCGCTTCACAAGCCCACCACCACCTCGCGATACTCCCGCACCTTCCCATCCTGGCCGCGAATGCGCCATGTCCGGCCGTCGCGGCCCTCGATGTGGCTCGCCGCCAGCGGCACCTTGCCGCCGCCGTCCGGCAGGTCGATGACATAGGTCGGGTTGCAGATGCCCGAGAGGCGCTGGCGCAGTTCCGCCACCAGCGCCTGGCCTTCGGCGATCGTGGTGCGGCGGTGCGCCATGCCGCGCGCTAGGTCGCCATGGTGAAGGTAATAGGGCTTTACGCCGAGACGATACATCAGCTCGCGGCAGAGCTCCTCCAGCACCGCGACATTGTCGTTGACGCCCTTCAGGAGAACGCTCTGATTGAGCAGCACGAAGCCTGCCTGACGCATCGTGCGGCAAGCCACTTCGGCCGCTTCGGTGAGCTCGCGCGGATGGTTGAAGTGGGTGACCACCGTTACCATCAACCGGCCCTGCAACGCCGCGGCCAGGCCGGAGGTAATGCGCGACGGCAGCGCCACGGGCACGCGGGTGTGGATGCGCAACAGCCGCAGATGCGGGATCGTCTCCAGGCGGGCGCGGATTTCAGCCAGTGCCTTGTCGGGCAGCGACAGCGGATCGCCGCCGGTCAGGATCACCTCGCGGATCTCCGGGTGGTCCGCGATATAGGTCAGCGCCGGCTCCAGCGCTTCGCGCGTATAGCCGCGGCCGATCGATGTCAGCGACTCCTTGCGGAAGCAGAAGCGGCAATAGACCGCGCATTGATAGGTCGGGAACAGAAGCACGCGGTCGGCATGGCGGTGCGTCAGCCTTGGCACCGGGCTGAAGGCGTGATCGCCGATCGGGTCGTCGATCTCGCCCTCGGCGGCGACCAGTTCGTCGGGCGACGGGATCACCTGGGCGCGGATCGGATCGTTTGGGTCGTTCCAGTCGATCAGGTCGAGATAGGGTTTGGGCACGCGCACCTTGTGGGCGGCCGCGGCCTCTTGCGCGGCGGCGCGCTCGGCCGGCGAGAGCGGCAGCGGGGCAAGGTCGCGGACATGGCGCACGCCGGTGCGGATATCGGCTTGCCAGGCGGTGTCGGGGGCCGGTTGTTTGAGATTGGTGGTCATTGAGGTTCCGGAGTGGATTTGCGCGGGATATCGGCTGGATGACGGGCGGGGTCAATGGCGGCGGCTGCCGCAGACCCTGAAGCGCCGAGTTCCCGCCCACCCCCCTCTGTCCTACCCGTCCTCCGCAGCAGCTGCACTGCAGCTACTGAGGGTGGACCGGACATCTCCCCCGCAAGGGGAAATTAGAGGCTTCGGCGCCACGCCTGCCTTGCAGCGTTGGAGATTGGCGAAAGCCGGCGAGCGCGCCCCTCGCCCCGTTTACGGGGAGAGGATGCCGGCAGGCAGGTGAGGGGCGGCGCCGACGCTCGAAAATACAGGCGTGCCGACCAATTGCCGTTGGCAGCGCTGCCCCTCATTGCCCTGCCGGGCATTTCTCCCCGTGAACGGGGAGAAAGACGCTGCCGCAATCGACCCACGCCCTCTTTTCAGGCAATGTCCTCCAGCCCACGCCATGGGGAGATGGCGTCAGGCCAAGGGAGGATCGCCATGACCAAAGCGCCTGCGCTGCCGCGCTACGAAGATGCCGTCGAGCGCTTCCGCATCGAGGACGAGATCGCGCGGCTTGACGGCGATCCGGCCACCGGCATCAACGCCTATGTCGAATGCTGCGGCCGCTATACCGGCGCGAACCGGCTGGCGCTGCGCGCGATCTCGGCCGCCGGAGAGCCGCGCGAATTCACCTTCGACGATCTCGCCGACCTATCGGGCCGCGTCGGCACCATGCTGAAGGGTCTCGGCGTGCGCCCCGGCGATGTCGTTGCCGGAATGCTGCCCCGCATTCCGGAACTGGTGGCGCTGATCCTCGGCGCGTGGCGCGTCGGCGCGGTCTATCAGCCGCTGTTCACCGCTTTCGGCCCTAAGGCTATCGAGCATCGCCTGAGCTACAGCAAGGCCAAGCTGGTGGTGACCAATCCCGCCAATCGCGGCAAGCTCGACGAGGTGGAAAACCGCCCGCGCATCGCCACCATCCTCGGTTCCGGCGATACGCTGCCCGCCGGCGACATCGACTTCCGCGCCGCCCTCGCCGCCGCCTCCCCCGACTGCCCGCCGGTCATGCGCAAGGGCTCGGACCTGTTCATGATGATGTCGACCTCCGGCACCACCGGGCACCCGAAAGGCGTGCCGGTGCCGCTCAGCGCGCTGCTAGCCTTCGGCGCCTATATGCGCGACGCGATCGGGCTCACGCCCGACGACATCTTCTGGAACATCGCCGATCCCGGCTGGGCCTACGGGCTCTATTACGCCATCACCGGACCCTTGCAGCTCGGCATCGCCACCACCTTCTATGAAGGCGCGTTCAACGCCAGATCGACCTACGACATCATCGAGCGCCTGGGCGTGACCAGCCTTGCCGGCTCGCCGACGGCCTATCGCCTGCTGATGGCGGAAGGGCCGGAGGCGGCCGCCCGCGTCAAGGGCAAGCTGCGCGTGATGAGCAGCGCCGGCGAGCCGCTCAACCCGGAAGTGATCCGCTGGTTCGACGCCCATCTCGCCGCGCCGATCCACGACCATTACGGCCAGACCGAGAACGGCATGATGGTCAACAACCATCACGGGCTTGCGCATATCGTGCGCGCGGGCTCGGCCGGCTTTGCCATGCCGGGCTACCGCATGGTGGTGCTGGACGAGGCGGGCAATGAGCTCGGCCCCAACCAGCCGGGCGTGCTCGCGGTCGATATCGCCAGATCGCCGCTGCGCTGGTTCAGCGGCTACCACCAGGCGGAGACGCCGGCGATCGCGGGCGGCTACTACCGCACCGGCGACACGGTGGAATATGAGCCGGACGGTTCGGTCTCCTTCATCGGCCGGGCCGACGACGTCATCACCTCGGCCGGCTACCGCATCGGGCCGTTCGATGTCGAAAGCGCGCTGATCGAGCATCCGGCGGTCAACGAGGCGGCGGTGGTCGGCGTGCCCGATCCGCAACGTACCGAGATCGTCAAGGCCTTCGTGGTGCTGGCGTCCGCCTTCAAAGGCAGCGAGGAGCTCGCCGAGGAGCTCGCCCAGCATGTGAAGAAGCGGCTGTCGGCGCATTCCTATCCGCGCGAGGTCGAGTTCGTCAGCGAGCTGCCGAAGACGCCGAGCGGCAAGATCCAGCGGTTCCTGCTGCGCAAGGCGGAGGTGGAGAAGCACAAGGGATGAAGCGAGTTAGGCGCAGCGCGGGAACTGCCAATCTTCCCCCTTTTGGGGGAGATCAGCAGCTTCAACGCCGGCGCTCTCAGTCTTTATTTGGCCCAATCTTGCCTGCAAACCATGCGTACCGTTTGGGCGAACACATCTCGGGGCACATCAATGCGGCTGGTCTTAACGCTTCTCATTGCACTGGCGGGCAGCACGGCGCTCGCCGCCTCGCCGGAAGACGATTATATCGCGGCGCGCGACAAGGCGATTGCCGATATCACGGCGCAGGAAAGCGCCAACACGGCGATCGAAACCATCGATGCCCAGAACGAGAAGGCGCTCGCCGACCTCCAGCAGCGGCTCGCCACCATTCTCGGCCCGCTTTCGGTCAAGGATTTTCCGACGACCGGCACGATGAACGTTCAAAGCCTCAACGCTTCCGATATCGGCTTCGGCATGCTTGACGGATTGAGATATTCCCAGAGCGATGACGGCCCGAGCATCGTCGCCTCGACGCGCGGGCTGACCGAGCGCTGGCTCAAGTCGAAGTCGGCCGAAACGGAAGCGGATTTCAAGCTGCCCACCGACATCGGCGCGGCGCTGAAGCTCGACAGTTTCTACACCCAGGCCATCGGCAGCGACGCCGCGTTCTCCGGCACGCTCGACTCTTCGCTGAAGAAGCCCGAGGGCGCCGACATGGCGATCGCTCGGCTCGGCGGCTGGACGCAGGATATCGGGCCGATCTACGACCAGCACGTCGTCGTGGCGGTCGTCAAAGGCGACCGCGTGCTGATTGCCGAGGCGCCCGCCTCGCCCGCCGTGCCGAAGATCGCGGCATGCGATTCAATCTGGGCAGCCGCCGACGCCGCCGCGCAGAAAGCCCAGCAGGCCGATCAGGGCTCGGACCAAGACAACCCGCAGGCTTCCGATCCTGCCAATGCCGCCTGGGAAAAGGGCGACGCCGACTACCGCGCCTGCATGGCCCAACGCCTGCCCGGCGACGCTTCCTTCCCGGCGCTGCTCAAGCAGGCGCAGGACCTCGCCGACAGCATGGCGGGGAAATAGTCCGCCAGAGCATCCCAGGATATTTGCGCGTCGGTTCCGCCCGCAGCCAGAGCGTTTCACCGTTTCACGGAAACGGCGAAACGCCCCAAGTCTTTGTCCTTGCGCAATACCGGACGGAAAACCGCTACGCACTTTTCCTGGATTTGCTCCAAGCGGTTCAGCGCTTCCATCAAAGCTGAACCGCTCCAGGTTTTCAGCTTGCGTTGGCGCGCATGTTTCGCCGGGGGAGACGCCGTGCGGCGGGGCGCCCCGTTTCCGCGATGATCCCGTTGGCTGGAGGCGCGGCATCCTTGCGCGATCGCGCGTCCGTCACCCGATGCAGCCGCTCGTAAGGCAGCAATTCCCTGATGCGGGCATTGAGCGTTTCGACCTCGGCGCGCAAATCCTCGCACTCCTGCTTCTGGATATCGAGCTGAATCTGCTCGGATGCCTGCTGCAGCGAAAGCTGTGAGAGATTGGTGCTGACCAGGGACAAGTTCTTTTTGTCGGCTTCGCTCTCGTCCTTGAGAACGGCGAGCCTCTCCTGCGCAATCTGGCGTTCGGTCACGACATCGTTCAACTGCGCCTTGAGCCTGGTGATCTCGGCCGTGGCTTCGCCATTGTCGATCGAGACCTGATCCAGACGCGACCGTAGTTCCTGGATCTCGGCGCGCAGACCGCGCATTTCCGCCTGGCTGCGCGCCAATTCGGCGGCACCGTCGCTTTCGGCGATGCGCGCCGCCTCGGCTGTTTCGGCAAGCTTGGCCTGCGTTGCCTCCAGCGTCTTCTGCAGCCGGGTTTCTTCCTTTTCGTGGTTGCCGAGTTGAGCCATCAGCTCGGCAATATGGGCGGTTTGGCTGGCATGGGTTGCCGCGAACTCGTCGAACTTGTGCCGGGCCTCCGCCTCGCGCTTTTGCGCCTGCTCCAGATCGACCGAGAGGCCGACCTGCTTTTCGCGCAGCAGCTTGTTCTCGCTGGTGCGCCTGTCGATGTCGACGGTCTTGGCGGTCAGAGCCTTGACGATCTCGCCGAACTCCGTCTCGCGCCTGGTACTCTCATTGCTCATCTCCACCAGTTCGAGGCGCGCCGCCGCCAGTGCGGAGCGCAGTTGCTCCCGGTCCTGGACAAGGCTCGCCTCGCGCTGTTGCCAGGCCTCGGCCGCGCCATCGCGTTCGCGCTGCTTGCGGGCGGCGTCGAGCAATTGTTCCGAGAGCATCTTGTGCTCGGTGGTGAGAGCGAGGTTTGCCAGCTCCAGCTCGTTGGAGCGCAATACGTCGCGATGGAAGACGTTGAGGACTTCACGCGTCATACGATGCGCGGTGGCGATCTCCGCCAGCTTCGCCTCGATCTCCTGCACATACCCCTGCCCGTCCCGGAAAAGCCCGGCGACGGCCTCCAGGGCGGCCAGCCGCGTCTGGGTATGCGGCGTCAGCCGCGATGGCGCTGTGTCAGGCTGCTCTTCGGGCGGCGGATTCTCGTCGCTTGCCACCAGTTCTTGGCCGGCAACGGCATCGTCCTCCGACGGCGGCGGCTCGTCCCCTGCAAGAACGTCCTCGAATGCTTCCGCCAGATCCGATTGGAGCTCCTGAAATTCCTTATCTACGTCTTCGGCACGCTTGATCAGAGACTTGAAATTCATCACGGCACATCCCTTAAGCTGCCCCCAAGGCATACTTAACAAATTGCTAATGTATCCCTTTAAGCGCCAACCGGGAAGCCTCCACGAAAGAAAGCAAAATTAAGGTTATCGCGGCGTCCAATATTATGCGGCTCGGGTGGCAGGTGATCCCTCTTCCAGCCCTGGCATATGTCAATTTTTTCTCTGGGCGAGATGCTGAAAGCCCCCGCTGCAAAAGAGAAAGACAGAACCTGCTTGTCATCATTCATATGACCGTTGCGAAGACTTCAGGACGAAAAAGAGAAGCTCGCGTCGCATCAATTTCTATCCCGGGCCGCCCTCTGAGCGATCGGGCGGAGCTGCGCCGCGCGAGCATCCGGTTGCCGAGGCTCTCATAGAGGATTGCGACGCGGGAGGCGCATCGGCCGACCTCCCGCGTCGATGCGTCAGCTCTTGATGTCGATGCGCTTGATCTGCGACTGCGCCTTCTCGCTCTTCGGCAAGGTGACGGTCAGCACGCCGTTCTTGAAGCGCGCATCCACCTCGTCTTCCTTGACCTCGTAGCCGACCGGGATGCGGCGTTCGAACCGGCCGTAATAGCGCTCGGAGAACTGCCTATCCTTGTCCTCCGTCTCGGAGCGCTTCTCGCCTCTCAGCGTCAGCACGCCGTCGTCGAGCAGGACCTCGATGTCCTTCTGTTCGAGGCCCGGCACTTCGGCCATCACCTTGATCTCTTTCTCGCCATTGGAAATCTCGACGCTTGGCCAACCAGCGTCGAGGGCGGAAACACCGCCAAAAGACGGCAAGCGGCTGTCGAAACCGCGGAAAACGTCGTCGAACAGGCGGTTCACCTCACGATGCAGCGACAGGAACGGATCGCGCTCAGCGTCGCGAAATACGCTTGGAACTTGGCTAGCGTTATTCCTGGCCCAGGGGATCAGATCACGGACACTCATGTTTTTCTCCTTTCTGCCATCGACTTGAAAGTTCCGCGCTGCGCCGGGCACATATGCCCGGCGCATTGCGCGAATGCGCGACAGGATGGCCCTCAGGCGGCCTGCTTTTCGGCTTCGATCTTCTTTGTCGTGCCTTTGGGCATTGCCTTGTCGGCTGCGATCTCGATCCGGCGCGGTTTCATCTCTTCTGGAATTTCGCGCTTCAGATCGATCGTCAGGAGGCCATTGACAAGGCTGGCGCCGGCGACCTTGACGTGATCGGCAAGCTCGAAGCGGCGTTGGAATGCGCGACCGGCAATGCCGCGATGCAGGTACTCACCCTTGTCCTCGCCAGCTTTCTCGCCTGACACCAAAAGCATGTTCCGTTCCTGGGTAATGCCTAGTTCGTCCTGCGAGAAACCCGCCACCGCCATGGAGATGCGATAGTCGTCTTCTGCGGTCTTGGCGATGTCGTATGGGGGCCAGTTGTCGACGGTTTCGATCCGGCTCGCCGTTTCCAGCGCGTTGAGCATTCGATCGAAGCCGATGCTCGAGCGGAACAGGGGACTGAAGTCAAACGTCGTTCTCATAGCTATATCCTCCATTGAGCAACATAGATACGAGGAGCGCCAAGGAAGCGGCGCTCCTTGACCTTGCCGGCCTCTTCAGGCACCGGCAACATCGATTTGGGAATTCGGCCTCAGGACGTCAAGGCCCGGCGGAAGCCATCTTCAAGGCCATGGAAAGCCGCCGTCTTCACCTCCATGCTAGCAGGCAGGCAGCTGAATGATGAATTGAAAGCGGCGGGGCCATCCGTCTGCATCGAGACCGGGTTCGATGCTCGCAAACGCAAGAGATTGGCATGATTGCAGGACGATTGCGGGAATGTCTGAGACTGTTGACATGGGAGGCAGCCGACCTCGCGCAGGAACTGGACTGCCCCAGAAACGACGTGACGCGCTGGCTTGAGGGACGCGCGCCGGTGCCGTTGGCCGTCGCCGCCTGGATCGAGGCCCTCGCCAAGAGGGTTCAGACCATGAACCACGACCGTTTTGAAGAGCCTGTCACCAACCTTGTCGGCATGGGCTTGCCCGTGCGGCTTGAGACCGTGATGCAAGCCTATGCCCTGCTGCAGGATTGGCCGGCAGCGATCAGGAGCAGCGCGCATGCGATCGCTCTCGACGCCTGCAAAGCGGGCATTGCCTGCGAGACCCGGAAACGGTCCGCGCGACCCTTGTTGCCTTCGCCCGTCGACGATATTCTGGCCCCCGACATGGTTTCGCTCGCGCCGACGGACCTGGCAGAGCACGCACCCACAAGCAACAATTGCTGAAAATTTGAACCCCGGCGCGCGCTGGCGTGGCGGACAAATCGACCAACGCAGGAATTCTGAGATGACGACGGACACCAAGGCGACTGAAACCAGGACATTCGAGGCGGACGTTTCGCGGCTGCTGCACATGATGGTGCATTCGGTCTATTCGGACCGCGACGTCTTCCTGCGCGAGCTGATTTCCAACGCGGCGGACGCCTGCGAGAAGCTGCGCTTCGAGGCCATCAGCCGTCCAGAACTGCTTGGCGACGATCCGAAGCCGCGCATCACCATTTCCGCCGATCCCGACAACAAAGAGCTTGTCGTCGAGGACAACGGCATCGGCATGAGCCGCGACGAGATGGCCGAGGCGCTGGGCACGATCGCGCGCTCCGGCACGCGCGCCTTCCTGGAGCGCGTGGAGGCCGGCAAGGCGGCCGAAGACACCCAGCTCATCGGCCAGTTCGGCGTCGGCTTCTACTCGGCCTTCATGGTGGCCGACCGGGTCGACGTGATCAGCCGCCAGGCCGGCGCCGACTTGGCCTTCCGCTGGTCGTCCGACGGCAAGGGCACCTACGAAATCGCGCCTGCGCCGCTCGAGGCGGCGCCCAGGCGCGGCACGCACGTCGTGCTGCATCTGATGGAAGATGCCTCTTCCTATACCGCGCCGTACCGGCTCGAAGGGCTGGCGAAGTCGCAGTCGGGCCATGTGCCGGTGCCGATCACGCTCGTCGAAAAACCCGGCGCCGAGCCGCGCGACGTCGCCGACGGCACAGCACTCTGGGTGCGGCCAAAGAGCGAGATCAAGCCGGAAGAATACACCGACTTCTACCGCGGCATTTCCGGGCAGTATGACGAGCCGGCCTCGACCATCCATTTCCGCGCCGAGGGCCGGCAGGAATACAGCGTGCTTGCCTTCGTGCCCGGATCGCGGCCGTTCGACCTGTTCGACCAGGACCGCAAGGGCCGCATGAAGCTCTATGTGCGGCGCGTCTTCATCACCGACGATGCCGAAGTGCTGCCGCGTTACCTGCGCTTCGTGCGCGGCCTGGTCGATTCCGCCGACCTGCCGCTCAATGTCTCGCGCGAGATGATCCAGGAAAGCCCCCTGCTCGCCGCGATCCGCAAGGGCGTGACCAACCGCGTTATCGGCGACCTCGCCAAAATGGCCGAAAACCACGCGGAAGCCTATGCGAAAATCTGGGAGGATTTCGGCGTCGTCCTCAAGGAAGGCCTCTATGAGGATTACGAACGGCGCGAGCAGTTGCTGAAGCTCGCCCGTTTCCGTTCGACGGCTTTGGGCGAAGGCTGGCGCAGCCTTGCCGACTATGTGGCGGCGATGAAGGAAGGCCAGAAGGCGATCTTCTTCATGGCCGGCGACGACCGTGCCCGGCTGGAGGCCTCGCCGCAGCTCGAAGGGTTTCGCGCGCGCGGCATCGAGGTGCTGCTGCTCACCGATCCGGTCGACAGTTTCTGGGTGACGATGGCGCCGGAATTCGACGGCAAGCCGTTCAAGTCGGTGACGCAGGGCGCGGCCGAGCTTGCCGACGTCGCGCTGTCCGACGATGCGGCGAAGCCCGACAGCGAGACGTCATCCGACATCGCGACATTCCTCGCCTTCGTGAAGGCCACGCTCGGCGACGATGTCTCGGACGTGAAAGCCTCCGACCGGCTGACCGAGAGCGCCGTCTGCCTCGTCGCGCCCGAGCATGGCCCCGACCGCCAGTTCGAGCGCCTGCTCAACGCCGCCGGCCGGCTCGACAAGGCCGCCAAGCCGATCCTCGAGATCAACCCGCGCCATGAGCGCGTCGCGGCGCTGGCGAAGCTCGGCGACGACGAGACGGCATTCAAGGAAGACGCCGCGCATCTGCTTTATGACGAAGCGCGCGTGCTCGACGGCGACAAGCCGGCCGACGCCAAGGCCTTCTCGGCGCGCTTGGCGCGGCTGATCGACCGCGGGTTGGCCAAGGGGTGATGAAGGGCGCTGCGCTTGCGCGGCCTGTCAGCGTCCAGACGGAACTGGACGCTGGCACATTTCCGACAGCCCGCTAAGCTTTATCGTAGTCTCGCGAAATGAGCGGCAGGAGATCCGATGAAGCGCATTGTTCTGGTCAGGCACGCGGAAGAACCCGGCGACGATCATGTTCAGACGATGCTCACGGCGAACGGCCATGCGATCACGACCGCGATGCCGTTCAAGGGCGAGCCAATCGATCTCGACGCTGTCGACGGCGCGGTGATCTATGGCGGCCCGTTCAACGTCTTCGACGCCGAAAAGCATCCGTTCCTCGATGACGAAGCCGGGCTGATCGAGCATTGCCTGGAAAATGACCTGCCGCTGCTTGGCATCTGCCAGGGCGCGCAGCAGATCGCCTGGCATCTGGGCGCCGATGTCGGGCCGGTGGCAAGCGGCATCAGGGAGTTCGGCTATTTCGAGATCACGCCCACGGCCGAAGCCGGCGACTTCCTCGATCGGCCGCTTTTCCTGCCGCAGAACCATTTCCACACCTTCGCCCTGCCGGCGGGTGCGGTGCATCTCGCCTCGAGCGACACCTTCCCCAACCAGGCGTTCCGGATCGGCGACACGACCTACGCGCTGCAATTCCATGCCGAGCAGGGTCCGGCCGGCTTTCGGCGCTGGCAGGAGCGGCAAGGCGCGCCCTACGGAACGCTCGGCGCGCAGGACCGGGGCGAACAGGACCGACTGATGGAAGCCCACCACGCAGCACAGCTTGCCTGGTTCAGCGGCTTCGTGACGAAACTCTTCGGGTAGGTGGTGGAGCGGTCGCAGTACCAGCTTTTGATAGCCTACTTCGAGGAATCCGAAAGAACGAGGTTGCCCTTGCGCAGCGTAATACGCCGCTGCGGGTGTTCGTCCTTGGCAGCTTGAAAGATAGCGCGGGCGAGTTGAGCCGTGAACGCGCGCGCAAGCACCCTTTCGACAATGTCGCCGGATTTCGAGTGCCAAAGTTCAATACGGTAAGGCAGCGCCTCGGCGGCTCGTGAAGGATTGGCAGTCCCTTTCATGGGCGGGCCTCTGCCTAATTCGTCGGACCATTCCATCTCGAAACAGTGATGTTCTTGTGCCGCAAGGTCACGAACCGATCCGGGTGCTCGCGCGTGGCGGCATAATAGGCCGCGTAGCCGATGCTGGCGTTGGCCGTGACGGCGAGAACCTGCTCGACACTGTTTTTCGCCGCGTTCCAGAGTTCCACCTTGTAGGGAAGATCTTCATGTTCGGCAGCTCCGGAGCCACCGGCGGCAGGATTTTGTTCGCCGTCTTCGAGATCGTCTTCCGGAGCAAAGCTGTAGTGATGGGCACAGCTTTCGGATTTCAATATGAGGGCGTGAGAACATGTCGCCATAGATCAAACCTGTTGCTATGCCAGCCCGCCAGACCTATGCTCATCAACCGAAAGACAATCGCAGCGCGCAACCCAGGTTGAATGATGGCATCAACCGCAACCGATGCGCAACATGTTTCCGACGCCCGCCGCCTTGAGCTGTTTATCGACGCGGTTGTCGACTATGCGATTTATACTCTTGATCCAGACGGCTTCGTCACGAGCTGGAATGCTGGCGCCGAGAAGATCGAGGGCTACACGGCTTTCGAAATTCTGGGCCATCATTTTTCCCGCTTCTTCAGCCTCGAAGACCAGCGGAATGGTGTTCCGGAGAACATCCTTGCCTTGGCGCGGGCAACCGGCAGGCACGAGGCCGAGTGCTGGCAAGTGCGCAAGGATGGCTCGCGCTTCCGGTCGAACACCGTGGTTCAACAGGTGGTCGACGATCACGGCGTCCTGGTAGGTTATGCGAAAATCACGCGCGACATTACCGAGCGCGTCGCGGCCCATGAGGCGCTTCTCGAAAGCGAGCGGCGTTTCCGTATTCTTGTCGACAGCGTGCTTGACTACGCCATCTACATGCTCGATCCGAGTGGTGTCATAATCAACTGGAACGCCGGCGCTGAACGGCTCAAGGGCTATACTGCCGACGAGATTGTCGGACAGCATTTTTCCAGATTCTACACACGCGAAGAACGCGCCAGAGGCGTGCCCGCCCGCGTCCTCCAAACTGTGGCACAGGCCGGTCGCTTCGAGTCCGAGGGTTGGCGGATCCGCAAGGACGGCAGCCGCTTCTGGGCATCCATCGTCATCGATGCGATACGCAACGAGTCAGGAGAACTGGAAGGCTTCGCCAAGATCACGCGAGACATTACCGAACGGCGCGCCGCGCATGAGGCGTTGCGCGAAAGCGAGCGCCAGTTCCGGCTGCTGGTGAGCGGGGTGACCGACTACGCCCTCTATATGCTCGACCCGAATGGCGTCGTGACAAGCTGGAATGCGGGTGCCGAACGCATCAAGGGCTACGCGGCCGACGAGATCATCGGCCAGCATTTCTCGCGCTTCTACACCGAGCGCGATCGTGCCGCCGGCCTGCCGGCGCGGGCGCTCAATACGGCTCGGCGAGAGGGACGATTCGAAGCCGAGGGATGGCGCGTTCGCAAGGACGGTGCGCTGTTCTGGGCCAATGTCGTGATGGACCCCATTCGCGACGAGCATGGCGAGCTGGTCGGCTTCGCCAAGATCACGCGCGACATCACCGACCGTCGCGACGCCGACATCGCGCTTCAACAGTCGCAGGCTCAGCGCGCACACGCGCAAAAAATGGACGCGCTCGGGCAATTGACGAGCGGCATCGTGCATGACTTCAACAATCTGCTGACCGTGGTCGACACATATATCCGCATGATGAAGAAGAAAACCGGCGATGACAGCGAGACGGTGCGGGCGACGGAATCTGTCGAACTCGCCGTCAAGCGCGGTGTGGGCCTGACACGCCGACTGCTGACCTTCTCGCGCCAGCAATCGACCCGCTCCGAAGTGATCTCCCTGCCGGAGCGGATTGAGGCCGTTCGTGGAATGATTACGAGTTCTATCGGCCGATCGGTGAAAATCGCAGCCAGTTTCGGACAGGAAACCTGGCCGGTGAAAGTCGATCCGAGCGAGTTCGAGCTTGGCCTCGTCAACATCGTATTCAACGCGCGCGATGCGATGCCGGACGGAGGCGTGATCACGATCGCGACGGAGAACGTGGCGCTCTCGCGAGGCGATACGAACACCGAACTGCAAGGCGAATTCGTCGCTTTGAGTGTGACAGATACCGGAACGGGAATCGCGCCGGACGTTCAGGCAAAAGTCTTCGAACCGTTCTTCACGACCAAGGGGCCCGAGAAAGGTACTGGCCTCGGACTCGCGCAGGTGTACGGTTTCGCCCAGCAGGCCGGCGGCGCGGTCATGATCGACAGTCAGCTTGGCGAAGGAACAACCGTCACGATCTACCTGCCGCGCGCCCATGCCGACACCGGTGACGCCCAACCGGAAGATAGCGGTGGCGGGACGGTGCTGGTGGTCGAGGACAATCCGGAAGCGGCCGCGGCCGTTGTCTTAATGCTGGAGCGGCTCGGCTATGAAGCACATACGGCAAACGACGGAGAGGCCGCACTTCAGGCGATAGGCCGGCGGAAATTTGATCTGGTGATAAGCGACATCGTGATGGCCGGTGACATGAACGGCATCAGCATCGCCCGCGCCATTCGAAAGACCAAGCCCGACTTGCCCGTGCTGCTGGTGACAGGGTACGACGATTGGGAAGCCGTGACGAACGACGAATTCGCACTTGTCCGAAAGCCGGTCGAAATTGCAGAGCTGAGCCGGGTTGCGAGGCGCCTGATTGCTCAGTCGAAGCAGCCTGAAGGCAGCAACATCGTCAACCTCAGAGCAAAAGCTCGTTCCACTGGATCGCCCCGATCGGACGAACGATAATTCCGGCGGCGGCGCGTTTGCTCGCCTTGGGTCCGGCCAAAGTTGGTCCGACCAAAGCTTGGGGCGGTTTTATCCAGTTTGAGAATCGGGCCGGGCTCCCTGCCCTACCCCCTTAGCCCCGGCGCTTCCTGTCCGGTGCGGGCGACATATTCGGTGTAGCCGCCGCCATAGGTGTGGACGCCGTCGGGCGTCAGTTCCAGCACGCGGTTCGAAAGCGCCGCCAGGAAATGGCGGTCGTGCGAGACGAAAAGCATGGTGCCTTCATATTGCGACAGCGCCTCGATCAGCATCTGCTTGGTCGTTATGTCGAGGTGGTTGGTCGGCTCGTCGAGCACAAGCAGGTTGGGCGGATCGAACAGCATCAGCGCCATCACCAGCCGCGCCTTCTCGCCGCCCGACAGCACCCGGCATTTCTTCTCGATCTCGTCGCCGGAAAAGCCGAAGCAGCCGGCAAGCGCGCGCAGCGGCGCCTGGCCGGCCTGCGGGAAATTATCCTCCAGCGTCTGGAAGACGGTGCGCTCGCCGTCGAGCAGCTCCATGGCGTGCTGGGCGAAATAGCCCATCTTGACGCTTGGGCCGCGCGCGACGGAGCCCTCGTCCGGCTCGGAGGCGCCGGCGACCAGCTTCAACAGCGTCGACTTGCCGGCGCCGTTGACGCCCATCACGCACCAGCGCTCGCGGCGGCGGATCTGGAAGTCGAGGCCCGAATAGATATTGCGGCTGCCATAGGCCTTGTGGATGCCCTTCAGCGTCGCCACGTCCTCGCCGCAGCGAGGCGCCGGCTGGAACTCGAAGGCCACCGTCTGACGGCGCTTCGGCGGCTCGACGCGGTCGATCTTGTCGAGCTTCTTCACCCGGCTTTGCACTTGGGCCGCGTGCGAAGCGCGCGCCTTGAAACGCTCGATGAACGCGATCTCCTTGGCCAGCATTGCCTGCTGGCGCTCGAACTGCGCCTGCAACTGCTTGTCGGCCAGCGCGCGCTGGTCCTGGTAGAATTCGTAATTGCCGGAATAGGAGGTGAGCGCGCCGGCATCGATCTCGATGATCTTGTTGACGATGCGGTTCCTGAACTCGCGGTCGTGCGAGGTCATCAGCAGCGCGCCGTCATAGTCCTTGAGGAACTTCTCCAGCCAGATCAGGCTTTCGAGGTCGAGATGGTTGCTCGGCTCGTCGAGCAGCATGACGTCGGGCCGCATCAAGAGGATACGGGCGAGCGCGACACGCATCTTCCAGCCGCCGGAGAGTTTTGAAACGTCGCCGTCCATCATTTCCTGGCTGAAGCCGAGGCCATCCAGCACCTCGCGGGCGCGGCCGTCGAGCGCATAGCCGTCGAGCTCCTCGAAGCGGTGCTGGAGCTCGCCATAGCGCTCGATGATGGCGTCCATCTCGTCGGCGCGCTCCGGATCGCCCATGGCGTGTTCGAGCTCGCGCATTTCGGCGGCGACCGCGCTGACCGGCCCGGCGCCTTCCATGACTTCGGCGACGGCGCTCAAGCCCCCCATGTCGCCGACATCCTGGCTGAAATAGCCGATGGTGACGCCGCGATCGACCGAGACCTGCCCTTCGTCAGGCTGCTCCTGACCGATGATCATGCGGAACAGCGTCGTCTTGCCGGCGCCGTTCGGGCCGACCAAGCCGACCTTCTCGCCTTTCTGCAAGGCGGCCGAGGCTTCGATGAAGACGATCTGTCGGCCGTTCTGCTTGCCGATATTTTCGAGACGGATCATGGGGCGGTCCGGGTAAATGCGCTGACGTGGCGGGATTTGCCCGGGGCATACGCGAATGAGGCTGCGGAGGGAAGAGCGCAAACGCCGCAGGATGTGGCGAAGGCGGTGCCTCAGCCAATCTCCCCCCTTGCGGGGGAGATGTCCGGCAGGACAGAGGGGGGTGTGAAGGAACGCAGCGTGCGAGTCTGATAGTTGGCGAAAGCCTTCGCAAGCTTCAATTCGTGACGGGTTGAGACGTCGGCGGGACAGCACCCCCCTCTGCCCTGCCGGGCATCTCCCCCGCAAGGGGGGAGATCAGCAGCGTCGGCGCCGCGCTCTACCTCGCGTCGTGGAAGATAATCCCGACCGTATGCCGCTGTCCTGAACGCAAGCGACTGACGCCGTGGCGCAGGTTGACGCGGTAGTGGCCCTTGGTGCCCTGCACAGGCCGGTTGTGCACGGCGAAGATCACAGCATCGCCTTTTCTCAGCGGCACCACTTCGGCGCGGCTTTGCATGCGCGGGCGCTGTTCGGTGAGCACGAATTCCCCGCCTTCGAAATTCTCGCCAGGCTCGGACAACAGGATCGCCACCTGCAGCGGAAAGGCGAGCGCGCCGTAAAGATCCTGATGCAGGCAGTTGAAGTCGCCGGGGCCGTATTGCAGCAGAAGCGGCGTCGGCCTCACCTGGCCTTCGTCATGGCAGCGCTTCAGGAAGGTCGCGTGCTCGGCGGGATAGCGCTGCGCCACATCCATCTTCTCGTTCCAGTCATTGGCGACCGTGGCGAGACGCGGATAGAGGGCTGAGCGCAAACCCTCGATCAGGTCCGGCAGCGGGTACTTGAAATAGCGATATTCGCCTTTGCCGAAGCCATGACGCGCCATCACGACATGACTGCGGAAATGCTCTTCATGCGGATAGAGGCCGGCGATATCGGCGCATTCTTCCGCCGACAGCAGACCCGGCATGACGGCGCAGCCATGGGCGTTGAGGTCGGAGGCGAGCGCGCGCCAATCCTGCGCCGCGACGCGGGATTCGGCGGAGCGGCTGGCGCGTTTGGTGTTCAGGGAATGGATGGTCATGGCTTGGCTCCATCGCTTGCTTGTGTTCCGAAGATGGGGCGCGCGACGAAAGGGAGCCACCCGATTCCTGCGGAAGATGTGCGCGGCTTCCCCTTCTCCCACAAGGGGAGAAGGGGAAAACGCACTTCACCGCCTCCGATACTTCTCCAGCTCCGGATCGAGATCCACCTTCACCGCGTTGGTGAACACGCAGGTCGCCACCATGATGCCGGCGAAGGCGGTGAGGTTGACGAGCAGCGTCTCGTCGTAGCGCGCCTTGAGCGCGGTCCAGGTTTCATTTGGAACGGAGTTGGCGTCGGCCGCGACCGCCTTGCCGAATTCGGCCAGCAGCGCCTCGTCGGCCGTTGGCGCTATCGCTTCGGGATCGAGGCCGTTGTCGATCAACGCGCGGCGGAAGAAGGTCACCGGGACTTCGGCGCCCATCGTCTCGGCGATCGCCTTCGAGAACAGCCAGATGGCGCGGTCGTCGAGCATGGGCTTGAGAAGATCGCGCAGCGTGAACCATTCGGCGTAGATGCGGTGGGCGGCCGGCGAGCGCAGCAAGATGCGCTTCATGTTGGTCATGCGGCCGCGCAGCTTAAGCTCGCGGTCGTGCTCGGCGCGGATTTCTTCGGAAGCGGTCGCGTAGTCGATCGCGGAGAGATGCGCCATCAGCTTCAGCCCAGCGTCGCGTGCAGTGTGGGCGCGCCGTGCAACGTGTTGGAGACGGTGCAGATATCCTCGGCGTCGGCGAGGATTTGCTGCTTCGTCGCGGCGTCGAGATCGCCGGTGATTTCCAGCTTGATGTTGAATGTCTCGACGCGCGAGGGCTCGTCCTTCGCCTTCTCGCCGCCGACATCCGCCCTCACCTCGCCAAGCCGGTCGGCGACGCCGAGGCGCGTGGCGGCGATCCGGGCGCTGAGCACCATGCAGGCGGCGAGCGAAGCATAGAGCAGATCGAGCGGATTGAAGCCCGGCGCGCTGACCTGCGTGACCACATCGACCGTGCCGCCGGTTGGGGTGGTTATCGTCGGCAGGCCGCCCGGCGGCAGGACGGCGAGCGCACCTGTGGCCCTCGTTCTCACCTTAAGCTCGCTCATCAAATGTCCTTTCAGCACACTGCAGAAATCGAGGTCGCGGACACCGATGGGTGTCCTGTCGGCACGCTATCGATCTCTACGCGCAAGATCGACCAGTTTCGTTTTCTGGCCCAGCAAGTCCGAGCCCGCGAGACGGCGTCGATCCTTCGTCGCCTCGCGAAGGAAGGCGAAGGCAAACGATTAGAAGTTCCTAAACTTCGAAATGCTATGCATTCCAGGTTCATGTTGGGGCTTTGGATGAAGGCGTTCAGGCGAGCCATCGGATTTGCGCTGATCCTGTTTACCGGAGCGGCAACGTTTGGCGCGTTGCATATCGATGCCCAACGCAACTACGCGTTGGCCAGGCAGCGTTATTTCGAGAACTCCCAGGCCACTGCCCGTGCCACGGCCAAGACCGTCGAGGACTCGCTGGGAGCGATCTACGAAAACGTCCGCACTCTGACCTACTTGCCGAGTGTTCGAAATCTCGACCGCCACGGCACCAATCTCGGCGACGAAGGGCGCGCGACGATCCAGCAAATCTACAACAACCTCGCCAACAGCGTTTCCATCTCGGAGGTCTACTTCCTGCCCCTGGACTTCGATCCGGATCGCTTCGATCCGGTGACGGGCAAGCTCGAGGAGCCGATCCTTCAGTTCGACCAGTTGATCGTCAACGCGAAAGCAAGGGGCGCTGCCGCCGATCAGAACAAGCTGCAGGAGTTGGACGCTCATTCGCTGACACGGCCGCCTGAAGAGATCGAGACATATGAATACCACGAGCTTGCCAAGCAACTTGCCTGGCTGAAGGCCAATTACCCGAATTCGAGCAGCATCGACGGGCTCAACGTCCCGGTCATCGGCACCAAGGAGCTGATCACCTGCGACAACACAGACTTCATCCACAGCGGCAACGACGGCGACCGATCCGGTTTCATCCTTTCGGTTCCCGTCTTCTCGGCTGACGGCAGCCTGCGGGGTTCCGTCTCGGCCATCATGCTCACCTCGGCGCTGCGCAAGCTGCTGCCCGGCAGCGAGTATGTCATCGTCAATTCAGGCTACGGGTTCGAATCCGACCAGCACCAGTTGCCGGCGTCGCTCGCAGCCGACACCCACTCGTTCACCGCGCCGGACCCGAACCTGATCTACTCGCAGGTCATTCCGCTTTCCCTCAACGATCCAAGAAGCTCTTGGCACCTCTGGGCTGGATTTCCCAACAGCAGGTTCGAATCCAATGTGGACGCAAAGTCCGTGCGCCAGTTCGAGCTTTCAGGATATGCCGCGATCGTGGTCGTCACGCTGCTGGCCATGGCTTGCTGGTACGCGATCGCCCGCAGCATGTCGCTTCAGGCAAACGCGGCCGAAACGCTCGAGCGGCGGGTGGACGAACGCACCGCCGAGATCCAGCACCTGGCCACCCATGACATCCTGACCGGGCTGCCGAACCGCGGGCTGCTGGCCGATACGATGGACGAGGCACTGAGAAGCCTGCGGGGTAGCGAGAAGCTGGCCGTGCATTGCGTCGACCTCGACCGTTTCAAGCCGGTGAACGACACGCTCGGCCATCCGATCGGCGACGAGCTTCTCGGTGCCGTGGCGAAGCGCCTGAAGCAGCAGGCCGGAGAAACCGCTATGGTGGCGCGGGTCGGCGGGGACGAATTCATTATCATCCAGTTGCTGTTCGACGGCGACGCGCAGGCCGGCGCGCTGGCCAGCCGGGTCATCCACGCGCTGTCCGGCGAATTCGTGATCCAGGGGCATAAGATCAATATCGGCGCCAGTATCGGAATTGCGGCCTTTCCCGATGACGGCGACAGTTCCGAAATTCTCATCCGCAATGCCGACCTCGCGCTCTACAAGGCAAAGATGGAAGGCAGAGGCACTTGCAGGTCGTTCGAGCCCGGGATGGACGCGCGCCTGCAGGAGCGTCGCCTGCTCGAGGCTGAGCTGGCGCTCGCCGTGGCAAACGATCAATTCGTGCTGCACTATCAGCCGTTGCACGACGCAAAGACTTCCAAGCTTACGGGCTTCGAAGCCCTCGTGCGATGGAACCATCCGCGGCTCGGCCTGCTGCCGCCGTCGGAGTTCATCTACCTTTCGGAAGAGACCGGGGTCATCGACACGCTGGGCGAATGGATCATGCGACAGGCCTGCGTCGATGCGGCCCAATGGCCCCAGCCCGTCAAGGTCGCCGTCAATCTTTCGCCGGCCCAGTTCAAGCAGCAGGGGTTGGCGCTCCAGGTCGCCGCGGCACTCGCCGCCTCCAATCTCCTGCCAGCGCGGCTCGAGCTAGAGATCACGGAATCGGTGTTGCTGGCGCACAACGAGCACACGATCCAGACACTCTATAGCCTGCGCGATCTCGGCGTTGGTATCGCCATGGACGACTTTGGCACCGGCTACTCGTCGTTGAGCTATCTGCGGTCCTTTCCGTTCAACCGCATCAAGATCGATCGCAGTTTCGTCAGCCTGATGTGCGAGAGCAGCGAAAGCCGGGCTATCGTCAAGGCCGTGGCCGATCTCGGCAGCACGCTCGGCATGACCACGACCGCCGAGGGCGTCGAGACCGAGGACCAGTATCGCCTGGTCAAGGAGAATGGCTGCACGGACGTCCAGGGTTGGTTGTTCGGCCGGCCGATGCCGGCGTCCGACCTCCCTGCCCTTTTCGAGGCGCCGCGTACCCTAACGGCCTGAACCATGCAATATCGTCGGATCAGGTGCGGCGGGGTCGCTCTTCCTGGCGCAGGGTGGGTGTTCAACGCAAGGTGTTCGACCGAATTCCAGCCTCTCTATTTCAGCCCCCGCAGCACATGTTTCTGGATCTTGCCCGATGCCGTGCGCGGCAAGGTCAGCACGGCAAGGAATTCCTTGGGCACCTTGTAGCGGGCGATGCGCGTGGCGCAGTGGCCGGCAAGGGCTGCCGGGTCGAGCGCACGGCCGGGATGCAGCACGACAAAGGCGCGGCCGACCTCGCCCCAGCGCTCGTCGGCAATGCCGATCACCGCCACCTCGGCAATGTCGGGATGGGCGAGCAGCACCATCTCGACCTCGGCCGGGAAGACGTTCTCGCCGCCCGAGATGAACATGTCCTTGCGGCGGTCGACCAAAGTGACGAAGCCGTCTTCGTCACGCTTCGCGACATCTCCTGTGCGGAACCAGCCGTCGTCGCTGAAGGCGCGCGCCGTCTCTTCAGGCCGGTTCCAGTAGCCCGGCGTGATGTTAGGCCCCGCAAGCCAGATCTCGCCCGCCTCACCGGGCGCGACATCGTTGCCGCCGTCATCGACGACACGCAGGGAAACGGTCGGCGCCGGCAGGCCCGCGGAACCCGCCTTGCCAGCGATGCGCTCGCTCTCCAGCGGCATGCCGAGGACGGTGCCGGCCTCGGTCATGCCGAAACCGTCGACCATCGGCACGCCCTGGTCCAGCCACCACAGCACATCGGCGGCAGGGTTGGGCGCGCCGCCGGTGAAGAGAGCCACAAGCGATGTCCAGCGATGAGGTGCGAAGTCGGCATGCTCGCGCAGCATCCTCGCCATCTGCGGCACGCAGAAATAGTGGGTGATGCCGAGCGCTGGGTCGGCGAGCCGGCGGTTGGTGAGGCCTGGGTCGAACCCGGCCGAGATCAGCACCGTGCCGCCCTTGAGCAGCACCGGGCGCAAATTGGTGATCAGGCCGATGACATGGAACATCGGCGCATCGCAGAGGAAGATGCTGTCATGGCCGACGCGGCCGATGACGCCGAAGTTGATCGCGGTGGCGAAGGCGTTGGCCTCGGTGACGATGACGCCCTTCGGCCGGCCCGACGTGCCGGAGGTGTAGAGGATGATCGACGGCCGATCGGCTTCCGGCAAGGCGCGGCGCGGCGCCGGCGCTTGCTCTTCCACCATCGCCGCGAAACGCGCGACCTCGAGCTGCGCGCAGCCGGCAGGCGGCGCCGTGTCGAGTTCGGTGTCGCGAACCAGGAGCACGGGATCGCCGTCGCCGAGGATCGCCTGCCGCTCGGCCGCCGCGAGCCGCCAGTTGACCGGCACGAAGATGGCGCCGAGGCGCATCGCGGCCTGCTGCAGGATGACGAGGTCGGCGCTGTTGCGGGCCAGTATAGCGATCCGCTGGCCCTGCCTTATGCCATGCTTTTCAAGCACCGCGACCGCGCGCTGGATGGCGTCGTCGAACGCCGCGTAGGTCCAGCGCCGCCCGGATGCGAGGTCGACGCAAGCGAGGCGGTCCGGCCCTTCCCTGGCATGCAAGGCAATCGGATCCGGTGTCGTCCAGGCCGGCATTGCGATCTCCTCCCCTGTCACGCGCCGTATCGGGTGCCGGGCGGCTTGGATCGCCGGCCCTGCGTCGGTTCATTTCGGTGCGATCATCTCGCCTTTTCGTAGGCGCCGAGGCCGGGCTTGTAGCTCTTTTCGTCGATGAACTGGCGGATGCCTTCCTTGCGGCCCTCATTGTCGAAGGAATTGGCGGCCTCCTGCGCCCGCACCAGATAGTCCTCGGCATTGTCGTAGGTCATCTCGGCGACGCGGCGGATGGCGTCCTTGGTGGCCTTGAGCGCGACCGGGTTCTTCTTCAGCAGGACTGCCGCCACCTCGGCCACACGCGCCTTCAAGCCGGCGAGCGGCACACTTTCATTGACCAGCTTCCAGGCCGCCGCCTTCCTGCCGTCGATCAGCTCGCCGGTCAGCGCGTGGTACATGGCGTCGCGCATCGACAAGAGATCGACCACCACCTTGGTGGCGCCGCCGCCGGGCAGGATGCCCCAGTTGATCTCGGAGAGCGCGAACTGCGCCTCGTCGGCGGCGAAGGCGAGATCGCACGCAAACAGCGGGCCATAGCCGCCGCCGAAACACCAGCCATTGACCATGGCGATGGTGGGCACCCGATACCAGCGCAGCCGCCGCCACCAGCCATAGGCCTCGGACTGCGCCTTGCGCACGGCACCCAGCCCCTTCGCCTCGGTCTCGCGGAAATATTCCTTGAGGTCCATGCCGGCCGACCAGGCGGCGCCCTCGCCCGAGAGAACGAGAACGCCGACATCGTCGCGGAATTCGAGCTCGTCGAGCACCTGCATCATGCGCCGGTTGAGCGTCGGACTCATCGAATTGCGCTTGGCCGGCCGATTGAACCGGACCCAGGCGATGCCGTCCTCGATGTCGAAGGCGACGGTGTCTTCGGTTTCTTCTTCCACTGGACGACTCCTCCCATATTGCTATGCCACATAGCAACTATATTCGCTATGTCGCATAGTATTTTTGCCTTGACAAGAGGATGCATCGCGGCGATCGATCCGACATGGACGAACCAACGACCGCCCTCGGCGAAGACGCGCTCGACGCGCAGATCGGCTACAACCTCAGGCGCGCCTCGGCGCTGGCGCTCAACGATTTCGCGGTCGAGATGACGGAGGCGTCGCTGCGCCCCGTCACCTACGCCATGCTGGCGGTGATCGACGAGCGGCCGGGCATCCGCGCCGCCGAGCTCTGCAGGCTGCTCGGCATGAAGAGCGCCAACATGGCACCGCTGCTCGCCGAACTGGAAGAGCGAGGCCTGATCGAGCGCGACGACCATGCCGAGGACAGGCGCGTGCAGGAACTCAGCCTGACCGTGGTCGCCAGGGCGGCAATGCCCGCCTGGCGGCGGCAGGTGCGCCGGCATGAGGACCGCTTCCTGCAACGGCTGACGAGTGTGGAACGGGCAACGCTGCTGCGGCTGTTGAGGCTGATCTGGGTGGATGAGGTGGAGTGAGGGCTGGCGCCCTCCGCACCCCAAGCAAAACAATTCGATAGCGGCGCGTCCTGCAGGACTGATTCAGGTTGTTCTGCATAAGGAATATTGAACGGCTGGCGGGACAGCATCCCCTTTACCCTGCCCGTCCTCCGCAGCAGCTGCGCTGCAGCTGCGGAGGGTGGACCGGACAGAGGGGATTGAAGGATCGCGGCGCAACGGGCTTCCTTCACTCCCTCAGCGCGTCAGGTCGAGCGCCGCCGTCAGATCTCCCATCGGCGGCTGATCGTGGTTGCGCAGCGCCTTGTCGCGGGCGACGATGCCGGGCAGCACCGGCAGGTCGTAGCGGTTGGTGATGAAGCGCAGGATCGAGGTCGTGTCGTACTGCGTGTGGTCGACCATGCCGCTCTTCGCATAGGGTGAGATAATGAAGGCCGGGACGCGGTTGCCCGGGCCCCAGCGGTCGGCCTTGGGCGGCGCGACGTGATCCCAGAAGCCACCATTCTCGTCATAGGTGACGACCACCAGCATATGGGCCCATTGCGGGCTCTTCTCCAGATGCGAAACAAGGTCGGCCAGATGCTGGTCGCCCGAGGTCACATCGGCATAGCCGGCGTGTTCGTTGAGATTGCCCTGCGGCTTGTAGAAGGTAACGGCCGGCAGCTTGCCGTCGTCGATCGCCTTGATGAACTCGGTGCCGCCGAGGCCGCCATCCTTGAGGTGCTCGGCCCGCGCGGCCGTGCCCGGCGCATAGGCGGCGAAATAGTTGAAGGGCTGGTGGTGGAACTGGAAGTTCGGCACGGGCGTCGCGTTCTTGCCGTCGAGCGCCGCCTGCCAGGCGCCTGAGTACCAGGCCCAGGAAATACCCTTCAGCGACAGGAGATCGCCGATGGTGATCTCGTGCTGCGGCGGCAGCGTGGTCGGCTGCGCCGGATCGGCCAGTGCTGTGTCGCCGCCCTCGGCCGGTTTGTTGGCGCTCGGCTGGTAAGGCGGCTGCATGGTGTTGACGGCGTAGAAGTCTGGGGTGATCGCACCGTCATTGGCGAATTTCGGCACGCCGCCCAGCGCCGAGGCGGGCGAATTGTCGGCCGCTTTCAGCGTCACGCCATCCGGCTCGACGACGGCGATCTGGCCCTTCACCGGGCTGATGTCGGCATTCGGATAGAACGGGGCGCAGGCGCAGGCGAGCATGAAGTGGTTGAGGAAGGAGCCGCCGAAGGCGCCCTGGAAGAAATTGTCGGCGAGCACGTATTTCCTGGCGATGTTCCACATCGGCAGGACCGAGCCGTCATAGTGACCCATCACCAGCGAGCCGGAATCGGCCCAGGCGACGAACTTGTCGTTCTTGCCGCCGTCGATCTGCATCTGCTCCTGGTAGAAGCGATGCCAGAGGTCGTGCGTGGTGACGCCGGTGCCCTCGTTGAAACCCTTGACATCATCGATGGCGAAGACAGCGTTGGCCAGATGCGCGCTCTGCGCTTCCGTCACCGCCGGCGTCACGCCCTTGCCGGTCAGTCCGCCCCAGGCCGGCGGCAGTTCGGGAAGCGGCTTGCCGTCACGGTCGAGCTGGCGCGCCTGGCCGGGCGACACGTTGGCCAGACCATTGGCGCCGGGGAAGCCGCCATAGAGGTTATCGAAGCTGCGGTTCTCGGCGTAGATGACGACAACGGTGTCGATCTTGTCGTAGCCGGCAGGAGCCGCCTGGGCAGCAGCGGCGAGCGATGCCAGCGCCGTGGAGGCGAGGCAAAGGGAGAGAAAGGACCGGATCATCGGAAAATGCCTCGTGGCTGGGAATGGCTGGAGGACGGCAATGCAGGCATGCGGCTGCATCAATCCCCAGCTACTTCGATGCCTTGTCACCTTTGTGACAGTTCCGCACCGGCCGAACACGGTTTCGTGAGCGAGACGGCCGTCATCAATCCGTTGCACTCGCTCCTTACGTCGCCAAAGAGATCGGGCGAAAGAAATCAGGGATGTCGCCGAAGACGATGGGAAGTCGGAAAACTCACGCGATCGCCATTGCAGCGGCCGCGATGGTCGGCTTCACCACGCACGCCAACACGTCCGGTGTCCACCCCGGCCCGATGTCACGCCAGGAAGCCTTCGCGCGCGCCGATGCGCTGACCGCACTCGGGCGGCAGATGTTTTTCGACCTTTCGCTCTCGGCCTCGGGCAAGCAGGCCTGCTCGTCCTGCCATGATCCCAACCATGCCTTCGGACCGGCCTCGGCGACGCCGGTCGAGATGGGCGGAGCGAGGCTCGACCAGCCCGGCGTTCGCGCGGTGCCGTCGCTGCGCTATTTGCAGGCGGCGCCAGCCTTCACCGAGCATTTTTACGACTCCGAGGACGAAGGCGACGAGAGCGTCGACAATGGCCCGACCGGCGGCCTGACCTGGGACGGCCGCGCCGACCACGGCAAGGACCAGGCGAGGATCCCGCTGCTCTCGCCCTTCGAGATGGGCAACAAGGACGAGGCCCAGGTGGTCGCGGCACTGCGCAAGGCGCCCTATGCCGACGCCTTCAAGGCGGCCTTCGGCGCCGACGTGCTGGATCATCCGCAAGATGCCTTCGATGCCGCCGTCGAGGCGCTCGGCACCTTCGAGCAGAGCAGCACCGATTTCTATCCCTATTCCAGCCGTTACGACGCCTTCCTTGCCGGCAAGACGCAGCTCTCCGCACAGGAGCTGCGCGGCCGCATGCTGTTCGAGGACGAGGGCAAGGGCAATTGCGCGAGCTGTCATCTGAGCGAGCCCGCCAATGACGGCGAGCCGCCGCAGTTCACCGACTACGGCCTGATCGCGATTGCCGTGCCGCGCAATCCGGCGATCCCCGCCAACGCCGATCCCAATTATTTCGACCTTGGCCTGTGCGGCCCGCTGCGCACCGACTTCAAGGGCCACAACGACTATTGCGGCCTGTTCAAGACACCGACGCTGCGCAACGTGGCGTTGCGAAAGAGCTTCTTCCACAATGGCTATTTCCACACGCTGCGCGAGGCGGTGGCCTTCTATGCCAGCCGCGACACGGATCCAGGCCGCTGGTATTCGAGGGAGGCCGACGGCACGGTCGACAAGTTCGACGACCTGCCAAAGGCTTACTGGGGAAACCTCAACACCGACCCGCCCTTCAACGGCAAGAAACCCGGCGACAAGCCGGCGCTGAGCGACGCCGAGATCGACGACATCGTCGCCTTTCTCGGCACGCTGACGGATGCCGACCAGGCGGGACAGTAAGGCTGGGCCGCTGAATACCTTTGCTAGGCAATATGGCCCCCGCTCCCAGTCGGGGGCCGCCGGTTTTTCCTGTGCAATGTGAGCCAGGTCATAGGAACGCCAATCGGCGTCTGCTATAACAGTCGCTCATCACGGGACGGGGGTCTCGCATGAGGTTTGTCGCGGTGCAGGAGCCGCCCGGCAGCAGCTGGGCAGTGTTCGATGCGGGCAATGGCGTGCCGGCCGAATATGCCGGCCGCGTGCTTATCGGCTTGACGTGGCGCGAAGCCCGCTGGTTCGTCGCCATGGGCAACGACCACACGGGATGGCCGCAATACAGCCGGCCGGTCGCGCAACTGCGGCTGGTTGGCGCTGGCGGGCCTATCTGATCCGGGAAAGGCACTGCCAAATTGGCGGCTATGCATGTCGCTCCGAAGTGTGCAGCGGTTCTGGGACAACGACATGCATCAAAACAAAGCGCGACGCCTGAATCCGGTTCAGCGCGACGCGCTTTAGGAAGCCGCGCTGCCGGATTGATTCAGGTTGCGCGACCTCAGCCCCTCACCCGGCCGGTGCATAGCGGCTCACCACCATGCCGCTGGCATAGGCTTTCGAGCCGATGAGCTTCAGCCTGGCGAAGCCGCCCTTGTCGAAGATGCGGCGGCCCGCTCCCAGCACCGCCGGATTGATGAAGAGCTGGAACTCGTCGACAAGGCCGGCGGCGATCAGCGCCGAGGCGAAGCCGGCACCGCCGAACACGGCGATGTTGCCGCCCTCGCCTTGCTTCAGCGCATTGACCTCGGGCGGCAGGTCGCCGCTGACGACCCGCGTACGTTCCCAGCGCGAAGCCTCGAGCTTGTCGCTCGCCACCACCTTCTGCGCCTCGACGATACGTTGCGCGAACGCATAGAAGCGATCCTTCGGATATTTCCTCGCCGCATTGCCCCAATGGGTCAGATACCCCTCCTGCCCCATCCTGCGGCTCAAGAGGATGGTGTCGACGGTCGTGAAGACGGTATTGAAATCCTGTTTCAATTCCTCGTCCCAGGCGCTGTCGTCGCCCCATTCCCAGAGCTGCCAGCGATGATCCTCATCGGCGCCGACAAAGCCGTCGACCGACATCTGCATCTGCAGGATGAGCTTTCTCATGTCCGGTTTCCTCACGATCAAATGATTTATTTTTGGAACCATTTGACCCAAGGCAAGAATGATGTCAATAGTAAAGTGATTTAAAAATGGAACCATACTAATGTCGACCAAGGGACGATCCGGCTGCCCGATCAGCCTCTCGCTCGAACTGCTTGGCGACCGCTGGACGCTGCTCATCATCCGCGACCTGGTCTTCGCCGGGAAAAAACATTTCCGCGAGTTCCTGCAATCCGACGAAGGCATCTCGTCGCGAACGCTGGCCGAGCGGCTGCAGACCCTAGTGGACGAGGGCATCCTCACCCGCAGCGACGACCCGACGCACGGGCTGAAGGCGATCTACCGCCTGACCGAAGCCGGCATCGACCTTTTGCCGGTGCTGGCGACGCTCGGCGCCTGGGGCAGCAAACACCGCAAGGCCGACGAAAAGCTCGCCCAAATAGCGGACGACCTGGCGGCCGGCGGCGAGCCGGCGCTCAAGCGGATGAAGGGGAAGCTCAGGGCGGAGCATCTGGGGTAGCGGCCGGAGGAACACCGCTGCCCCTTTGACCAGGCGACCGAGTGCGGGGTCCAGGCGCGAGGCTAGGTTAGCGCGCCGCCTGGCGTGCCGCGCCAACTGCGTCGAGGCGATCCTGCAGGTGGCTGTTCAGCACGATCATCTCTTTCAGCGCCTTCACCGGGTCGCCCTTATGTTGGGCAATGAAGCTCTCGGCGATCGCCTGAAGCGCGGCTTCCTGGCGGCTGTCCAACCTCACAATGTGATCCATAACGCCTGCTCCTGCCGTTATTATTAGAAAGTGAACAAAAAGTGAACAAAAATGTCAAGCAGGAATTGACTTGCCGAGGAATGGGTTCCTATTTTGTCAGGAGGTGGGGCGGTTGCTCGATTTTCCAGGGAGAGCCGCGGTGGGCAGACGGAAAAGCCGTTATGACAGATTGTTGCACTCGGACGCGGAGGCGATCATTGGCGATGCGCTGAAGCTGCGCGAGACGGTGCTGGCGGCGCAGCTCAACCTCAAAGCCAACGGTGAAATGTATTGGCGACTTAATGGTTTGGTCGAGCGGCTGCACGAGGTGATGGGCGCCGTGGCCGGAAAGGAACCCGATTTCCGTGCCGCCTGGCTGGGGCTCTTGCCCTTGCCCGAGGACTATTGCGACCGGGTATAGCGGATGGCCGGATCCATGGACAGTGTCGGCCGCGCTGCCAAGGCCAACATGCTGCTCGTGGTCGAATGCCGCCATTGCTACCACGCGGGTCGATTTAGAGCGAACGACGTGGCCAAGGTGGTGGGCTGGAACAAGCCGCTCGAAGCCATCGGCTTCCGCTGTAAGCGCTGCGGCCGCAAGGACACGGTGGTGAAGACCCAGTTCATCGACCAGGACCATCCGCCCAAGGGCTATATCTGGGTGCTGCAAAAGGCGCGGGGGTGAGGACTCCCACCCCCTCCTCTCCCGGGATCTAAAACAACGATCCCTGCGCCGGCGGTTCGGCCGGAAACTTGATCTGCGTCGCGGGCTTTTCCACGATCACCAGCGCATCGTCCGGCGCGGGCTGCTGCAGCTTCTTCGCCTCCGACCATGGCGCGGTCAGCCACAGCTCAATTTGTTCCTGGGTGGTCAGGATCACCGGCATTGCCTTTTCGTGGATCGGTGCGATCAGCGCATTGGGCCTTGTGGTCAGAAATCCGTAGAGCTCATGATCGCCCGGGCCTTCCTTCACCTTGCGCACGCCATGCCAAGGGGTCCACAGACCGGCGAAGAAGAACAGCGGTCTATCTCCGCTCAGCGCAAACCAGAAGTTCTTCTGCACCCCGGTCTCCGGGTCCTTGTCGCCGGGCGTCGGCGACGGCTCGGCGAAGCTCGTCACCGGCACCACGCAGCGGTTCTCCACGCCGAGATAGGGCAGCCAATGGGCATATTGCGGGTTGCGAATGTTGGTGGTGCCGGGATCGGCGTTGCCGCGCATCCGCTCAGGCGGCGTCGGCATGCCCCAGCGCAGCCTGGCGAGTTCGCGACTGCCGTCGGCGCCGTTGCGCACCACAGGCGCGGGCTGGTTGGGATAGATGTCGAGCGACGGCTCCAAATTGCCGGTTATGTCGCGCAACGCGCGCGTCCATTGGCGGATCGCCTCCTGGCTGGTGGTGATGTTGTAGAGATTGCACATCGGCAGCGTTTCTCCGTGTGCCGATTGTTCCCGCATTTTGAGAGGAAGCGCAAACCAGACGAGCGCAAGCAGCGCATTTGACGCGCCACGAACCTCGATGATGATGTCAACCCACCTCGCCGCCGCGCAGCAACGGCCCGGCCGGCTCCTCGGCCGGCGGTTCTCCCGGCAGCCCCAGTCGCAACCGCTCCTCCTCGGCGAAGGTCTCGGCTTGCGCGTGAACGTCGAACACTTGTTGCGTCAGCCTGCCGCCTTCGACGATGCGCACGATCCATTGGCCATTGATGGCCTTTACGCGGACACTGTCTGGCTCGTCCGTTACCATTTACAGCTCCTGCTCCTCAGCCGAAGAATTGGCTCCCTCGGATCCAATATGATCTAGAGCGCTCGAGGCTGTCGAAAAAGCGGGCCTGATTGGCCTTTAGTGCAAAGGCACTCGCCGATATTCAGTACATTTGCGAAGCCTGCTGAATAAAAACGATTTGTCGTAGAACAGGCACGCTGCCGCGCCATGCTGGAGCCGGCACAAACTTGGCGCGCGGCGGCGGCCCGGCAGCCTTGGGGGGTGATACTGGGTTCGGCGGCCGGGCCTGACCGGAGTTTGCGAGGCCGCCGGCTGCCATGAGCATGCGCTTGCGCCCACGCAAGGACAAGAACGACCTAGGCCCTAGGACCAAAGCTGCAAGGGACATGGCCGGGGCGACCAATTGCGATTGGATCGATTGGAAAATTGAGCGAAGCCGGCTGCTTCAAAAGCCGAAGAATTGCCGGCCGACGAGATAGCCCACCGCCGCGACGACCAGCGGAAACAGCGCCGGCGCCGCCTTGTTGAACAGCGAGGGGTTTATCTCCTTGGCGGGAGCGCTGGGTTTGGCATTGCCGAGGTTTTTCGTCATGGACTCAATTACCGGTTGGGGGCCACTGCCGGTCGGGCATTTATATTAGAAACCGCTTATTAAATTTCCGGCAAAGCCAACGCTACAATTCGCGGCAATTTATTCCGATTGCTGGGTGCGCTCGGCAAGGGCGAAGGCCTGGAGGTTGCGCGACTTGCCGGGGTCCTGGTCGGCATTGGCGATGATGGCGTGGAAGGCCGCGCGGGCGATGTCCTTCTTCTTGGCGTCGGGGTGCTCCATGCGCACCGCCTTGACCAGTTCCTTCGGCGTCATGTCGGGGGTGACGAGGCGCATCAGCGTATCGCCTATGGCCTGCAATTCCCTGGCATCCATAACGAGAACCCTGTTTTGGCGGCATGAGCCTAGCATATAGCGGGGCCAGAACGTCATTTTTATGATGCGCGCCGACGGAATCAACGCCGACCTCTCCGGAACGGTTCAGCATTTGATAGAATCGCCGAACCGCTTTAGCGCTTTGTTCTCACGCAATGGCCGGCTGAGCGCGTCGGCCCTCACTCGACTTTCCGCCGGAACTTCGAATGGCAGCTCGTGCAGTCCTGCAGGATGAGATGCAGGAGATGTTCGGCCGGCATTTTGGCTGGATCGGCTTCAGCGGCGCCCGGGCGCTTGCCGAGCAGGCTGCCACCATCCATCGGTAGGCCAGCTCCCATGCGCATGTCGGCGGTGATCTCCGGCGGCGCGTTCCCGGCCTTGTCCGCGAGTGCGTCGGCGAGCCGGCCGATATGGCGGGCGAGCGCCTCGAATTCCGGCCGGGCCTCGCCGATTTCCAGCCTGGCGCCGGACGGCGCGCCGAGCGTGCCCTGCGGGAATTCAGCAACCAGGGCAGCGCCGGCGCGGGTGCTGAGCGTGTCCGCCGCCGCTTTGAAGGCCGCCGGCTCATAGGCGCGCTTGCCGTTGAACATTTCGGCGATCGCCCTGGCGGCGGCGGCCATCTCTTTCATCGAGGCCTGGCGCGCCGCCACGATGGGGTCGCTCGGACCCGCCGCCAGCGACGGAGCAAGGACCAGGGGGCCGGCGAGCACCAGCATCGCCGCCCCGAGAACGACGCGGGACCTCACGCCTGCACGTCGACGATGCCCATCACGCCGAGCTGCTCATGCTCGAGGATGTGGCAGTGATACATGCGCGCGCCCGGCCGCTCCTGGCGCGTGACGAGCCGCACCGTCTCGCCGCGCGCCACGTTGACCGTGTCCTTCCACGCCAGATAGGGCGGCTTGGAGACCTTGCCGTCGCGCTCATGCTCGATCACCTGGAACTGCGTGCCGTGGAGATGGAACGGATGGTCCATGTCGGCCTGGTTGACGATTTCCCAGAGTTCGGTCTCGCCGGCCCTGGCGACGATGTCGACGCGCGCCATGTCGAATGCCTTGCCGTTGATCAGGAAGCCCATCTCCATGCCGGTAGGGTTCATCGCCATGGTCTCGGTGAAGACGAGACGGCGGCTGACGGTGGGCTGCCCAAGCGGTGCGATCGGCCTCAACCGCTCGGGCAGCGGCGGCATCGCCTCAGCCGGCATGTCCGCGACATCGACCGTCAGAAGCGTGAGCCCGGCATCCGCCGGCCGGCCCGGACCCATCCAGCCGCGATCATAGTCGAGCGTGGTCAGGGTTGCGGCACCCGGCTTGTCGAAGGCGACGACCAGCTCGACACGCTCGGCCGGGCTGAGCAGGATCTCGTCGGCCGCCACGGGCGCCTCCAGGAGGCCGCCATCGCTGCCGATCACGGTCATCGCGGCGTTGGCGAAAGCGAGCCTCAGGAAGCGGGCATTGGTGGCGTTGTAGAGCCGCAACCGCCGCTTCGCGCCCAGCGTCACCGCCAACTTCGGGTTCTTCTGGCCGTTGACCAGCACATGGTCGCCGACCCTGCCGTTCATCAGGTCGGTCATGGTGTTGTCGGGCATGGAGCCGTCGGCGGCAAGGCGAAGGTCGGTGAACATGAGCGCGGTGTCGCCGTAGGCGGCCGGGATCGGGTCGGCCTTCGCCTTGACGACGAAGGCGCCGGCAAGGCCGCGATAGACCTGCTCTGACGTGCGGCCATGCGGATGCGGGTGATACCAGTAGGAGCCGGCCGAGCCCTCGGGCAGCTCGAAGGCGTAGACGCGGTCGGCGCCCGCCGCCACCGGGTCCATGGGGTTGCCGTCCTGGTCCGCCGGCACCGGCATGCCGTGCCAGTGGACGGTGCTTTGCTCGCCCTCGGTCCGGTTGGCGAAGGTGATCTCGACGCGGTCGCCCTCATAGGCCTCGATCAATGGCCCGGGGCTCGTGCTGTTATAGGCGAGGATCGGCGTGTCCTGTCCCTCGACAAAGCGCGCCGTGGACGCCTCCGCCGTCAGCCTTGCCCTGAACAGCCCGGACCGGCCGGCCTCGTTGGCAAGCAGCGGCAGTTCGCGCAACGCCTCGCCCTCGGGCAGCGCGGCGGGCGCTTGCGCCATGGCGCCCATGTCATGGCCCGCATGACCGCTCTCCATCCCCGGCATCGAATCCATGCCCGACATGCCATCCATCTTCATCTGCGCCAGCGCGCGAGAACCCGACAGAGCCGTTGCCAGGCCCGCCACCAGAAAGCCGCGTCGGTGCATTTTTCGCTCCTTGATCCAGATTGAAGGTTCCGTCCGAAAGGACATCGCCACGGACGCTAAGGGTTCCAGCAACTGGAAGGTCAAGCGGACCATCGGGTTTGGGGCGGAAAAATCCGCCCGGCGGATCGTAATCGCCGCACGGTGGTCATCGATGTCACGTGATCGCGGCAGGCGCTCGGCATTCCCCAGTCCGAGGAACCTGCCTGGAGCTCGGAACCCTTGCCGCTCTCGCAGGGTTTATATGCGAGGCGAACTGCCATGGAAGACAAACCGCCTGTCGAAAACCCGGGAAGGATCCTCGCCACCGTGCTGGCGATCTGCCTCATCATCATCGCCTTGTTCTTTATCGGCTTCAGATATTCGGAGCCCGATCAGGGAGCCTTGATCGTGCCCGGAGCGGCGCAGGGCAGCAGGTGATCGGCCCGTAGTTCTTACCTGCTCGGACACAGAAAGGGCCGTAACACTTTGATTTTGCCTGTCATCCCTTCGAAACCTTTGGGTTCGGAATTACGCCCCAGGGAAGAAACAGGTTTTCCGAAACGTTTATCGAACAAGCAACGCTCAGCGCCTGGCGCCTGACAAGGGTGCTCGTGAGCAAGGAACCCTTCGGCAACAGCGCGCACCGCGCCCGAGGCCCGGGAGACATCACATGCCCGTCAACGCTTACATCAACCGGATCGCGACAGCGGTTCCGGAGCATGAAGTCCATCAGTTCTACCTGCGCTACGCGGCATCCATGCTTGCCGCCGATCGCAGGAGGATATTCCAACGCATGGCCGGCCTTGCCGGCATCGAGCACCGCTTTTCCTGCTTTGCGCCCGCTCTCGACCCCGAAGGGCCGTCGGCCGACCTTGCCGGGACATTCAGGCGCGGCGCGTTTCCCGGAACGGCCGCCAGGATGGCGATGTTCAGCCAGGCAGCACCCGCCCTGGCGCAAAAGGCCGTCGACGGACTGCGCCTTGGCGAGGAAGCATCGCGCATCACCCATCTCATTATCACCACCTGCACCGGTTTCTCCGCGCCGGGCATCGACCTCGACCTTGCTGCGCGCTGCGGCCTGCCGGACGGTATCGAACGCACGATGATCGGGTTCATGGGCTGCTACGCCGCGGTCAACGCCCTCAAGCTTGCCCGCCACATCGTCCGTTCCGACCCTCAGTCGAGAGTCCTCCTGGTCAATATCGAAGTCTGCACCTTGCATCTGAGAGAAACCACGGAGTTGGAAAGGCTGCTGTCCTTCTGCCTTTGGGGCGATGGCTGCGCCGCAACGCTCGTCACCGCCGAGCCGCTCGGCATCGAGCTCGACAGCTTTCGCTGCACCGTCGCGGACGAGCGGCGGGAGCTGATGACCTGGGATATTGGCGACCATGGCTTCGACATGTTTCTCTCCGGTCAGGTGCCGGCGGCGATCCAGGAGGCTCTGCGCCGCAACCAGGACGCCATCCTCGGCGGCCGGCCGCCGGACGCGATCGGCCTCTGGGCCGTCCATCCCGGCGGACGCACCATTCTCGACGCCGTCGAGAGGGCGCTGAACCTCGCGCCGGCCGCGCTCCAGCCGTCGCGCGAGGTGCTGCGCCGATACGGCAACATGTCGTCGGCCACAGTGATGTTCGTGATGGAAGAGATGCTGAAGGCGCCAAGCGAACTGGTCGGCTGCGGCATGTCGTTCGGACCCGGACTGACGGCCGAGACCATGTTGTTCCGGACCGTCTCATGAACGCGCTCGATCAACGCATACTCGTCCCGGAAATCCTCGATCGCCTTGCCGCGGACGATCCGCGGGCGCTCCGCTCGCGGCGCGATCTCGCCCGCATCAACGCGCTGATGTTCCAAGCGGCGATCATGACGTCGCTCATGAGGAAATTCGTGGCTAAGGCGCCCGGCCGCATCCTTGAGATCGGCGCCGGCGATGGCACCTTCATGCTTAAAGTGGCCCGGCGCATGGCAAGAGACTGGCCGAAGGTGGAGCTAACGATGCTCGATCGCATCGACCTCTTCACGCCAAAGCTCGCGGCGGATTTCGCCGGTCTGGGATGGAAGCTCGAAACCTTCACCGCCGATGTCTTCGACTGGGCACAGAAAGCGGATGGCGAGGCCTTCGATGTGATCACGGTCAACCTGTTTCTGCATCATTTCGACGACGCCCGACTGCTGCATCTGTTTTCGCTGCTGGTTCGCAGGGCGCCATTGCTCCTGGCGACGGAACCGCTGAGGGCGGGCTTGGCGCTCGCGGCGAGCCGCCTTCTGCCGGCGATCGGCGCCAATGACGTCACCAGGCATGACGCTGCCCAGAGCGTGCGCGCCGGCTTCCGCGGCAGCGAGCTTTCCGATCTCTGGAACGCAGCCGGCGGCCGACTGATCGAGGAGCGGCGCGCCGGTCCTTTCTCCCATGTCTTTGTCGGCGCCGCGTCGACGCCTGCCGGAAATCCGCAATGAGGCCGGCATCGACCCACGATGCGATCGTCATCGGCGCCGGCCCGGCAGGCACGTCAGCGGCGCTGGCGCTGGCCCGGCGCGGCTGGGCCGTGGCGATCGTGGAAAAGAGCGCGTGCGCCGCAAGGTGTGCGGCGAATATATCTCGGCGAGCAATCTCGCGCTGCTCGAGCGGCTGGAGATCGGCGATGCGTGGCGGGCCGAAGCCGGTCCCGAAATCCGCCGGGTCGGCCTCTTTTCCGGCGACGCCAGTGTCGAGGCGTCGATGCCGGGCGTGACGTCGCGGCCCGCGGCGGGAGGCGGCTTCGGCCGGGCGCTCGGCCGCGACATACTGGACTCCCTGCTGTTGGATGCGGCCCGATCGGCCGGCGCGGAAGTCTTCCAGCCCTGCCGCGCCGCCGCCATCGAACGCGATGGCGCCTGCCAGGCGGTGCGGATCCAGACAGGAGCCGGGAATTCTCGCGACGAGACGAAGATCCTGCGGGCGCCGGTGATCGTCGCCGCGCACGGCTCGTGGGAGCCGGGAGAGCTGCCGAGCCAGCTCGAAAAGAAAAGCCACCCATCGGACTTGCTCGGCTTCAAGGCGCATTTCACAGGATCGACGCTGCCGCCCGACCTGATGCCGCTGCTGACGTTTCCCGGCGGCTATGGCGGCATGGTGCTCGCAGACCATGGCCGCCTGTCCATCTCCTGCTGCATAAGGCGCGATGTGCTCGCCAGGTTGCGCGCCAGCCATGCCCGCGAGCACGGCGGCCGGGTCTCGGCGGCCGAAACCGTCGAGCATCATCTCAGGACGACATGCCGGGGGGCGCTAGATGCGCTCGAAGAAGCCCGCCTCGAGGGTCCGTGGCTTGCCGCCGGTCCGATCCGGCCGGGCATCCGCGCCGGCTACGAAAGGGACATCTTTCGCGTCGGCAACGTCGCCGGCGAGTCGCATCCGATCATCGCCGAGGGCATATCGATGGCGCTTCAATCCGGCTGGCTCCTGGCCCTGGAACTCGGCGCGGCAAAAGGCGGGCAGACGGGGCGCGAAGCGGCCGGCAGACGCTACGAGGCGGCCTGGAGAGGATTGTTCTCGACCCGGATCCTCGCCGCCGAAGCCATTGCGCGAATCGCCCTCGGCCATGGCGGCGCCGCCATGATGAGAACGGTTGTCCGCAATTTTCCGCAGGCGCTGACCTTGGGAGCGCGGCTCAGCGGCAAGACGAGAGCCGTACCGGGTTTTGGCTGACGGGGCGCGGGCGTCGCGTCGGCGTCGCCGACAGAACGGACGAAGCGTGCTGAAAACCGCCAGCGTGGTTGCGACCAGCCTGGCCGGGAGCATCCGAAATTCCCACGCGGAGACCTCTGCAACGCATGGTTTCCACTCTTCATGTCGCGCCCGCCCTCCGGCGGAGGTGACTTTTTTGGGGTGGTCCCGGTGCCGCAATGCCTTCCGCCGGTTCTGCAGGTTGGCCCACTGCATCTTTGGCCGGCTTGTTCCAGCGCCGGCTATCTGGGCCGCATTTTGACCCCAATCGCTCGATACGCGGCCAGGATTGCTGCGGTTCCAGTCTTCACGGTTTCTTGACACAGGCTGGAAAAACGGGCAGCAAAGCGGGTGAGGGAGAGCATTTTTACCGTGGCGAAGACCATGGAGGGCTCTTTTTTCGTATGGACCGTCGCCAAATCGGCGATTGGTGGAGGGATTGGTTAACCATCTTTGTCCATCTTTTGAATCAATCGGCAACAGACGCGTGAAGGTGCAGGGGGCACCAGCGAACTGTGATCGTGACGGGTGCCAGGTCCGCAAACCGGCATGCCGATTGAGAGTGGTCGTATGGCGTTTTTGCGTTTGAAAAACCGGGGTGACGCTCCTCTTGGGGGGGTAACTTCGAAAAAGTCTGGTCATCGTTGGGTCGTGGTGCCTGCTGTCGGCGCCGCCCTCGCCCTATGGTCCCTTGCCACCTTGGCGGGGCTCTATTCGGTGAGCACCTCGCTGACCGCCGCTTCCAACGGATTGCCGCAGAGCCTGCTTTCGCCGCGCACCATCGCGCTTGGCGACCAGCGCCGGCAGATCGCCAATGCCTGGGCGCCGCCCCTTGCCGCCAAGGGCGGCTACAAGGCAGGCTCGCTCGTCGGCGGCTGCGACGCCGGCTGCTTCAGCCTCGCGACAAGCTTCAGACATGACGGCCAAACTACTGAAAAGCTGAAGAATGAAGGCCACGACGGCAAGGCGGCGCGCCTCAAGCTGCCGGCGCCCTACAGCGTCGCGCATGAAAAGGCCGTGGTGGTGGCTTCGGCCGCCGGAGCCGCCGACCGTTTCGACGGCGTGGTGAAGCGCGCGGCACTTTCGCCGCAGAAGCTTGCCGATGCCTTTGCCCGCGCCGAGAACGCGCCGTTCCTGCTTGCCAGCCTGCCTTCGGCGAGCCGCTTCGGCGGCGCCCAGCCGGACGCCCCGATCGAGGCCCGCTTCGGTTCGCAGCCGGCCGAAACCGCCGGCGCTTCCGAGCTGGCGCTGGCGCTAGCCAACATCGCACCCGAGGACACGGCGGACGTTCCGACCGCCGTCGCGCTGCAAAACGGCGACGCGCCCGATGTCGCCGGCCCCAGTGGTGCTAGCAATGCGGAAAAGGGCCAGGACGGCGAGTACCAGGTCGCCTCGCTGCCGCCGCAGGACGATCTGCCCGACAGCATTGCCGTGCCAGGTCTTCGTCCACGCACCACGCTCGAGCGCGCCACCGAAGCGCCCGTACAGAACGCGGCCAAGCCGCAGAAGCCCGAGCCCGCGAAGCCGCAGGCCGCCAAGGCCAAGCCGCAGCCGGCCCCCGCCGACACCGCGCAAAGCGCGCCGACGGCCGTCTCGCCGAGAAGCGGCGATCAAGGCCTGCCGGGCGTAGCGAATTCGAAGCCGATGGTGGCCGACTCCCAGCCCAGCAAGCGCAAGGCGCAGGCGTCCGAGATGCTCGCCTATGCCAAGCCGGACACGCCGGAGCGTGGCGGTCTCGGCAGGGCCTTCGGGAACCTGTTCAATTCGCCTTCGATGGGCAATGGCGTCGCCGTCTACGACATTTCGGCCAAGACCGTCTACATGCCGGACGGCTCGCGGCTCGAGGCGCATTCGGGACTGGGTTCGATGGTCGACCAGCCACGCTTCGTCAACAAGAAGAATGTCGGCCCGACGCCCCCGGACACCTATAATCTGTCGATCCGTGAATCGCGCTTCCACGGCGTCGAGGCAATCAGACTGACGCCGACCAGCGGCGGCAACAAATATGGCCGCAACGGCCTGCTCGCGCACACCTATATGCTGCGCGGCGGCCGCGCCGAGTCGAATGGCTGCGTGGTCTTCAAGGACTATCACCGCTTCCTTGCCGCCTACAAGAACGGCAAGATCAAGCGCCTTGTCGTCGTCCCGCGTCTCACAAGGTCCCCCACCCAGGTCGCCCAGGAAGGCCGCCAAGGTTAATCCGAACCGGACCGGCGAGCTGGTCGCCGGCACTTCCTAATCCCCACTTATCAGCCGATCCTCCGGCGCCCGCATCGCGCCCCGGGTATCTGGCAGTCCGTTGCCCGCTTCAAGGCATGGCGGCGATCGCAACCTGAATCGAGGAAGCGATAACGACCTTTCCCAGGACATAAATATGGCGCAGCCCGGGCTTGCGGCAAGCCCTCGGCCATGGCGTATCAACGCTGCTCCGAAAGACGACAACGGAGCATGGAATGCGGATTTTGTTATCGACTTACGGCTCGCGCGGCGACGTCGAGCCGTTGGCGGCGCTGGGTGCGGCGCTGCGGGCGCATGGCGTTGAAGCCAGGGTGAGCGCGCCGGGCGACACGGAGTTTGCCTCGCTGCTCGCCCGTGCGGGCGTGCCGCTGGCGCCGGCCTTCGCGCCGGTGCGCGAATGGGCGAAGGAGATGATCAATCGGTCACGATCGGCGTCGCCCGAGGGCCGGGCCAGGTTGATTTCCGGTCAGGCGACCGAGATCGTCGCCAGGCAGTATGAGGCGTTGACCGCGGCCGCCGAAGGCTGCGATGCCGTGGTGGCGTTCGGCCTCTTTCCTTCCTGTGCCGCCGCGCGGCTGGTCGCGGAGCAACGCGGCATGCGCTACTTGCTCGGCACGTTCTGCCCCGTCTGGCTGCCGTCGCCGCACAACCGGCCGCATGAATATCCGGGCCATCCGCTGCCGCCCGGCGAGACCGACAACCGGCTGCTGTGGGAGATGGACATCCGAACCAAGAACGCGCTCTTCGGCGAGGCGATCAACGGCCATCGCGCCTCGCTCGGACTGCCTCCGGTGCAAAATGTCCGGGACTATGTCTATGGCGATACGGTCCTGCTCGCCTGCGACCCGACGCTGGGGCCATGGCTGCCCTCGGACCTGATCGATGCCGTGCAGACCGGCGCCTTCATCCTGCCGGACGAACGGCCCCTCCCCGACGGGCTCAAAGCGTTCCTCGATGCCGGCCCGCCGCCGGTCTATGTCGGCTTCGGCTCGATATCGGTCGCCAGGGAAGCCGGTAGCGCGGCCATCGAGGCGATCCGCGCCAAGGGCCTTCGCACGGTGATCGCGCAAGGCTGGGCCGGGCTTGGCCTTGTCGACGATGGCGACGACTGTTTCCAGGTCGGCGAGGTCAACCAGCAGGCGCTGTTCGGCCGCGTCGCCGCCACCATGCATCATGGCGGCGCCGGCACCACGGTCGCCGCCGCGCGGGCGGGAGCACCGCAGGTGATCGTGCCGCAAATCGGCGACCAGCCCTATTGGGCGAAGCGCGCGGGCGAACTCGGCATCGGCGCCGCTCATGACGGCCCGGTTCCGACGACGGGCTCGCTGTCGGCGGCGTTGGAGATGGCCCTGGCGCCAAGGGTCCGGGTTCGCGCCCTCGAGCTGGCGGGTAAGGTTCGCGCCGACGGTGCTAAAGCCGCGGCGAAGTGGCTGGTGGATGCTTTAAGCGGGTGATCTCACTGCTTCAGTTCCGCCAGCGCCCGTTGCAGCGGCGCCGGCGAGATCTGGATCGGGCCGGTGAACGGCGTGTCCATATCCATGATCAGATAGAGGGCCGCGGCCGCCAGCGCGCCTGAGACGATGAAGGTTCCCACGATGGTCGCGTTGCGCGGCGCGCGGAAGCCGAAGCTGGCGAAGATCAGCATCAGCCAGGCTACCAGAAGCGCAATCAGCGGCACGGGGATGATGCCTTCGGACTGGCCGACCAGCACCCAGCGCTGCTCGATCACCTTCTGCAATTGCTGTGTCGCGTTCTGCAGCGTCGCGGCACGCTTTGCTTCCGGCGGCGTCAGCTCCGCCAACTGGTCGCCGACCTTGTTGAGCAGCAGTTCCGACAGCCGGTTGGCAACCGCGGGCGTCTTCTGCGTTGGCGAGGTGGCGTCGACCAGGCGCTGCAGATAGGCGGTGAGCGTGGCGCGCGCACCTTCCGTCTCCGGTCCATATAGGCGAAGCGAGCGGTCGAGAATGATCAGCTGCGTCGCGAAATTATGGACGTTGTGATCGATTGTCTCGAAAGTATTCTTGGCCGAGTTGATCATCAGGCCGAGCACCAGCGAGGACATCACCACGAACAGGTTGGCGGCAAGCCGGACCACCGCACCGGTGTCTTCCTGGCGATGATGTTCGGGGAAGCGTGAGTAGATCATCAGGCTGGCCAGCGCTGCCCCGGCCAGACAAGCAAAGATCATTACCCCTACAAGCACTTCGCCCATTGCTTATATTGCGCACGGCAGAAGGCGCTTGCCAATTAGGGACCCGAAAGGCCGCCACTACAAAGCCCCACGAAACACCTTCCAATACAGTCCAAAGCCTTTATGTATGGCCTCCGGGGCTGCTCCCAATCACTCACGAGGCTATCCATGACAATTCGCGCTGTCGTCTGGGGCGAGAACATCCATGAGCGGACCAATGAGGTGGTCGCCGGCATCTATCCGGAAGGCATGCACGCGACCATCGCCAAGGCGCTGAATGCCGACAAGGCGATCTCCGCCTCGACCGCCACGCTGGAGCAGCCGGAGCACGGCCTGCCGGAAGCCCGCCTCACTGAGACCGACGTGCTGGTCTGGTGGGGCCATAAGGACCATGGCGCGGTGGCCGATGAAGTGGTCGAGCGCGTGGCGCGCCGGGTCTGGGAAGGCATGGGGCTGATCGTGCTCCATTCCGGCCATTTCTCGAAGATCTTCAAGCGGCTGATGGGCACGCCCTGCACGCTGAAGTGGCGCGAGGCCGGCGAGCGCGAGCGGCTCTGGGTGACGAGCCCCAGCCATCCCATCGCCGAAGGCGTGGGCGAGTTCTTCGAGCTCGAGAACGAGGAGATGTATGGCGAGCAGTTCGCCGTGCCCGAGCCGCTGGAGACCGTCTTCATCTCCTGGTTCCAGGGCGGCGAGGTGTTCCGCTCCGGGCTGACCTACCGGCGCGGCGCCGGCAACGTCTTCTACTTCCGCCCCGGACACGAGACCTATCCGACCTATCACGACGCGACGGTCCAGAAAGTGCTGCGCAACGCGGTGAAGTGGGCGCACAACCCGCAAGGGTCGAAACCCGCCATCCTGAATGCGCCGAATGTGCCGGTCGAGAAGGCGCTGGAGCCGATCGAGGAGCGCGGACCAAAGCTGCACGCGCATGGCGAGGCCGGCTTCCGCTAAAAGCAAATTCCAGGAAAAGTGCGTAGCGGTTTTCCGCCTGGAATTGCGCAGGCAAGAAAGCAATTCCAGGAAAAGTGCGTAGCGGTTTTCCGTCCGGAATTGCGCGCATGTAGAATCCGTCCCATACATTGAATCGAACCAAGCTGCTCGGAGGAGCAAAAAATGCGGCTTTTGATACTGGGTACCGGCTGGATGGCGCAGGAGCATGCCCGCCGCTTCGGCGCCATCGAGGGCGTCGACATCGTCGGCGCGGTCGACGTCGATCCGGCCCGCGTCCGCGAATACGCCGATACCTACAAGATCCCGAAACGCTTCACCACGCTGGAGGCGGCGCTCGATTGGGGCGATTTCGACGCGGTCGCCAATGTCACGCCGGACCGCATCCACCACCCGACCACCATGGCGCTGGTCGCCGCCGGCAAGCCGGTGCTGTGCGAGAAGCCGCTGGCGGAAAATTTCGGCAAGGCCAGTGAGATGGCCGATGCCGCGGAAGCCGCCGGCATCGTCAACATGGTCAACCTCACCTACCGCAACGTGGCCGCGCTGCAGAAGGCGCGCCAGATGGTGCAGGCCGGCGAGATCGGCACGGTGCGCCATGTCGAGGCGTCCTACCTGCAGAGCTGGCTGGTGTCGAAGTTCTGGGGCGACTGGCGCACCGACCCGAAATGGCTGTGGCGGCTGTCGCGCGGCCACGGTTCCAACGGCGTGCTCGGTGATGTCGGCATCCACATCCTCGATTTCGCCAGCTACGGCGCGGCGCTCGACGTCGACCATGTGTTCTGCCGGCTGCGCGCCTTCGACAAGGCGCCGAACAACAGCATCGGCGAATACCAGCTCGACGCCAATGACAGTTTCGCCATGACGCTCGACTTCGCCAACGGCGCCTTCGGCGTGGTGCATGCCAGCCGCTGGGCCACCGGCCATATCAACGAACTGCGCCTGCGCATCTATGGCGACAAGGGCGGCATCGAGGTGATGCACAATCTCGACGGCTCGACTCTGAGGGCCTGCGTGGGCGACAATGTCGAGAACGCCAAATGGGACGAGCTCGATGCCGGCACGGTGCCGACCAACTACCAGCGCTTCGTCGAGGCGGTGAAGAGCGGCGTGCAGGCCGAGCCGACCTTCCGCCACGCGGCGGGCCTGCAGAAGGTGCTGGACCTTGCCGCGGTGTCGGATGAAAAGCGTGCGGAGTTGAGGGCCAACGCGGATACGCAGTAGCCCTTTTCCTCGCTCTCGAGCGGCGCCACAAAACTCTTTCAATCATTTCTTGAAGCCTGGCCCTGGCGCTTCGTGATTTGATGCGGCCACGAACTCGGGAGGCTTCATTGACCGACTATATCGGGTTGCCGAAGGCTGAAGTGCACATCCATATCGAGGGCTGCTTCGAGGCCGACGACGTGATCAGGAACTGCGAGCAGGCCGGTATTCCACTGCGTGCTCCGCGTGACCGGCTCTTTGAGGCGCACGATCTGAAGAGCTTCCTCGAAATGCTCGATTGGCTGTGCGGCACGTTTCGCACGCGGGAGCAACTGGCCGTCGCCGCCTATAAATTTGCGCGGCGAATGGCCAAAAGCGGCGTGCGCTACGCCGACGTCATCGTCAACCCAACCCACTGGCCGCACTGGCACAGCAACATCCCCGGAATGATCGACGCATTCGATGCCGGTTTTGCGGCGGCCGAGCAGGATGGATACCCGCCGGTCGGGCTTTGCGTCAGCCTGCTGCGCACCCAATCAGCGGAGGAAGCGATCGAGCTGGTGGAGTTGCTGGGCAGGATCAGGCACCCGCGCGTCGTTGCCCTTTCGATCGACGGCAACGAGGCGGCGGCCGGCCGCACCGGCCCGCGCTTCGCCGAGGCGTTCCGCCGCGGCGCGTCGGCCGGATTGCGGCGGACCGTTCATGCCGGCGAGTCAAGCGGCCCCGAGGGTGTCCGCGACGCAATCGAATTGCTGGGCGCCGACCGCATCGACCATGGCGTGCGGGCGATCGAGGAGCCGGCTCTGGTCGACCTGCTTGCGCAGAGGCGGATTCCCCTGGGCGTCTGCCCGGTCTCCAACATCGCGCTCGGCGTCTATCCGTCGCTTGCCGAACATCCGATCGACGCCCTGCGCAGGGCCGGTGTTCCCGTCTCGATCAACACCGACGATCCGGCGCTGCTCGACACGACGCTTGAAGCGTCTTATGCCGCCTGCGCCGAGGCCTTCGCCTGGAACGGCGAAACCATCCGCCAGCTCGCCGCGACATCGGTGCATGCGAGCTACGCCGACACTGCCGTGAAGGCGCGAATCCTGGCCGATCTGGCAACTTGGCAAGCCTGACGGATTGAGTTGCCGAACGTCCTTCCGAAAAACCGTCGCGGTGGTGTCGGATGAAAAGCGGGCGGAGTTGAGGGCCAACGCGGATACGCCGTGAGGCCGGAGCGCTGATCTCCCCGGAGATTGGCTGTCGTCACGCTCCGCGATAAATCCCGGCCGCCGCGGCAACCAACGCCGCATTGCCTTCCGCCACGCTGCCGTCCGGCAATTCCTTGCCGTCCTCCAGCCCGACCCGGGTCGAAAGCTTCCGCGCCGCCGCCCTTTCCACGAAGGGCCACACCGTGGCGTTCTCGCCATGCAGCAGGATGGAGCGGTGGATACCGGCGCGCGCCAGCACCTTCTCGATGCTGTCGGCGACAGCAAAGGCCTGATCAATCGTCTGCTCGGAAATCTCGATCAGCACGCGCAGCACCCGGCCGCCATGATCGAGGCCGACCAGTCGCTCGGCGTCGGTGATGGACGCCAGGCCCGCCTCGATGCCGATGCCGCGCTGGCGCAGGCTTTCCATGACGATCGGCGCCGCCGTCTCGCTGAGATTGACCGAGGCATAGTCGGGTAGCTCGCGCCAGCCGGAGATGGCGACCAGGGTGCGAAGGTCGTCCTTCTCGATCCAGGCGCCGGTGGAAACGCCGATCAGCGTGCCCGGGCAGGCGCGGCGGAGCGCTGCGACCGTCCTGTCCATCGCTTCCGGCGCCAGGCTCTCTTGGCCGTCGGTGCCGCGCGCATGGACATGCAGCTCGGCCGCGCCCGCCGCGATCGACGCCGCGGCGTCGCGCGCCATCGCCTCAGGGTCGAGCGGCAATGCAGGGTGGAAGTCGGCGGGACGGGCGCCGTTGATGCAGGCCTGGACGATCATCTTGCGGCAATCCTGTTTCGGCTGGCGGGAGCCTAGCGCAGGATCAGATTGGCCGGAACCGGAGCGATGAAATCTCCTGACAGGCCGAGGCAAGCAATATCCCCCTGGCCGACCGACCAGAGGGACAGGCGTTCATCGTGGGCGATTGCCGAACTTCGAAAGCCCGTTACGCCGGCACGCGCTTCAGGGCCTGCGCCATGCAGTGGATGCCGCCGCCGGTCTTGGAGATTTCGCTCATGTCGACGGCCGCGACCTCGAAGCCCTGCGCCTTCAGCTTTTCGATCAGCGTCTTGCTCGACGTCGGCGCGATCACCCGGTCCTTGCCGAGCGACATGAAGTTGCAGCCGAGCGCCATCGTGTCCTGGAAAGGCACGTCGATGATCGCGTGGCCCTTGCCTTTCAGCCAGTCGACGATGCCGGGGTCGGTGCAGGCAAGGCAGACGGCGGTGAGCTTTTCGGCGATCGGCACCACCATCAGGTCGATATGGACGTAGTACTCGTCGATGAAGGCGAGCCGCGTCTCCCAGCCTTCCTTGTCGAACCAGGCCTGCACCTGGCGCGCGCCCTCTTCCTGGGTGCGGGCGCCGCCGCAGCCGATCAGCACAACGCCCTCCTCGATGACGTTGAAATCGCCGCCCTCGAAGGTGCCGGCCGTCACCATGTCGTAGATCGGGATGCCGAGCTTCTCATAGGTGCGGATGGCGGCATAATTTTCGCCGCGCCGCCACCAGTTGGCCATGGCGGTGATGAAGGCGCCGTAGGGCGTCATGACGCTGGAATCGCGCGAATAGACCTGCATCGGCAGTTCCGGCGTCGGCTCGTGCCAATGGATGTTGACGCCGAAATGCTCATAGGCCGCAACGAGGTCCTTGTGCTGCGCCTGCGCGATCTGGACGTTGCAGGGCGCCTCGCGCAGATGTTTTCTCGACAGCGAGCTGGTCGACAGATGGCGCAGGAAATTGGGCGAGCCGAGCAGCACGTCGGTCAGCACATCCGTCTCGTTGGCGAAGCCCCAGGCGGTCAGCGGCTTGGTGCCGCCATTGGGGTTGCGGCGCTGCAGCGAGAAAGGCTCGGCGACGATGCGGTCATGAACGGTCATGGGATTCTCCTCGAGCTTGAGATTATCGTGGTCAGTCATGCGGTGGAAGCGGCCGGGATCCACCAGTCGCGGCCGCGCGGCGTGGTGACATATTCCGGCCAGCGGAAGTTGATCGGCGGTTCGTAGTCGCAGAGCGGCGCTATCCAGTTCGAGCCGCCGACGCCGCCGCCAGTCCGCTCGACGAACTCGTCCATCGCGGCATCGCGCGCGGCCTTGTCCTCGAGCAGGCGCAGCGCCGTCAGCGCGACCGTTTTGGAAGCGCAGGTGACCATCGGGTCGATGGTGGCGGGGATGCCGCCCAGCGCGTTCATCGCCCAGGCCGGATAGGCATGGCCCTTGGTCGAGCGCAGCGCCGGACGGGCGACGTAGAAGCGCGATGTCGGCGCGTGCCAGCTCATGTCGGTGTAGTCGTCGGAGGTGGAATTCACCTGCGACGGCGGCAGGTCGCGGCGCAGGATCGCCTCGGCCTCCCGCGGCGTTGTCAAGCGCTCCAGCTCGTCGATGAACGGGTTCTCGGTCGCCTCGCCGCCGGCATTGACCTGGACCTCGCGGGCAATGGCCTTGGCCGCTTCGTCCCAGCGCGGCGCGCCGACAGTCGAGAGCGACTGATAGGTGATGTCGGCCATGGCGTGGTTGGCCAGCCCCGGGCGCGACTTCGACACCCAGTGGCGCTCGTAGCGGCAGCCGCTCATCGTCGCCGCCGCTTGCGCGTTGCGATCGAGCACGGCGGTGACCTGCTCGGCCATGGCAATGGTCGGCACGCGGATCATGTACTGGATCTCGGCGAGCCCCGCCGGCAGATTGTCGGCGGTTGCCTGCCCCGCCGTCAGGATCGCTTCGCTGATCGACCAGCCGCCCTGATGCGTCAGCATGGAATCGCGCAGCGCTTTGGAGGCCATGTACATCATCATCAGCGCGTCGTTGGCGCCCGGCACCCTGACCGCCGAATGCGCCTGCGGGATGGGTGCCGCGTCGCTGGCGCGAACCCAATTTTCGGGTTCGTCGCACACAAAGCGATAGATCATCGAATAGGCGGCGCCGCAATGTGTGTCCCAGCGCGCCGTGTTGCAGAGCGGCAGCATGTAGAAGGGATGGAAGGAGATCATGCCGGCAAGGCCGTCATAATAGCCCTTGGCGGCATGGATCGGCTTCGAGCCCCGCACCTTCTCGGCCGGCTCGCCGGTGAAACGCAACGTGCCCTTGATGCCGTGCTCCAGCATCGCCGCCTTGGTGGCTAAAAGGCCGCCAAGGCTGCCGACGCCGAGCCCGGAATGCGGATCGGTGTGGCCGCCGGCCTCGACGCCCAGACCGGCGCGGGGCCGCCTGGCCGTCGCGGCATCCTGGCAGTTGCCGGGCACGGCGTCATATTCGCCATACATGCCGATCACCGGACCGTCGCCATTCGTCCAGTGGGCGCAGAAGGCCGTCGGCATGCCGCCCGAACCTTCCTCGACGGAAAAACCCTCGCGCTTGAGCCGCTCCACATACCAGGCTGCCGACTGGTACTCGCGCCAGGCGGTTTCGCCGAAATCGAAGATGGTACGCGTCCAGGCCGACAGCAGCGGCTGGATGCCGTCGATACAGGCAAGCGCGGTTTCCTGCGCCGAACTCGTCACCGGTTTGTCCATGGCTCAAAGAAAGCAGTGAAGCGGCTCATCAAAAAGTGATATGTTTTCCCGGCTCGTGCAAATTCGGTTCACCTGAGGCCCCTTGCGAATACCTTCCACGCAGGCGCTGCGCGCCCTCGACAGCTTCGCCCGTCATGGCAGCGTGTGGCGCGCCGCCGACGAGCTCCACCTCACCCGCAGCGCCGTCTCGCATCAGCTCAGGCTGCTCGAACGCGACCTCGGCTTCGATCTCTTGCAGCGCATCGGCAAGGGCGTGGCGCTGACGCCGCGCGGCCAGCGCTACGCGGCCGATGTCCGGAAGGCGCTGACCGTGCTCGGCGACGCGGGAGCGCAAAACAGCGGCGCCGGCGTCGGCGGCTCCTTCGGCATCTCCTGTCCGCCGGGTTTCGCCTCGATGTTCCTGTGCACCCATATCGGCGAGTTCCAGCAGATGTATCCGGACGTCGCGCTCTCCGTGCTGACGCCACGGCGCCTCGACGACGTCAGCAATCCGGAGGCCGACGCCTTCATCGCCTTCGGCGTCGGCAACTGGCCGAACCGGGCGGTGGAACTGCTTTGCGAAGTCTCCTTCACGCCGCTCTGCAGCCCGACGCTGCTCAACAAGATCGGCGGATTTTCCAAACCCGCCGACGTGCTGCGCGCCAATCTGCTGCACCTCAGCGACACCGAGGACTGGGCGCGCTGGCTTGCGCTGTCCAAGGTGGAACATCCCGATACCGAGGGCGGCATCTTCTTTTCCGACATGAACCTTGTCTTTTCGGCGGCGATCGCCGGCCAAGGAATTGCGCTCGGCGACGAGCTGACCGGCCGGCGGGCGCTGAGCGAGGGCCGGCTGGTCAAGCCGTTCGAAGCGACCGTCCCCTCGCCGCGCGCCTATTTCCTGGTCTTCGAGCATGCCAAGGCGGGGCACCCGGTGCTCAACGCCTTCAGCGAGTGGCTCAGGGCGAAGCTGTCGGAGAGCAGGCTTTAGGCGGATTGAGCCGGGGCGATGGAGAGCCAATCTCCCCCTTGCGGTCCCGCAAGGGGGAGATCAGCGCTCCAACGTCGCTACCAACTCGCCCACCCGTGAATCAAATTTGCCGATCAGGCGAAAACTATTCGGTTGCGGTGAGCCGCAGCCGTGCCTACGATTTGGATGACGGTGAGGAAAGAGGCAGGATGCAGCAACCCGGCCGGGCGGCGGAGATCAAGGCGAACGGGATCGGCAAGAGCTTCGGCTCGTTCCGGGCGCTGGACAACCTGACGCTCGATATAGGCCGCGGCGAGTTCCTGACGCTGCTCGGGCCATCCGGCTCCGGCAAGACCACTTTCCTGATGATCCTGGCCGGCTTCGTCAAGCCGAGCGAAGGCAAGCTTTTCAGCGACGGCGTCGACATCACCAACCGCCCGGCCGAGCAGCGCGCCGCCGGCATGGTGTTCCAGGGCTACGCTTTATTCCCGCATATGAGCGTGGAACAGAACATCGCCTTCCCGCTCAAGGTGCGCAAGAAAACGGCTTCAGAGATCAGGCAGCGCGTCGGCGAGATGATCGAGCGCGTCGGTCTCAAGGGCCATGAGAAGAAGCTGCCGGCACAGCTTTCCGGCGGCCAGCAGCAGCGCGTGGCATTGGCCCGGGCGCTGGTGTTCGAGCCGGGCGTACTCTTGCTCGATGAGCCGTTCTCGGCGCTGGACAAGAGCCTGCGCGGCCAGATGCAGGCCGAGATGAAGCGGCTGCACCAGGAGACCGGCACCACTTTCGTCTTCGTCACCCACGACCAGAGCGAGGCGCTGGCGCTGTCGTCGCGCGTCGCCATCTTCAACCATGGCAAGCTGCTGCAGGTCGGCAAGCCCGACGAGGTCTATGACCGGCCGGCCAACCGCTTCGTCGCCGAGTTCCTGGGCGAGATCAACATGCTGCCGGTGAAGGGCGTGCGCCCCGCCGACAATGGCGCCACCGGCCTCTGCGAAGACCGCGCGGTCAACATGCGCTGCAAGGCCGAGGCGATCAAGGGCGACGCGATCCTCGCCATCCGGCCCGAGGACATGTCGATCGCGCCGGAAGCGTCAGTCGACGAGAACGGCATCGCCGCGACCGCCGTCGCCTCGACCTATCTCGGTGCCGCAACCAAGCTCGACCTCACCACGCGCCAGGGCGCCAAGGTCACCGTCTCGGTGCCGAACGAGGTCGCGGCCGCGGCCTTGAGCAAAGGCAATTCCGTCTGGCTGACCTGGCCGGCGGAGAAGGGTTTCCTCCTTCCGGACGGAGGACAATAAGCAGCGCTGCGGCGGCATGGAAATCGCCGCACCGGCTTCCGGATTCAGATCAACGAAAAACAAGGGGAACTGACATGAACGACACCAAAAAACAGACGATTGAATCCCTCGCCGAGAGGACCAGACACGGCGAGATTTCGCGCCGCCAGTTCGCACAACTCGCCGGCCTCGTGCTTGCCGGCACGCCGATGCTTTTGCGCTCGACCGGCGCTTTCGCCGAGACCAAAGGGCTGGTGCTGGTGAACTGGGGCGGCGACGCCATCACCGCTTACGACGCCGCTTACGGCCAGGCCTTCACCAAGGAGACCGGCATCCCGGTCAAGATGGACGGCTCCGGCCCGACGGAAGGCGCGATCGCCGCGCAGTTCAAGAGCGGCGCGCCGACCTGGGACCTCGTCGACGTCGACCCGTTCTCGGCCATCACGCTGGGCGGCCAGGGCATGCTCGAGCCGATCGACTACAAGGTCGTCGACAAGAGCAAGATGCGGCCGGGCTTCGGCTGGGAGTATGCCGCCTCGACCTACTTCTTCTCCTATGTGATCGCCTACGATTCGCAGAAATTCGGCTCCAATGCGCCGACCGGCATGGCCGATTTCTTCGACGTCAAGAAATTCCCCGGCAAGCGCTCGCTCTACAAATGGGGCGTGTCGAGCTGGGAAGCCGCGCTTCTGGCCGACGGCGTGGCGCCTGCCTCGCTCTATCCGCTGGATCTGAAGCGCGCACATGACAAGATCGCCGCCTTCAAGGAAAACGTCGTCTCCTATTGGGGCGGCGGCGCCGAAAGCCAGAGCGTGCTGCTCAATGGCGAGGCCTCGATGGCGATCGTGTGGTCGACCCGCGCCTCGCTGATCGAGCAGGATTCCGGCGGCCAGATCAAGTTCATCTGGGACCAGGGCCTGATCTCGCCCGGCGCGCTGGCGGTGCTGAAGAACAACCCCGGCGGCAAGGACGCGGCGATGAAGTTCATCGCCAGCGCGCAGGATCCGCAAAAGCAGCTCGTCATGTTCGACAAGCTTGGACAGGGCCCGGCCAACCCTGCGACCGACGCGCTGATCCCGGCCGACAAGAAGCGCATCAATCCGGTCGATCCGGAGAACATGAAGAAGCAGATCCCGCTCGACATGGAGTGGTACGCCAAGAACTACGGCGCAGCACTGGACGAATACACCAAGATCATCTCGGCCTAAGCGGGCGGGGATCTTCAGACTGATGAGAGGCACCCTCTCCGACAGGATGGGCGCGGCGCTGTTGATGGCGCCGCTTCTCCTGTTCCTGGTCCTTGCCTATGCCTGGCCCTTCCTCGGCGTGGTGAAGTGGAGTTTTACTCTCCCCACCCCCGGCCTCGGCCAGTACCACGCCCTGCTCACCGACGACCTGGTGCAGTCGGTGTTCATCCGCACGTTGCGCATCGCGGCGATCGTCACCGTGGTCTCGGTCACAGCCGCCTATGCCATCACCGTGGTGTGGGTGCGCGGCGGCCCGGTGCAGCGCGTGCTGGCCGAATTCTGCATCCTGGTGCCGTTCTGGATTTCAGTGCTGACGCGCGCCTTCGGCTGGGTGGCGCTGCTCTCCAACCGCGGCCTGATCAACACCTGGCTGCAATCGATCGGCTTCATCTCCGAGCCGCTGACCTTGGTGCGCAACGAGTTCGGCGTCATCGTCGGCATGTCGCATTTCCTCATTCCCTTCGCGGTGTTTCCGCTGGCGTCGGCCATGCGCAGCCTGGACGAGCGGGTGCTGCTCGCGGCGCGCGGGCTGGGCTCCAGCCGCATGCGCACCTTCTGGACGGTGTTCGTGCCGATGACACGCTCCGGCATCATCGGTTCGGCGCTGATCACCTTCGTGTTCTCGCTGGGCTTCTTCGTCACGCCGGCAATCCTCGGCGGCGGCCGCAGCGTGATGATCGCGGAGCTGATTTACCTGCGCATCTTCCAGAGCCCGGACTGGGGGCTGGGCGCGGCGATCAGCGTCGTGCTGGTGGTGTTCGTCGGCGCGCTGATGGCGTTGCTCTTCCGCTACGTCAAGCCGAAGCAATTGGTGTAGCCAAGATGCCGACCTACCGCCCCGGTCCCGTCTCGCTGATCCTCGCCGTGCTGGTGGCGGTGTTCCTTTTGATGCCGCTGCTTGCCGTCATTCCGGTGTCGCTGACGCCGAGCCGCATGCTGACCATGCCGACGGGTGAATTGTCGCTGCGCCATTACCGCTCGCTGATCGAGGATCCGCGCTGGCTGGAGTCCATCCTGCTCTCGCTCAGGATCGGCATCGTCAGCAGTATCTTCTCTACCGTGCTTGCCCTCACCTTCAGCCTGGGCGTCTGGATGTTCCAACCGCGTTTCGCGGCCGCCCTTGTCGGCTTCGTGCTGTTGCCGATGGTGGTGCCGCCGGTGGTCTCGGCGGTGACGCTCTATTTCCTGCTCACCTCGGTCTCCGGCATCACCTCGTTCTTCGGCTACGACACCTGGCTGGGTGTGGCGATGGCGCATTCGGTGATGACCGTGCCATTCGCCACGGTGCTCATCCTGGTGTCGCTCAGCCAGCTCGACCGGCGCATCGACCTTGCCGCGCGCGGGTTGGGCGCCAGCGTCTGGGAGCGCGCGACGCGCGTCATCATGCCCAACATCAAGTTCGGCATCGTCACCGCGGCGCTGCTGTCCTTCGTGCTCTCCTGGGAAGAGATCGGCGTCACGCTGTTCATCACTTCGGTCAACGCGATCACCCTGCCGCGGCTGATGTGGATGGGGCTGCGCGACAACATCGACCCGGCGATCGCCGCGCTTTCGGTGATCCTCATCATCATTACCGTGCTGGTGCTCATCGCGCGCAGCCTGATCACACGGCGCAAGGCATCGACATAGGCCGGAAACGTCCGGTCTTAGGAGACCCGCCAACCATTATAAACGAAAGAGACCCGCCGGGAGCGGCGGGCCTCTTACGGAGCCGGTGTGGAAGTCCAGCGCCGTCATGATCCGGGGGTGTGGATCGCCTCGAAATCTAGCCAACGGAGCCTGGCCCGGCGACTTACAAATCCGTAATCTTCAGACCCGGCGAAAGCGAGCCGCACCGGCAAAAGAGGCGTATTATCATCGCCTTGCAAGAATCCGCGACCGCGCCGGCGGGGCGTCCCTCAATCAAAAGTGATGGATGCCGGCGAGACGTAGAGACCGACCGGCTCGACGGCGACCCAGGCCGCCGCGCACTGAAGAACGCAACCGCCGGCTACCGATTTCCCGGCAGCATCCTGGTCAGGATCGTGCCCCGGCGAACGAAGTGATGATAGAGCGCGGCCAAGGCGTGCATGCCCGCCACGATCAATATGCCGTTCGCGCACAGCGAATGCAGTTCGCGAATGGTTCGCGCGGTCGCCTTGTCCGGAGCAAACGGGGCCGGCACGGTGAAGAGGCCGAAGAAGCTCAGCGCGTCGCCTCTGAACCAAGTCAAAAGTATGCCGAGGATGGGGATCGCGACGAGCAGCGCGTAGAGGATAAAATGCCCAATCTTCGCTGCCGCTTGCTCGGCGACCGGCATTTCCGCCGGAAGGCCCGGCGCTCCCTTTACGGCGCGCAGGACCACCCGCCAAAAAACGAACGCTGCCAGAAGAAGGCCAAAAGAAATATGCAGCCGCCACAAGGCAGCAACCGCGGTGTCTCCGCGCGGATAGAAGCTGTCGCCATAGGTCAGGGCATAGAGAACGATCACCAGGCCGAAGAGAGCCCAGTGCAGGAACTTCTGGGTGGACGTGTAGGCGATGTTGGCGGCCATTCCGCGCGACTCCATGGACTGCGGCCCCTGTTTCGAGCGTGTTCCTGGCAGACTTGTGACCGCCGAATTAAGAATCGGTAAGGCTTCGACCAATTGACGTGTTGGTTCGAACAGGCCCCCGCGCCTACACGCGGGCGGTAGAGCTTGTTTGCGTCCGCGCCATTCGAGGCGCCACGCCGGACGAAGGCCGACCGGCCTCGCCCGTGCGCAGCTGGCAGTTCAAGCGGCCTGCGGCCGCCGCATCCTCTCGACAAAAGCCTGCCTTGCCGGTCCGACAAGCGGCTTGTTGTTGGCCAGCAGGCCGTCGAGCAGCGCCAGAAGTTCGCGCGCTGCCGAAGACTTGCAGGAATAATAGACCATCTGACGATCGCGGCGGGTTTCGACCAGGCCAAACCTGCGCAGCTTGGCCAGGTGTTGCGACAGCGCCGATTGGCTAAGTTCGACCTTGTCGGCGAGCACGCCGACGGAAAGTTCGCCCTCGACCAGATAGTTCATGATGAGCAGACGCTTCTCGTTGCCCATCACCGCAAGAAAGGCTGCCGCGCTTTCTGCATTGGCGGTAAGTTTCTTCGTAACCATCGATTTCCCCACGGTTCATGCTCTTCCGAAGGCCATGGGGGCAGATGGCTTCAGAGTTCCAGAGCGTTGGTGGGCATGCCCCGATTTGGACACGGGACCTGCCCTGCTTCTTTTTCGACCAGAACCCCTTCGTAACCCGGTTGCCACCACGTCGGGGTTATTGGTCTCGGACAGAATGCGCGGAGCTTTTTCCAGACTCAAGTCAATGCAGACTCGGAAAAATTCCACGCCGCTAATGCGTATCAGCGCGGCGCTCATTCGGCAAGAATATAACGAGGCAGGCAAAGCAGCGGCCGGCCGCAGGCGAAGAACGGCCCCAGCATAAGTGCCTGGCAAGGAGGCCTCGCCGCGATATCGCCGCGACTCACTCTCAACCTTGAAACATGCTAATATCAGCCGGACAAGAAAGGAGCCGGGCAGGAGGAGGAAGCCGTGTCCGCTGTGCGCAACACATTCACCCCCGACGAGACGGCCATGCTTGGCCGTGTCTATGAGAACGGCAACATCGAGGGCGAGACCGCCGAGCAGAAGGAAGCACGCGCCTCGCGCATCATCGCCAATTACATGGCGGGGATCACCGACGAGGCGGAACTGATCGAGCTTTCGCGGAGACCGCTTGGAAGATGAGCAACATACGCCGCCTTCGCGAGACGGCTTCACGTTAAGTTGACGTTCCAGCACGGAACTCCACGCTAAAATATCGTGTTCCGACATATTTCGGGAGGTTTCGCGATGATCCAGGGATGGTTTTCCAGGCCGGTCGAAGTCGCCGTCGGCGTTTCCGGCTCGATCCGCCACATATCCAACGCCGAGCAAGCCGTCGAATTGCTGACCGGCCAATGGCGCGATGCCGGCAGCGCGCCGCATGGCGCGGCGCTGCGCGCCTGCCGCCGGGCGATCCGCGGCGACGTCGCGGCTGACAACGCCAGGGAGGCCTTCGTCATCGCCGCGCGCGAGGCGCATGTGCTGGTGGAATAGAGCATGGCGGGGCTCGTGTTCCACAGGCCCGCCTATCGATAGAAAAGCCACAACAGCACCAGCACCGCGAACACTGCCGGAGAGAGCAAGATTCCGGCCCGAGAGATGCACATGGCCAGGTAAAGCGGAGTGAACATGCCTGGTGGCGCCGGCCCTATCGATTGCGCGAATTGACGGAAAACCGACGTACCTTTCGAAACGCGTGCACCCGATCGGCTTCAGCATGCCCACGGTTTCGCCGGGCCTCCTCATAAAGCCCGAAAGCGGTCGCCATCAACGTCGCGGCGGTCATGGTGAGTGCAAGCACGGCGATAAGCATGAGAGGTCTTCCCGCGTTTCGTCAGCCTGCTGGATTCATTAGCGCCGCCCGCGAGGCTGCGTCGGTGACTTTGGTCACGTTGATTTTTGAGCCTCGGATCGCGTGTCGGCCAGTGCCGGTGAGCCGGTCCGAAAGCGGCCTGTCGCCACCTTGAGATTCTTCGGAACCTAATGCGCAGTGGTTGGTTAACGCGCGGGTCCGCAAGCCCCCACGGACCTGCATCGGGCGCCATCCGGCGCCGCCTGCTGCTCTAAGACAATCACAAGAACGGAGGAAGTGATGAACGATGTCTGGTTTTCCGAACCAGTCGTGATCGATTTCCAGCCAAACGGCCAGCGCAAGGTGTCGAGCTGCTTCGAGGCGATGGAATGCCTCGACCAGCGCTGGCCCGGACAGGCGCGCGACGGCGCCTGGCGCTCGGCGAGCCGCATCTGCCGCGACGCTCTCGACGGCCTGCGCAGCCCGGTGGAAGCCCGCAAGACGCTGCGCAAGGCGGCGAGAACTGCCGGTCTGCTGGCCTAGCCCCTTCCCGATGGCGTCCCAGACGCCGGATCGAGCCCGTCGCGGTTTCCCGTTGCCGCGGCGGGCTTGACTTTTGAGCAGGCGAAGCGACGACCGGCGCATACTTTCGGGCGCGGCAACAACGCTCCCGGTTGGGGTACATGAAAACGCCGGCCGCTGGGCTTCGGGGTTGCCTGACGGGTTCAGGCCGTTCCATTTCGGCGAGTCGGGCGCCCGGCCGCAACGCGAGCGCGGAAGCGTGGTAAACGGGAGGTTACTATCCACAGGCACACGACACCGAATGCATGCGCTCGACAGAATCTAATGGAAACGCAATTCTAATGCATGTCGCCCAGAGGTGTGCAGCGGTTCTGGGATAACGACATGCATAAAAACAAAAACTTAAAGCGCGTCGCTTGAATCCGTTTCAGCGCGACGCGCTTTAGGCAGCTTTGCCGAGGCCGCAGTTCAAGCGTGGCAGTTGCCTGACTATTTCATCAAGGCGGGCAATCGCAACGTCCAGCGGAATGTCCTCTGTTTTCGACGACTCGAACTCCTTCGCCTCGACCACCCAATGGTGCGGGGTGATGGGCCGCCAGAGGCGCGCATTCGTTGGCCCTGCAAGCGTGAGGATTGCGGCCGACCGTGTCGCGGCTAGATGACCCAAACCACTTTCGGCAGCGACTATACATACGGCGCGATCAGCAAGAGCATGGAATATCCAAGGAAGCAGCAACGGATCGCGTACCGTTGAAGCGTCGATTGCTTGAAAGCCGGCATGGTCTATCCATTCCCGCTGATCCTGCTCCTGTGGGCCGATCAGGAACACCGGAATGTTGCCGCCTTGGGCAGCATGAGCAGCAAGGGAAAGCCATTTGTCCCTGCCCCAAAACTTGTTGACTGCTGGCCCTGGAGACAGCCCTATGAAAGAATTTCCGATCGGCACCAGACGGGCCGCTTCACTGGCCGCCTCCGGCATAACGGGAACGACTGTTTCAAACGGCAGAAGGCGCCCGGCAGCGATTTCGGCCATTCGGTGCCAACGGAGAGCGTTGGTCGATGGTCTTATCTCGCCAAAGCCAGGAATGTTGTGCCGCAGAGCAAAGCCAGGAAAACACGCAAGGTACCGCAGGTTCAAGCCAGTGGTCGCCAAATAGCTTGGTATTGTTCGCTTGCTGGAGCGAATATCAAGCACATATTCCACCGGGCCGAGCTGGCGGATTAGGGCGCGTAATCGGGAAACGCTCGACAATGGCTGATCTAGCAAGACTTTATCGATCAGTTCTTTCCGTATGGCGTTCAAAGTTGAGAGCCAGACCGAGCCCTCTGACGAAACGCAAACAATCGAATGAGTCGGAAAGGCCAGACGCAAAGCCCGGTACATTGGGATGCGCAACACTGCATCGCCAAGCTTTTCATTGTGCGTAAGCGCAAGAATTATCGGTTTGGCGCTGCTATCAGTCAAAAGCGCTCCCTTGCACTACCTGCTCGGCCTACACTTCGCTTAGCTCATGTCCCGCCGTATTCCAAGCAGCTTAATGGCAAGGCTCCCCTACGATCTTCGCAATCGCTTCGTCTATCCCGTGCTCCCCTTACGCAGTTCGGTGTTCGGATCGCGAAAATCGATCCGGCATCGCGCAGGTGCTGGAATTCGCGACGCGCGAGCAGGTCCGTGACGGACGGCTGATCGACCTGTTCCCCGATTGGCAGGAGGAACTCTCCCCGCTCTATGCCATCCACCCTTCGCGGCAATACGGCGCCGCCAAGGTGCGGGTGTTCGTGGATTTCGTGGCGGAGTTGCTGGCGGGGGTTTGGGTCAGAGTCGGCAATCCGTGGGCCAGTGAGAAAGACGGCAAGCAATGGCTGACCGGGCCCCCCCTAAATTGATGCGGAAGTAACGCTCGCCCAAGCGGCGCCAAAGAACTGGCGATCCCGGCAGGATTCGAACCTGCGACCATCGGCTTAGAAGGCCGGTGCTCTATCCAGCTGAGCTACGGGACCGTCGGCCGGCCGAGCCGGCTGATCTGTCATACTCGAAAGTCAGTGCGTCCAGGGCGTCCGGCGGTCATAGCGGAAATTGTCCGAATAGGAAATCTGCCGGCGCTTGGCTTCCTTCGGCTCTTCGAGGCGATAGGCGATCTTTTCCTTTTCGGCATAGGCCACCGCCTCTTCCTTCGTGTCGAAGGTGAGCTTCACCTGGCTCAGCATGTCGCCGGAGGTGGTGTAGCCCATCAGGGGGTCGATCTTCTTGCGCTGGGCGGGATCGAATTCCAGCACCCAATGTCCGGTCTTGGCCTTGCCGGACTGCATCGCGGTTTTGGCTGGACTGAAAATGCGCGCGGACATGACCACCTCGTTGCCGCCCGACAATGCGGGCACCCTTTTGTGGCGCCATTTCCGAGATCCTATCGGGAGCCTGAAATCTCGCGCCAACCCGTCATTACTGTGCAATGGCCGCGGCGGCAAGGCCGCAAGGCCACCCTGCACCCGCCACGGCGCAGGGAACCTCGCTGCGCTGGCGACATTATCGAAACGTCGGGTGGCCAGCCCGGGCCGGCCTTCTGCGTGAGCCATCCATCAGAACCGGACATTTAGCCATGACCAATGCAACCGAACACGCCGTCCTGCAGCTTGCCGTGCTTGTCGGCAGCCTCCGCGCCCAATCCTTCAGCCGCAAGATCGCCAAGGCGCTCGCCGCCCGCGCGCCGGATTCGGTACGCTGCCGCTTGATCGAGATCGGTGGCCTGCCGCTTTACAACGAGGATCTGGAGGGCGACCACCCGCCGCCGGCGTGGTCGGCCTTCCGCGCGGCGATACGCGAATGCGACGCGGTGCTGTTTGTCACCCCGGAATACAACCGCTCGATCCCGGGCTGCCTGAAGAATGCGCTCGACGTCGGCTCGCGGCCGTCGGGCAAGAGCGTGTTCAAGGGCCTGCCCGCCGGGGTGGTCAGCGTCACACCGAACAAGCTCGGGGCTTTCGGCGCCAACCATGCGCTGCGCCAGACCTTCGTCTTCCTCGACATGCCGGTGATGCAACAGCCGGAGGCCTATATCCGCAATGTCGCCGAATTGCTCGACGAAAAAGGCGCCGTGACCAATGGCGAAACCAGCGCCTTCCTCGAGAATTTCATGGCCGGCCTAGAGACATGGATCAGGACGGTGCATCCGGGCGGTTCGTCCTTTGATACATTCATGAAGCAGCGCGAGAAGATCGCCGAGGACTATGTCAATGGCGATGCGACTTCGTTGAAGGCAATCGTCACCCATGCCGGGCCGGCGACGTTCTTTTCGCCGCGCGGCGATCATCTCGAAGGCGCCGAGGTGGTTGCCGGCCGCTACGAACGCGACGCGGCGAGCTTCCACAAAGGCGGCAGCACCGACCTCGAGGTGCTGCAGGCTTCGGCAAGCGGCGATCTGGCCTTCTGGAGCGGCCTGCAGCATGCCAAGGCGCGTATCGGCAAGAACGGCGAGGCAACGGAAATGACCTTGCGGGTGACCGAGGTATTCCGGCTGGAGGACGGCGCGTTCAAGCTGGTGCATCGCCACGCCGACCCGGTTCATTAGCCGACCCTTCAAAATCCGCGACACAATGCCGGGGGTTTTTGCAACAGCCACCTATTCCTTCTGGACCGGGAGCGGCATATGTCAGATACATGATCGTGCCACTTGAAGGCATGATGACGACGATAAAGACACCAATGGGCGCGGAAGCGAACGTCTTGCCGTCGGGGGTCGGTAAGCCAGCGATACTGGACGGCGCGATTGTCATCGGCGCGGGCGCCGCCGGGCTTGCCGCCGCGCATGCGCTGGCCAAGGCCGGTGTGACGACGCAAATCCTGGAACGCGAGCAAAGGCTGGCCGAGCCCTGGCACCGCCGCCACGACAATTTGCACCTCAACACGCATCGCGACCTGTCTTCGTTGCCCGGCGTATCTTTTCCAGCAGGGACGCCGGCCTTCCCGCACCGCAGCAGCGTCATCCGCCATTTCAACGACTTCGCCGAGACGCACCGGCTGCCGATCACCTTTGGTGTCGAGGTCGATGAGATCGAATTTCGCGGCGACCACTGGCTGCTGCGCACAAGCGAGGGCTTGAGGGCGGCGCGACATGTGGTGATCGCCACCGGACGCGACCGGCAACCCTTCATCCCGGCCTGGAAGGGCATGGAGGATTTTTCAGGCAAGATCATCCATTCGGCCGATTTCGGCAGGGCGAGCGACTATGCCGGCAAGAAGGTGATGGTGGTCGGCGCCGGCAACTCCGGCTTCGATGCCCTCAACCATCTTTCGCGCGCAGAGACGGGCCAGATCTGGCTTTCGGCGCGCAACGGACCTTCGCTGCTACCCAAGCGCATCGGCAAGATCGCGGTGCACCGCATGTCGCCGGTCATGGCAAACCTGCCGACACGGCTCGCGGATGCGGTGATGGCGGCGACACAGCGCCTGGTGTTCGGCGATCTGACCAAATACGGCCTCCCCCCTGCTCCATCGGGCGGCGCCAGCCGGCTCGGCTCCGACTATACGGCGATCGCCGCCGACGATGGCGCGGTCGACGCCATCAAGGCCGGGCGCATCATCGTCGTGCCGCAGCTGCGCGAATTCAGGCGCGACGACGTCGTGCTCGACAATGGCCAGTCGATCGCGCCCGACATCGTCATTGCTGCCACCGGCTACCGCACCGGACTGGAAACGATGCTGGGCAAGCTCGGCGTGCTCGACGCACGGGGCGTGCCGCTGTTCAACGGCGCCGCGAACGACCCGAAGCTGCCCGGGCTCTGGTTCACCGGCATGCGGCCGAGCATTCGCGGCTGCTTTGCCAATGCAAGAATCCAGGCCGCGGCGATCGCCAGGAGGATCGCCGGCCAGAAGCGCTGAGCCGAACCGTCGCGGCGTGAAACCGTGAAGGTATCGGTCGACGCGGCGAAGTCCCTTTGTCACGCCCCTGAGCAAGTCGGCGCGATAGTCGTGCCCTTCAACGCTGCGGCATTGGCCTCGATCAGGGGCCCTCCGATTTTGTGTTGCCTTCCGGTCGTCCGCCCCCTATACGCCGCGGGACGTCGGAGTGTAGCGCAGCCTGGTAGCGCACCTGATTTGGGATCAGGGGGTCGCAGGTTCGAATCCTGCCACTCCGACCATCGCTTCTTCCCAGAAAGAACCCTGGCCGGCCTCGCGGCCCCGGGATCCTGGCCCGAAGGGCTCATATCTTGGCAGCGGTCGTCGTAGCGATCCTCGACAGGGACAATTGGGACGCCAACACCGACATCATCGTCGTTGTGGATGTTTCCAGACGACGGCTGACATGGATCCCGCGCGACTTGTGGTCTCCCTTCATAAGCGACCGCATCAATGCGGCCTTCGCCATGGGTGGCGGCAGGTTGCTGCTCGATGCGCTTGCGGGACTGGGATTTGCGGCGCAGAGCGCAGTCTGCCTCCGGCGCGGCGCGACCGAGGCCGCGCTTGCCGGCGCCAGCGTCAGGGTAGCGATCCGCGAGCCGCTCGATTTCTGGTATCCGCTGACGCCGACAAGTCGCCTCGAGGACGGGCGCCAACAGATTTCCTTTCGCCCACCCTCCGAAACGCTTACGGGCGCCCGTCTCCACCAGTGGATCGGCGCGCGCAGCATGGTCAACGGCCAGGGTACCGACTTCCACCGCATGCTACGCCAGATCGTGTTCCTGCGCGCCCTGATCGTGCAGGGCTTCGATTTCCGCCTCGCTCTGAAGGACCCGGAGCTGGTGCGGATCACCGGCGAGGACCCGTCGCCCCTGCTTGCCCGCGTCACGGCCAGTTGGCGCATGCAGGTGCAGGACTGGGTGGATGACGCCGTCATCGACGGCAGGATGGTCCTGGTCCCGCGCAAGCCGAAGCCATGGTGGCGACGGCAGTTGCGGAAGCTGCGCGATGGGCTAAAGGGCAAGAGGAACTAGCCCGTTTCCGGGCCACTCAGATCGCGCCTTCGATGTCGGTCTTGGAGAAATCGTCGCCGATATAGAGCAGCCGGCACGCCCGATCCTTCGCCACCTCATAGGCAAAGCAGTCACCGAAATTAAGCGCCGCATGAATGCCTTTGCCCCATTGCGCATAGGCCTCGGCGACACGACGAGCCGTGCTTTCCGTCACCGGCGTGATCTCGAAACCGAGCCCGTCGAGCAGGGATCGTATCTCCTCACCTACGCCTCGTCGCGCGGCGACGATCAGCAACTCGGCTACGGTTCCGGCCGATATCACAAGGTCGTCTTCCGCTTCGAGCACGGCTATGCAGGCATCCGCCGCCGGCTCGTCGAGGACAATGGCCATCAACGCAGAAGTATCGACGGCGATCATTCCGGCAGGCCGTCATCGCCATAGAGGAAATCCTGACTGCGCGCCGCGGACGGCCCGGCACCGGCTTTCGCGGCGCCCGCTGCCCGTGCAGCCTGCAGCATGCCCCGGCGGTGCTTGCGGTCGGGCACGGACCGTATCGGGACGAGGCGCACGGCGGCGTGACCGTGACGGGTCAGGATAATCTCATCGCCAGCCTCGGCGCGCCTCACCAGTTCGGTCAGCTGCCCCTTGGCGTCAGTCACGGATATCTGCATGGTTGCTCCTCATGGACCATGATCTGGTCCATAAAAATAGACCATTCGATGGACCATTACAACAGCACCTCGGAGGAACGGTAAACCCGCCGGGCGAGAACCCCAACGCCTCGAGCCCGGCGAGCCTACAACCCGATCTGGAACGCGACCGGGACCGGGGTTAGCCGGCATGGTTGCGCTGCAAGATTGGTGCCGACGGGAAAATCCCGAAATGGGACAGAGCGAGCTAAAGCGCGTCGCGCTGAAACGGATTCAAGCGACGCGCTTTAAGTTCTGTTTTTATGCATGTCGTTATCCCAGAACCGCTGCACACTTCCGGGCGACATGCAGCTTTAAGTTTTGCTTTTATGCATGTCGTTACCCCAGAACCGCTGCACACTTCCGGGCGACATGCATTAGATATCGAACTCGCGCTGCCCTTCGTCCATGGCGCTGACGGTCTCGGCGGCTAAAGCGCGGGTGATCGGCGTCTTGCGCTCGAGCGCTGCCCGGTCGAGACGTCCGACGACGCGCATGGCTGTGCCGAGCGAACGCTCGATGCGGCGCACCAGATATTGCACCACATGCGGCTCGACCTCGACCTGGCGGTCGGCGAAGAGTTTTGTGATGACGCCGGCAAGCAAGAGGTCGTCGGGCTCGTGGATTTCGACCGTCGCCGCCGCTTTCAGCCGCGAAACGAGGTCCGGCAGCACGACACGCCAGGCGGAGGGGAAACGCCGCGCCGTCAAAAGCAGCGTCGAGCCGGCGCCGCGCACGGCGTTGATCAGGTGGAACAGGCCGTGCTCGTCGATCGCCGCGTTGTCGATGTCGTCGATGAGCGCCGGCCTGATGCCGGGCCCGGCAATGTGTTCACCGATGCGCGCCGGATCGATGGCGTCGGCGTGCGCCCTGTCCTGCCAGATCCGGGCGAGATGCGTCTTGCCGGAGCCGGGCGGCCCGGCCAGCACCACGACCGGTGACGGCCAGTCCGGCCAGCGGTCGATCAGCGATGCCGCTTGCGCATTGGTGCCCGAGACGACGAGCTCGTCGCGCGAATAGCCGGTGCCGTGGCCGAGATCGAGCGGCAGCTGGCGCGGCGGATCTGCTGGCTGAGCAGCCATTTCAGCCCCGCGTCGAGCGATGGCCGCCGCCGCGATCGGCCGGCAATGACGGCATGGGGCCGTTGGCGTGGCCCTTGTAAAGCGGCGATTCGAGGTAGCGGCCGATGGCGAAGCGCACCAGCACGGCAATCGCCGCCGAGGCCGGCACCGCAATCAAAAGGCCGACGAAGCCGAACAAAGCGCCGAAAGCGAACAGCGCGAACATAAGCCAGACCGGATGCAGGCCGACACTCTTTCCAACAAGCCTGGGCTGCAGGATGTTGCCCTCGATGAACTGGCCGACGAAGAACACGCAGGCCACCAGCACCACCATGGTCCAGTCCGGCCAGAACTGGACGAAGGCGACGCCGACGGCGAGCACCAAACCGGTCAGCGAGCCGACATAGGGAATGAAGGAGATCAGCCCGGCGAAGAAGCCGATGAGGATGGCGAAGTTCAAGCCGGTCATCGTCAGGCCGGTGGCGTACATGGCGCCGAGCACAAGGCAGAGCGTGCCCTGCCCGCGCACGAAGCCGGCGGTGGCGGTGTTGATGTCGCGGGCAAGCGCGCGCACCGTTTCGACATAGTCGCGCGGCACCCAGCTGTCGACAACGGCCACCATGCGGTCCCAGTCGAGCAGCATGTAGAAGGCGACGACCGGGGTGACGACGAACAGGCTCACCACCGAGACCAGTGCCACGCCGGAACTCCAGATCGAGGTGAAGACGGTGGTGAGCAGGCTGAAGCCGGAGGTGAGCAGCGAGTTCAGTCCGTCGCGCAGGCCGGCGGCATTGACGCCAAAACGCTGCTCCAGCCATTTCGGGTCGAAGCTGGTGATCAGCGACTGCAGGCGGGTGAGATATTCAGGCAGCTTGCGGGCGAAATCGGCCATCTGGGTGGCCAGCACCGGCACCAGGATGACGAAGGCCAGCACCACCACGACGATGAAGGCGATCAGGATCACCACCGTCGCCATCAGGCGCGAGAGGCCGAGCCGCTGCAGCCAGTCGGCGACCGGATCGAGGAAATAGGCGAGCACCATGCCGGCGACGAAGGGCAGTAGAATGCCTGAGAAGACATAGAGGAAGAGCGCCAGCAGAACGGCTGTGGCCAGCCAGAAGAAGACCTGGCGGCGGAGCGCGCCCGAGCCGCCGTCAGCGGCGACCGCCGCGCCATCGTCGTCAGGCGCCCGTGTTGGAGCCGCCCGACCTGCTGATGCCCGACCTGGTGTCGCCTGTACGGGAGTTGCTCGTCTGGGAGCCTTCGCCATAGCCGCTCATATGCCTTAGCCAAGCCACGAGATAGGCCGCGGCCGAAGCCACGGTCAAGACCCCGGTCAGCAATATGAACGCGGTCCGCAGCGGGCCGAGATGCACCGAGAAGGCCATCTCGCCCAGCACAAGCGCCGCCAGCACGATCTGCGCGGCGGTGTTGGCCTTCGACACGAAGAGCGGCTTCACCTCGATCGGATGGCTCATCACGCTGGACAAAAGCACGGCGCAGACGATCAGCCCGTCACGCGAGACCATCGTCACCACCAGCCAGAGCGGCAGTTCGCCGGCAAAGCCCATGACGACGAAGACCGAGACCAGCAAGAGCTTGTCCGCAATCGGATCGAGATAGGCGCCAAGGCGGGACGACTGGTTCCAGCGGCGCGCGATGAAGCCGTCGACGCCATCGGAGATGCCGGCGACGAGGAAGCCGGCGAAGGCCCAACCCCAAAGCGATTGCAGCATGGCCAGCACCACGGCGGGCACCAGCAGCAAGCGCAGGATGGTGATCAGGTTGGGGATGGTCACGTGATGTCCCATCGTGGCCTTTGTTGGGGAAAAGATGATGGAGATGGGAGGTGGGCGCAAGGGAGGAGCTTGTTTCCTTCTTCCGCGCTGGCGATTTGCGAAAGCGGCGATGACAGCCAATCTCCCCCCTTGCGGGGGAGATGCCTGGCAAGGCAGAGGGGGGTGCTGTCCCGCCAGCGTGTAGGCCATTGCTCAACCGGGATCGAAAAGCTAATCGTTCGAAGGTCGCGATCCTTCACACCCCCCTCTGTCCTGCCGGACATCTCCCCCGCAAGGGAGGAGATTGGCAGCTGCGGCGGCTCGCCCACTTTCCACGGTTTTGTCCGCCTCGACGACCGTCATCCTTGCTCCCCGAAACCATTCATGCGAAGAGCCCGCAATGGAAACAGGGACGAGCCGACGATGAGCAAGGGCGACCAGGCCAAGCGCAGGAACGGGCTCACCTATGCCGAGGCTGGCGTCGATATCGATGCCGGCAATTTGATGGTCGAGAAGATCAAGCCGCTGGTGCGCGCCACCCGCCGGCCTGGCGCCGACGGCGAGATCGGCGGTTTCGGTGGGCTGTTCGACCTCAAGGCCGCCGGCTTCACCGATCCGGTGCTGGTCGCGGCCAATGACGGCGTCGGCACCAAGCTCAAGATCGCCATCGATTCCGGCAAACACGACACGATCGGCATCGACCTCGTCGCCATGTGCGTCAACGACATCGTCGTGCAGGGCGCCGAGCCGCTGTTCTTCCTCGACTATTTCGCCACCGGCAAGCTCGACCCCGACCAGGGTGCTTCGATCGTCGGCGGCATCGCGCAAGGCTGCCGGCAGGCGGGCTGCGCGCTGATCGGCGGCGAGACGGCTGAAATGCCCGGCATGTATCACGACAAGGACTATGACCTTGCCGGTTTCGCCGTGGGCGCGGCCGAGCGTGGCCAGCTCTTGCCGACCGACGATATCGTGGAGGGCGACGTGCTGCTCGGCCTTGCCTCGTCGGGCCTGCACTCCAACGGCTTTTCGCTGGTGCGCCGCATCGTGGCCGCAAGCGGCCTTGGCTGGGGCGATCCGGCGCCGTTCAACGATGAGGCGACGCTGGCCGAGGCGCTGCTGGAGCCGACGCGCATCTATGTGAAGTCGATCCTCAAGGCGATCCGCAACACGCATGGCATCAAGGCGCTCGCCCACATCACCGGCGGCGGTTTCCCGGAGAACATTCCGCGTGTGCTGCCCAAGGATTTTTCGGCCGAGCTCGACCTCGAGGCGATCGAGGTGCCGCCGGTGTTCTCGTGGCTGGCCAAGACCGGCGGCGTAGCGCCGGAAGAGATGATGCGCACCTTCAACTGCGGCATCGGCATGATCCTCGCCGTCGCCTCCGGCCAGGCCGCGCAAGTCGCGGCGGTGCTGCAGGAGGCCGGCGAGACGGTGACGCCGATCGGCCGCATCGTGCCGCGCCGCGACGCCGGCGTGATCTATCGGGGCTCGATCGGCCTATGAGCAGGAAACGAACGGTCGTCCTGATCTCGGGGCGCGGCTCCAACATGACGGCGCTGATCGCGGCGGCCGCCGATCCCAGCTATCCGGCGGAAATCGTCGGCGTCATTTCCGACCGCGCCAACGCAGCCGGTCTCGGCATCGCCCAGTCGCGCGGCATCGCCACCAAGGTGATCCAGCGCGCCGACCATCCGAACAAGGATGCCTATGACGCCGCGATCGATGCCGCGCTCGCCGGCTTCGGCGCCGACATCGTGGCCTTGGCCGGCTATATGCGCATCCTCGGCCGCGGCCTCGTCGAGAAATGGCAGGGGCGCATGGTCAACATCCACCCTGCCCTGCTGCCGGCCTTCAAGGGTTTGGACACGCATGCAAGGGCCATCCGTGCGGGCGTGCGCATCCATGGCTGCTCGGTGCATTTCGTCACGCCCGAGATGGATGACGGCCCGATCATCGCACAGGCCGCCGTGCCGGTGATGGTCGGCGACAATGAGGACACTTTAGCCGCGCGGGTGCTGAAGGTGGAGCACCGGCTCTATCCGCTGGCGCTGGGTCTCGTCGCCGAAGGCAAGGCGCGCATGGAAAAGGGCCACACCGTGCTTGCTCATTTCGCCGACGACGCCGACAACGCCACTTCGGTGGTGATGGCGCCGGACCCGCTGCGCGAGGAGAGTGATCTCGAACAGCTGGCGCGGATCACGCCTTAGAGGCTGTAATGCCGATGAAACAGCTCCTCATCCTGCGCCACGCCAAGTCGAGCTGGGACGATTCCAGCCTTGCCGATTTCGACCGGCCGCTTGGGCCGCGTGGCTTGAAGACGGCGCCGCTGATTGGGCGAGAGCTTGCCCGGCGCGGCTGGCTGCCGGATCTGGCGCTGGTCTCGCCGGCACTGCGCACCCGCGAGACCTGGCAGCTGGTCGCGGCCGAGTTGCCCAAGCATGTGCCGGCGCAATTTGCCGACGAGCTCTACGAGGCGGCGGCCGGCGCCATCCTGGCGCGCGTGCGCCAGGTCAAGGCGACGAGCCTGCTGGTGATCGGCCACAATCCCGGCCTGCAGCACTTTGCGCTGCGGCTGGCCGGCGCCGGATCGGATGAGAGCGTTTTCAAGAAGATCGAAGCGAAGTTCCCGACAGCGGCGCTTGCGCGGTTCACGCTGGACGAGGATTGGGCTGACCTCGACTTTCGCGGCGCGCGGCTGACGCATTGCTTAAGGCCGAAGGATTTGGCTTAGAAGCCTAAAGCGCGTCGCGCTGAACCGGATTCAGGCGACGCGCTTTAAGTCCTTGTTTTTATGCATGTCGTTGTCCCAGAACCGCGTACACTTCTGGGCGACATGCATTAGTGTGCGGCTGTACGGGTCGGCGGGACGGGAACGGCCAGCGGGGGTGAACTGCGAAACAAATGGCGGCGGGCAAGCCCGCCGCCATTTGCAGTTCGGGAGGCGAGATCAATTGCCCCAGATGCCCTGGCCCGGATCCGGCCAGGCCTGCGAGGGCGCCGCTCCGGTCGTCGTCGAGGTGTCGACATTGGCCGGCTTGGCGGCCTCATGCTTGCGCACCGACGCGGTGAGGCCGCGGTCGACGCCGGCGGTGGTGGGCTGATTGGCGTTGTCGGCGCCGTAGTGGTCGCTGCCGGCGAAGGCAGAACCCATGGCGAGAAGCATGGCTGCGGTGGTGAGAGCGATCCTAGTCATTTCGGAAGTTCCTGTCGTTGAGTAGGGATGGGAGTTTTTGAGGAAGGCCGAGCGCTGTCAGTTGCCCCAGATGCCTTCGTCGTTGTGCCGAGCGATCACGTCGGCGACCGACTCGCCGGAGCCGGTCGCGACCGGATCCTGCTGATGCGCCATATCCGGTTTCCGGATCGAGGCGGTGAAGGCATGATCGACACCGGGGGTCGGCTGATTGGCGGCGTCGGAGCCATAGTGGTCGCTGCCGGCAGAGGCGCTGCCCAGGGCAGCGACGAGCATGGCGGCCGCGACGAATGCGATCCTGGTCATCTCAGTGTTCCTTGTCCTGTCGTTTCATCGGCGGCGCCTTGGGAGGATGGCCCCGCTGTCGACAAGACCTGGAACGGCCCGGATTTATTCCCGGGCGAAATCTCTTCTTCTCCGGTCGCTTCGTCGCCACCGTCAAGACATCACACGGAAAATTCATCTCGAACAATGAGTTGGAAGGAGCTGCTGCTCGACTGATTCAGGCCGACCCATAGCCGGCTCCAAAAAGAGAGAGCGGCGGGGCACACCCGCCGCCCTTGAAGTGCCGGGGACCGATCAATGATTGCCGAACAGGTTGCGGTCGGCGCCCTGGGTCAACGGCTTCTGGACATCGGCGTCCGACTTCGTGATCGAGGCCGTGGCGGTCCTGTCGACGGCGACGGTCGGCTGGTTAGCGTTATTCGAGCCATAGTTTTCGCTGCCGGCGAAAGCGGCACCGGTGGCAACGAGGATGGCGGCGGCGGTAAGAGCGATCTTGGTCATTTGAGTTACTCCAGATTCAAAGGTGTTGGGTGGAAGTTGGTCAGGGGCCGGATTAGCGGCCCCAGATGCCCTGGCCGGATTCCGGCTGGTTCTGAGCCGGCTTGATGTGAAGGTCACGCTGCTCGAATTTGCGGATCGAGCCGGTGATGCTGTTGTCGACATTGCCTGCGGGAGCAGTCACGGCCGGCTGGTTGACGTTGTCGGAACCATAATGGTCGCTGCTGGCGAAGGCGCCGCTCGTGGCGACGAGGAGGGCGGCGGCGGTAAGAGCAATCTTGGTCATTTTAAGTACTCCGGATTTTCAAAGTCTTGCCCGTCTAGTGGCGTGCCTTGATGGAAATTCGCGTCGCTCGGACCACCCCGAAATGGGTCTGCCCTGCTGCCGGTTCCAATCACGAAAATGTGTGAACCGAACCGTTCGGTTCGATCTTGAAATTGCGCGAACGGCGCGGCTGCCACATTCTTATCTTTTGATATCAACTAGTTACAGTGACCACTGGGCAATGCGCACCCCAGTTCGGTGTGCCAACGTTCATCTTAGTTATACGAACCGTCAACATAAATTGAACCGAACGGTTCGGTTTCATCACTCGTCCGGCCGATGAGGCGGCTCGACAGGCGCAATGGCCGCGACGGCGACCGCCGGCAAACCACGTTTGCCTTGCGGGCGGATCGATACTATCGGTTGGCTTCAGGGACCAATTCGGACGCTGGCTGGCGCCCTTGGGCGAAGCCGACGATGTTGGGAGGAAACAGCGACGAACGATGCGGCTGCTGCTTGTCGAGGACAATCGCGAACTGGCCGATTGGCTGAGCAAGACGCTGCGCCAGGCGAGCTATGTCGTCGACGTCGTCCATGACGGCGAGGATGTCGAGCATGCTTTGGCCGCCGGCGATCATGCTTTGGTCATCCTCGACCTCGCCCTGCCCCGCATGAGCGGCATGGAGGTGCTGAAAAGGCTGCGGGCGCGCGGCAACCCGGTGCCGGTGATCGTGCTCACCGCCAACGCCAGCCTCGACGGCCGGGTCAAGGGCCTCAACGAAGGCGCCGACGACTATCTGGCGAAACCCTTCCAGATCGAGGAGCTGGAAGCGCGCATCCGCGTGCAGTTGCGCCGCGCCAACGACCGCACCGCCCCGGTCATTTCCTGCGGCGATCTGGCCTTCGACACCAACACCCGCCTGTTCTCGCTCGCCGGCACGACGCTGTCGCTGACGCCGCGCGAGCACGCGGTGCTGGAACAGCTCGTCGTCAAGGCCGGGCGCACGGTGAGCAAGGCGGCGCTTTCGGCGGCGATCTACGACTTCGAAACCGACGCCGACCCCAGCGCCATCGAGATCTACGTGCACCGCCTGCGCAAGAAGCTCGAGGGATCGCGCGTTCAGATCGCCACCTTGCGCGGCCTCGGCTACCTCTTGCGCCATGATGATCCGGCGCCATGAGAATCGTCAGGCCTCGGATCAGCAGCCTACGCCTGCAATTGCTGGCCTGGGTGGTGCTGCCGCTGGCCGGGCTCGCCGCCATCAATCTGTGGACCAGCCATGGCAATGCGCGCGTGACTGCCGATCTGGTTACCGACCGGATGCTGATGGCGTCGGCGCGCGCCATAGCCGAGCAGGTCGCGGTAAAAGACGGCGTGCTTGACGCCACCATTCCGCCGGCTGCGATCGAAATGTTCGACACCGGCGACCGCGACAGGGTCTACTACCATGTCGAGACCGCGGGCGGACACCTGCTTACCGGCTATCCCGACCTGCCCATGGCGTCACAGCGCGGCAGCATCGAGACCGGCTTTCGCGATCACCGTCTGCGGCTCGCCACGCTCAGCCATGCCGTAATCGGCGCCGGGGCGGATTCGCCGATCACGGTCACCGTCGGCGTGACGCTCGCCGGCCATGACGCGATGGCGAGGCGTCTGTGGCTAAGCGCCTTCGGCCAGCAGTTGGCGCTGGTCGCAATTGCCGGCGTGTTCGTCTTGCTCGGCCTGCGCCGGGGCCTGGCGCCGCTGCTGCGCCTGCGCGACGCCGTGCGCTCGCGAAGCCGCAGCGATCTCGATCCGGTCGAGGTTTCGGACGCGCAGAGCGAAATCCGGCCGCTGGTCGAGGCGCTTAACGCCTATATGGAGCGCGTGCGGGCCCAGATGGCGGCACAGCGGCGTTTCATCGCCAACGCCGCGCACCAGTTGCGCACGCCGCTGGCGCTGCTGTCGACACAGGCAAGCTATGCCTTGCGGGAAACCGCCGCCGATCAGCGCCAGGAGGCACTGGTGGCGTTGCAGGCGAGCTCCGGCAAGCTGGCGCGGCTGGCCGAGCAACTACTCACGCTCTCGCGTGCCGAGCCCGGCAGCCGGCGGCCGCGTGCCGATCGCATCGACCTTACCGAAGCCGCCCGGCAGGTGCTGGAAGGCCAAGCGCCGAAGGCAATCGAACGCAACATCGACCTTGGGCTCGATGAGACCGGCCCGGTGCCGGTCACCGGCGACGGCACGATGCTGCGCGAGATGATCGTCAATCTGGTCGACAATGCGCTACGCCACTCCAAAGCCGGTGGCAGCGTCACGGTGCAGCTCGCCGTCGTCGATGGCGAGGCCGCGCTCACGGTCACCGATGACGGGCCTGGCATTCCAGCGGAAGAGCGGGAGCATGTTTTCGAGCGCTTCTATCGCATTGCGGGATCCACGGAGGAAGGCAGCGGGCTCGGCTTGGCAATCGTACGCGAGGTTGTCGACAATGCCGGCGGCAGCGTCACGCTTGGAGACGCTGCCGGCGGTGGGCTCAAGGTCGAGGTGCGGCTGCCGCTGGCAAATGGCTAGCTCGGCCACCTGCAAACCATGGCGCATTCACTGCGTCTCATGCAGCGGCTGGGGACGCCATTTCGCCAGCCTGTTCTCGACCATCGTCATAAGATATTCGGCGGCCAGCGCCACCACCATGACGATGACGATCGCGGCATACATACCGGCCGCGTCGAAGGAGCCCTTGGCGATATTGATCAAGAGGCCGATACCGTAGCGCGAGCCGACGAACTCGCCGACGATGGCGCCGATAATGGCGAAGCCGAAGCTGACATGCAGGCTGGCGAAGATCCAGCTCATCGCCGACGGCACGATCACCGAGCGCGTCAGCTGCCAGTCGGAGGCGCCGAGGATGCGGGCGTTGGCGATCATCGCGCGATCGGCCTCGCGCACGCCCTGGAAGGCGTTGTGGAAGACGACGAAGAACACCATGACGAAGGCCAGCGCCACTTTCGAGGCAAGGCCGAGGCCGAGGATCATGATGAAGATCGGCGCCAGCACGACGCGCGGGATCGAGTTGATCACCTTGATGTAGATGGAGAAGACATCGGCGGCCATGCGATTGCGGCCGAGCGCGACGCCGATGATGACGCCGGCCACCGAACCGGTGACGAAGCCCAGCACCGATTCCTCCATGGTGACATAGAGGTGGTACCAGAGCGGGCCTTCCGACGTGCCTTCCGTGATCCATTCATAGAGCCGCCCTGCGATCGTGCTCGGCATGGCGTAGAAGAAGGGATCGATCCAGGCCATGCGGCCGGCGAGTTCCCACAAGCCGAGGAAGGCGATCAGGATGGCGAGCCGCCAGAACGTGACGGCGTGGCGGCGATGCGCGGCTGCCTTTGCGGCGGCGGCCTCGATCTCGGCGTCCGAAGTGCCCGGCTTGAAGGTAGCGGTCGAGATATTGATGGTGGCGTCAGTCATTTCGGCCTCCTCATGCTGCCGCGCGGGCGTAGCTGGTCTCGACCTCTTCCTTGAGGTCGGCCCAGATGGTGCGCGAATAATCGATGAAGCTCTGCTCGTAGCGGATGTCGGCGACGACGCGCGGGCGCGGCAGGTCGATCGTGTAGACGGACTTCACCGTCGCCGGCCCGGCGGTGAGCACATAGACCTTGTCGGCAAGCGCAATCGCTTCCTCGAGGTCATGCGTGACGAAGACCACCGATGCCTTGGCGTCGGACCACAGGCGCAGCAGCTCCTCATGCATGAGCACGCGCGTCTGCACGTCGAGCGCCGAGAACGGCTCGTCCATCAACAATATCTCGGGGCCGTTGATGAAGGTCTGGGCCAACGCCACACGCTTGCGCATGCCGCCTGAAAGCTGATGCGGATAGTGCTGCTCGAAACGCGCCAGGCCGACACGCGCCAGCCAGTCCCGGGCCGAGGCCTGTGCTTGCGCCTTCTGCTTGCCGCGAAACAGCGGGCCCGCCATGACGTTTTCGATCACGGTGCGCCACGGAAACAGCGCGTCGGTCTGGAACACGAAGCCGATGCGCGGGTCGATGCCCTTGACGGGGGCGCCCATGACGCGGACCTCGCCGGCGCTCGGGCTGGCAAGCCCGGTGACGAGGTTGAGCGTCGTCGACTTGCCGCAGCCGGTCGGGCCGACGACGGCGACGAACTCGCCGCGCTCGACGGTCATGGTGAAATCGCGGAGCGCCGTCAACGACTTGCCGGTGGGGGAAAGGAAACGGCGGCTGACATTGATCAGCTCGATCGCCGGAGCGGTCTTTTCGATGGCCATGGTAGAGCAAACTCCAATAGCAGGCGACCGCCGCGCGGGGGATCGCCGGACGTGGAACAGAGGCGGCGCGAGTTCGGAGGAGTCGCGCCGCCTAATCCGCTACTTCACGTTCTTCACGAATTCCGTGGTGTAGGTCTTGGAAAGGTCGATCTGCTTGCCCTGCAGTTCCTTCTTGAAGGCCGAAAGCACGGTCAGAACCGTCTCCGGTCCGCCCTGCGGCATCACGCCATCGGGGGTGAACATCGCCTTGCCGTCGTCAAGCGCCTTCACATAGCCTTCCTTGTCGCCGACATAGTAGTCCTTTGGCATCTTTTCGGCGATCTCGGCGCCGCTATGGGTGCTGATGAACTTCAGTGTCTTGACGAAGGCGTTGGCGAGCTTCTGAACCGTTTCCTTGTGAGCGTCGGCCCATTCCGTCTGCATGTATAGCGAGGCCGCCGGATAAGTGCCGCCAAGCGCCGCCTTGGTGCCCTCCACGGTGCGCATGTCGACGAGAACCTTCGCCTCGCCGGTCTTCAGCAGCCGGGTGATCGTCGGCTCGGTCGTCATGCCGGCCTGGATCTTGTCCTGCTGCATTGCGGCGATAAAGGTATTGCCGGCGCCGACCGGCACCGAGGTGAACTCGCCGAGCTTCAGGCCGTTCTTCACGGCAAGATATTCAGTCAGGAAGTTGGTCGACGACCCGAGACCCGTGACGCCGAGGCTCATGCCCTTGAAGTCGGCCGGCGACTTGATCTCCGGATGCTTGGACGAGACGAGCTCGACCTCGCCTGGCGCCTGGCTGAACTGGACGACGGATTCGGCGAACTTGCCCTTGGCCTGCAGGTCGATGCAGTGGTCGTAGAAGCCGACCACGCCCTGCACGGCGCCCGCCAGCATTTCATTCTCGGCGTCGACGCCGGCCGGCTCGTTGAGCAACTCGACGTCGAGGCCCTCATCCTTGAAATAACCGAGCGCCTCGGCGAGCTTGGCGGGCAGGTAGATCTGCTTTTCGTAGCCGCCCACCATGATCGAGACCTTGTCGGCAGCCGACGCTGTCGTTGCGCCCGCGGCAAGTGTGGCAAGCGTCAGCAGCGCCGAACCCAGGGCGCATTTAGAGATGAAACCGGTCACGTAACTTCCTCCACCTTGGCGGCCGCCATCCGGGCTGAGCCGCATTTCCTCCTGCCGGCCCTCCCAGGCCAGCCACGTGGCGAACGCCACAAAACTGTCATGGCACGGCCAAGCTTTCAGCTGGCTTTCAGCCATTTTAGCGGCGTTAAGATGGAACCTGGCCTGGTTCCCGGTCACGAGGCGCCGAAACCGAGCACGTCGCGCATGTCGTATTCGCCGGGCGGCCGTCCGGCGACCCAGAGTGCCGCCGCGATGGCGCCGTGCGCGAACATCGAGCGGTCACCGGCGGCATGCGAGAGCGTAAGTGTCTCGCCTTCGGCAAGGAAGCTGACGCTATGCTCGCCGACAATGCTGCCGCCGCGCAGCACGGCAAAGCCGATCTCACCGGCGCTGCGCGGACCAGTGAGACCATCGCGGGCGCGCTTGCCCACATCGTCCAGTTCGACGCCACGTCCGCGCGCGGCTGCCTCGCCCAGCATCAGCGCCGTGCCCGAAGGCGCGTCGACCTTGAAGCGGTGATGCGCTTCGAGGATTTCGATGTCGCAATCGTCAGGTCCAAGCGCCCTCGCCGCCTGCTCGACCAGACCGGTCAGCATGTTGAGGCCGAGTGAATAGCTGCCCGAGCGGACGATGGCGATCTTCTTTGCCGTCTCGGCGATTGCGGCCAGCTCCGACTCGCCGAAGCCGGTCGAGCCGATCACCAATGCCGGGCCGCCGCGGGCCGCGCATGCTTTCGCCAATTCGGCCGAAGCCGCGGGCGTGGTGAAATCGATGACCACATCGGCAAGCGCCAGCGCCGCATCACGCTCGACCAGCGCCTCGCCCGCGCTGCCGGGCCGATGGAAGCGGGCAACCAGCTGCAAACGGGGATCGGCCGCGATTGTCTCCGCCATCTGCCGGCCCATGCGGCCGAGCGCGCCGGCGATGGCTATCCTGAGCGGCTGCGGCATGGCGATCCCTGTCGAAAGCTGAGTCGGAACAATCCTCTAGCACGCGGCCTTGGCAAAGTGATTCAAGCGTCGATTCAGGCGGCGCCGTTGGTCTTCAGCATCATGCCGGCGATCTCCTTGACCAGCTTGGCGGCGACCAGCGCCGTCACGTTGGAGAGGTCCTGGCGTGGATTGTATTCGACGACGTCGCCTGCGACTATTCGTTGGTCTATTCCCTGGATCAGGCCGATTACCTGGCGGGTGGAGAATCCACCCGGCTCACGGTGGGAGATGCCGGGAGCGAAGGCTGGATCGAGAGCGTCGAGGTCCATCGAGAGATAGACGGGCGTCTTGAGGTCGAGTTGCAAGCCTTCCTTGAAATGCCGCATCTCCACCACCTCGACGCCGAAGCGTTTGAACTGGTCGCGATGGTGATCGTTGACGGTGCGCAGGCCGATCTGGATCAGCCGGTCGGCGAGCTTCTCCTCCATGATGCGGGCAAAGGGCGAAGTATGCGAGCGCGGGTTGTCGTCATAGGAATGATAGATATCCGGATGCGCGTCGATATGGACGATCGTGAGGCTCGGGTGGCGGCGGCGCACCGCGCGCAGCACCGGCCAGGAGATCGCGTGGTCGCCGCCGAGCGAGATCAGCGGGTGGCCGGCATCGAGCGCGCGGCCGACTTCATTTTCGATCCGCTCCCACGGGTCGCCGGGTTGCGTGAAATCGATATCGCCGTAGTCGACGAAGCGGTCGGTGAGATCGAAGCCGGTTTCCGACCATGACGTGTAAGCATCGCTGGCGAGCTCGCGCCGGATCAGCGGCGGCGCCTCGGCCGGCCCGCGCAGATAGGACGAGTTCTCGTCATGCGGAATGCCCAGAAGCGAGACCTTGGCCACGACATCCTCCATGCCACTGGAAACCGGTGCCTCTATAAACGCCGGAGCTGGCGGGCGCGACCCGAGGTGCTTGGGCCAGGTCGCAAAGCGTGGCGCAGTCGCCAGGCAAAGCCGCGCGAATGTGAAGCGCCACACTCATCATCACTCGTGCGATGTGCTAATTTAGCGCCTGTGTGTCCGGCTGCACCCGGACCCCTGTCCGAGGGGGACGCCCATGTTGCGGCCAGTGCATGTCCTGGTTCTTTCCTGCTTCGCCTTGACGCCGCTTGCCGGCGGGGCCTTCGCGGTCCAGGCATCTTCCGATAAACCCGACGATGCGGCGAAGAAGGCCGCGCTCGCCGAGGCGATCAGCGTCTGCGACCGGGGCGCCTCGGTGCCGCTCGACCCCGGAGCCGAGGCGCCGCCTGTCCAGTATGGCGAGCTCTTTCCCCAGGATTTCGACCTTAGCAAGCTCAAGGTCCTGGCCGACAAATGCCAGGCGGCGATGCTCGGCGCGCCACAGGAAAAGCGCCTGACGCTGCAATGGCTGCGGGTCCAGGTGGCGCTCAACCAGCCGGGACTGGGCTGGCTCATCCCACAAATCAAGCTGCTCGCCGACGGCGGCAGTCCCGAGGCGAATTATCTGCTCTACGAGTTTTATTCGGTGCATCGTCACGACGCCGCCGATGCCGGCCCGCCGCCGGTCACGCGCGGCATGGCGCTCGATGCCTTGCAGAAGGCAGGTGCTGCCGGTCATCTCACGGCGCTTGAGACGCTGCTCCGTCAGTATATTGATGGGCCGCTGCTGCGCCGCGACGCGCACAAGGTAGTCGAGACCGCGCAGCGCATCATCGACGCGCCGGTGCAGGGCCCGTCACCCGGCGAATGGGACAGCCGGTTCCGCAAGGCCATGCCGCTGCTGATCGCGCAGACGACGCTGGAGAAGGACGGCTTCACGAGCGAGGAGCAGCAAAAGGCCTTTCACGCCGTGGACGCGGATTCCAAGGCCGGGACCAACGGCCCGGAACCATCCGTGATTGCCTATATCAAGGCATTGCGGCTGGGCCGCGGGACGCAGCAGGACGCAGCCACGGCCAGGCAGCTGCTGGAAGCGCGCATCGGCAACGATCAGTATGCCGTGCCCATGCTGGCGGACATGCTGGCCAAAGGCGAAGGCGGCGCGGCGGACGGCAAGCGCGCCATCGCCATGCTGCGCGCCGCCGCCAAGAACGTCGCCGACGCCGGGCCGATGCTCGCCGGTGTGCTCCTGGACGGCAAGTTCGTCGGCAGGCAGCCGCGCGAGGCGATCCGGCTGCTCAACGCCTCGTGGGATCTCGACGCCGGCATCAGGCTTGCGAGCCTACTTCCCGACTATGACGGCGTCCGGATCGACAATCCGGACCAGCTTGTCGCTCGCCTGAGCGACGCCGCCGAGGCCGGCGAGCCCGGCGCGGCGCTGGCGCTGGCGCGACTGCAGCTGTCGGACGACCAGCAGTTCAAGAACGAAGACTCGGCGCGCGCCATGCTGAAGCCGCTGGCGGATGCGGGCGACCGCGACGCGCTGTGGCTTTACGCCTCGACGCAATATGCCAATCTCGATTCGACCAGCTATCGCCCGTCGCGTCGCGACGACGGGCCGAGCGACGATCAATTGAAAGCGCTGATCGACGAAGGCGAAGCCAAGAAGGAGGCGCAGGCCTATCTTCTGCAGGCCAAGCTTCTGCGCAAAGGCGTGGTCTATCCGCAGGACGACGCGAAGGCGACCGCGATGCTGATCAACGCCGCCAATCTCGGCAGCGTCGAGGCGATGCTGCTGCTCGGCGACGCCTATGACGATGGTCTCGGCATCGACAAGAACCCACGCGAACGCCTGCATGCGTGGCGCGAGGCCGCGCGCCTCGGCTCACTCAAGGCGAAGGGCAAACTCGCCAACGCCTTCACCTTCGACAGTTTCGACCATCTGATGACGCTGCGCGAAGGCATCACCGACCGCATCGCGCTTTACAACAACGGCATCGGCCGGATGGGCGCCGGCGTGTTCGGCAATGACGCCGGCATGGAACTGAGCGGGCTCTTTTCCGGACCGGCCTCAAACGCCGGTACGGCGGCTATCGCGGCCGCGGTGATGGATGCGTTCCGCGAGGCGCCGGCCGGGCTCGCGGAGGAGAACCTCGTCGGCATCGGCAAGGCGCTTCCCGACGAGATCCGCGTCACCATCGAGACGACGCTGAAGAGCGAAGGGTTTTACGCCGGCGAGCCGAAGGGCTATTTCGGCCCGGACGCGCGCAAGGCGCTGGCCGCATGGGTCGACGCGAAGGGTCCGCTTACCGATGCACCCAATTCGCAAGTCGCAGCCGGAACGCAGCAGGCGGCCCCGGCTGCGGGCCTGCTCGCGGGCGAGATGCTCGACCGCGTCCGCGACAAAGTGTTCGCCCAGGCGCAAGTGGCCAAGACGGACAAGCAGAAGCTTGCCGCCATCAAGCAACTCGGCATGCTCGCCCGCTATGGCGACCTCCCCTCGCGCTGGGTGCTGGTGCGCAACTACCATCAGGCAAGGGCCATCCGATCGGTCGTCACGCCCGAGGAAGTCACCCGCTATGCGCTCGATATCCTGGTGTCGAAGCCTCAGGGCGTCGACAAGCCGGAGTTCGAGTTCATCTTCGACCTGACCCAGATCGCGCAGGACCGGAAAGCACGCGCGGTAGGCAGCGCCACCCTGCAGGCAATCCGTGACGATCCGCGCCTGCAGGACCCGCTTACGCTCGGCGCCATCATGGGCCAGTTCGCCTTCGCGCCGGAGGCCTGCGACACCGTGCTTGCTGCTGCCAAGAAGGCCGGCATCGACGGGATCGGGTCGGACGGATGCGACGAGGACACGCGCACCGCGCTGATCGCCTACGCCAAGGACAAGGGCGCTTCCGGCGTCGACACCGCGGCGCGCAAGGCGGCCGCCGAAGAGGTCAAGGCGCTGGACGCGCGGGCCGCGAAGTAATCAAAGCGCCCTGAGCCACACCTTGTTGTCGTGGACGGCGGCGCCGCCATAGGGCGCCGGTGCGTCGGCGCCGGTCAGCACGTTGATGCCCTCGCCGCGCTCATGCGCGCTGTTCGGCCAGATGCCTTCGGCAATGACCACCCCGCGCTTGACGCCGTCGAAGAACCTGGCGTGCAGCACCACGTCGCCGCGCCGGTTGCCGACCTCGACGCGGCCGCCATCCTCGATGCCGAGCGCCGCGGCATCTTCGCGGTGGATGAGAAGCTCGGGTCTTCCTTCCCTGGCCTTCGACACCGGCGTCTCGGCAAAACTGGAATTGAGGAAATTGCGCGCCGGCGACGTCGCCAGGCGGAACGGATGCTCCTCATCCGCGGCCTCGATCAGCTCGACATGGTCGGGAAATTCCGGCAGCCGCCCGACCGGCCCGAACAGGCCCATGCTTTTCGGCGGCCGGTTGGGTGCCGACTGCCCGGTCCAGTTGGGCCGGAAGTGGAATTTCTTGTCGGCATGGCCGAAGCCGTTGATGAAATGCGCGTCGTCGAAGTCGGGCTGCAGGTCGACCCACTTCTGTTCCTTCAGGCTGTCGAAGCTGCCAAGCCCGCGCTTGCCGAGGATGATGTCGATATGCTCGCGCTCGGTCAGGCCGAAGCCGGGCCGGTCGCCGACGCCCAGCCGCTTGCCGAGCTCCTCATTGACGTAGTGGTTGGTGCGCGGGCCTTCCGGCGGCTCGATCAGCTTGGGGCCGAGCGTGATGTGCTGGTTGCCGCCGCCCTTGTAGATGTCGTCATGCTCCAGAAACATCGTCGCCGGCAGCACAACATCGGCGAGCCTGGCCGTATCGGTCATGAACTGCTCGTGTACGCAGGTGAACAGGTCCTCGCGCAGAAAACCCTTTCTCACCAGCCGCTGCTCGGGCGCGACATTGGCCGGATTGGTGTTCTGGATCAGCATCGCCGTCACCGGGGGACCGCCATAGAGCGCGTCCGCCGCGCCCGTCAGCACCGGGCCGATGCGCGAATGGTCGAGATAGCGCACCTTCGGGTCGCGCATCGCGGTGCCTTCCAGCACGTCCTGGTTGAGCTTGAAGATGCCGGAATTGGAATGGAAGGCGCCACCACCCTCATACTGCCAGGCGCCGGTGACGGCGGCGATGCAGGAGGCGGCGTGCATGTTGACCGAACCGTTGCGCTGACGGGCGAAGCCATAGCCGAGGCGGAAATAGGTCCTCTTCGTCGTGCCGACGAGTTGCGCGAATGCCTCGATCTCGGCGACGGAGAGCCCGGTGATGGCGGCCGCCCATTCGGGGGTGCGGGTGCGCAGATGCTCTTCAAGCCCGCGCGGGTCGTCGGTGTATTTTTCGAGATAGGCGCGGTCGGCCATGCCATCGCGGAACAGCACATGCATGACCGCGCAGGCGAGTGCGCCGTCGGTGCCCGGCTTCAGCACCAGGCCGAGATCGGCCTGCTTCATCGTGGCGTTGTCATAGATGTCGATGACGACGATCTTGGCGCCGCGTTCCTTGCGTGCCCTGGTCGCATGGGTCATGACATTGACCTGCGTGACGACCGCGTTGGTTCCCCAGATCACCACGCAGTCGGCCTTGGCCATCTCGCGCGGGTCGGGACCACGCAGCGCGCCCGCCCCCATCATCCAGCCGGTCCAGGCGAGATTGGTGCAGATCGAGCCGAAGAAGCCTGAATATTTTTTCGCGTGCCGCAGCCGCTCGATGCCGTCGCGCTGCACCAGCCCCATCGTGCCGGCATAGAAATAGGGCCATACCGTCTCCGAGCCGTATTTCGCCTCGGCGGCGATGAATTTTTCCGCAACGAGGTCGAGCGCGGCTTCCCAGCTCGCTTCCTTCCAGACGCCCTCGCCCTTGGCGCCTGAGCGCACCAGCGGCTTCATCAGCCGGTCGGGATGGTGCACGCGGTCGGCATAGCGCGCGACCTTGGCGCACACGACGCCCGCCGTATAGCTGTTCGCCTTGGCGCCATGGACGCGGCCGATGCGGTTATTGTCGAGCAGCTCGACCTCGAGCGCGCAGGTGGAGGGGCAGTCATGCGGACAGGCCGAATGCCCGATCCGGAGCTTGGCGTGCTGGTTCATGCGGGGTGTGTAGCGGGTTTTGCGGGTGGCGTGTAGGGCCAAAGGGCTCTTCCCTTCTCCCCTTGTGGGAGAAGGTGGATCGGCGCGCAGCGCCGAGACGGATGGGGGGTGTTCCAGCGGAGTGAGGCGCTGGCGTTCCCTGGGGAGCACCCTCATCCGTCGCCTTCGGCGACACCTCTCCCACAAGGGGAGAAGGTGAAACCGCCCCCTACTCCGCGATCCCTGCCTCTTACTCGGCAGACATCACCAGCCACTTGCCCTCAATTGCCGGGCTGTTCGGCCTTGGGCTTGGCGCTGACCTCCGGCGTGGGCGGCTCCGGCGTTTCCGTCGACGGCGGCTGGACCGGCTCCGGCGCGGTTTCAGGGGCCTGCGGGCCGCCCTTGCCGAGCGAGACGGAGATGCCGAAGAGCTTCCACTGCCGTTTATGCGGCGCGAATAGCAGCTCGAAATTGACCTGCATGGGCACGGAGGGGAAGAAGCCGGCCATGTGCAGCATGCCGTTTGGCTCGATCTGCGGCAGCAGCGTGAGCTGCGGCTCCAGCACGGCCACCCCGGCAAGGTCGAGCTGATCGTTGCGCTGGCTGGCGAAGATTTCGGCCAGCCTGGCGGCGCTGTTGGCCTGGAAGCCGGGGGCGCCGATGTCGCGCAGCACCGTATAGTTACCGGTCTTGTTGGCTTGGTCGAGCGCCAGAAGTGCGCCGCGCAGCAGGATCAGCACGCCGTTGCGGTCGATATTGGCGGGCTTGGCCGCCTGCGGCTTGGCCGATTTCTGCGCCTTGCTCGTCTGGGCCAGCACAGGGGACGCGCCGACCACGGCGGGGGCGGCGAGCGCAAGCGCCGCAAGCACAACGCCCGCCATGGGGTGCGTTCGCATCAGGTAGGTCGCGATTTGTCTTCTCCTTCGGTCGAGGCAGATCCTGCCGCCGGCGCGGATGGCAAAACCTTGCCGAAGCGGCAATCGCGCCGCTTCGGCAAGGTCCGCCCTCCGCTGCTTGGGAGCATAAGCGGCCGTCAGAACTCGCCCATCAGCCCGGCGCGCAGCGCGTGGCTGTCGCCGCCGCCATAGGAGTAGCCGAGGCTGACGGCGAAAGGTTCATCGAGCAGGTCCAGCCGGTGTGTCAGCGAGCCGCCGAAGGCCGTCTCGCCCTTGAAATGGCCGACATTGGCCGCCCAGCTCGTGCGCCCCGGCGCCGACGGCATGGGCGCGTTCGCCATGGCTATCGCCGCGGCGATGCCCTGGCGGGCCTCTTGCCGCGTTTCGCCGATCTCGCTGCCCAACCGGTCGAGCCCGGTTTCCAGCGCGCCGACGCGCCCGTCGAGCGCCGAAATATTGTTCTCGGTGCCCGTCACCCGGCTGTCGAGGCTGGCGATCTGGGTGGTGTGCAGGTTGAGCGCGTTGGTGTTGGCGGTGATGCGGGCTTCATGGCCGGCAAGCTGGGTCGTGTGATTGCCGACGGTCGTGTTCAGCGAGGTGATCTGGGTGGTATGTTGCGCCACGTCTTCCACCAGTCCTTCGATCTGGCCGATGTTGACAGAGGCCGTCGCCAGATTGCCGCGTGAGTCGGACGTCACCAGATATTTGGTTCCGCTACTCTGCGCGCTCTTGCTGGCCGCACTGTTGATGCCGCTGAGGGTGTATGTGTTGCCGTCCTGACCGATCTTGACCTGATTGTCCCGTTCCGTGGTCACGCCCTGGCCGACAGCGATGGAGTTGGAATAACTGGCGGTTGCCTGCGCGCCCAGGGCCGTGGCATTCGATGCGTTGGCTTGGGCATTGTAGCCGATCGCCGTGGCGTTAGCCTGGTTGGCGGCCGTAGATCCCGCCTGCGCGCCGCTGCCGACGGCAGTCGCGCCGGGATTGTAGAGTCCGCTTCCGTATGTGCCTCCGGCATTCGCTACAACACCGATCGCGACGGCATCCGGCCCGATCGCGCCTGCATAAGCGCCTGCTGCAGTACCGCTGTATGCCGCCTTAGCCCCACTTCCAAAAGCTGAGCTGTACAGTCCGTAAGCGTTGGAGCTACCTCCCACAGCCGTTGCGTTCGTAGTAATTTCTTCGCTGCCATAGGCGTGAGAGCCGTAGCCGCAAGCCAGATTACCTGAAAAAATATCACCGTCGCAGCCGCTCTCGGTGCCATTTTCCGCCCTTGCCTCGATGCCGAACAGCGCACCTTGGACGGCGACTGCTGCCAGCAGCGCAAGGGCCGCGCCGGCGAGCGGCGCCACTCGGCCCTTCCGCAAGATTTCCGCCGCAGCCAGTCTTTTTCCGATCATCGCGTACCCCCTGCCATCCTGGCCCCGCGCGGATCGTCGCCGGCGGCCTGTCGTGAATCTGAAGGCAAAGTGCATGATGCCGGCGACATCTGAACAGATGCCATTTGATACCAATTTTAGCGCTTTCGCGGGCTTTCGACCGGGTCCAGGCCCCGGTGTTGCCGATGCGCAACGCTTGCGTGGTTTGCCTGAGCGAGCGCGCAATCTCACGGCCGCGCCGCGACCAGATTAACCGCGAGCAAGCCGGCGATGGCGAAGATGACCAGGCTCGACATGGCATCGAAGCGGCGGCGCGCCGACGCCTGGCTGAAGCGGGCGGAAAACATCAGGAATGGGCTCTTGTCTTCCTGTCTGGCATGAATTTGGTCCGAGAACCGGCTTCAGCCCGTGACTGGCGCGGGTCTTCCGGCGCGGGGTCATGCTGTCGTCGCCTACAGCGCCGCGCGTCTTTCAAGACGTGCAAAGGATGCTATAGTATTTTGAATTTGCTGTATAATTTTATCCTTAAATCGATTTCGATTTAAGGAATTACGCACCAGGGGCCACCTCCTCGTTCTGAAGGCAGAGTGTATGACCCTGGCGCTATCTGAACAGATGCCGCCTGATACCAACTTCAACGCTTCTGCCCGTCTTCTGCAACTTTGCGGGATCATGCTCTGGAGTCGGGAAGCGGATGAGTGGACCTGAGCAGCGCGACCAGCTGGCTCTGATGATGGGCGCCCGTCTTGCGGAAGATGCGGATCAGATAGTTGCGCGCGGTGCCGAAGCCGATGCCGGCTTGCGCGGCGGCCTCCTTGAGAGACAGGCCCGTGGCGAGCGCGCCCGCCAGCCGCGCTTCGGCCGGCGTCAGGTCGAACAATCCGCAAAGCATGGCTGGCGCAGGCGCTTGGGCGTCCGCTCCGACTGTCGTTACGACAAGCAGGGCGTCGCCGCCCGAAAAGATGTCGTGCGCGGCGCGGCGCAGCGGCAGAAGGTGGACGATGATGGCCGGACCCTCCCCGGCGGCCGGAACGGGAATCGAGCGCACGACGCGATGATCGCCGTTGTGCTCGATCGCCTGCCGCAGAAGTGCGTCGGCCGATGCGCTGGCGAGCGCGACGCCGCCATGGGCCGTCGCAACAAAGACATCGGCCAAGGCTTCCAACAGGTCGTTGGCGGCCAGCACGCGTCCTGCGCTGCTGAGGACCGCCGCCGGCAGGCCGATCTCGCGAAGCGCGGAAACCGTGCCTTTCGCCTGCTCCAGCCACAACCTGCTGGCGACGAGGCCGGCGCGGGCGAGATGCGGGCGCAGCCGGTCGAGTTCCACAATCGCCTCCGGCTGATGGCGTCCATCGCTCTGCCAGCGCTCGAATGAAAAGGCCGCCGTTTCGCCGCTGGGCATCGGGACCCGGGCGGTGATCTGCTCGCCGAGCCCGAGCTCGGCGAGCCCGAGGAGGGCCCCGTCGCGCTCGAACTGCTCAGGCGGGATGTAGTCGGCCATGTAGAAGAAGCGCGACAGCTCGCCCGGCTTGACCCAGGTGAGGGTCCGCACGCAAACGCTGTGCTTCCAGTCCTCCGAGGTCGTGAAGTTCCGCAGCAAATCCTCCGTGAACTCCGTCGTGCGGTAGCGGGGAGGCCGTTCCGGGCCATCGAACACCAGCAGCGTGCCGGAGGCCGATCCGGAAAGGCTGCTCATGTCCTCCAGCACTTCAGGCCACAGTTCCGGCACGAAGGCCGCCTCGTAAATCCTGTCCTCGATCTGGTCAGTCATGCCCCGCAGTTCGTTCCCCCAATTGCGGATCTCTTCCGCCGGCGCCGGGTTCGCCGACCGCGCAGGCAGGGCGGAACCTCGCCGAACCCTTTCGAGCCGCACTGGGAAGATGAACGACTGATGACGCCGGCAATGCAAGCAAATAACGGCATGAGCGCAGAATTGTTCGCAATCCGTCCTTTATTTGCGCGTATTGTCTTCCGCCCAGAGATTGCTGCCAGGGACTGAAACCCTACTCCGCGATCCCTTCCTCATATTCCGCCGACATGGTCAGCCATTTGTCCTCGTTGAGCGCCAGCGTATGCGCCAGCTGCGAGCGCTCCTTGGCCAGCCGTGTCGCGGTCGAGGGGTCCTTCTCGTAAATCGCCGGGTTGGCGAGCTCGTCCTCGATGAGGTCCATTCGCTTGCGGATGCGGTCCATCAGCGCCTCGGTGGCGCGGATTTCCTTGGCTAAAGGTTCGAGCGCGGCGCGGCGCTGGGCGGCCTCGCGGCGGCGGTCGGCCTTGGACGCCTTGTCGGCTTCCTTCTGCTCGCGGCGGTTGGAGGACACGCCGGTCACCAGCGTCTTATAGTCCTCGAGGTCACCGTCATAGGGATTGACCGCGCCGTCCTTGACCAGCCACAGCCGGTCGGCCGTCGCTTCCAAGAGATGCCGGTCGTGCGAGATGAGGATCACCGCGCCAGGGAAATCGTTCAGCGCATGGATCAGCGATTCACGACTGTCGATGTCGAGGTGGTTGGTCGGTTCGTCGAGGATGAAGAGGTTCGGTCCCTCAAAGGCGGACAGGCCCATCAGAAGGCGCGCCTTCTCGCCGCCGGACAGGTCCTTTGCGGCTGTGTTCATCTTCTCGGTCGACAGGCCGAACTGGGCGACGCGGGCGCGCACCTTGGCTTCCGGCGCATCCGGCATCAGCCGGCGCACATGCTCATAGGCGCTTTCCTCTGGGCGCAAATCGTCGAGCTGGTGCTGAGCGAAGATCGCCACCTTCAGCCCCGGCGCAACCGTCATGGAGCCGGTCTCGGCCTTGAGCCGGCCGGCGAGCAGCTTGGCGAAGGTCGACTTGCCGTTTCCGTTGGCGCCGAGCAGCGCGATGCGGTCGTCGGCATCGATGCGCAGCGTCATCTTCTTCAGCACCGGGCTGCCCTCGGTGTAGCCGACATTGACGGCATTCAGTGCCACGATCGGCGAGGCCACCGTCTTCACCGGCTCGGGGAAGGAAAACGGCCGCACGGTATCGTTCATCACTGCGGCGATCGGCTTCAGCTTCTCCAGCGCCTTCAGACGCGACTGCGCCTGCCTTGCCTTGGAGGCCTTGGCGCGAAAACGCTCGACGAAGGATTCCATGTGCTTGCGCTGCGCTTCCTGCTTGACGCGGCTCTTTTCCTGCAGCTCACGCTGCTCGGTGAGCTGGCGCTCGAACTGGTCGTAGCCACCGCGCCAGAAGGTCAGCTTCTTCTGGTCGAGATGGACGATCGAGTTGACGGCGCGGTTGAGCAGGTCGCGGTCGTGCGAGATCAGCAAAACCGTGTGCGGATATTTGGAGACATAGTTCTCCAGCCAGAGCGTGCCTTCGAGATCGAGATAATTGGTCGGCTCGTCGAGCAGCAGAAGGTCGGGCTCGGAGAACAGCACGGCGGCCAAAGCCACGCGCATGCGCCAGCCGCCGGAGAAGGACGAGGCCGGCCGCCTCTGCGCGGCATCGTCGAAGCCGAGGCCGGCCAGGATGGTGGCGGCGCGGGACTCGGCCGAATGGGCGTCGATGTCGGCCAGCCGGATGTGGATCTCGGCGATGCGGTGCGCGTCGGTGGCGGTCTTTTCCTCTTCGAGCAAAGCCTGGCGCTCGACATCGGCTTTCAGCACGATCTCGATCAGCGGTTCCTCGGTGCCGGGCGCTTCCTGCGCCACCTGGCCGATGCGGGTGTTTTTCGGCAGGCTGATCGAGCCGGTCTCGGACGGGAAATCGCCGGTGATCGCCTTGAACAGAGTGGTCTTGCCGGTACCGTTGCGGCCGACCAAACCGGCCTTGGTGCCGGCCGGCAAGGTCAGCGAGGCATGATCGAGAAGCAGCCGCCCCGCCATGCGCAGCGTAAGATCGTTGATGATAAGCATAAGCGGGCTTTTGCACGGGACATCGGCGCTTCGCAAGAGCCAGACCTTGGATGGGGCTCGACGCCTGCGACCGCGGGCCATCCGCCAAAAAGCCCGACGGACGGGAACCAGTTGCCTGCCGGAGCGTTTTGCAGCCCGTGATCCGCTATCTCGCCCTCGCCTTCATCTTCTTCCAGGTCGCCACGACAACCGCGCTGGCGACGCAGGTGGTTCTGTTCGAGGACGATGCCGCCGCGGTCGCCGAACCCGCGAGCGGGGCGCAGGCACAGCCGATCACCCCTCTCGAGGAGGAAATGGCCGGTCCACCCTCCTCGGCCGCAGCGCAGCTGTTGCGGAGGACGGGCAGGCCAGAGGGGCGCACGACAGAACACCTGGTGATCCAAATTTATGCCGGAAATCAAATCTGACTGAAACGCCGGCGGGATAGCGCCTCCCCCCTCTGCCCTGCCCGTCCTCCCGTCACACTTTGCTTGCCACGTCACAGTTTGGCGTTGATCGCCGCTATCGCAATCCGCCGGCAAGGCGAAATCGGACCAATAAGTCTCGCCATGCGTCCAGGTGTCGCCGGCGACCACCCGCCCTGCAACGGCCAGATCGCATGCGGCATGATGATCGACGAGATCACGCGCGGCTGCGCCATGATCGGCAACGACAATCGGCCGGCCTTCTGTTCCGCTTACAAAGACTGAGCGCGCTGCCCGGTCCCCGCTGGCCCGCGACGATCAAAATTCCGCTGCGGAAGATCAACCCGGCATAGCAACCGCAAGTTCGCCTTTGGTTCAATATTGGCACGAGAAGAGACGATACAAAGGACAGCAAAATCTTCCGGGTCAGGCGTGATGCTTATCAAAAATTGATTCCAGTTTTGATCGCAAGTCTGCGATCTTGTGGATGCGCCGTGAGTCGTGAGTGGGCGCCAACGATAACTTGGCACAAATAGCTCGGCCAAATAACTTGGCTATGTCAGGAGTTCGCGATGGGCGAAGCAGTCAACGATCTGCGCATGTTGAGATATGTTGCGGAGATCGCGCGCAGGCTGGCAAAGATGCTTTCGCGCACGCGCTACCAGATGCTTGTCTATCTTCTTGAAATGACGGCGGTTGAAGCGGAGAACCTTGCGAGCGAACAGGGTCCCCAACGCGCCCGGCCGGTCGGGCCGCCTCAGGCCCACGGCTAAAGCATTTCACCGTTTCACGGAAACAGCGAACCGCTCTCTATCTCTTTGTTCTGACGCAACTCCGGACGGAAGGCTACGGCGAGGCGCCGAGCCCAACCGCTACGTACTTTTCCTGGAACTGCTCTAACAAATCGCGCGCGGCTGACCGCTTGCCGTGAGACGGTCCAGAACGGCGAGGCAATTCAGCCTGTACGTCTCGATGGCCGATGGATCATCGCATACGACGATGGCGCGCTCGAACCGGTCGAGCGCGTGGAGCGCCGCAAGCAGGTCACCGGGCGGCTTGCCCAGCGAAAACAGGATGCGCCTCGCCTTCACGCCATCGGCCGCGTCCACCGAAGACTGGGCGGCTACCCCACGGCGCAACGCGCCGAGGGCGGCCTGATGGTCGCGCCACGGTAATGGCGAGACATCATCCGTTGCGGGCAGCATGCCTCAGGCTTTGGCCTTGCGCTTGCCCTTGCCGGCGTCGCCGGCGGCCGGCTTGCGGCCGAGGCCGGAAGACTTGGCCAGCGCCGAGCGGGTGGCCGAATAGCTCGGCGCCACCATCGGATAGTCGGCGGGCAGGCCCCATTTGGCGCGGTATTCATCCGGCGTCAGACCATGGTCGGTCGCAAGGTGGCGCTTCAACGACTTGAACTTCTTCCCATCCTCCAGGCAGACGATGTAGTCGGGAAAGACCGAGCGCTTCGGGTTCACGGCGGGCGTCAGCGCCACCGCCTCCTTGACAACGCTGCCGCCGGCGAGCTTGCGCACCGAGGCGCTGACGCTGGCGATCAGATCAGGCAGGCCGGAGGCGGGAAGCGGGTTGTTGCCGACATAGGCCGAGACAATGTCGGCGGTCAGCTCGATTGCAGTCTTGTCATCAATGTTGGACAACTTTTTTCACCTTCTGCTGGTCCTCAAATCGCCAGCTCTTTTTTTTAAGACTTTCGTCGGTGTATCGAATTGGACCTGTCCCCCAACGGACCGTCCAGTGTCAGTAAAGCTACCAGACTCAATACAGGGTGATGTTTCTACGCGATCTGCAAACGCGCAAGTTAGGAATTCTAATAGCTATAACAAACACTTTATAGCACAGGCGGTCCGCCTGGACGCGTAAAAGTCGCTATAGCACTTCGATTTATCGTGGAAGTTGCTGAAAAATCGAAGTTCAGGCCAAGTTCCGATGCGGCAACGATAATCCGCCGGCCGGATAGTCGACCATGCGCGATTCGGCGGAGCCGTGGCAAATCGCTCATTTGGCGGCGACGCCGCGGCTGATATCCGCCGGTGGCTTGTCCGCCAGGATTTCCAGCACGCGCTTCCAGCGCGCGCAGCGGCCGAAATCCTTCTGCTCGATAGCCTTTTCCGCCTTCATGGCCGCATAGAGCGGCGCTTCCGCGCCAAATTCCCTGACCAGCCAGTGCGCCTCCTGTCTGGCGCGGCGTTCGTCCTCGTCAACGAGCATTTTGGACATCGTCCCGGGTCTCCGTACCTTCGATGCCGACCGCAAGGCAGCTGCCGATGACGAGGACGGCGCCGGCGACCGCCGTCGTCGACAGGCTTTCGCCCGAGAGCGTCAGCAGAAACGTCGAAGCGATCGGCGTCAGATAGGCGACGACCGCTATCCTGCCGCCGTGATCGAGCTTTGCCGCGCGCGACCAGAAATAGTAGCCGAGTCCCATCGGGCCGGCGCCGAGATAGAGGCCGAGCAGAAGGTGCGCGCCGGTCGGGCGCACGACGCCATCATGCAGGCACCAGGCAAAGGTGAGCGCGACGCCGATCAGCGCCGAGGGCAAAAGCAGACGTTCCGGCGAGACGGCAAGGCGGCCTACGGTGAGCGAGTAAAAAGCCATGCAAAGCGCCGAGCCGAAAGCGGCGAGGTAGCCGACGAGGCTGCCTTCGAACCAGGTCTGCGCGCGGCCGCCGGAGATCACCAGCGCGACGCCGACGAAGCCGAGCGCCGCGGCCAGCCCAAGCAGCAGCGGACGCCGCGGCCGGCCAAGCAGGATAACCACCGCCGCAGTCATCAGCGGCCAAGTATAGGCAACGAGGTTCGCCTCGATAACCGGCATCGAGGCGAAGCCGATATATTGCAGCACCATCGTGCCGACCAGGCCCAGGAAGCCGACGGCGTAGGCGAGCGCAGTATTTCCCTTCTCCCCTTGTGGGGTCCGAAGGACGGGGCGAGACCCGCGGCTCGCCCCCGGGTGGTGGCCTCGCGAAGCGAGGTCGGATGAGGGGTGTTCCAGGGAACGCCACGGCCTCACTTCGCTGGAACACCCCTCATCCGTCTCGGCGCTGCGCGCCGATCCACCTTCCCCCACAAGGGGGGAAGGAGAAGTGCCCGACAGCCTGATCAGCGCAAAGACCAGGGCCGCGCCGCAAAATTGCAGGAACTGCACTTGCGACACCGGATAGCTGGCAAGCAGCGTCTTGCCGACCAGGGCGTTGGTAGCCCACAGCGCCACGGCGCCGAGGGCGAAGACCAGCGCCGCCCCGGGGGCGACGCTGGAGCGGGTTTGACTTTCCGGCACGAGGCTCAGCGGCACTGAAGGCGGCTCGGCCGGATCATGGCTCATTACCACGACTCCCTTGCCCCGCCCGGGACCGTCTCCGCCGTCGGCTGCGGCACGGGATGCTCCCCGGCATGGCGGCGATAGGCGGGCAGCTGGTTGGTCCAGACATCCTCGGCCAGCTCGTTCACCCAGGCACGGTCATGGTCGTTGTCGGCGGCGAGGTAGAACATGCGGTTGTCGTCGACATAGGGCTTGGTCGCCGAACGCTGGTTGAGCACCAGCGTGACGCGCTCGCCGAGCTGGATCGGCGCGGTGCGGTGGAGCACGCCGAGGAACTGGCCGAGCGTGGCGTAGTTCATCTTGTGGTCGATGCGCATGATCTTGTTGCGCGGCAGGTCGCGGCCGGTTTCCAGGATCGAGCGGCCGGTCTCGGAATCGTCGCAATAGATTTCAAGATGACCGCCGATGAGAGGGTCGCTGATCGACAGCGGAATGAGCTCCGTCACCGGAACGCCATCGCAATGCCATTCGACCGCGCCGTCCTTCGGGTTCATGAAGGTGACGGTCGAGCCGACGATCGACAGCGGATACGGCTCAAGCTTGGTTCCCATCATGTCGGACAGCTTTTCCAGGCGCAGCTTGTCGTGCAAAAGCTCCTTGATCTCCGGAATATAGCGGTCGGCGCCGGTGATAAAGGTGAGGTCGAGATGCTTGTGCACGGCATGGCTGGCTTTCAGCTTCAGGGCGGCTTCCTCGATGGCGGCAAGCAGAGCGGGGTCGTAACCATGACGATACTGGGCGACGCCGAAGCCCGACACTTTCCATGCCGTCTCATGGCCAATGATGGCCTCGCGGCTCATTGCACAGCGCAGTTCGGGAATTGTATGGGCGTTCATTCTACTTTCTCCAAGGTGGGGGCAACACTTGCTTAACAGTCATTTGAACGCCTACCCCTGTAAATTTAGGAATGCTGGTGGTAGCGTAAGCCCAGCTTAAGGTCGAAACCCCCGTGCGGCTGCTCAGTCAGGTCAACCTCAACTCGCTGAAAATCGTGGAAAGCGCCGCGAGGCACAGAAATTTCACGCGCGCGGGCGAAGAGCAGTTTATCACCGCTTCCGCCGTCAGCCAGCGGGTGAAGAGCCTGGAGGATCAGCTGCGCTTCAAGATATTCGAGCGCGGCGGCAATGCGGTGTCGCTGACGCCGGAGGGCGAGACCTATGTGGCGCGCGTGCGCGAAGCGCTGGAGCGGATCGTGGCGGCCAGCATGGAGGCTACCGGCCAGTCGCAGGCGCATGTGCTTCGTATCTGCGTGCTGCCGACCTTCGCCGCGCGCTGGCTGTTTCCGCGGATGTCGTCCTTCCAGCGGCATTTTCCCGACATCGAGATGCGGGTGTCGACTTCCTACGCCACGCATGAATTCTCGACCTCGGAATACGATCTCGAGATCCGCTATGGCGACGGCAATTTCCCCGGCCTGACCTGGGAGCTGCTGTTCAGGGAGGATTTGACGCCAGTATGCAGCCGCAAGCTCTTCCACGACGTGCTGGGCGACAAGCCGCTGTCGAAGGTGACGCCGGAAGATCTGCGCTACTTCACGCTGCTGCATTCCGACACCTGCACCCAGAACTGGCAGTCGTGGCTGGGCTTTGCCGGCGCGAGCTTCGTGCTTGGCAAAACCAGGAGCGTCTATTTCGATTCCTGCATGATGTCCTACGAAGCGGCCAATGCCGGCATGGGCTTCGCCGTCGCCAACCGCGCCTATATGGCAAGCGACATCCGCGCCGAACGGCTGGTGGCCCCCTTCGCGGTCCACCACCCCAACACGGCGGGCTGGTATTTCGTCAGCCCCCTCAAGGCGCTCGGCGCGCGCAAGGTGGAGCTATTCAAACAGTGGATCATGGCCGAGGCGGCGCTGACGCAGCGCCAGCTGGACCTCGAGATCGCCGGCGGACAACAGGGGCGCGCGGCGCTGGCGTGAGGGTCGTCGGATTGCCGGCTACCAACGTTCGCGCAGATTTATCTCGATGCCCCTTGTGTCCAATATCCGGCCGTCGGCATCGATCGAAACTTCACGGAAGTAGTAACCCGGCTTTGATGTCCTTTCGATGAGGCAGCTTATCTGCACGAACTGAGACGCCATCTTCGTAGAGCCGCGCCGGAACTGCAGCCATTCGTGGTTGGAATGCGTGACGATGCAGCAGCCGGGGTTGCTTCGCAATTTTCCGGTGATTTATCTGGTGCCGTATAGCCGGCTACCGCGATCGCACCATGACGTGACGGAAAGACTCAGCTATCTTGGACTGTGCGGCGGGCCTGATTTTCCCGCTTGGCCGGCGCTCCTTTCCTCCCAAGCAGCGCCGGCCTTCTTCGTTTCAGCCCAACGGCAGTTTCGGCCGGACCTGCCTTGTCCCTATTGCTTGGGCGGCGTGCCTGGCTGATCACCGCCGGTGGTCGATTTCGGCACCGGGTTCTTGTCGACCTGTGGGTTCTGGTCGACGGGTGCCTTGGTGGGCGGCACGCTGTTGTCGCAGGCGGCGAGCGCGAGCCCTGCCGCGAGAGCCAGCAGCACAGGAAGCTTCCTCATGACGACCTCCTCTCGTTCGCTCCTCGGAGCAAACGAAGCGATGGCGGTTTGGTTGCGTGAGGCGGTTTGGCTGGAAGGGAACCAACCGCGGCGCGCCCGGTTGAGAGCCAATCGAACCGCATGAGGAGATTTGCCATGATCCGCCTGCTGCTAACAGGCCTGTTTGCCTACATCGCCTATCGCGTCGCTGTGAGGATCATCGACGAGGTTCCCGGCGATGTCGCGCCGCTGGACATGCCCGGCGACGAAAGACGCGCGCTGCGTCGCCAGTCGGCTGCGATGGGGGTCGAGCCGAGACGGTAGTTCAGTCGGCTTCGCCAATCACAAGCGCCAAGGGGCGAGATCAGCCGTATTGCGAACAAAGCGGAAACGATGCTTGATGGGCGATGAACATCGCCGCTCGTGATTCGTCCTTCGAGGCGCCCGCTTATCTTGCCCGGCTGAATGATGAGCAGCGGCTGGCGGTGGTGCATGGCGACGGCAAGGTGGCCGCGCCGCTTCTGGTGATCGCCGGCGCCGGCTCCGGCAAGACCAACACGCTGGCGCATCGCGTTGCCCACCTCATCGTCAAAGGTGCCGATCCGCGCCGCATCCTGTTGATGACCTTCTCGCGCCGCGCCGCCGCCGAGATGGCCAAGCGGGTCGAGCGCATTGCCGGCGAGGTGCTGGGACGCGACGCGGCCATCATTGCCGACGCGCTCGCCTGGGCCGGTACTTTTCACGGCATCGGCGCCAGGCTGTTGCGCGACTATGCCGAGCAGATCGGCCTCGATCCGGCCTTCACCATCCATGACCGCGAGGATTCGGCCGACCTGATGAATCTCGCCCGGCACGAGCTGGGATTCTCGAAAACCGAAAGCCGCTTTCCGACCAAAAGCACCTGCCTGCAGATCTATTCGCGGGTGGTGAACGCACAGACGCCGCTGGGCGAAGTGCTGGGCTCCGCCTTCCCTTGGTGCTCAGGGTGGGCAGAACAGCTCAAGGAATTGTTTGCGGCTTACGTGGAGGCCAAGCAGGCGCAGAACGTCCTCGACTACGACGACCTGCTGCTCTACTGGGCGCAGATGGCGGCCGAGCCTCAGATCGCCGCCCACCTCGGCAGCCGTTTCGACCATGTGCTGGTCGACGAATACCAGGACACCAACCGGCTGCAGGCCTCGATCCTCTTGGCGCTCAAGCCGGATGGCGCGGGGCTCACCGTGGTGGGCGACGACGCGCAGTCGATCTATTCCTTCCGCGCGGCGGAAGTGCGCAACATCCTCGATTTTCCAAAGCAGTTCGCGCAAGCAACCGCGGTCGTCATGCTGGAACGCAATTACCGCTCGACCGAGACGATCCTGGCCGCCGCCAACACGGTGATCGGCGAGGCAAGCGAGCGCTTCACCAAGAACCTGTGGACCGAGCGCCGGTCCTCGCACAAACCGCAGCTGGTCAGCGTGCGCGACGAGGCCGAGCAGGCCAATTATGTCTGCCAGGCGATCCTGGCCGAACGCGAGGCCGGCACGGCGCTGAAGGCGCAGGCAGTGCTGTTCCGCACATCGAGCCACAGCGGGCCGCTGGAGGTGGAACTGACGCGCCGCAACATTCCTTTCGTCAAATTCGGCGGCCTGAAATTCCTCGATGCCGCGCATATCAAGGACATGCTGGCGATGCTGCGCTTCGCCGAGAACCCGCGCGACCGCGTCGCCGGTTTCCGCGTGCTGCAATTGATGCCAGGCATCGGGCCGTCCGCCGCCTCGCAGATCGTAGACGCCATGGCGACGTCGCTCGACGAGACGCTGGGCCTCGCCCGCTTCCGGCCGCCGCAGCGCGCGGCTGAAGCCTGGCCGGTGTTCCTCGACATCTATAGCGGGCTGCGCGCCGGCGCCAAATGGCCGGCCGACCTCGAGCGGATCAGGCTTTGGTATGAGCCGCATCTGGAGCGCATCCATGAAGACGCCATCACGCGGCGGGCCGATCTCCTCCAGCTCGAGCAGATCGCCTCGACCTATCCCTCGCGCGAGCGTTTCCTGACCGAGCTGACACTCGACCCGCCCGACGCCACCAGCGACCAGGCCGGGCCGCCGCATCGCGACGAGGATTACCTCATCCTGTCGACCATCCATTCGGCCAAGGGCCAGGAGTGGAAGAATGTCTTCGTGCTCAACACCGTCGACGGCTGCATCCCGGCCGATCTCGGCGTCGGCACCAAGGAGGACATCGAGGAGGAACGCCGTCTGCTCTATGTGGCGATGACCAGAGCCAAGGACAGCCTGCATCTCGTCGTGCCGCAGCGCTTTTATCCGCACAACCAGCCGGCGCGCGGCGACCGCCACGTCTATGCCTCGCGCACCCGCTTCATCCCGGCCTCTATGCTTTCGGCCTTCGAGCAGTCGTCCTGGGCGAGTGCCGCGCTCAAGGACGACCCGCGCCAGAGACCGGGCGTCAAGGTCGACCTCGGCGCGCGCATGCGCGGCATGTGGAAATAGGCCGCCTGCCCGTTCCGGCCGGCTGCCAGGCGAAGAGCCCGATTTGTTTGCGCTCCAGCAGGACGGCATATCGAGCCAGTCCGAGAAAAATTGACATGCGCGGAACCTCTCGCCGCAAGCAGCGTTGTGTGGCGTCCCACCCCCAGACCGGAGGCGGCAGCCCCGCCGTTTTCGCAGCCAATTGACGAGGTCCGAATGTACGACAGGATGTTCTTCACCCCGGTCGCTCTCAGCGTCGGCGCCGGCCACAAGCGCATGATCGCCTCGCTGTTCGAGATGCATGACTTCCTGACCGAATTCCCGCCGTCGCGCCGTCGCCTCAGCTACGGCGCCGCGGTGAGGGCCTGCGAGGCCGCGCGGAGCGGCGATATCCCGGCCGAAGCCGCGCGCGATGCACTGATCACCTTCGCGGTGACAGCCGGCGTCCTGTGGCCTTCGGAGCAGCCGGTCATCTCGGTCAAGCCCGTGGCGCGCGGCTATGGCGGCTTTGCCGCCTGAACTTACGGCAAAAGACCATCCTCCCGGGAAGCCCGCCACCAGACGGCGGGCTTTTTCATACCATCATTCCGGCTTGCCGGCGGCGGATGAGGCGTCGGCGATCGGCGCGGCCGGCTCGGCCGCTGCGGCGAAGGGGTAGACGAACTGCTGGTGGTAGAGCTGCGGCACCGGCTCGTCGACACCGTATTTTTCCGGCATGCCCTGCGGCATGAACAGGGTGCCGGCGATCAGGTCGAGGAAGGGCAGCTGGCCGGCGAAATTCTTGTCATAGGCCTGACGCTCGTTGGCGTGGTGCCAGTGATGGAACTGCGGCGAGGCAATCAGCCATTTCAGCGGTCCGAACTTGATGCGTGTGTTGGAGTGGATGAACACCGACTGCCATTGATAGATCAGCACGTAGATGAGAACCGCTTCGCCGGAAAAGCCCAGCGCGAGCAGCGGCAGGAACGAAGCCGACTTGGTCAGGATCTGGTCCACCGGGTGCACGCGGTGGGCGGCCAGCCAGTCCATCTCCTCGATCGAGTGGTGGATGGCGTGGAAGCGCCACAGGAACGGCACCGCGTGGAAGGCGCGATGGGCAAGGTAGAAGCCGATGTCGGCGACGAGCAGCACTTCGATCGCCTGCAGCCAGATGGGCTGCGACTGGACGGCGGCGGTAAGCGCCGCGGGAACGAAACGCTGGACCAGGAGCATCGTCGCGCCGATTACCAGCAAGATGCCGAATTTGATGACGATGCCGTTGAAGAGCAGATAGAAAACGTCGTTCAGCCAATGCCGGCGCGTCGCAGATTGCTCGCCATGCAGGGGCAGGAGCTGCTCCAGCGGAATGAAGATGAGGGCGATGACCAGCACCGCCTTTAGGTCGATAAGATCGAACACGGTCGCTCGCGGATCGGCTGAAGTCAGCCGCCGACACTAGCCGCCAAAGCATGAACGGACCGTTGATGGCGCCGCCGGCATGCGCGGCACTTTGGGATGGGCGAAAAATCTCGTGGAACTTTTCGACCGCTGCGTGAAACACCGCACGGGACATTCGACCGGCCGCTGCTCAATCGCAGCCACGGCTGACCGCACTCAAGGTGCGCCGGCAAGGCGTTTAAAGCGCATGCCGAAGCGGATTAATGCATGTCGCCCAGAAGTGTGCAGCGGTTCTGGGACAACGACATGCATCAAGACAAAGACTTAAAGCGCGTCGCCTGAATCCGGTTCAGCGCGACGCGCTTTAGTGCACGGTACCGCCAGCGTCGCCGGCAGGTCCGCCGCGCGGGCTCTCGAAGCTCACCTGGTCGCGGCCGTTGGACTTGGCCCTGTAAAGGTGGCGGTCGGCGACCTGGAACACGTCGTGGTAGGTGGTCGGGCCGCTGAAGGCGATACCGCCGATGCTCACCGAAAGCGGCCAGGGCCGCCCGTCGGGCGCAAACTCCGCCTCGCGAATGCGGCGCCTGATGGATTCGGCGACCAGGAAGGAGCGCGCGGCGTCGGCGCCGGGCAGGAAGACCGCGAATTCCTCACCGCCGATGCGTCCGACAATGTCGGCGCCGCGCAGTTGCCCCTTGATCGTCGCGGCGATCAGCCTGAGCGCCTGGTCGCCGCAATCGTGGCCGAGGCGGTCATTGATCGACTTGAAGTGGTCGGCATCGACGATCAGCAGCGCGCCGGCATCGGCGACCGTCTGGCCGCGCGCCTGCTGGAGGTAGGCTTCGACCAGCATCGAGAAGGCGCCGCGGTTGAAGACCGCGGTCAGGCTGTCGGTCGCGGCAACGACGCTGAGCTCCTTCTGCGCGATGGCCAGCTGGCGCATCTTCCACATCAGGACGAACAGGAAGGAGCCGCCAAGGACAAGCGGCAGGAAAAGATCCGTGAGTTGCGCCCAAAGCAGCGCTTGCGGCGACAGCGAGGGGAAATTGAAGGAATCGACGAAGAAGGCGGCGGCAATGAAAAAGGCGGTGCCGGCGGCTGTGACCACCAAAACCCTGCCCCAGCTTGTCGGGGACAAATCGATGCGCATGCCATTGCTCCCGTTGCAACGGCTCCATTTTGGGGCAGGAGCGCAAACGAAGTCCTAATCTATTAGGTTCAATGCAAGTTTGGTTAACCAGAGGTCGGGACCGGCCCACCTCGACGGGCAACAGAAAGCCCACCACCGCTGGTGGCGGGCTTTCCGACTGGCCGGAGGTTCTCGTCAGCACGCCGCAGGCTGCGCCGGCGGCGCGGTAGGAGAGTGCCGTGGAGCCTCACGGCTGGTCCGACACTGGTCCATTGCCCGGTGTTGCCTGGCGGCACCCGGAACGGCATGGCACTCTGACCTGGCGCATGATCCTGCCGGATCCTCGATCCGGCGTCAGCGACGCGAGATCATCAGGCACAAGGCCCTGAGATCGCTGTCATAGGCACCTTCGCTGGAAAGCACATCGACACACCGCTTCTTCATGCGCGCGAGCTGGCTGCTCGTCATCTGAGCGACGGCACGTTGTTGACCGATGGTAGCTGGCGTGCCGGGGGTACCCGGAACTCCCAGTGTGCCTGGTGTGCCGATACCGACGCCGACACCGCCAGAAGCTCCAAGCGTGCCGATGCCTACATTGGCGCCCCTAGTGCCGACCGAGGCGGTGGCTCCGGTGCCGCTGGTGCCGCCGAGGGAAACCGCCGCATCCCCTGCCTGGCCGCCGCCAAGCGAAACCGAGGTGTTTGCACCGCTGGTGCCGCCGATGGAAGCCGTCGCACTGGTGCTGCTTCCCCCGAACGAGGCGTTTGCATTGGCGCCGCTTGCCCCGCCCGCGTTGGCGCTGGCGCTGTTATCTCCGACGGATGCGCCGCCGAGACCACCAAGCCCGAGACTTGCAGCATTCGCTGGAACTGCCAAAATAGCGATAATCGTGCCACAGGTAAGGGCTTTATACATTTTTCGAACGATACTAGGCATGACACTCTCCTTTTGAACGCCATATTTGCTGCGCTGCGCCATATTAGCATCGCGTGTTTTAGCTATGACTTGCGCGCAAATATCTACGCCGAAAGCCATGACTCGGTTTCGGATGCGAATTTTTAAGAATAGTTTGTAGTTTTTGATCTCTATATCGAAATATTAAATAACCTTACGATATTACATCAATATTTAAGGTAAAAGCTCCAGACGCGAGACGTTCTCACAGCAGGCGCGAGTGACAATGAAATCGCACCAGAAACGTGAGACTTCTCCAGAGCGAGGCTTCAGGCATAGGCGCGGCCTTCCTCGGAGCGCTGGAACAGCATCAGGTCGAGCGGCACGGAAGGCCGGCCGAGCACCGTCAGCACCATATGCGCCTGGCCGCGATGATGGGTCTGATGGTTGAAGAAATGGCTGAGCGCCGGCGGAAGCCGCTGCGAGACCGTGCGCATGTCGACGGTCATGTAGGAGAAACGGCCGGCAATCGCCTTGTCGCCCATGCCGCTCACCCAGTCGACGATCCTTCTGTCTTCAGCCTCGCGCGCCAGTTTCAAGGCCGGCAAGGCTCGGTAGAGGATGGCGGCGGTGTTGGCAGGCGCGTCGCCTTCGCCGGTGAAGCGCTTCATCCAGACACGGTCGACGGCGAGCAGATGGTTGAGCGTGCCAAGCATCGAGCCGAAGAAGGCACCGACGTCACGACCGAGCTCGTCTTCGCCAAGATCGGCGGCGGCATCGTAGAGGCGGCCATTGGCCCATTGATTGTAGGCCGCAAACATCATGAAATGCTGCTTCATTCTTCCCACCCGGCTCATCGCGAATCCGGGCTCTTCGTAACCCGCAGCAACGGACCCGCCAATGACCATTCTGCTCTACGACCTCGTCGGCCATGACACCGCCCGCCCGTTCAGCCCGCATTGCTGGAAGACCAAGATGGCTTTGGCGCATAAGGGGCTCGCCGCCACCAAGGTGCCGACGCGCTTCCTCGAGGTGCCGAAAGTCGAGGGCGGCGTATCGAAGACGGTGCCGGTGATCCGCGACGGCGAGCGTGTGGTGGCCGATTCCTTCGCCATCGCGCTCTATCTCGACGAAGCCTATCCGGAACGGCCGACGCTGTTTTCCGGCGAAGGCGGCAAGGCGACGGCGCGCTTCATCGAGCGCTGGTCGCAGCTCACCATCCATCCCTATATCGCGACGGTGGCACTGACCGATCTGCATGCGATGCAAGACGTGCCGAATGCGGCCTATTTCCGCGAGAATCGCGAGCAGCGCTACGGCAAGCGGCTGGAAGACGTCGTGGCCAACCGCGATGCCGGGCTCACAGCCTTCCGCGCCGCGCTGGAGCCGCTGCGCTCGACGCTCACCTACCAGCCCTTCATTGGCGGCGAGGCGCCGCTGTTTGCCGATTACATCGTGTTCGGGGCGCTGCAATGGGGCCGCATCGCCTCGCCTTTCCAGTTGCTCGACGATAGCGACAGCATCGCCCACTGGTTCGAGCGCTGCCTCGACCTGCATGGCGGGATCGGCCGGCAGGTCGCGGCGGCGGCGTGAAGGCCGCGAGCGTCGGATGTTGCGCTATGAGATGCAGGCCGAGATCTGGGTCTATCCCGGCAAAGGCGGCTGGCATTTCATGACGCTGCCAACCGACTTCGCGGCACGGATCAAAGCGGCGATGGCGGGACTTGCGCGCCCCTGGGGCTCGCTCGGCGTCACGGCTAAGATCGGCAAGACCAGGTGGCAAACATCGCTCTTTCCCGACAAGGCGTCTGGCAGCCTGCTGTTGCCGGTCAAGGCCTCGGTGCGCCAGCGCGAAGGCCTCAAGGCCGGCGATGCGCCGACATTGACCATTGAGATCGAGCTTTAGCGCCTATTCCTGGCGCTCCTTGTTCGCCTCGCCCTTCTCGACCAGCCTGACGCAGATCGGCTCGCCCTCACCCACGCGCGTGCACTGCCATTCCGGGCCGAAGCCGAAATTGTGATCCCGCGGCGGCAGGACCAGCACGGCGAAGACGAGCACGGCAAGGACAACGGCCATGAAGAGAATACCAGCGATATCGCCACGTCTGAGGTAGGGCCAGTTCATTGCCTCGGGCTCCACGCCGCGATGCTTCAAGCCTGCGTTCCGCGCGTTCGCAGCCGTCTAATTATCCCGCAAAGGGCTCGCCTTGACCAGAAGCCGCCTCCCCTTGGCAAGCCGCCAAGCGACTTGTATAGAGCCCGCCACTCCAATTTCCATTCCCAGAACAAGGACGACCCTATGGCGATCGAACGCACCTTCTCCATGATCAAGCCGGACGCGACCAGGCGCAACCTGACGGGCGCCATCACCAAGATGCTGGAGGACGCCGGCCTGCGCGTCATCGCATCGCGCCGGGTGTGGATGAGCCGCCGCGAGGCGGAAGGTTTCTACGCCGTCCACAAGGATCGCCCGTTCTTTGGCGAGCTGGTGGAATTCATGTCGTCGGCTCCGACCATCGTGCAGGTGCTGGAAGGCGACAACGCCATCGCCAAGAACCGCGAAGTGATGGGCGCCACCAACCCGGCCAATGCCGCCGAGGGCACCATCCGCAAGGTGCACGCCCTGTCGATCGGCGAGAACTCGGTGCACGGCTCGGACGCGCCGGAGACCGCCGCGCAGGAGATCAAGTACTGGTTCTCCGACACCGAGATCGTCGGCTAAGGATAACGAAGCAACCCGGTCGGACCGGGTTGCTTCGTTGCTTGCGGGTGGACAAACCCGCCGAACACCCTAGATCGGCGGCATCGGCGACAAGATGGCTAAGGGCGTCGCCGGCTGTGAGCGACCATCGCGCTTCCGCCCGATAGGAGGGAGGGGAGCATAGTCAAGCCCCATGTTTCCGAAAGTGGCGCTGCCTATCCGGACGATCTCGTCCTGTTGAAGCGTATCTATGACCAGATCTGCGAGGAGCGCGGCATCGCCGTGGGAAGCTCCGCGGCATCGGACCTGGCAGTAGAGGCGATGAAACTCTTTTCCGCCGGTATCTTCGACGAAGGGACGATCGGCCGCCATCTTCGCGGCGGCTCACGGGGGATCGGGGTTCAGTCCCCGTCGCCGTAGCGGATGACTTCGACCTTCTCCCGGGTGATCAGGCAGCTCTTCGTCTTCGTCAGCGCCTTGATCTCGGGGATCAGCGCATCGATCTTCTCCGGCGCGTCGACGATCTCGACAACGATAGGCAGATCCTGCGACAGGCGCAGAATCTTGGCGGTGTGCAGCACGCTGGAGCGGCCGAAGCCGAGCGGACCTCTCAGCACCGTGGCGCCGGCCATGCCGGTCTCGCGCGCCTTGATGACGATCGCCTCGTGCAGCGGCCTGCCGTCGGCCGCTCTGTCGTCCTCGCCGAAGAATATCCTGAGCAGCGCGCATTGCGCGGGAAGTTCCATGTTCTCCTCCCTGATTGCCTGTTGGCCTGATTATCTGTTGACGGGCAAGCGGTTCAACCTGGACGCCATGAGATAGCCCAGCCACGCGGCGGCGAGCGACAGCCCGACCACACTGATGAGATAGGTCGCGGCCAGCGGCAAGTCGCCCTCGAACAGCAGGATGAAGGTATCGAGGCTCATCGCCGAGAAAGTGGTGAGGCCGCCGCAGAAGCCGGCCATGACGAAATTGCGGCTGGCGGGACCGACCATCAGGCGGCCGTCCGGCCCGGTCAGCGTGGCGAAGGCCATGATGATCCACGAGCCGACAACATTGACGAAAGCGGTCGAATAGAGCGCATTCAGGCCAAGCTGCGAGACGATGACATAGCCCGACAGGAAGCGGGCCAGCGAGCCGATGGCCGCGCCGCAGCCGACCGCCAGATACAGCCGCATAGCCGTCTGCCTGTCCGCCATCGCTCAGGCCGCCTAACCAATCGTCCAGGTGGTTGAATCAACCACCCAGACGACGGCCAGGAAGCCGAGAGCGACGGACAGCACACACAGCACCGACGAAGCGACGACGTTGAAGGCGGCAAGCCGCCCCTCGCCGTCGAGCGCCAGGTTGAGCGTCTGCAGGCAGAAGGACGAGACCGTGGTGTAACCGCCGAACAGGCCGACGACGATCAGGTCGCGGACGAGATCGCTGGCAAAGACGCCGCCATGCGCCCGCGCCGCGCCGGCGAAGGCGCCGATGGCAAGAGCGCCGGAAACGTTGACCAGCAGCGTGCCCCAGGGAAAGGTCTCGCCGATGCGACGGCCGACCACGCCGGAGAGGAAAAACCGGGAAATACCGCCGAAGAACCCGCCGATCAGGACCAGGGCGCAAGCCGCAAGGGTCATCGCTTCATGCCTTTCCAAACGCGATTCCAGACGGAATCACCTCGACAAAGCAGGCACTATGCGAGCGGAAAAAACAAATCCTGCCGCGCGAGAGCAAGCCTGGCAGAAGTCATCAGCCCGGTATGTAGGCGGTTTCGGGGGAACCCCATCCCCATTTTCGCGGGAGGCTAGGCGGTCGCCGCGGCGTGGTCAATTGCGTGGCGCTCGATTGAAAGACTGAACTATTGAGACGAGCCGACCCGCAAGAGCATTTCACCGTTTCATGGAAACGGCGAACCGCTCCATCTCTTTGTTTTCACGCAATTCCGGACGGAGAACGGCATCCCACTTGCTCTTAAAAACCCGCCCCCCTCTCGGCGGGCTTAACGTCATTTCGGCTGGCGATCCTTCACATTCGCATGATCGTTCGCCGTTTCATTGTCGGTGGCCGGTGTCTGGGTATCGGCACCCGCGAACGGGCTGCCCTGACCAGGCGCGAGATCGCCGCTGTGGCCGGCCTTATTGGTCTGGAACGGCTGCCCGTCAGGACTCAACCCATGCTGAGTGGCATTGAACAGATGGTCGTCCGCCCTGGCAAAGCCGGCGAAGGCGATCAGCGATACACCGGTAATGAGGATGAGCATGTAGTTTTTCATATCTGGTCTCCTTTGAGGTGCCAGATCGATCCGCGCATTCGGTCCGACGGCTTCAACGAAGGGACGTTTTCGGGAAACATCCCCTTTGCCTGCCCGCCACGTTAGAAGGAACGCTTCGTAGGCCCGGATTATTCCCGGCAATGGTGGTCGGCCCGAGGGGCACCCGCTTCAGCGAATAAGCGACGTATCCCAGAGATCGCCGAGCAGTCGTTTCAGCTCATGAAAGCGCTTTTCGCCAAGTTCGTCGGCCCATTCGCGCTCGATGTCCAACAGGATGTCGGCCATCTTCTGATAGGCCGCGCGGCCGCGGTCGGTGAAATTGACGACCGTCCCGCCGCCGTCGTCAGGCGCCATGGAACGCGTGATGTAGCCCATGCCCTCCAGCGTCTTCAGCAGCTGGTTCATGGCCTGCTTGCTCATGGCCGCACGCTCGGCAAGCGCGCTCGGGCGCATCCCGTCCGGACCCGGATACTGGATCACCGCCATATGCGGCGGGCTGAGGTCCTCGAATCCGGATGCCCTGAGCTCCCGGATCAGCTTGCGGTGGATGGCCATGGCCGGCACGCGCAGCAGCGCGCCGATCAAAGGAGGCCTCCTTGGCGGGTCATCCGTGAGTTGGGCCATTGACAGTCCGGTAAATTGAATTTACTCATATCGGTAAATTCGATTTACCATGCGGGAGGATGCAATGCTAGAAAAAGCCAACCAGATCCGCGTCAATCCGGCAGACGAGACAATCGGCGATGGCCGGCTTGCCGTGCGCTTCCTTCTCACCGGCGAGCAGTCGAACGGCAGCATCGCCGCCTTTGAGCTGACGGTGCCCGGCTCCCAGCGCCTGCTCGCCCCGGCACACAGCCATGACCACTATGAAGAGACGATGTATGGGATCGAGGGCGTACTCTCGCTTACCGTCGACGGCCAGCAGCACAACATCGAGCCGGGACAAGCCCTGTGCATTCCGCGCGGCGCGGTCCACCGCTTCGACAACAACACCACCGAAACCGCCAAAGTGCTGTGCGTGGTGACATCCGCGGCGATCGGCCCGGAATATTTCCGCGAGGCATTTGCCATCTTCAGCGCCGGTGGCCCGCCCGACCGCGCGAGGCTCATGGACCTGATGCGCCGCTTCGGCCTGACGCCGGCGCCACAGCCGCCACAGGGCTGATCTTTTGCGAAATGCCTCGGCTCGCTTGGTGAAGCGTCAGGACGCTGCCATCTTCAGTACGACGGTCTGCGGCTTGCCATCCAGCGGATCGACCTGATGGCGGCTGTCGGTGATGAACAACAGCCGGTCCTCGACAGTTATGCGGGCCTGCAGCGCATAGGTCCTGCGGGGCTTGATCGCCTTGGGATCGAAGCCGATCTCGAACTTGATCGGCACTTGGCCGGCCGGCGCTATTTTGCGCTTGGCAATCACGGTTGCCGGCGCATCGGCCAGCGAGACGTCGGCGATCTCGACCGAAAGCACGGCATCGGGCGGCAGGGCGACGCGCTCGCGGTAGGTCACCTCGCCGGCAATCGTCTTTTCACCGGCCTTGGTCACTTCCGGCACGGCAAGCACGCCGACGACCAGCGGCACCAGCCCAAAGATGAAGAATTCCGCGATGCGGTCCAGCATGACCCTGCTCCGCCAAGCAAATCAAACCGATTGGCAAGGTCGGGAAGGATTGCGGTCGTTCGATGGCCGAGGCCGGACTTATTCGCCAGATTTCTTCCAGCGGTCGGCGGCCTCGTCGTCCGCTTCCTTGGCCTCGACCCAGCCGCCCTGGGTGCCGTCGGCGAGATGCTCCTTCTTCCAGAAGGGCGCGCGCGACTTCAGATAGTCCATGAGGAAATCCGCCGCCTCGAAGGCCGCCTGCCGGTGCGACGAGGCCGCCACCACCAGCACGATGTTTTCGCCCGGCGCTATCTTTCCATGGCGATGGATGACGGTGAGCCCCTGCAGCGGCCAGCGCTCGAGGGCTTGCGCGGCGATACGGCCGATCTCGGCCTCGGCCATGCCGGGATAGTGCTCGAGTTCGAGCGCCGACAGCGCGCCCTGTTCGTCACGGCAAAGGCCGGAAAAAGTCACCACGGCGCCGACATCGGCGCGGCCTTTGGTCAGGCCGGCGATCTCGGCGGCGACGTCGAAATCCTCGCGCTGGATGCGGATGGCGGGCAAGACCGCGCCGGCCATCTCAGCCCCCGGTCATCGGCGGAAACAGGGCGATCTCGCGCGCGCCTTCTATCTTCTCGCGGTGGCCGACATGTTCCTGATTGATGGCGACGCGGATGACGTCCGGGTATTGCAGCGCGTTCTCGTACTCCTCGCCGCGCGACTTGAGCCAGCCAAGCAAATCGGCGACCGTCTCGATGCCGGCCGGCAATTCGACATCCTCTTCCGGCTTGCCGATCCGCTCGCGCACCCAGGCGAAATAGATAAGGCGCATCTCACTCGTCCATGATGTGCTTGAGGCCGGCGCGGAAATAATCGTAGCCGGTGTAGAGCGTGACCAGCGCGGCGACCCACAACAGAACCAGGCCGATCTGCGTGGTCAGCGGAAAGAACTTGTCGCCGGCCGGGCCGGCCAGCAGGAAGGCGATGGCGACCATCTGAATGGTGGTCTTCCATTTGGCGAGCTGCGTCACCGGCACCGAAACTTTCAAGGCAGCCAGATATTCGCGCAGGCCCGAAACCAGGATCTCTCGGCACAGGATGATGATCGCCGCCCAGAGCGACCAGCCGGCGATGCCGGCGTGGCGGTCCGTGTCGGCTGCAAGCAAAAGCAGGCAGGTGGCGACCAGCAATTTGTCGGCGATCGGGTCCAGCATCTTGCCGATATTGGAGGTCTGCTGCCAGGCGCGCGCAAAATAGCCGTCGAAGTAATCGGTGATCGAGGCGAGCAGGAAGATGGCCAGCGCCGACCAGCGGGCGAAGTCGGACGACTTCAGATGCCCCTCGAGAAAAAAGCACAGCACGACCAGCGGCACCGCGACGATGCGGGCGTAGGTCAGTATGTTCGGCAGGTTGAACGCGCGCTGTGCCATGTCGTCTCGGGAAATCTCCTCCGCCAGAGAGGTACTCAAATCAGAAGCCAATGTAGGGGGTCAACAGGCGAGATTCGATTGGACAGGGAAAAATGGCGTGAGGGGCGGCGTGAAGGACCCCTTTGCCCTGCCCGTCCTCCGCAGCAGCTGCGGAGGGTGGACCGGGGCATCTCCCCCGATGCCGGCTCTTTGCGATGCTGGAGATTGGGCGAAGGCCGAGCAACTTCGTCATCCACGGGCGGAGCAGGAGCGGAGCTCCTGCGTAGACCCGAGGATCCATGCCGTGACCTCGATCGAGGGATGCAACGGAGCAGAATTCTGCAACGAATCAACGCCTTGGTGTCACGGCATGGATCCTAGGGGTTGCGCCGCGTCGCTTCGCTCCTTGCTTCGCCCTTGGATGACGACGCGGTAGCTGTCTCGGCTCCTATCCAGGCAGAGCATCCCCGAAAAGAGACCACCCGCATTGAACTTCCGTGCCCGAAACCGGCCGTCAGCTCTCGTGAAAATGATTGTAGACCAGCTTCGCCACATGCTCGGAGATACCGTCGACCTTGACCAGGTCCTCGACCGCGGCGCGGCTGACCGCCTTGGCGGTGCCGAATGCATGGAGCAGCGCGCGTTTGCGTCCGGGGCCGATACCGGCGATCTCGTCGAGCGGGCTTTTGACCATCTCCTTCTTGCGGCGGGCGCGGTGCGAGCCGATGGCGAAGCGGTGCACCTCGTCGCGCAGGCGCTGGACGAAGTAGAGCACCGGATCGCGCACCGGCAGCATGAAGCTCTCCCTGCCCTTGACGAAGAAGCGCTCGCGGCCGGCGTCGCGGTCCGGACCCTTGGCGATGCCGATGGCGACCACCCGGTCCTCGATGCCGAGATCGGCAAGGATCTGGCGCACCGCCGTCATCTGGCCCTGGCCGCCGTCGATCAGGATGACGTCGGGCCAGGCCGGGAAGCCGCCATTGCCGGCGACCAGATCCTCCTCGCCGGCGCCGTCCTCCGGGGCAAGGCTCTCAGACACTGACGATTTCTGCTCGTCGCCATGCTCCTTGAGCAGCCGCGAAAAACGCCGCTGCATCACCTCGCGCATCATGCCGAAATCGTCGCCCGGCGTGATCTCGGTCGAGCGGATGTTGAACTTCCGGTACTGGTTCTTCACAAAACCTTCCGGGCCGGCGACGACCATTGCGCCGACGGCATTGGTGCCCATGATGTGCGAGTTGTCGTAGACCTCGATGCGCACCGGCGGCTTTGCCAGGCCGAAGGTCTCGGCAAAGCCGGTGAGCAGCCGCGCCTGGGTCGAAGTCTCGGCCAGCCTGCGGCCGAGCGCCTCGCGCGCGTTCTGCAGCGCGTGATCGGTCAGGTCCTTCTTCTCGCCCCGCTGCGGCACCGAGATCGATATCTTGCGGCCGGCATGGGTGGAGAGCGCCTCGCCGAGCAATTCCTGTTCCTGCGCGGTCTGGGAGAGAAGCAGCGTGCGCGCCGGCACCTTGTCGTCATAGAACTGGGCCAGGAACGAGCCCAGCACCTCGGCCGGCTCCAGCGCCGGATCGGCCTTGGGGAAGTAGGCGCGGTTGCCCCAATTCTGGCCGGTCCGAAAGAAGAACACCTGGATGCAGGTCTGACCACCTTCCTGGTGGATGGCGAAGACGTCGGCCTCCTCCACCGTCTGCGGGTTGATGCCCTGATGCGCCTGCACATGCGACAGCGCTGCAAGCCGGTCGCGGTAGATGGCCGCGCGCTCGAAATCGAGCTCTTCCGACGCCTGCTGCATGGCCGCAGAGATTTCGGTCTTCACCTTCTGGCTGCGGCCGGAGAGGAAATCCTTGGCCTCTGTGACCAGCTCGGCATAGCCCTCATGCGATATCTCGCCGGTGCAGGGACCGGCGCAGCGCTTGATCTGGTAGAGCAGGCACGGCCTTGTGCGGTTCTCGTAGAAGGAGTTGGTGCAGCTTCGAAGCAGGAAAGCGCGCTGCAGGGAATTGATGGTGCGGCCGACCGCGCCGGCAGAGGCGAAGGGGCCGAAATAGTCGCCCTTGCGCGAGCGCGCGCCGCGATGCTTGTAGATGCCGGGCGAGACATGGTCGCCGGTCAACAGGATGTAAGGAAACGACTTGTCGTCCCGCATCAGCACGTTGAAGCGGGGCCTGAGCCGCTTGATGAGATTGGCCTCGAGCAGCAGCGCCTCGATCTCGGTGCGGGTGACGACGAACTCCATCGTCGCCGTCTCGCGCACCATGCGGCCGATGCGGGCGGTGTGGAAACGCCCTTGCGCGTAGTTGGTGACGCGCTTCTTCAGGCTGCGCGCCTTGCCGACATAGAGCACGTCGCCGGTGGCATTCATCATGCGATAGACGCCGGGCTGGTTGGGCAGCCGCTTGACGAGGGTCTGGATCACCTCGGTGCCGACCATGCCGTCGGCATCGCCGGCATGCGGCGTCCAGTCGATGGCCGTGAAGGCGACCTCAGGACCGGACGGCAAAGCCTCGGGCTCGACGATCTCTTCCGCCGCCTCGTCCTCAATGTCGATATCGGGGTCGAGATCGGGCGGCAGATCGTCGGCGGCGCCGTTGCGTCTTTGGGTCGAGGGACTCATTCCACCATGCCTGTCACATCGGGCGTCTGCCACGCAAGGTGCTGGCCGCCGTCGAGCGCGATCATCTGGCCGGTCACCGAGCGCGCCTGCCAGAGATAGCGGATCGTGGCGCCGAATTCGGGCAATTGCGGGCCGCGCTGCAGGATCAGGCCCTCGACCTGGCTGTCGAAATCATCGTCATCCTGGCGCTTGTTCTTCAGCGTCGGGCCAGGGCCGATGGCGTTGACGCGGATGCGCGGCCCGAGCGCCTGCGCCAGCATTTGCGTTTGCGTCCACAGCGCCGATTTCGACAGCGCGTAGGAGAAATAGCGCGGCGTCGGCCGCCAGACGCGCTGGTCGATGATGTTGACGATCAGCCCCTCCTCGCCTTCAGGCAGGGCGCGGGCAAAGTTCTGCGCCAGCAGCGCCGGCGTCTTCACATGGATGGCGAAATGGCGGTCCCAGGCCTGCCAGTCGAAATCTTCCACTCGGTCGTCGACGAACAGAGAGGCGTTGTTGACCAGTAGCGTGACAGGTCCGAGCGCGGCTTCGGCGCGGCCGACGAGATCCGAGACGGCGTCCATGTCGGTCAAGTCGGCGGCGATCACGGCGGCGCGGCCGCCCTCGCCCCTAATGCGGTCGGCCAAGGTCTCGGCCTCTTCACCCGAACGATTGGCGTGGATGGCGACGGCAAAGCCATGCGCGGCAAGGTCCTCGACGACCGCCTTGCCTATGCGTTTGGCCCCGCCTGTCACCAGCGCCACGTCGGCAGCTGTCTTCATCTGTCAATCCTCAATCGGCTTCACGATTCCGGGAGCCGGCACAATATGACGGACCAAAGCGTTAAATGCCATTTCCACCTGGGGCAGGAATGTGGCGAAGCGGCCCGGACGCGCGTCCACCCCACCGGATTCGGGGCGTCGCATACGGCAATATATGTCGCTGGACCCCTTGAACCAAGCGGTGTGCAGCGCAACATAATTAGCCTGCTGACATTTCGCTGTTGCGAAGATGCAACGTCAAGGTTCGGCCTCATTCGCGCCAGGGAATGACCCAAGTTCAGGTTCGCTTCAGCCGCATTTCAGCACGACATTTGGAACCGTTGAACGCCAGACCCGTTTATCCCCCCGGACGGGCCGGGGCGTTTCATGAACAAACAAGCCTAAGTGTCTTGTGGCTTAAGGAGTTATAATAATGAAGACCAATCTCAAATTCGCGCCGCTCGCCGCTGCGCTCGGGCTGTTCGCCTTCGCCGGTACCGCTTTTGCCGCGGACGTCGTTTCCGAAGAGCCCCCGGCTCCCGCCCCGGTTGCCGAGCTTCCGGTTGCTTCCTGGGCCGGCCCCTATGTCGGTCTGAGCGCCGGCTACGGCTTCAGCGGTCATGCCAATCTCCGCGACGGCGGCCCCAATATCAAGACCAAGGGCTTCGTCGGCGGCGTTTTCGGCGGCTACCAGTGGCAGCAGGAGAACTTCGTGTACGGCGCTGAAGCCGATCTCGGCTACAACGGCGTCAAGGGCGACAGCGCTGGCATCAAGGCCAAGGGCGGCCTCGATGGCTCGCTGCGCGCTCGCCTCGGCTATGCCGTGACTCCGGAAATCCTGCTCTACGGCACCGGCGGTCTCGCTGGCAAAAACCAGAAGATCGATGACGGCATCTCCAGCGACAGCAAGGCGATGTTTGGCTGGACGGCCGGCGTCGGCAGCGACATCAAGATCACGGACAACGTGTTCGGCCGTGTCGAGTACCGTTACACCGACTACGGCAGCAAGAACTTCGACAATGTCGGAAGCGTCAAGTCGAAGGACAACCGCGTCACCTTCGGCGTCGGTATGAAGTTCTAAGTCGTCCAAGCCACGACACAGAAAAGCCGGGCCTCGCGCCCGGCTTTTTTTGTGCCTGCGCTTCACCCGCGAGCCGATGCGCCTCATGCCCGCCGCCTCGCTACTGTCCGTGGCGGACAGCCGTCAGAGACTCTCGGCCGGAACGGCTGGCTTTTGCTGGAAGCCGTCATGGACGGGGATCGACGGCAGCTGGTCGAGCCATCTCGCGCGCGAGCGCATGACGACCTGTGCGTCCGGCCGGTAGTCGCCCGGGTCGGTCAGCGTCGCGGCATGGACATGGATCTCGTGGGGCCATTTGTCGGAGCGAAAATAGAGCCTCGTGCCGCAGGATGGGCAGAACCCGCGAAACGTGTTCGGGCTGCTTTCATAGTGCCTGATGTCGCCGGTCCAGCTCAGTTGCCCCGGTCGCAGCCCCAGGAAGGCGGTGAACGGGGAGGACGTGGCGCGCTGGCAATCGGCGCAGTGACAGACAAGGTTGCGCGTGACTTCCCCGGAATATGTCCAGGTGACCGCGCCGCACATGCAACGTCCCGCCAGAGATGCCATTTTGTCCTCCGCCAGCCGCCGGGCGCGGCCCGTCATGCGGCGCAGAATAGGCCGCGCGATCTCTTCAGGCTGGCCGCTTTGCGACCTTGGCGGACTTGACCTTCGGCGGCAGCGTCTCGACGAAGGCCAGCGCGCGAGCGAGCCAGGCGCCGAGGTCGGCTTCGCTCGCCGTGCCTTCCGGCGCGACGTGGACATAGCCTTCCATCGAGCGTCCGCCCATTTCCATCGGGCTCGCATGGGGACGGGCGGCGGCCGCCGCATGCGCATCCTTGCCGACACGCACCAGCAGCCCGCGCTTGGAGGTGCCGATCAGCATATTGCCGTTGATCATGAAGCAGGTGCCGCCGAACATCTTCTGCTCGGTGAAGGCACGCTTGCCGAGGGCGGCGCGCAGGCGCTCGACCATCGGGTCGGGCGCGACGCCGGTCGAGGGCTTTGCCATGCTCACCACCTCCTCGATTTGGATGGTATCAGGCAAGCATGGAAATGGGAGGAGGTTCAAGTGGAGGCGGCGCTATGGGGAAGCGCAGCGGCGAAGCTGCTGATCTCCCCCCTTGCGGGGGAGATTGGCTGTATTTACCCCGGCACGCTGCCTTTCAGTTCCGGAAACTTCTCATCAAACCGCGCGGCCCAGCGCAGGAGCCGACCGCGGCCCTTCTCCCACTGGCCGGAAAAGCGCAGCGCGAGGTAGCCGAGGGTGGCGCGCAGCGCCAGCTGGCCAGCGGTGATCTTCTTCGGCAGCTTCGGCGGGTTGGCGTTGAGCAGGTCGAGCGCGGCGGCGATCTTTACCCACTGGCGATCGAGCCAGGGCTGATAGACAAAAGTCTCGGGCCGCGTACGCCGCTCATAGACCATCGACAGCGCGCAGTCGCAAATGCCGTCGGCCAGAGCCTCGAGAACTTCCGCCTCGAGCCGCTTGTCGGGATTGCGCGGGAACAGCGCGTTCTTCGACAGCCGGTTGAGATGCTGGGTGATGGCGCGGCTGTCATGGATCGCGCGGCCGTCCTCCAGCACCAGCACCGGGATCTTGCCGAGCGGATTGGCCGAGATCAGCTCGGCGGGCTTGTCCTCCGTCTTGACCGGCACGAGGTCGACGGCGATGCCGGCATAGATGGCCGCCATGCGGACCTTCGAACTGTAGGGGGACGTGGAGGCGTAGAGCAGTTTCGGCATGATCGGTTTCCCAGTTGTTTGCCGCACTGTCGACCGAACAGATCTCCGGAGCAACGGCCCAGCAAAGCCAATCCCGATTGGCCAATGCATTTTGCCGGCGCGGCTGCCGCAACAAAAAAGCTCCCGGAAGTTTTGCCTGGCAGCAAAATTTCCGAGAGCTTTAGGAGGAGCGTCCGCTCCGTCTCCGCTCGCTGTCACACCGAATTGGCGAGAGGGGTGCCTGGGTGGCACCCGCCCTCACCTGTTGGGCCAGCCAAGCGAAGCTACGCGATTACTTCTTGCCGGCCGGCTTCTTTGCCGGAGCAGCTTTCTTGACAGCTGCCGGTGCCTTGGCGGCGGCTGCCTTCATCGGAGCCTTGGCGGCGGGCTTGGCCGCGGCCTTCGCTGCCGGCTTCTTGGCGGCAGGCTTGGCTGCTGCCTTGGCCGCGGGCTTTGCCGCTGCCTTGGCGACAGGCTTCGCCGCGGCCTTTGCGGCCGGCTTGGCCGCAGCCTTCGCCGCCGGCTTCGCTGCTGCCTTGGCCGGAGCCTTGGCAGCTGCCTTCGGCGCCGCTGCCTTCTTCACTGCTGCAGGTTTCGCGGCAGCCTTAGCTGCCGGCTTCTTTGCCGGCGCTTTCGCCGCCGGCGCCTTGGTTGTCGTCTTTGCCATGCGATGCCCCTTGCGTTTTGCCGATGGTCGTGAGTGACCCGGCGTGCCTATGCATATCTGACTCGCGACTGTCTAGCCAGCGAAGCAACACAATGATTTTCAGTTATTGAATTTTGGTTACGCGAAACGCGAGAAGATGCATCTCATCGAAAATTGTGAGCGAATCTTTCACTTTCGAAGTGACGGCACGCCATGCAGGTTTCCGTGCGGCTTCTATGACCCGATCATCCACCCATCCCTAGCATAACCTTACAAATGAATGTGAGCATAGTGCTCACAATAGAGGAGAACCCGCCGAGCGCCTGTCTCATCTTGTCCAGCACAAACATCTACAGATCAATCGGCTGCGCGCCGCGATCAAAGCTTGCGCGCTGGTAAGTGAGCTTTTAGCTCATATTCAGATACCGCCCTCAAGCCTCCGCGGGTTCGCGTTCGCCCTGCAGGCGACGCATCGGCTCGGCCCGATGCAGATAAACGGCGTAGGTGTCCCAAGGCGGCGAGACCGCGATCCGCGTCAGCATGCGGCCGATCTCGCCGCGATGGTAGCTGCCGTGCAGGACGACATGGGTCAGCATCTCCTGCCTCGTCATGCAGCCCTTGTCGCCGTCGGTGAATGTGAAGGCGACCGGCTCGGCAAGCTCTTGCTCCGAAACGGTTTCGAGATAATCGAGATACCAGCCGTCGGCCTCGGCCAACGCGGCGCGCAACCCGGCGGGCTCCGGAGTTTCCTCGGTGTTGTCGCTCGCATAGCCATGGGCAACGCCCTTGAGATGCGCGGCGAAAATCCGCGACACGACATGGAGGTGGTTCATCAGACGGATCGCGGCGTGGCGGTCCCCGGCGTCGGGAGACGGACCCATTCCGGCAAGCTTTTCGACAAGCTCATTGTTCGCCCAGGCCTGATAGGCAAACAAGCTCTTCAGCAGGGTCTTGGCACTCATCTTCCGGCTCCATTTGCGTTGATGAAATGAATGTGAGTATCCTGTTTATATTCTCGGGAGACGGGCCAGGATGTCTACTCGCATTGCAAAGCCGGCCGCGCGCATGCGCAAGCAGCCGCGCCAGGCGCGTTCGATCGCTACCGTCGAGGCGATCATCGAAGCCGGTGCTCACGTTCTGAGCGAGCTCGGCTGGGCCGGCTTCTCCACCAACAAGGTTGCCGAGGCCGCGGGCGTCAGCATCGGCTCACTCTATCAATACTTCCCCGACAAGCTCGCTCTGGTCGAGGCAATCCGGCGCCGTCACTTCGATCAGGTGCTGTCGGTGATCAGCGAAGCGGCAGCAGACGAGAAGCCGCTCAGGCAGTTCGCGCGCGAGCTGGTGCGCGGCATGATCGGCGCGCACAGCATTCATCCGACGCTGCACCAGGTGCTCCTCGACGAAGCGCCCGGCGACCGCGGCTCGCGCGCCGCGCATGCTTCGTTCCAGGCGCGCTATCTCGAACATTATGCGGCGGCCGTCGCGCAGTATCGCAAGCGCCGCAAGGATACCGAGACGATGGCGCGCGTGCTCTCCTCGGCGATCGAGGGCGTGATCCACAACGCAGCGCGCCGCGACATGCTCGACGCGCCTGAATTGCAGAAGCAACTCGGCGAGCTGATCTGCGCCTACCTATCGGGCAGCAAGGCAGCCTGAGGCAGCGCTGGCAGAGGAAGCTTACTTCGGCCCGCGCGCCGCCAAGCCTCCTCGCCCGGCTGCCGGTATCGCAATTAATTTCGCATCGCCTGTCGATTCCGCCGATCCCCATTCGTCGTATGATCGCAACCAACCAAACCGAAGGAATACAAGATGCGTTTCATGATGCTGATGATCCCCGGCGGCTACGCGACCGCGGCTCCCGACGCCAGGCCCGAAGCCGAGGCCGTGGCGACGATGATGAAATACAATGAAGAACTGAAGCGGGCCGGCGTCCTGCTCGCGCTTGACGGGCTGCATCCGCCGTCCTCGGGCGCACGGGTCTCCTTCAAGGGCGGCAAGCCGGCTGTCACCGACGGCCCGTTCGCCGAGGTCAAGGAAGTGCTCGGCGGCTATTGGGTGATCGATGTGCGCTCGCCCGAGGAGGCCATCGAATGGGCGCGGCGCTGCCCCGCCGGGGAAAACGACGTTATCGAGGTCCGGCGCGTTTTCGAGATGAACGATTTCCCCGAGGACGTCCAGAAGGCCGCCGAAGGGTTCGGAGAGCTGAAGGGTTGACCGTCACGGCGGCGATCGAAGCGGTCTGGCGGATCGAGCAGCCGAAGCTCGCCGCCAGGCTTACCCGCACCCTGCGCGACGTCGGGCTGGCCGAGGAGGTGGTGCAGGATGCCTTCGTGCTGGCGCTGGAGCGCTGGCCCCACGACGGCATTCCGCACAACCCGGCCGCCTGGCTGACCAGGGTCGCCACCAACAGGGCGCTCGACCGGCTGCGCCGCACCGTGCTGATCGACGGCAAGCATCGGCAGCTCGCCGTCGATCTCGCCGAGCTGGAGCGCGCGATGCCCGACATCGAGGCGGCGCTCGACGAGGATATCGACGACGATCTGCTGCGGTTGGTCTTCATCGCCTGCCATCCGGTGCTGCCGGCCGAGCAGCGCACGGCGCTTGCGCTGCGAATGCTCGGTGGGCTGTCGACGCAGGAGATCGCGCGCGCCTTCCTGGTGCCCGAGGTCACCGTCGCCCAGCGGATCGTGCGCGCCAAAAGGACACTGCGCGATGCCGGCATCGCCTTCGAGACGCCGCGCGGGCCAGAGCGGCGCGAGCGCCTGGGCGCCGTGCTGGAAGTGATCTACCTGATCTTCAACGAAGGTTATGTCGCCTCGGCCGGACCGGACTGGCTGCGCGCGGATTTGAGTGGCGAAGCGATGCGCCTCGGCCGCCTGCTCGCGGCGCTGGTGCCCGAGGAGCCCGAGGCGCTCAGCCTTGTGGCTCTGATGGAGCTCAGCGCCTCGCGCTTTGGCGCCCGCACCGACGGAACGGGCAATCCGATCCTGTTGCCCGACCAGGACCGCGGCCGCTGGGACTGGTCACTGATCCAGCGCGGCCTCGACGGGCTGAAACGCGCGATGGCGCTGACGCCGACACCCGGTTCCTATCAGTTGCAGGCGATGATCGCCGCCTGCCATGCCCGCGCTGTGAGCGCGGCCGACACCGACTGGATCGCCATCGCCGCCTATTACCAGGCGCTTGCGCTGGCCGCGCCCTCGCCCATCGTCGAGGTCAACCGGGCCGTTGCTGCCGGCATGGCGTTCGGACCGGCGCAAGGCCTCGCCATCGCCGACGCGCTGCGGGAGCAGTTGAAGGATACACATCTGTTGCCCATCGTGCGCGGCGACCTGTTGGCGAAGCTCGGCCGGATGGAGGAAGCCCGCGCCGAATTCCGCCGCGCCGCCGCGCTCACCGGCAATGAACGGGAACGCGCGCTGCTGCTCGCGCGGGCCGGTGGTGAAACGGTTGAGACCAGCACAATTATCTGATCTCCCCCCTTGCGGGGGAGATTGGCAGCTTCGGCGATAGCGCCTCTCCGCCTTACCTAAGCACGCGGCAGCGGCCGTTATAGACCATCCAGCGGTCGAAGCCGGAGACGCAGAACTCGACATTGTCGCCGATCGAGGCAAAACCCTGGCCTTCCTCGATCAGGTAGAAGATCGAGCGGTCGCGGCCGTCCGACAGGTTGACGGTGGCGCGGCAATAGTGGCGGCCGATCGGCCATTCGTCGCTCGCCGGCTCATAGCGATGCTGGCGGATGTTGCGGAAATCGGTGATCGCGACGTCCGGCAGATGCGGCACGTGATGCACCTGGTAGGAGAAGCGGTCGGTGATCTTGCTCAGCACCCAGCTTTCGCCGCAGACGCTGCCGTCGTCCTCGGTATAGATGGACAGGTCGGCGGCATGCGCAGCCTGGCTGAAGCCAAGCGGGGCGGCCAACGGGGTGCTCAGTGAAATCAGCGCGGCAAGAGCGGAATGGGCGAAGCGAGTCATGACAGCCTCTCAAGGTCGATTGCACGCACTGTGCGGATTCGCTTGGCGGCGGTCAAGCGGGTGCGAAAACAATGGTTTCCGCAAAATTTCGTTCCAGACCACACCGGCTAATCAGACAGTGCCGGCAAGCAGCAGCCCGCCGATAACGGCAATGTTGATCAGGAACGCATTGCGCAACACCTGGCGCTCCGGCTCCTCGCTGGCCCAGAAACGCAGCAGCACGAGGTTCGTCGTCAGCGTGAAGATGACCAGCGCGCCGGCGGCGATTGGCCGGGCTATGCCAATAGCGAGCAGCAAACCGGCGGCGACCTCGACCGCCGAACCGGCTGCCAGCATCAAGGCCGGAGCCGGAAATTTCCGGGCGGCCAGATAGTCGCGCATCGCCGCGAATTTCACGAAATGCTCGATGCCGGCGAAGACGAACACGCCGCCGATGAGGAGAGCGCCAAGCGCTTGGATCATTTGATCAGGCATGGCGGCCTCCTCTCGACGACACACTTCGCTCCGTTCAGTCCTCGGGTACGAAGGCCGGGTTGTAGACGACCTCCCACAGATGATCGTCGGGATCCTGGAAGTAGCCGGCATAGCCGCCCCAGAAGGTTTTTTGCGCCGGCTTGACCACGCGCGCGCCGGCCTTGACGGCCTCAGCCATCACCGCGTTGACCTCGGCCTCGCTGCCGACATTGTGGCCGATGGTCAACTCGGTCGGGCTGCGGCCGGTTTGAGGAACGCTGGCATCCCAGGCTATGTTGGCGCGCTCGTAGATGGCGAATTTCAGGCCGCCGGCGAGATCGAAGAACGCGACGGCGCCATGCTCGAATTCGCGGCCGATGATGCCGTCAGTCGGCAGGCCGAGGCCGTCGCGATAGAATTTGAGGGACGCTTCCAGATCATCGACGCCGAGCGTCAGTACGGTGATGCGAGCTTTCATTTCTCTCACTCCTTTCTATATTTGTGACCACAGTCGCAAACGGATGCGGTCCGATGAGAGTGCGCGAAGCACCCGTGAAGCTCCGTCCGTTTTGCCATGGATGACGTGGCCGGCCTTGAAGATTTCGGCCAAAACGGCCGTCGTACCGATCATATCGGAGAAGAGATGGAACCGGTCCTGGCGCAGACAACCGGCTTCTTTCGGGAGCGGCCCGCCCCTCCGGACCTGGCCGATGCCTTCTCCGCGGTCTGGGTTCACCGCATGGACGAGCACGCTGTTCCACCCATCGTCATCACACCGGACGCCACGATCGATCTGCAGTGGATCGACGGCCGCTTCCGCGTGGCAGGGCCGGACAAGGAGCCGCAGATCGAGACGCCGCCGGCCGGTGCGGTGATCATCGGCTTCCGCTTCCGGCCGGGCGCGGCCGCCGGCTGGCTCGGCGTGCCGGCCGGCGAAATCGTCGGCGGGCGGCTGGACCTCGGCGAGGTCTGGGGCACCCGCGCCCGCGCGCTGACCGAGCGCGTCAAGGCGGCGCCGGACCTTGTCGAGCTGGTGCGGCAACTGGAGGAGACCGTCGGCATGCACACGCAGGGGCGCGATGCGCTCGACCCGCAGATGGGCCGGGCCTTCGACGTCATCCACGAGGGATTGCCGCCGGAAACGCCGCTTGTTCCGTTCCTGCAGCGTCACCTGCATATGAGCGAGCGGACGCTGCGCCGGCGCTTCGATGACACGTTCGGCTATGGCCCGAAGACGCTCGACCGCATCCTGCGCTTCCACCGGTTCCGCCGCCTGCAGCGACGGCAGGGCGAAGCTTCGACCGCGCTGCTGGCGATCGAAGCCGGCTATGCCGACCAGGCACATCTGATCCGCGAGAGCCGGCGGCTGACCGGGGTGACGCCCTCGGTACTGGCTTAGAGCGCCCTACTCGCCAGCCAGCCAATCGAGCATCCAGCGCGACGGCTGCCGGACGGCGAGCACTTTGTGTAGCGCCGGCAGCATCAGCTGCAATTCGCCTTCCAGCGTGTAGGGCGGATTGACCACCACCAGCCCACTGCCGTCGAAGCTTGGTTCGCCCGAGGTAGGCCGTATCTCGAAAGCAATGTCGAGCAGTTTCGGAATGCCGGTTTCCTTCAGCGCCGCGCGGAAAGCGGTGACCGCCTTGCGGTCCTTGATCGGGTACCAGAGCGCGTAGATGCCGCCCGGCCAGCGCCGGTGCGCCTTCCTCAGGGCCTCGACGAGGCGGGAGAACTCGCCCTCTTCCTCGAAAGGCGGATCCATGAGGACAAGGCCGCGCTTTTCCTTCGGCGGCAATTGCGCGCCCGGCGCCAGCCAGCCGTCGAGCTCGATCACCCTCGTCTGGAAATCGCCGGCGAAAACCGAATTCAGCCGCGCGGCATCCTGGGGATGCAGCTCGATCGCCGTCAGCCGGTCCTGGCCGCGCAGGAGATGGCGAACGATCAGCGGCGAGCCCGGATAATGCTTCAGGCCACCGCCGGGATTTTGCGCGCGCACCGCTTCCATATAGGGCTGAAGCAGTGCCGCTGCCCGCGGCTCGAGCGCGGCCTCGATCAGCCGGCCGATGCCGCCCTGCCACTCGCCGGTCTTGCCGGCCTCGAGCGAAGCAAGGTCATAGCGGCCGATGCCGGCATGGGTGTCGACGACGCGGAAGGCCCTGTCCTTCTGCTTGAGATATTCGATGAGGCGCGCGAGCACGGCATGCTTGACGACATCGGCGAAATTGCCGGCGTGGTAGGCGTGGCGATAGTTCATGCGCGCCTCACTCTAAAGAGCATCATGTCGACCGAAAACCGCTTCACACTCTTCGGCATCATGCTCGCGGCGAACCGTTGCGGCCCCAGCGCGGCGGTGGCGGCTGCGAATTGGGATTCTGCGGATGGCCTCCGCCGCGCCGGCCGACGACCAGCGACAGCACCAGTCCGGCGAGGCCGATGCCCATCAGCCCATAGCCGACCGGCTGCGCGCGTTCGTCGACCGAGGCGGTGCCGGCGCGCAGGATGAGATCGACTGCGCGCATGTCGATGCCGTCGGCATCTCCGGGGCCGACGGTGAAGACGTAAGGACCGGGTGTGACCGCCTCGATGACGCCGGCCTCGTCGCGAAAGATCTTGTCGGGCAGTTGCGGGCTGACCTGGCGCGGATTGTCGGTGTGGTTGAAGGAAAGCGTCGAAGCAAGCGCCGTGCGGCCGCCCGCGGCGGCGGTCAGCGTCAACACCGTGCGCTGCTGCCCGGCGACGCGTTCGGCCCGCGCGGTAAGGTCGACCAGCACTCTCACCGGCGCGTCGCCCGCGGCGAGCTGCGCGGTGACCGGCCGGAAGCGGCCGCCCTCATAGACGCGATACGTGCCGATGGCATGGCCGGAAAAATTGCTCATCGCCCAGGGATAGAAGATGCCGATGGCGGCACCAGCGATAAGAACTAGGATACAGAGGAAGCGCATTCAGGGCCTTAGGTTTTCGGGGCGAGATGCCGCTATTTTTTGGCGGTTTCGTTTCGGGCAGCTTCGCGGACCCGCTCCATCTCGTCCAGAAACATTTCCAGGCCAAGCTCGAAAGTCTTGTCGAAGCCACCGGCGCCGAAATAGGCGCCAGCCTTCATGACGCTCGGATAGTCGCGCGCCAGTTCCTCATTGCTGATGGTGGTGACCGCCGAAGGCCCCTTGGCATAGCCGGCCGTCTCGTCGAGGATCGCGCCCATCAGATAGTAGCCCGCGGCGCGGAACAGCCGGGCGCTGAGCTCAGGCCCGAAGCCGCCATCCTCGAACAGGCCGATGATGGCGTTCAGCTTGGCAAGGCAGGGCGGCGAGTTCATGCGGTAGACGACGATGAACGGCGCGAAGGCCGGGTGCTCGGTGGCGACGCGGCGGAACTCCTGCATGCCCGCGCGGACCCTGTCGCGCCAGGGCAAGCTGTCGTCAGGAATAACCAGCCCACTCATCTGCCGGTCGACCAGCGTCTCGTAGAGATGCGCCTGCGAGGGGAAGTGGTGGTAGATGCTCATCGCCTCGCAGCCGAGCCTGGCGGCGAGCTTGCGCATCGAAAAGCCGGAAAGCCCTTCGCGCTCGATCACCTCGAAGGCGGCGTCCTCGATCATCTCGCGGGAGAGCTTTCCGCGGATCCGCTTTTTTTTGCTCGATGCATCCATGGCCGTGCTTGACAACTTACACTGTAAGGTTCATTTTCCACACACCTTACATCGTAAGGCTAACAAAAACCAGAGGAGAACATCATGTCAGTCATTCGCATCGTCTCAACCGTGCATTCCTGCCTGCGTTCCGCCTCGCTCATCGCCGCGGCTGGCGCGTTCGCCGCCGTGCTGGCTTCCGCGCCGACCCGGGCCGATGACTATGACGCCACCCTCAAGGACATACAGTCGACGATGGGCGGCGTGCCAAGCTTCGTGAAACAGTTCCCGAAAGCCGGTCTGCCCGGCGCCTGGGCCGAGGTCAAGGCCATAGAGCTCAGCGACAAGACGGCGCTGCCGCCGAAGGTCAAGTCGCTGATCTCGCTGGCGGTCGCGGCGCAGATCCCTTGCAACTACTGCATCTGGTCCGACACCCGGGACGCCAAGCGCGCCGGCGCCACCGACGAGGAGATCCAGGAGGCCGTCGCCATGGCGGCGCTGACGCGCCACTGGAGCACTATCTTCAACGGCATGCAGGTCGATTTCGAGACGTTCAAGAAGGAAATGGGAGGACAGTAAGGCCAATCCCGGCAAAGCGGGCGGGCGCGACGTCCGCCCGCTTTTGACCGTCCCGATGGAGGCTCCAACCAAGCTTATGGATTCGCCGCGGCCGCTGCTCTATAGGAACAGCGCGTTGAAAAAGCCGGCGCGTATCCGATATCGGACCGGCGCCGGCCGGGCCGACATCCGAGAGTTGCTCCCGCGTGGGCCTCGGATTGCGCTTCCGTCCCGACTGGGCGGCCCATTGGAGACCTGATTGAAGCGAGCGATATCGATAATCGTCACTTTGGCGCTGCTGGCATGGCTTGCCAGCGACTCGCGCTGGAAGATGGTCGGCGATGCCTTTGCCAGCATCACGCCCGGCGCGTTCGCGGCGGTGGCGGCGGCGCTGTTCGTCACCTATGTGCTGCGGGCGCTGCGTGTGTGCGACGAATTCCGCGACGATGTGAATGGCCGCTTCGGCGCCACGCTTCGCGTCATCCTGATCCACAATGCCATGATCAACATCGTGCCGTTCCGTGGCGGCGAGACGGCCTTCCCGATCCTTTTGCGCCAGGTGTTCGGCGTATCGATCGTGCGCGCCAGCGCTTCGCTCCTGTGGTTCAGGCTGCAGGACGCTTTCGTCGTCGGCGTGCTGGCCTGCCTCGTCTGGCCGGGCCTGCATCCGGCGCTCAGGGGCGCCGGCATCGCGGCGCTGATCGCCGCCGCGTGGTACCTGCCGCGCTGGGCGCGCGCGCCGCATGACTGGACAGGGCGCGGCAGGATCGTCTCGAAATTCGGCAAATTGCGCGACATCTTCACCGAAGCGACGGGACGCTCGCGCTATGGCTGGTGGTGGACGATCGCCAATTGGGCGCTGAAGCTCGGCGTGCAGGGCTGGCTGCTCGCCATGCTGCTCGGCACCTCGTTCCAGACCGCCTTTCCCGGCGCTGTCGGCGCGGAAGCCGCCGCCATCCTGCCGGTGCAGGGCGTCGCCGGCTTCGGCACCTATGAGGCGGGTGCCGCCGCAGCACTGCTCTATTCCGGCATCGCCTTGAAGGACGGCCTGCAGGCGGCGCTGGCGCTGCATCTCTTCATTCTCTGCTCGGCGGTCGCAACCGGTGCGATCGCCTGGCTGTTCCCCTCGAAATCGACGCTGCCGGAAACCCCGACGGCGGGACCGGCAAGGAAATGACCGCCATGAACGTGCTTCCCATTCCGGCTTCCGGATTGCCCGAGGGCGCCGTCATGCCCGAGCACAAGCTCTCCATCGTGATTCCAATGTACAACGAGGCCGACAATGTCGAGCCGCTGCTTGTCCGCATCCATCAGGCGATGGAAAACTATAGCCAGCCCTGGGAAGCGGTGATGGTGGACGACGGCAGCACCGACGCCACGCCCGCCGAGATCCGCCGGTTGGCGGCTCAATACGGGCCGCATGTGCATGGCGTGGAGCTGGTGCGCAACTACAAGCAGACGGCCGCCATGCAGGCCGGCCTCGACGCCGCGCGCGGCGACGTCATCGCGACCCTCGACGGCGACCTGCAGAACGATCCGTTCGACATTCCGCGCATGGTCTATCGCCTGCTGACCGAGGATCTCGACCTCGTCGCCGGCTGGCGCAAGAACCGCAAGGAAGGGTTCTGGATGCGCCGCCTGCCCTCGCGCATCGCCAACAGGCTGATCGCGCGCGTCACCGGCGTGCAGCTCAAGGACTATGGCTGCAGCCTGAAGGTGTTCCGCGGCAGCGTCATCCGCTCCGTCCGGCTCTATGGCGAGATGCACCGCTTCATCCCGGCGTGGCTGGCGACAGTGACGACGCCGCGCCGCATCGCCCAGGAAGTGGTGACGCACCACGCCCGCATCCACGGCCAGTCGAAATACGGCATCTCGCGCACCTTCCGCGTGGTGCTGGACCTCGTCTTCATGTTCTTCTTCTTGCGCTACCGCACACGGCCCGGCCATTTCTTCGGCGGCATCGGCATCGTGCTCGGCGTGCTCGGCTCGCTGATCCTGGCCTATCTGTTTGCGGTGAAAGTGTTCCTGGGACAGGACATCGGCACCAGGCCGATGCTCATCACCGGCTTCTTCCTGGTGATTGCCGGGCTGCAGGCGATAACGTCGGGCGTGCTCGCCGAAATGCTGTCGCGCGTCTATCTCGAGGCCAACGGCGCGCTCGCCTATGTGGCGCGGCCGCAGCCCGCGCATGGCGAGGGCGACGGCTGGAACTGGCCGAGCAAGCCGGCGACCGAGAAGGCAAAGCCGCGCCGGAAATGATCCGGCCGGCCCAAAAATAGCGCAGGGATCGATAGCAGCCCGCGTTGCCAACGGCGCCGATTTCGCGCAACGGTTTTTCGCGACGGGAACGACCGCGAATGAGCGATGCCGGGGGCTGACGGATCCATCCTGATTACCGGGGCACGCGCCCCTGTGGCGCTGCAACTGGCGCGCCTTCTCCATGGCGCTGGGCACAGGGTGATCCTGGCCGACACGCCGGCGCGGCCGATCGCGGCAGCGAGCAAGGCCTCGGCGCACTATTATCGACTGCCGCCGCCGCGCCTCGAACCGCAGGCCTATGCCTATGCCGACGCCGTGGCGGCGCTGATCCGGGCTGAAGGCGTCGGCCTCGTCATCCCGACCTGCGAGGAAGTCTTTCACCTTGCGCTCGCCTGGCGCGGCAGGACCATGCCGGCGCTTTTGTTTGCACCCGATATTGAGTTGTTGGCGCAGGTTCACAACAAGCACAGTTTCATCCGGCTCGCCGAACGGCTCGGGCTGAAGGTGCCGGAAACGACGCTGCTCAGTTCGCGCGACGATATCGAAGCCGTGCGCGACCGCTCGCGCGCGCTCGTGTTCAAGCCGGTCTGGTCGCGCTTTGCCAGCCATGTGCTGCTGCGCCCGCTGCCGCGAGCGCTCGATGCCATCGCGCCCTCGCCCGCCATGCCCTGGGTGGCGCAGCGTTTTGTCCAGGGCGAGGAGATCAGCGCCTATGCGGTGGCGCGCGAAGGCCGGCTCAAGGCGCTGGCGCTCTATCGCTCGCTTTACCGCGCCGGCAAGGGCGCCGGCATTTTCTTCGAGCGGGTCGAGGACAATGCGGCGCGCGAGCTGGTCGAGCACATCGTCGCCGGCACCTCATGGACCGGGCAGATCTCCTTCGACCTGATGCGCGAGGCGGATGGCCGCGTGCTGCCGCTCGAATGCAATCCGCGTGCCGTGAGCGGCCTGCATTTCTTCCGCGATCCGGCGCGGTTTACCGATGCCGTGCTCGGCGACGGTCCGGAAGTCGCGTCCGACGTCACAGCGCCGCAAACGGTGCGGCTTGCGATGTGGCTTTATGGATTGCCAGCGGCGTTGCGTTCGGGCGGGCTCGCCCGCTTTCGCCAGGCGATGCGCGAGGGCCAGGAATTGCTCGACTGGCCGGGCGATCCCGCGCCCGTGAGGGCGCAATGGCCGGCGCTGGCGGAGATCGCGCGAGTGGCGTTGCACGAGCGGATCAGCCTGCAGGCGGCTTCGACGCGCGATATCGAGTGGAACGGGCCGAGTTGAGATGCCTCATGCCCCCAGAGAACCGGGGCCGATAGGCTTCACGTCGAGCTGCAGGCCAAGTGCCCTGGTGACACCCAGCAGGGTGCTAAGGCGCGGATCGCCCTTCTCGCTCAATGCCTTGTAAAGCGCCTCCCGGGTAACACCGGCTTCTTTCGCCACGGCCGTCATGCCTATGGAGCGGGCTACATCGCCCAACGCATGCGTGATGAGCGCAGGATCACCATCCTCGAAGGCAGCCTCGATGTAGGCCAAGCGATCCTCCGGGGTTTTCAGGTAATCGAGGATGTCGAAGCGGGTGGTTTCGAGAGGCATCGTCATATCTCCTTTGCCATCTGTTTCGCTTTGGCGATGTCGCGCCTTTGGCTGGACTTGTCGCCGCCACAGAGCAGGATGATCACGGCGTTTCCGATCCTCACAAAGTAGAGCCGGTAGCCTGGGCCGTGGTCGATCCGAAGTTCGCCGATGCCATCGAAGTATTTGACATCACCGAGGTTGCCTATCTCGACCCGACGGATGCGGGCAATGATGCGCAGGCGAGCCGCAGCGTCGCGAAGTCCGTCCAGCCAGTTGGTGAAATCGGCCGTCTGCCGGACCTCGATCATGTGTGAACTATAATTCACTGACGCGTTCAAATCAAGGTATGTGAACTATAATTCACAGCTCAATCTCATGCACCCTCGCCTCACCGGCCGCCGCCGGCACCTTCCCGTCCATGATCGCGGCGATGTCGCGGCGCAGGAAATCCAGCGGGCCGATGACCGGCAGGGCCTGCGGCAGCAGCCGAGCGTTGTCGCTTGCCGATTTCAGCACCCGGCGGTCCTGGTGCAGCGCGATGGTGAAGAGCGGCTTGAAGGCCAGCGCCTTCAGCTCCCCGAGCAGGCCCTGGCGCCGGCCGATCAGCCAGCCGACGCCCTCGACGGTGCGCTCGTCGGCCTGGCGCAGATGAAAGGTGGTGGCAAGCACCAGCCCGTCCTTGCCCCAATATTCGAGCTCGGCGATGCCGGGATGGCGGAAGCGGCCGATGGTCCTCGCGCGCTCGCCTTCCAGCAGCCGGCTGATCAGGCCCTGCTGGCGGTCCTCGCCGGTGTAGCTCGCCTCGACCCACCCCTCGCCGCCGGTCACCTCGACCCGCACCAGATGGCGCTTCGCCGTCAGGCCGCGCAGCAGGCCCTTATGGGTGAAATGGGTATGGGTGGCGTCGAGGATGTTCTCGGCGGCATCGATGACCGTCGACTGCGTCGATGAGCGCACCCGCCGCACGATGACGTCCTTGCCCTGCATGCAGTGCAGGTAAGGTTCGCCCCGCGGCACGCCGGAAGAAATAAAGACGACGCCGTCGCGCTCGATCGCGGCGAAGCGGCGAACCCGGTAATGCGGCATGGCGCCGACAAGACCGGGGATCGCGGTGCAGCGGCCTTCGCCGTCATAGCGCCAGCCATGGTAGGGGCATTCGATCTCGCCGCCGACGATCTTGCCGGTCGACAGCTCGACCAGCCGGTGCGGGCAGCGGTCAAAAAGTGCTGCAATGCCTTGCGCCGAACGGAACAGCACCACGGGCTCGCCGTCAAACAGGATGCGCTTCGGCCGCTTGCCGATATCGGCGGACAGCGCCACCGCCTGCCAGTGGTCTTCCCCGCGCCGCTCGCTCACAGTTCGAACCTCCTGAGCAGAGGAATGCCGACCCGCGCCAGCACGGTCTCCATGATGCGGATCACTATCCGCCGACGGCGCGCCAGATGCCCGGCATAGACGGCGTTGTATTCGATCGCGGCGACCGCGCCGCGCCGGCGTTTGAAATCGGCGGCGCCCGCGCTCATGTTGAAGAACAGGCCGCGCGCCGTGGCATAGTCCTGCGCCATCGCCATCGCCATGCGATAAAGCCCGTCGGCGACCGGCAGGCCGGTGTCGTAGCCGACGATCGGCTGGGTCAGCGTGCCGCCGTTTTCGAACAGGCCGGTGACGGCGACCAGCTCGCCGCCCGGCCGGCGCAGTCCTGCCAGGCTGATGATGCCGCGCCGATGCATCTCGGCGATGTAGCGGGCAGTGTAGTGCGGATTGAGCGGCGTGTATTTGTCGAGATAGAGCATGTTGTAGAGCATCTCGGCGCGGGCATAATCGGCCTCGGTGAAATCGCCATTGCCGACCCGCTCGAAAGGCGTCGTGCGCAAGCGGGCGCGATCGCGCTTCATCCCACGCGTCATCGCAGGTGCGACGCTGCGGTCGGCGAAGATGTAGATCTGGCGTGCCGCCAGCATGCGGAACCCCTCGGCCTTCAAGGCCGCAATGGTCGCCGGATCGGCGATATCGTTCAACGAGCGGATGACGATGGCGCGATCGGGGAAGCGCGCGGTCAAGGCCGCGCGCAGCGACGCGGCCGTCGGCCGGTCGAGCAGCGGCACCGGATTGGTCGAATACAGCCAGTTGTTGAGCTGCGCCTGGTGATCGAGGCCGCTTGCCCTGACCAGCGGCGCGCAGGCGCTTATCAGGGCGTTGAGCGCGCGCCGCAGCAGCGGGCGGGCGGCGAAGTTGCGCGTCTCGTCCATCGCATAGTCGATATAGGCGCTGGTCGCGCAGCAGATATAGCAGTTGGGCGCTTCATCCGCGTCGTTCAGCGTCAGCGGAAAAATGCGGCCGGCGACCTCGAACGTCTCGACTTTCGTGTTCAGGTTGGCAATGAGATCGTGCACCGGCATCTCGTTGAAAAGGCTCACAAAAGCCTCGATCTTTGCCGGCTTGTTCTCGACCCGGTCTGCCTGCTGCTCAGGCCTTTCCAACATCGCCGCGCCGCTCATCGCGCCTGCTCCAGGCGGCATTCGACGCGGCGCAGTTTGCGGCCTGTTTCCAGCGGCAGCGGCGCGCGGACGAGCGTGACCGTGGCGACCGCCTTTCGCGCTTCCAGCAACGCTTGCACTGCCTGATGAGCGGCAGACGCCGCATCGTCCGCGAGCGCCGGCGGAAGCCCGAGCTCGATCCTGTGCGGTCCGATCTGGATGAGGCGAAAATCATCGATGCGGCGGTCGGCCTTGAGCACGGCGTTGCGCAGCACATCCGGCGTGACGAGGATCGGGCCGTTCTTGGAGGTGAGCCGGAAGACATCGTCCACGCGGCCGACGATTTCGTCGACGCAGCGCAGCGGCGAGCCGCAGGCGCAAGGCTGTCCGGACAAGCGCAACAGGTCGTTCATCCGGTAGCGCGCCATGATCTGCGTCCGACGGCGAAAAGCCGTCACCAGCGGGGTCACCAGCCCCTCGCCCGCCGGCTCGAATTCGAAGAAGACGGAGTCTTCCGCAAGATGCAGCCCACCCTGCCGGCAGGTCACCGCGAACAGGCCTTCGGTCGCCATGTAGATCTGGCCGAGCGGCAGCCGGAAGAAATCCTCGACGACCGGACGATCGACCGGGTCGAGCGTCTCGGCGGCGGAAAAGACGCGCTTCGGCCGGACCCGAAAGTTTTCGGCCGCGAAATGCCGGAGCATCTTTGGCGGCGCGATGATGACCGTCGGGTCGAAGGCTTCGAGCGTGCCGCGCCAGCTTTCCGGCCCCATGGTCAGATCGAAGAAGGCTAGCTTGATCAGGCGCGATCTGCGGGCGCTGTCGTAAAGCCCGGTATTCTGCGGCAGGATGACGGCGACGCGCATGCCGCGCCACAGAAGATCGGGCGCCGCCTTGGCAAGGATTGCGCCCAGCCAGCGGTATTTCTCGGCTTCCGAAATCACGAACAGGCCGCGATTGCCCGAGGTGCCGGTGCTGGCGCCGACCGTCAGCGCGCCGGCCCGGCTGCCGCGCGCCAGGGCCGCCCAGGCTTCCGTGGCGGTGAGGCCGTGTATGTTGAAATCCTCGAAGCGCCCCATCAACAGCGCCTTGTCGGTCATCGGCAGGTCGGCAAGCCGGGCCGGAGCCTTGCGGTAGAAAGGCGCGCACGGCAGGTCGCGGTCGAGGAAGCGCCGCAGGGCGGCCGCCTGCCAGCGCTCGAAATCGGGCCGGGTCTTGCGCGACACCCAGCGCGTCAGGGCGAAGGAGCCTGCCGCTTCCGCCAGCCCGTTCATGCCGCCTCCGGCGTAAGGTCGTGAGGCGTCGGCGCGGGATCATGGCAGAGCATCACCTCGCCGCCGGAGGCGAGGAAGCGGCGCAGCATGGCGCTGGCCGGCTCGATCGCCGCTGAATCCTCGGCGATCAGTGTAGCCGGGAAGCCTGGCGTGCGGTTCTGGGTCAAAGCGGTGAGCAGCCATTGCACATCGACAGCGTAGAGCAGCGGCCGGTCAAGGCCGGTAAACAGCAGGCCGAACTGGCCATCGGCATGTCCAGGAAGATCGACCGCGATCACGCTGCCGTCGCCGAAGAGATCGACGCCGCCCGGCACGCCTTCGCTCGCCTGAACATGCCGCTTGTCGGAGAGGCCATCGAGCCGAGCTTCGAAGTCGGTCGGAAACAGCTCGGTAAAGATACCATGGCGCAGATTCTGTCCGGCCGTACGCGCCTTGACCCGCGCCCAGGCGCCGTCGCTGGCGATGAAGCGAGCGTTGCGGAACAGCGACAGGCCCGAAATGTGGTCGGCGTGGAAATGGGTCACGATGACGGTGCGGATGTCATCGGGCGACAGGCCGAAACGCTGCAGCACCGGCAGAACCTGTTCGGCAGCGTTGAGCTGAGGTTTGAGCCATGCGCCGTAGAGCCGCAGCATCCGGCCGCGCCGATCGCCGCTCAGAGCTTCCTGCGTATAGCCGGTGTCGATGAGCACCGGCCCTGCAGCCGGGTGAAAGATCAGCCCGAAGCGGACTCGCAGCTTGACACTTTGCCAGCCGCCGCCGCGCAGGATCAGCCGCTCCGCGGCGCTCACCCAGGCGCTGTTGGCGAAGACGAGCCTCATGCCGGCACTCCGCCGACAAAAGTGCGATCAAGCCCTTGTTCGAACGAGATTTTCGGCGCCCAGCCGAGCATCCGCTTCGCCTTGGAAAGATCGAGGCTTTGCGCATAGGCAAAGAGGCCAAGCCCATAGCGCGTCACCGGCGGCTCCGGACGACCGGGCAGCCGGAGCGCCACCTTTTCCATCAGGCCCGCCGCCAGCATCGCCGGCATGAGCGGCATCGGCCGCCAGCGCGCATGCAGGCCCGCGCGGATGCAGGCCTCGTCGGCGACGCGACGGACCGGCAGCACCTCGCCGCCGGAAATGTTGAAGACCTGGCACTCGGCCTCCCTGGGTGCCGCAAGCGCCGCCAACACCGCGTCGACCACATCGTCGACATGGGTGAGGTCGATGGCCGCGCGGCCATCGCGAAACAGCGGCAGCGGCCGGGTTTTTGCCGCCTTGATGAGGCGTGGCAGCAGCGCCCGATCACCGGCGCCATAAATGCCGCGCGGCCGCAGCACCACCGGATGGATGAAGGGCTGGCCGAGCACGATCTTCTCCGCTTCGCGCTTGGTGCGGGCATAGTGATTTACCGGCTCCGGCAAAGCCGCGCCCTCGGTGAGACCGAGTTGATCGCGAAAGGCGAAGCAGACGGACGGGCTGGAGATATGGACGACGCGGCTGACGCCCTGGCGCTTGGCGAAATCGACTAGGTTCCGCGTCGCCGTGACATTGGCCGCCTCGAAATCCGCGAGCCGGCCAAAGGGCGAAGAAAGCGCGGCGCAATGGATGATCCGTTCGACCCTGCCGAGCCTGGGGGCGAACGTGCGGTCGAGCGGCTGCGCAAGATCATGGCGGATGATGCGATGGCCCATGGCTTCGAGCGCGGCGCAGCGGGCTTCATCGCGGCCGAGCCCAAGCGCCAGCGTGCCGGATGCGGCCAGCCGCTCGAGCACATGGGAGCCGAGGAAGCCGCTGGCGCCGGTGACGAGGACGGCCATCCCTCAGACCTCCAGCGCCATGCCGCCGAAGGAGACGCCGGCCGACGTGCCGAGGAAGAGCAGCCTCATGCCCGGCGCCACGCGGCCCTCGCGGCGCGCGACATCCAGCGCGAAAGGCATGGAGGCCGCGATCTGGTTGCCGAAGCGGGCAGAGATGTCGACCAGCTTTTCCGGCGGAAAGCCGGTCTGGCGCGCCATATGGGCCAGCGCTAAGGGGCTTGCCTGATGCGGTATGACGAGATCGACCTCCTCTCGCCGCCAGCCGGCGCGCTCGAGCAGAGCGTCGACGAAGCCGTTGAAGTGGCGCGAGGTGAGCCGGAACAATTCCTTGCCGTCCATGTGGAAAAGGCTGTGCGCGGCGAACGCCTCCTGCTCCTTGCGGAAATCGAAGCGCGTGCCGCCCGAACCGATGCCGCAGGCTTCCCAGCCGGAAGGATAAGTGCGCATCAGGCTCGCCGCCACCCTGCCCTCGCCGGGCTCGGCCCGGCGCAGCACCGCCGCCGCAGCGCCGTCGCCGAAAAGTGCTGCGATCTCCGGCGCGTCCTGCCACGGCAGAGCGCGCGAGGCGACTTCGGACGAAAACACCAGCGCCGTCTCGCATTGCCCCGCCTCGATCATGCGGCCGGCGGTCTCGAAGGCGGTGAGGAAGCCGAGACAGGTGCTGTTGACGTCGAAGGCGGCGGCCGTGCCGTCGGCAATACCAAGGCGCTGCATGACCAGTGGCGCCGTTGCCGGCAACGGCTGATAAGGCACGCCGCAACCGCCGACGATGAGATCGACGGCGCCCGGCTCGAGGCCGGCATCGGCAAGCGCAAGTGTCGCCGCGGCGCAGGCGAGGTCGATCTGCGATTCGGCATTGCAGACATAGCGTTCGACGACGCCGGTCGCGGTTTCGAGCGCGCCCTTGCCGAGGCCCAGCCTTTCCTCCAGCGCATTCGTGGCGACGCATTGGGCCGGCACCGCCCTGCCGGTTCCGACGATCCTGATCCGCATCCTTCCCCCAATGCGTGAACCCGCGTCTGATTAACTCATAGACCGGATCGGGCGTGATGGTAATGATGTCTTTCGAGCGTGAGAGATCGCTCTTCAGGCCTTGCGCTCCCAGCGCCGATCCGGTGCCTGCTGCCAGTAGGTCACGGCGTGGCCGGCTTCCTTCATCACCTTCCAATGGCCGCGGGCGGCTTCGAGCTGTGCTGCGTCATGGCCGTCGAACAGGAAGACGGCGCGCTCGTAGCCGGAAAGCTCGGGCGGCGCCGCACCGTCGACCAGGAAGCGGATCTGCGCGGCGTTCTGGTTGCCCCCACCGGTGGTGAGCAGGATCGGCTGCTCGGCCGGATAGGCCTCACGGTCGATGGCGTGCGCGAGGAAGGAATCGTCGCGGAACGTCCACAGATGCTGGTCGAGCGCGTCGCGGCGCTCTTCGGTGCCCGTCTGCACCACCGCGCGCCAGCCGCGCTCGACGCTGCGCTCGAGCAGGCCGGGCAGCGCCTCCTCGAGCGTCGATTCGGTCAGGTGGTAGAACAGGATGTCGGACAAGCCCTATCCCTCGTAGTGGTCGCGCACGAGTCGATCGAGCAGCCTGACGCCGAAGCCCGAGCCCCAGGACTGGTTGACCTCGCTCGACGGCGCGCCCATCGCGGTGCCGGCGATGTCGAGATGCGCCCAGGGCGTGTCCTTGACGAAACGCTGCAGGAACTGCGCCGCGATGATGGCACCGCCATAGCGGCCGCCGATGTTCTTCATGTCGGCGTTCTTGGAATCGATCAGCTTGTCGTATTCGGGCCCGAGCGGCATGCGCCACAGCCGCTCTTGGCTGGCCTGACCGGCGCCGAAAAGCCGGCCGGCGAGCTCGTCATTGTTGGAGAAAAGACCGGCATAGTGCTGGCCGAGCGCCACCATGATGGCGCCGGTCAGGGTCGCCAGGTTGACCATGAACCTGGGCTTGAATCGGTCGTTGGCGTACCAGAGCACGTCGGCCAGAACGAGACGGCCTTCGGCGTCGGTGTTCAAGACTTCGATGGTCTGGCCCGACATCGAGGTGACGATGTCGCCGGGGCGCTGGGCGTGGCCGTCGACGGCGTTCTCGACCAGGCCGATGACGCCGATCGCGTTGGCCTTCGCCTTGCGTGCGGCCAGCGCATGGATCAGGCCGGTGACCGCGGCCGCGCCGCCCATGTCGCCCTTCATGTCTTCCATGCCGGAGGCCGGCTTCATCGAATTGCCGCCGGTGTCGAAGGTGACGCCCTTGCCGATGAATGCGACGGGCGCATCTTTCGCCTTGCCGCCGTTCCAGCGCATCACCGCCAGGCGCGCGCCGCGCGGCGAGCCTTGCGCCACGCCGAGCAGCGAGCCCATGCCGAGCTTCTTCATTTCCTTTTCGGTGAGGATCTCGACCTCGACGCCGAGCGTTTCCAGCGCCTTGACGCGTTCGGCGAATTCGACGGGGCCCAGCGCATTGGCCGGCTCGTTGACGAGGTCGCGCGCAAGCAGCACGCCGTCGACCACCGCTTCCTCACCGGCAAACGCCTTCTTCGCGGCCGCGTGATCGGCGCAGTGGATGGTCACCCTGGCGGGCTTGCCCGCCTTTCGGTCAGATTGGCCGTCTTCCTTGTCTTTCCTGGTCTTGTATTTGTCGAAGGAGTAGCTGCGCAGCAGGATGCCGGCGGCAAGGCTCGCCGCTTGCCGGCCATCAGGCTGCAGTTCCGGCAGATCGAGAATGACGGCCACCTCGGTCGCCTTGCGCAGCGAAGCGGCAACGGCGCCGCCGAGCTTCAGCCAGGCATTGTCGTCGAGGCTCGAGACCTTGCCGGCGCCGATCGCCACCAACCGGTCGACCGACGTTCCTTCCGGCGCCAGCACCTCGGCCGAGCTTGCTAACTTGCCGGAGAAATCGGCGACCGGAAAGGCACGCGTAAGCGCCCCGGCCGGATCGCAGGCCTTCGCCGCCTCGCCGAGCCCGCCGCCGTCGGCTGCGAATACGAAGACGCTGCCCTTTTTCGGCGCGGCGAATTTGGCAAAAGAAATGGATGGTCTCGACGTCATCAGGTCCTGCTTTCGGGGATGGCCGTAAACTGCCGGCAAAGGTAATTTTCAGCGAGCAAAAGGTTTGGCAAGCGTGCGCGACATTTGGTCGTTTTCACCCATTTGGCAAGACTTTGGCCGAAATCGCAGTCTATATCGGCGCCACCATAGACAAAGGATTCGCCTCGGCACGACCTTAGCTCGCTGCCGCAACCTGCTGTTAACCATCAATGTTTTGCATTTCTTATCCATTGGCGCGGAGACTCCGCCGCGCCGGGGCATGTGGCGTGGGGCGACAAACCGGAGCGAGCCGCCTATGACGCAGTTGTGCGGGCGTCGCCGGATCACTACCTTGTCGGCGGGCATGATGCCGTTCGGCAAAATCGAGAAAAGCCTTCATGAAGGTCGTTGAACGCTACATCATGCGCCGCGCGCTGACGATGTTCCTCGCGGCGCTGGTCTGGACGCTGGCGATCGTGTGGACGACGCAGGTGCTGGCCAAGATCGACCTCGTCACCGACAACGGCCAGTCGGCGCTGACCTTTTTCGAAGTCGCGGCGCTCATCATCCCTTCGATCATCCCGATCGTGGTGCCGTTCGCGCTGGTGGTGGCGGTGGCGCAGACGCTGAGCGCCATGAACACCGATTCGGAGCTGGCCGTGCTCAGCGCCGCCGGCGCTTCGCGCTGGACGATCGCGCGGCCGATCCTGCTGCTCGCCATCGCGGCTTGCGCCTTTTCCTTCATCGTCGACAACGCCATCGACCCCTATGCCAGGCAGAAGAACCGCCAGCTGGTGGCGGCTTCGCGCGCCGATCTTCTGTCGCTGATCATCCAGGAAGGCACGTTCCGCAAGATCGACGAGGGCCTGTTCCTGCAGGTCGGCGAACGGCTGCCGGGCAATCGGCTGGGCGGCATCTTCGTGGCCGATTCGCGCGAGGAAGGGGCCAGCCTCACCTATTACGCCAAGACCGGCAGCATCGTCGAAAAGGGCGACGAGAAGGTGCTGATGATGAATGACGGCGTCATCAACCGCAAATCGGTGACCGGCGACCTCTCCGTCATCCGCTTCACCTCTTATGCCTTCGACATGTCGGCCTTCATGTCGGCGGCGAACGACATCACTCTCTTGCCCAAGGACCGCACGACGCAATATCTGCTCAACCCGGATCCCAACGACAAGATGTTCCAGCGCGAACCGGGCAGCTACCGGGCGGAGCTCAACCAGCGCTTCGCCGAATGGTCCTATTCGCTGGTGTTCGCGCTGATCGCGCTTGCCGTTGCGGGCGATGCGCGCTCGCACCGAGAGGCGCGCGTCAATCCGCTGATCACGGCGATCGCCATAGCGCTTTTCGTGCGATGGCTCGGCTTCTTCGCCGCCGGCAAAGCCGACAGGGTCTGGTACTATGTCTACCTGCTCTACGGCATACCGCTCGTCGCCTCCGCGGTTTCGATCTGGTTCATCGTCTCGTCGCGCAGCATGGAATTGCCGGTCGCCTGGGCCGACTGGCTGACGGGCCTTGCCAGGCGCACCGGCGACAACTGGACGGCATTCAAGCTCTGGCTCGCCCGGCGCGCTTCCGGCCAGGGAGCCTGAGCATGGGCTGGACGCTGGGCCGCTATTTCTTCTTCCGTTACGTCTCGATCACCTTCTGGTTCTTCCTGGGCCTGCTGGCGCTGGTGTTCCTGATCGATTTCACGGAATTGTCCGGCCGCACGACCGGGCTGCCGGGTTTCACCTACGGCACGGCCTTCGCCATCTCGGCGCTCAGGATGCCGATGATCATGCTGCAGACGGTGCCGTTCGTCGGGCTGTTCTCGGCGATGGCGACGCTGGTGTCGCTCAACCGCCGCTATGAGCTGGTCATCGCGCGTTCCGCAGGCGTCTCGGCCTGGCAGTTCCTGTTCCCGTGCTGCGTCGGCGCGCTGATGTTCGGCGTGCTGTCGGTCGCCGTCATCAACCCGATCGCCGCACACGGCTTCTCCTGGTCCGAGCAGATGGAGAACGACCTCAGGGCCGGCAAATCGAACGCCGTCACCACCAACGTCACGCCCTGGCTCAGGCAGAAGACCGAATCCGGCGACACCATCATCGGCGCCCGCGCCATCCTCAATCAGGGCCTGGAGATGGCGGACGCGGTGTTTTTCATCCTCGACCCGCAGGGCAACATCGCCGAGCGCAAGGATGCGGCAAAGGCCTTCCTGCGCGACGGTTACTGGGAATTGCAGGACGTCAAGGTCTTGAAGAACGGCAATATCCAGGCGCTGGCGTCCGACAAGGTGCCGACCAATCTCAAGCCGGAGTTCGTGCAGGAACGGCTGGCGCGCCCGGAAACCATCCCCTTCTACGAACTGCCGCGCAAGATCGAGGTTGCCCGCTCCTTCGGGCTCAAGGCAAATGCCTTCGCCATGCAGTTTGATTCGCTGGTGGCGTTGCCGTTCCTTCTCGTCGCCATGACGCTGATTGCTGCAACGGTTTCAATGCGATTTGCGCGAATGGGGCAGTCGGCAACGATGATTCTGGGTGGCGTCGTGGCCGGCTTTCTGCTTTATGTCGTTTCGGTACTGGTCAAGGCATTCGGTGTCGCCGGATTCGTGCCTACTGTGGTGGCTGCATGGGTTCCGGTTGTCGTGGCTATGTTCTTTGGGGTGACCTTTCTGCTATACAAGGAAGACGGCTAGTGAGGGAGGCGGTTTTGCGCAGCCATAGGCAGGCCGGTTTGGCACGCCTCTATGGGGCGACCGCCTTGGCATGTCTGTTCGCCTGTGCGGTGCCGACGGCACCCGCGCTGGCGCAGACTATCGCCGCCAAGCCCGTCCCTTCCGGCACGCAGATGCTGCTGGCCGCCGATACGCTTGTCTATGACAACGACAAGCACACAGTGACGGCCGTCGGCGGCGTGCAGATCGACTATGGCGGCAACAAGCTCGTTGCCCAGCGCGTGGTGTATAACCGCGACACCAAGCGCCTCGTCGCCAGCGGCGCCGTCGAGCTGATCAACAGTGACGGCACCAAGGTCAATTCCGAGCATATCGACATCACCGACGACTTCGCCGACGGCTTCCTCAACGCGTTGCGCGTCGAGACGGTCGACAAGGCCTATTTCGCCGCCGAGAGCGCCGAGCGCATGGGCGGCGTGCTGACCACCTTCCACAACGGCGTCTACACCGCCTGCGAACCTTGCGAGGACAAGCCGGACAAAGCGCCGACCTGGCGCATCAAGGCCAGGAAAATCATCTGGAACGGCGAGAAGAAGACGGTCCGCTTCGAAAACTCGAACTTCGAATTTTTCGGCTTCCCGCTTGCCTATCTGCCCGCCTTCGAGATCGCCGACCCGACGGTGAAGCGCAAGAGCGGCTTCCTCATCCCCGGCATCGTCTACAACAACCATCTCGGCGTCGGCGTCAAAGTCCCCTATTATTTTGCGCTGTCCCCGACCTATGACCTGACGGTCACCGGCAGCGGCTACACCAAGCAGGGTTTCCTCGGCGAGGCCGAGTGGCGCCAGCGCTTCAACAACGGCCAGTACACGCTGAAGATCGCCGGCATCCAGCAGCAGGATCCCGAGGCGTTCATCGCCTCGGGCAATCGTCCTACCGTCGATTCGGGAGATTTCGGCGATCCGAACAAGTTCCGCGGCATGATGGGCACCAAGGGTCAGTTCGCCATCAACGAGCGCTGGGACTTCGGCTGGGACGTGCTGCTGCAGACCGACAAGGACTTCTCGCGCACCTACAACATCGAAGGCTACAACGATCTCGTCCACCAGTCGTCGATCTACCTGACGGGCTTGAGCGACCGCAATTACTTCGACGTCCGCGCCATGCGCTTCGAGGTGCAGGAGGAAACGCTCTCCAGCGATCCGACGGCGCGCTCCGCAAAGCAGCCCTGGGTGCTGCCGTCCCTCGACTACGCCTATATCCCGGATACGTCGGTGGCCGGCGGCCAGTTGTCGCTCAACGTCAACGCGCGCGTGATCAGCCGCAACCGGCTGGATGCGGTTCTCGCCAATACCAGCGACCCGAATTCTATCAACAACGTGCGCGGCATCGAAGGCGAGTCGAGCCGGCTTACCGCCGAAGCCGAATGGAAGCGCACCTTCACCACCGATGGCGGCCTGCAGTTGACGCCGTTGCTCGCCTTCCGCGGCGATGCCGGCTATGTCAACGCCAATTCCGCTTCGATCGCGGCGGTCAACCAGATGGGGACGAATCTCGGCGAAGACGTCGACATGCGCTCCTCGCTTGCCCGCTACATGGCCACCCTCGGGCTCGAGGCGCGTTGGCCGCTGTTGTTCTCGATGCCGAACTCCAGCCATGTCCTGGAGCCGACCGCGCAGGTCTTCGTGCGTCCGAACGAGCAATATGTCGGCGGATTGGCCGTCCCCAACGAGGACGCGCAGAGCTTCGTCTTCGACGCCACCACGTTGTTCGAGCGCGACAAGTTCTCGGGCTATGACCGTATCGAAGGCGGCACGCGCGCCAATGTCGGCTTCCGGTATTCGGGAGCTTATGACAATGGCTGGGCCACGAATGCCATCTTCGGCCAATCCTATCAACTCGCGGGCGAGAACTCCTTCGCCGCACCCGATCTCGTCAATGTCGGGGCCGAATCCGGCCTGGACAAGCAGAGCTCGGATTATGTCGGCCTTGTCGGCTTCAACAGCCCGAGCGGCTTCTCCGGGTCGGTGAGCGGGCGTTTCGACGAGCAGACTTTCGAGGTCAGGCGCGCCGAAGTTAAGGCCGCCTATTCCGGTCTGCCGATATCGCTCAGCGCCAAATATGCCTTCATCGAGGCGCAGCCGCTCTATGGCTTCGCCACGGACCGCCACGAGGTCACGCTCGGCGCCTCGACGCATCTGGCGCAGAACTGGCGGCTGTTCGGCACCGGAACCTACGACCTCGAGACGAATGTGCTGGTCAGGGATGGTGTCGGCTTCGCCTACAACGATTCCTGCTTCACCTACATCATGACGTATTCGCAGACGCGCGATTCCATTACCAAGGAAGTGTCGCAGAACATCGGCTTCAACCTGTCGTTCCGCACGCTCGGCGATTTCGGCTCGTCAACAAGCGCGGTCGATACCATCCAGTGACCAAGGACGGGCGCACGGGCTTCGGGCCCGTGCGTTGTTTCGGGCGCGCCGATGATGCTTTGATCTTGATTTGCAACGCGATCCTTCGAAAATGGACCTTGATTCTCAGGGTCATGCGCTGGCGACATCGTTTCGCCGCATAGGACGGGCATGGGGTCGACTGCATCGCGCAGGCGTTCTGGGGACGCGCGGCGCCGTCGTGGCGGGGAAAAATTGGGAAGGTAAGATGAGGAAATACCTGTTTTCGGCAGGATTTGCGCTTCTGGTGGCGGCGACATCGTTTTCGGTCACGGCTGTTGTGCAGCCTGCTTTCGCCGCGCAGATCAAGTATGTCGTCAACAACATACCGATCACCACCGGCGACATCGCGCACCGCGCCGCCTTCTTCAAGCTGCAGCATAAGAAGGGCGATGCCGGGCAAGAGATGATCGACCAGACGCTGCGGCTGGCCGAGGCCAAGCGGCTCGGCATCCGCATAACCGATCAGCAGGTCGACGCTGCCTACCAGCGCTTCGCCTCGAGCAACAAAATGCCGCTGGCGAAACTCGACGCGATCATGAACCAGTCGGGCGTCACCAAGGAACACTTCAAGGAATTCATCCGCGCCCAGATGGCCTGGAACCAGGCGCTCAGCGCGCGCTACCGCTCCGGCGAAGGCGGCTCGGTGACCGAGCAGGATGCGGTCCGTCGCATGCTCGACAAGGGCGGATCCAAGCCGACCGCCATGGAATATATGCTGCAGCAGGTGATCTTCGTGGTGCCGGCCTCGGAGCGCGCCGCCACGCTCGCCAAACGCAAGCGCGAAGCCGACGCCATGCGCGCCCGGTTCAGCGGCTGCGCCACCACGCGCGACTTCGCCAAGGGCCTGCTCGACGTCACCGTGCGCGACCTCGGCCGCGTGCTGGCGCCGCAATTGCCGTCCGACTGGGCCGATCAGATCAAGGCGACCAAGGTCGGCGCCGCGACGCCGACGCGCGAGACCGAGCGCGGCGTCGAATTCATCGGCATCTGCTCCTCGCGCGAGGTTTCCGACGACAAGGCCGCGCAGATGGTGTTCCAGGCCGAGGGCAGCGGCGACAAGGACGCCGACGAACTCAGCAAGAAGTATGTCGCCGAGTTGCGCCAGAAGGCCAAGATCGTCGAGCGCTAGAGCCGGATGATTTCAGGTTCAATCGACCTGAAATCTGAATCCGTCTCTAAATCAAAGAAATGGAGCATGATGTCGCCCGAAAGCCGCTGCACACTTTTCGGCATCATGCTCCTTAGAGGCCAAGCATGATTTCGCCCGAAAACCGCTGCACACTTTTCGGCATCATGCTCTGAGCGACAAGCGTGCGATACCGCAGCCAACCCATCGCATGAGCACGCAGAAGACCGATGCGCCGCTGGCGCTGAGTGTCGGCGATCCCTCGGGCATCGGGCCCGAGATCGCCATCGCCGCCTGGCAGGCGGGCGACAGCGCCGGCGTACCGCCCTTCTATCTGCTCGCCGACCCTGCCCTGATTGAAGGCCGCGCCCGACTCGTCGGCGCAAATGTCACGATTGCCGAGACGTTGCCCGGACAGGCGGCGCATCATTTTGCCCGCGTGCTTCCCGTCGTGCCGCTCCATGCGCGCCATGTCGACAGCCCGGGAGAGCCGAACCCGGCCAATGCCGCCGGCACCATCGAAGCCATCGACCGCGCTGTCGCCGACTGTCTCGCCGGCCGCGCCGCCGCGGTGGTCACCTGCCCGATCGCCAAGAAGCCGCTCTACGATGCCGGATTTGGCTTTCCCGGCCACACCGAATATCTGGCGTATCTGGTCTCGCGCCAGACCGGCAGGGACGTGACGCCGGTGATGCTGCTGGCCGGACCCGAGCTGCGCACCGTCCCGGTGACCATCCACATCCCTCTGGCCGAAGTGCCGAGGGTGCTCACGACGGAGCTGATCGTCGCCACGGCGCGCATCACCGCCGCCGATCTCAAGAGCCGCTTCGGCATCGCGCGGCCGAGGCTTGCGATCGCCGGGCTCAACCCGCATGCCGGCGAAGGCGGCGCCATGGGCCTGGAGGATGCTGCAATCGTCGCCCCGGCCGTCGAGACGCTGAAAGCGGAGGGCATTGACGCGGTCGGGCCGCTGCCGGCCGACACGATGTTTCATCCGCGCGCACGCGCCTCCTATGACGCGGCGCTGTGCATGTATCACGACCAGGCCCTGATCCCGGCCAAGACGCTCGCCTTCGACGAGGCGGTCAACGTGACGTTGGGCCTGCCCTTCATCCGCACCTCGCCCGATCACGGCACCGCTTTCGACATCGCCGGCAGAGGCATTGCGCGCGCCGACAGCCTGATCGCCGCGCTGAGGCTGGCGCGGCGGCTGGCCGACAGCGGCCGGCAGGCCGCGGCCGCATGAGGATCAATTGAACGCGCGCACCACGATCGACGGGTTGCCGCCGCTGCGCGAGGTGATCGAGCGACACGGCCTGCAGGCCAAGAAAGCGCTCGGGCAGAATTTTCTGCTCGACCTCAACCTGACAAGCAAGATCGCCCGCGCCGCCGGTGATCTCGACGAGGCGACGGTGATCGAGGTCGGTCCAGGCCCTGGCGGGCTGACGCGGGCGCTGCTCTTCAACGGCGCTCGGCGCGTGATCGCCATCGAGCGCGACGAGCGCTGCCTTGAAGCGCTGGCCGAGGTTTCCAGCCATTATCCCGGTCGCCTCGAGGTCATTCCCGGCGATGCGCTGAAAACGGATTTTGCAGCACTTGCCGGCACGGCGAAGGGCGGACCGGTGAAGATCGCAGCCAACCTGCCCTACAATATCGGCACCGAGCTTCTGATCCGCTGGCTGACCGTGGCCGACTGGCCGCCCTTCTACCAGTCGATGACGCTGATGTTCCAGCGTGAGGTGGCGGAGCGCATCACCGCGGGGCCGGGCAGCGACGCCTATGGCAGGCTCGGCGTTCTGGCCGGCTGGCGCACCGAGGCAAGGATCGCCTTCGATGTGCCGCCGCAGGCGTTCACACCGCCGCCGAAGGTGACCTCATCGGTGGTGCATCTGGTGCCGCGCCCGTCTCCCCTGCCCGTGGATGGCAGAAAGCTCGGCCGCGTCACCGAGGCCGCCTTCGGCCAACGCCGCAAGATGCTCAGGCAAAGCGTGAAGAGCCTGGGCGGCGAAGCGTTGCTGGCGCGAGCCGGCATCGACCCGACGCGGCGGGCCGAGACGCTGAGCGTGGAAGAGTTTGTGCGGCTGACGAACGCGATGTAGCTCTCTTCTCCCCGTCTACGGGGCGAAGATGCCGGCAGGCGGATGAGGGGCAGCGCGAGCCTGCAAAGCGTTCCTGCTCATCCGGCCCTTGGGGCTATCTTCCCTTCGTCGACGGAAGGAAAAGTTGCGCTGGCAACCGTCATTCAAACGCATTACATTAATGGCAAAGGAGATCGCCATGCCAGCGAACGCACTTGTCCAGACGCGTATCGACGCCGATATTCGGGATCGGGCTTCAGCAGTGCTCGAAAGCATGGGACTTACGGTTTCGGATGCGGTGCGGATACTTCTTACCCGAACCGCCAACGAAGGTGCGCTGCCGATCGATCTGCTAGCAAACAATGAGGCGTACGATGTGTGGTTTCGCGCCAAGGTGCGCGAGGCGCTGGACGACACCCGAGCCGACATTCCTGACGATCAAGTCGAGGCGTATTTTGCCGAAAGACGCGCTGCAGCGCGTCGCAAGGTCAATGAGCCTAAATCTTGAAGATCGTATGGTCGGCATTCGCGCTTTCAGACCGCGACGGGATATTTGCGCATATCGAAGCTGACAACCCTGCCGCCGCCATCGCGATCGATGAGCGGATTTTGGCCGCGATAGGCCGTCTCAGTGAGTTCCCCGAGAGCGGTCGTACCGGCAGGCTTGTAGGAACACGAGAGCTTGTCATCGTCGGCACGCCATATGTCGCGGCCTATCAGATAGCCGGGACCAGGATTCGAATCCTGCGTGTGCTTCACGGAGCGCAGCGTTGGCCGGACGATCTTGCAGACAGCTGACGCCATTTATCCGGCTTGTCCGGCCCGCCTCACCCCGTCTTCTCGTCCAGCAACCCGGAAATGAAATCGAACAGACCCGGCCGTCTGTCGCGGCGCAGGCGCTCGGCGGCGACGATGGCTCGGACTTCGGCGAAGGCGCGGTCGAGATCGTCGTTGACGATGACGAAGTCGTATTCCTTCCAATGCTCGATCTCGAGGCGAGCGTTGTTCAACCTGGTCTCGATGACGGATTCCTGATCCTCGGCGCGACGCTTCAGACGCGCCTTCAATTCCTTCATCGACGGCGGCAGGATGAAGATCGAGACGATGTCGGCGCGCATCTTCTCCTTGAGCTGCTGGGCGCCCTGCCAGTCGATGTCGAACAGCATGTCGCGGCCTTCGGCCAGCGCCATCTCCGCCGGCTCGCGCGGCGTCGCGTAGCAATTGCCGTGCACTTCGGCCCATTCGAGCAGCGCATCGGAATCGCGCAGCCGCTCGAACTCGCGCATGGTGCGGAAATGATAGTGGACGCCCTCGATCTCCGAGCCGCGGCGCGGCCTCGTGGTGACGGAGACCGAAAGCTCAAGGCTCGAATCGCTTTCGAGAAGGTTGCGCGCGATCGTCGACTTGCCGGCACCCGACGGCGACGACAGCACCAGCATCAATCCGCGGCGGCGGATGCGGGATCCCAGATCCCTGGCAGCCGTCGGCTCCTTGGCAACCATCCCGTCACTCCAGATTCTGGACCTGTTCGCGAAACTGGTCGACCACCGCCTTGAGCTCAAGCCCGATCGCGGTGACCGCGGCGGCGTTCGACTTTGAGCACAACGTATTCGATTCGCGGTTGAATTCCTGCGCGAGAAAATCGAGCTTGCGGCCGACGGCGCCGCCGCCTTTGAGCAGTGCCCGCCCGGAAGCGACATGCGTCTTCAGCCGGTCGATCTCCTCGCGGATATCGGCCTTTGTGGCAAGGAAGGCAGCCTCCTGGTGCAGCCGGGCGGCATCGAGGTTGGCCGAGACATCCATCAAGAGACGCAGCTGCTCGGCGATGCGCTCGCGGATTGCCGCAGGCTCCCGCGAGGGATCAGCCTCCGCCTTCAGCGTCAGCGCCTCGATGGCGTCCATATGGCCGGCAAGCAGCGCGCCAAGTGCTTCGCCCTCGCTGCGGCGCGCCTGCTCCAGCCCGGCAAGCGCTGCCTCGAACGCCGACAAGATCGCGGCATCGAGGGCGGCCCGCTCCTCCTCGGTCTCGACGGCTTCGGGAATGTCGAGCACCCCGCGCAGGGAGAGCAGGCCGTCGGCGGTGGCGGGCTCGGTGCCGAACTGCTCCTGCAAGCGCTTCGCCAGCCCCGCCAGGTCCTTGAGGAACGCCTCGTTGACCACCGGCTGGATTTGCCTGGCGGCGGCGCGGCCGACGGTCAACGTCGCCTGGAAATTGCCGCGCGCGAAGAGCTTCTGAACGGTCTGGCGGACGGCAGTCTCCAGCCGGTCGAAACCCTGCGGCAGCCTCAGCCTCACCTCGGCGCTCTTGCCGTTCACCGACTTCACCTCCCAGGCAATCGAGGTGCCCTCGCTTTCGGCGGCGGACCGCGCGAAACCGGTCATGCTTTGCAGGTTCATCGCCCTGTCGTCCCCCTGTCGCAGGCAAAGGCACGCAAGGCCCAGCGCTGCGCGCCCCAAAAATCGCCGGACGATCGGCCGGCGCCCCCTCAAAACATGAATATGGCCTCGCGTCAAAGGACGCGTGCGGCAAGCCTAAAGCGCATCGCGCCGAAACGGATTCAGGCGACGCGCTTCAAGTCTCTGTTTGATGCATGTCGTTTTCCCAAAACCGCTACGCACTTTTGGGCGACATGCATTGAGCCTACTGCGCGGCGTCGCCACCGGCGTCGCCGTTCTCGCCGCTGTTACCATTGTCCCCGGCGTCATTGCCGTCGGCGTTGCCATCGGGAGCGGCCGGCGCCGTCGTCTGGCCGGAAGCCTTGGCGGCGTCATCCGCCTGTTTCTTCTGCAGCGCCCGGTAGCGGGCAACGTTCTGATTGTGCTCTTCCAGCGTCGCCGCAAAGACATGGCCGCCATTGCCGTCAGCGACGAAATAAAGATCGTCGGTCTTCGACGGATTGGCGACCGCTTCGAGCGCCGCGCGGCCGGGATTGGCGATCGGCGTCGGCGGCAGGCCCTTGATCATGTAGGTGTTGTAAGGCGTCTGCTTGTCGAGGTCGGACTGGTAGATCGGCCGGTCGGCCGGCTTTCCCTTGCCGCCGAACAGGCCGTAGATGATGGTCGGATCCGACTGCAGCCGCATGCCCTTGGCCAGGCGGTTGAGGAAGACGGCGGCGACGCGCGAGCGCTCGTCGCTCTTGCCCGTTTCCTTCTCGACGATCGAGGCGAGTGTGACGAAATCATCGATGTCGGCGATCGGCAGGTCGGGCGCGCGATGCGACCAGACGTCGTCGACCAGCTTCTTCTGGTCGGCGATCAGCTTGTCGACCATCTGCTGTCTTGTAGCGCCGCGGGTGAAGCGCAGCGTGTCGGTGGCGATGCTGCCTTCCGGCGGCAGCGTCGGCGGCATATCGCCCGTCAGCGCCTCCTGATCGGCGACGCGCTGCAGCGCCTGCTCGACCGTCAGCCCTTCGGGAATGGTCAGCGAGTACATTACCGACTTGCCGCTCTTGAAGAGATCCATGATGTCGCGCATCGAGGCGCGCGGCTTGATGGCGTATTCACCGGCCTTCAGCGCCGATTCATTGCCGGTGGCGCGCACGCCGAGCCGGAAGATGCGGGCATCGCTGATCAGATTGCGGCGTTCGAGCTGGTCGGCGATCTCCTGCACGCCGGTGTTCGGCTTGATCATGAAGGTATCGCCGTTGGCGGAAGGTCCGGCTTCGACAAAAGCCTGCATGCCGAAATAGAGCGCAGCACCCGAGGCGAGCACCACCAGGATCACCACGGAGAGGAAGAAATTCAGGAACACCACGACCTGGCTGCGCGAAGCGCGAGAGCGCTTCGACGGCGGCGGCGTGCCGGCTTCCGGGCGCAACGCCTCGGCCGCCGTCTTCGGCACGATCGGCCCCTTTGTGCCTTGCCGTCCGAAATCCCCGCCGCCCGGATTAGTGTTCATCATGCCCTGCCGTCTGATCTTGCAACGAATCCCCCGGCCGAAGCCTAGGGGCGAATTTGGCAAAAATGACGGCAGTTGGCGGACTGCCGGTGGCTATGTTTACGGCACTCCCGGACGGAAAGCCGCTGCGCGGATTTCCTGGAATTGCCCGGGCCGTCTGCTCAGCCACTATAACGCTGGAACACGAGCGATGCGTTGGTGCCGCCAAAGCCGAAGGAATTCGACAGCGCGACATCGATCTGGCGCTGGCGCGGCTTGTTCGGCACGAGATCGATCGCCGTCTCGCGTTCCGGATTGTCGAGATTGATGGTGGCGGGAGCAATGTTGTCACGGATGGCGAGGATCGAGAAGATCGCTTCCGCGGCACCCGCGGCGCCCAGCAGATGACCAATCGACGACTTGGTCGACGACATCGAAATCTTCGAGGCGGCATTGCCGACCAGTCGCTCGACCGCGCCAAGCTCGATCGTGTCGGCCATGGTCGAGGTGCCGTGCGCGTTGATGTAGTCGACGTCGGCCGGCGAGAGCTTCGCCCGGTTCAGCGCCGCCGTCATGCAGCGGAAGGCGCCATCGCCATCTTCGGCCGGCGCGGTGATATGGTGGGCATCGCCAGTCAGGCCATAGCCGGTGACCTCGGCATAGATCTTGGCGCCGCGCGCCTTGGCGTGCTCCAGCTCTTCCAGGACGACGACGCCCGCGCCCTCGCCCATGACGAAGCCGTCGCGGTCGCGGTCATAGGGCCGCGAAGCGGTCTCCGGCGTGTCGTTGCGGTCGGTAGAAAGCGCGCGGCAGGCGGCGAAGCCGGCAATCGACAGCCGGGTGATCGGCGCCTCGGCGCCGCCCGCCAGCATCACATCGGCATCGCCCCACATGATCAGCCGGGCCGCGTCGCCAATGGCATGCGCGCCGGTCGAGCAGGCGGTGACCACCGCATGGTTGGGGCCTTTCAGGCCGTGGCGGATGGAGACCTGACCCGAGACCAGGTTGATGATCTGTCCCGGGATGAAGAAAGGGCTGATACGGCGCGGGCCGCGCTCCTTGAGGATCATCGCGTTCTCGGCGATGCCGTCGATGCCGCCGATGCCGGATCCTATCAGCACGCCGGTGGCGCACTGGTCCTCATGCGTCTGCGGCTTCCAGCCAGAATCGGCCAGCGCCTCGTCGGCGGCCGCGATGCCGTAGAGGATGAACTCGCCGATCTTGCGCAGTTCTTTCGGCTCGAGCACGGCCTCCGGGTTGAACGTGCCGTTGGAGCCGTCGCCACGCGGGATGACGTGGGCGATCTTGCAGGCAAGATCGTCCACCTCGAATTCGGTGACGCGTCGGCAGGCGCTGCGGCCGGAGAGCAATTCCCGCCAGCTGTGCTCAACGCCCATGCCAAACGGCGAAAGCAGGCCAAGGCCCGTGACGACGACACGCCTCATCGCAGGTCCTCCCCGGTGATGCCTGCGGAAAAACTCAGGCCGAGGCCTTGTCGATATACTTCACGGCATCGCCGACGGTGAGGATGGTCTCGGCCGCATCGTCCGGAATCTCGACGCCGAACTCTTCTTCGAACGCCATGACGAGTTCGACCGTGTCGAGGCTGTCCGCGCCCAGGTCGTCGATGAAGCTCGCCTGCTCCGTCACCTTGTCGGCATCGACGCCGAGATGCTCGATGACGATCTTCTTGACGCGCTCTGCGGTGTCACTCATTTGGGGCAATCCTCGTCTTAGGTTGTCTATCTTCGTTAGCGGGCGGAATGCCGCTAATCAAGCTGAAAGATGGTCCTGCGGGAAACGCGCCACAGGACCGGTTTTTGCCCGAACCGCCGGGTTGCGGGCCGCATTACACGAAAAATGACGGGCGTCCAAGCCGAAATGGCTGTTTTCACAGGCGTCCGGCCGACCCCTCTCAGATCATCGCCATGCCGCCATTCACGTGAATGGTCTGGCCGGTAACGTAAGCCGCCTCATTGGAAGCAAGGTAGGCTACGGCAGATGCGACCTCGGCGCTGGTTCCCATGCGCCGGGTCGGGATCGCGGCCATGATCGTCTCTTTCTGCTTGTCGTTGAGCTTGTCGGTCATGGCCGATTCGATGAAGCCCGGGGCGACGCAGTTGACAGTGATGTTGCGGGTGGCGATCTCCTGCGCCAGCGACTTGGAAAAGCCGATCATACCGGCCTTGGAGGCGCAATAATTGGTCTGGCCGGGATTGCCGGTGACGCCGACCACCGAGGTGATGTTGATGATGCGGCCATGGCGGCGGCGCATCATCGGATGAGTCAGTTCGCGAGTTAGCCGGAACACGGCGGTGAGGTTGACCTCGATCACGGAATCCCAGTCGGCGTCCGACATGCGCACGAACAGGCCGTCCTTGGTGATGCCGGCATTGTTGACCAGGATATCGACGCCTTCGAGATCGGCCTCCGCCTTCTGGCCGAGCGCCTTGACCGCGTCGCGGTCCGTCAGGTCCGCCGGAAACAGTTTTACGCGGTCGCCCAATTCGCCAGCCAAGGCTTCCAGCTTCTCCACACGGGTGCCGTGCAGGCCGACGATGGCGCCCTGGCTGTGCAGCACCCTGGCGATCGCTTCGCCGATGCCTCCCGATGCGCCGGTGACGAGCGCCTTGCGGCCGGTCAGTTCGAACATTTTTATTCCCTTTCAAATCGGGCAAGTCAGGGGTCAGGCTATCTGTAGACGTCGCCTCGATGGCCGATCGTCACGACAAGAATTACGAGCCGCGTGTCTTGTAGGTCGCAGATAATCCGGTAGTCCCCAACTCGGTACCTCCAGAATGTCGCCAACGGGCCCTTAAGTGGTTTGCCTAGCTCACGCGGATTGTCGAGTTCGGCAAGTCGGTTTTCGATGAAATCGCGGATTCGGCGGCGTGTGTGCGGATCTAGTTTTTCGACAAACTTGCGAGCTGAACGAGCGTACTCAAGCGTCCAGGCCACGCCAGAAATCCTCGCTCTTTACGACATCCTCCTCACCTCGCCTGATCCGCTCGAGCACCTCGGCAGCGAGATAGTAGTCTTCTACATCTTCGAGCCCACGTTCAATGAGTTCGCGCAGATAGTAGGCTTTGCTGCGGCCGGTCTTGACGGCGAGAAAGTCCAAGCGTTCTTCAATTTCAGGCGCCAGACGGATGGATGTCGGCATGAGAACCTCCGGTGAATACATGTATTCATGTACCGCTGCGGCGCTAAAAATTCAAGAGAAGAGGAACGACGTCAGCCGAGAGCCGCCAGCGTCGCCTCAACTTCCGCCGCCGTGCCAATGGCGCCGGTGGCGATTTCGCGGTTGATGCGGCGCGCCAGGCCCGACAGCACCTTGCCGGCGCCGACTTCGTAGAGGCTCGCAACGCCATTGCCGCCGAACCACTCCACCGTCTCGCGCCAGCGCACGCGGCCGGTCACCTGCTGGACCAGGCGGCGGGCGATCTCGTCCGGGTCGCTGGTCGGCGTGACAGTGACGTTGGAAACGACCGGGACCACCGGCGCCTGCTTTGCCACGCCAGCCAGCGCCTCGCGCATGATGTCGGCCGCCGGCGCCATCAGCGCCGAGTGGAAGGGCGCGGAAACCTGCAGCATCAGCGCCCGCTTGGCGCCCTTTTCGGTGCAAAGCTTCGCCGCCAGCTCGACCGCGGCCTTGGCGCCGGAAATCACCAGCTGGCCGCCGCCATTGTCGTTGGCGACCTGGCAGACGGAGCCTTTGCCGGCCCCTTGCGCTGCCTCGGCGCAAGCACCTTCGACATCGGCCTGCCCCAGCCCGATGATGGCAGCCATGGCGCCCTCGCCGGCCGGCACCGCTGCCTGCATGGCGTTGCCGCGGGTCCTGAGCAGCCGTGCCGCGTCGCCGACCGAAACGAAGCCGGCCGCGGCAAGCGCGGAATATTCGCCCAGCGAATGACCGGCCACATAGGCCACCTTGTCCTTGAGTGAGAAGCCGCGCGCTTCCAGCGCCCGCATAGCCGCTAGCGACACCGCCATCAGCGCCGGCTGGGCGTTGGCGGTCAGCGTCAGCGTCTCTTCCGGGCCTTCCCAGATGAGTTTCGACAGTTTTTCGCCGAGTGCGGCGTCGACTTCCTCGAAGGCGCTGCGCGCTTCGGGAAAGGCGTCGGCGAGGTCCTTGCCCATGCCGACGGCCTGGCTGCCCTGTCCCGGAAAGGTGAATGCGACGGCCATTTTGATGTCTCTCCAGAGGCTGGTTTTCCATGCCTCTGGCGCAAGGCGGACTGCCAAGTCAAGCCCGCGGGCGTCTCTTCGGCCGGCATTTCAGCCGCAAAACCGGGCTGACTCCCTGTTCCAAAAGGCTTTTTGGCGATCACACCTGATGAAAACCGCTCACGAATCGTTTGCTGGCTCTTCTTATTTCGGCCACAGGCGCTAGCTTTGCGTGACATTTCAATGACAGGAACGTGACACGCGTGGAAGGCGGGTTACCTGGCCGGGGGAAGCAGAGTGGCAAGGATCAGAAAAGGCGCGGCAAAGCCCGCGCCGCAATTTTTGGAAGGCGATCCGTCCACCGGCTACCTGCCGGGACGACCTTGGCCGACCGTACGCTACGGCCTGGCGACGCTTCTTGCCTCCGCCCTGCTTGTGTTTGCGATCGAATGGATCGTGCGCGGCGATTTCTTCGGCACGGTCGATTTCTTCCTGCAGCCCTTCAAGCCGGGCTGGACCACCATCATCGTCTTCGCGCTGGTGCTGGTCGGGCTCGACGCCGTGCTCGGCCGCAGCCACCAGAGCCTGATGATCGTGGCGCCGCTGACGCTGGCGCTTGCCTTTGTCGGCCACCAGAAATCGCGTTATCTCGGCGATCCCCTCTATCCGACGGATTTCCTGTTTGCCCGCCAGATCATGGCGCTTATGCCGCTTCTGGTGCGCGAGCGCCCATGGACCGCCGTCATGCTGGCTGCCGGCATCGTCGGCGGCCTGTCGCTGCTCGTCTATGGCTGGCGGATGTGGCGCCGGCGGGTGCCGATCCTCAGCCGTAAGGGCCGCCTGGCGCGGCTGGCGCTTGCCGTGCCGCTGCTCGCCTTCTTCGTCTCGATCATGGACTACGCCACCTTCTCGTGGACGCGCGACCGGCTGCAGATCATCCCGATCATGTGGGACCAGAAGGAAAATTACGCCTCGAACGGTTTTGCGCTGGCCTTCGCGATGAACGTGCCGATGGCGCATGTCCCGGCACCGCCCGGCTACTCCGAAAAATCGATGGCGGCGATCGAACGGCCGGACATCGACGCTTCGGTGCCGGACGAGAAGCCGGATATCATCGTGGTGATGAGCGAATCCTTCTGGGATCCGACGAAGCTGCCCGGCGTCAGCATCAAGCCGGACCCGATCCCGACTGTCAGGGCGTTGCGTTCCGGCTCGATGTTTTCTCCCGAGTTCGGCGGCATGACCGCCAATATCGAGTTCGAGGCGCTGACCGGCTTTTCCAACGCCTTCCTGCCGGCCGGCTCGATTCCCTACCAGCAATATGTGCGCACCCCTACCCCGTCGCTGGCGACCTTCTTGAAAAGCGAGGGCTACAGGGCGCACGCCATCCATCCCGGCACCAACTGGTTCTGGAACCGCGGCGCCGTCTATGCCGATTTCGGCTTCAACGACTTCCGCTCGGAAGAGACGCTGCCGCCGATGGAAAAGCGCGGGCCGCTCGCTTCCGACGCGGCGATGACCGACGAGATCATTCGCGAGGCCGACGCCAGCGACGATCCGGTGTTCCTGTTCGCCGTCAGCCTGCAGAACCACGGCCCTTACGAACCCTACCGCTACTATAACCCGACGCATTCGGTCGACGCGCCGATCAGTTCCTGGGCGCGGGAATCGCTGCTTTCCTATGCCGAAGGCTCGGCCGACGCCGACCACGGCCTGCAGCGGCTGATCGACTGGGCGAAGGCCCGCCGGCGGCCGACCATAATCGCCTTCTTCGGCGACCACCTGCCGCCGCTCGGACCCGTCTATGTCGAGACCGGCTTCCTCAAGGACAATGTCGCGCCGCGCAAGGAGCCGGCGGACGCCGCGCTCGAGCATCACGACACGCCTTTGGTCATCTGGTCGAACCGCTCCGGTCCGGTCGAAAACCTGGGCGCGGTGAGCCCGGCTTTCCTGCCCTACCATATCCTGACAACGGCGGGCATCACGCACCCCTATTACACCGGCTTCCTCGGCGCGCTGCGCGAACGCTACCGGGTGGTCGACCGCAACCTGCTCCTGTCGCCCGCGGGCGAGGCGACGCCGGACTGGGCGAGGCAAAAGCAGATCGATCCGAAGCTCAACGATTTCCGGCTCATCCAGTATGACATGATGTTCGGCAAGCGGCACTCGGCGCCCGACTTCTTCCCCGAGACGGTGGACAAGCTGGTCGCGCATACGAGTTGAGGCGAAAGCTAGCGGGCCGATCACAGCCTTCAAGAGCATCAGAGGTCGCTAGCGCATCCATCTGCGATATCGTCACGCAACGGTCTACCTCTAAAACCCTCCTCTCCTTCTGGATCGGATGCTTTCCCGACTTTCAAGCGCCTATTTCCAGCCGTAAAAAAAACTGATTGATAAGGCCTAATATTAGCGATGTTAAAAATAGCGCTTTGACGCATTGCGGTATAATTCTGTGTGCAGTGCAGCAGTTGCGGAGATCGCCGTCTCGGAGGGGACACCACTTTGGGTTTTGCGGGAAAGGACGTGCGCGGCTGGCGGAAACCCTGCCAGAGGCGCGGATGCCCGGAGCCATCAACGCGCGGCGCCGCCGCCCCCACTATCACAGTGCCTGCATAGCCAAGTTTCGCGGAGAAATACGGGCCCATGATCGAACACAATTCCACAGTGGGCGTCGTGGTGCCGATGTTCAATGCCGAACGAACCATTCGTGCGACCCTGAACAGCATCTGCAGGCAAGACTATCAGGCCCTTGACATCATCGTGGTCGACGACGGGTCGACGGACCTGTCTGCTTCGATTGTGGCCTCCTATGCCGAACAAGATCGGCGCATACGCCTGATAAAGCAGTCAAACGCCGGCGTTGCGAAAGCTCGCAACCGTGGCGCTGCTTCTACCGATGCAGAGTTCCTCGCGTTCGTTGATGCGGATGATCTTTGGGCCCCATCCAAAATCGCGCTTCAGATGTGTGCCTTGCAGCAGGGTGGCTCTTCTGCAGGCCTGGCATATTGCTGGTTTGCCGATATAGACGGCGATGGCCGGGTATTCTCATTGCATAACCGACCCGACGCCGAGGGCCGCGTTCTCCAACGCATGTGCAGGACGAATTTTGTCGGCAACGGAAGCTCAATGCTGGTCCGACGCTCCGCATTTGAGCGCGTGGGAGGCTTTGACCCTTCCTTGAGGGCCAGGAACGCACAAGGCTGCGAAGACCTGCTGATGTGCCTCAGAATCGCGGAACATTACGAGTTCCGCGTCGTTCGTCAGCACCTCGTGGGCTACCGGATGACGAACGTCAACATGTCGAGCGATGTCATGCAGATGCTTCGTTCGTGTGAAATTGTGCTTGCCGAATTTCGCGAAAAATACCCGGAATTCGGGGGCGAGCTCGACGATCATCTGGTCGACATGCTGCATTGGCTCGCCGTGAGAGCGTTGATCTGCGGACGGCTTTCCGCAGCGTACGACCTGTTCAAGAGGCTCGTTGTCCTGGAGCCGGGCACGGCTATTTCTCGTCTGCCGAACATGCTGGACATTTACTGCCGGGCCAGACTGGTCCCTCGCTGGATCAAAATTCGATTGAAGAGGGCGCGAAACAAGAACGCCGAGTTCCAACCTCACTACGCAGAGAGCATCTGGTGAATCTGTTCGTGCGATTGCGACGGCTTTTTCGCTTGTCGGCTGCGCCCGCGTGGGCTGGACCGACAGTAGTGGGGCTTGGATTGCTTGCGGCGGTTCTGGAAGGTGCCGGTCTCGTCCTTTTCATCCCCTTGCTGCAGAGCCTCGGAGCCTCGCCACCTCAGTCCGGCAGATGGCAGCCGGTATTTGACCGGCTCCTGTCGTCCATTCCCCAGCATAGCCTAACCGCGTTCCTGGTCGGAGCGCTGTGCGTCAGCATCATTCTCAAAAATGCGGTCCACCTCATCAACACCTGGGTGACCAGATATGTCGACGGCCTCGTTGCTCATCGGTTGCGATCCAGGGTTTTTGATCAGACAATAAGTTCGTGCATCGATTACCGGGTTGAAAACAGACGATCGGACATCATCACGACGATTGCCAATAACACCTGGAAGGTCAGCCAAGGGCTGAGCCTGGCTTATCGCTTGATGATCTGCTTTTGTACCTTCGTGGTCTTCGTTCTTTTGATGCTCTTGATCTCGGTTCGATTGACGTTTTTTTCCATGATATTTCTGCTCTTCGGTGCAATGGCCATTCGCCTGGCCACGCGACGTGCAGACGAGACCGGCAAGGCCGTCGTCGAAGAAAACAAGCAGTTCGGCCTCAGGATGTGGGAAAGCATAAATTCACTGCAGTTGATCCGTGCCTTCGCACAAGAAGACTACGAGCAAGATCGGTTCCTCAAGACATCGGACAGGGTACGGCGCCGCCTTTTGAGGCTCGACATGCTTTGGGCGACCCCCGGGCCGGTCTCTGAGGTATCGATCACGGTTCTGATCGGCGCACTCATCCTCATTGCAGAGTCCGCAAGCATAGGAATCGCGGCGCTCGCTGCTTTCCTGTCGCTCCTTTATCGCCTCCAGGGTCCAACGCGGGAATTGCTGCAATCGAAGATCGCGCTGGACGGGCTTGCCGGCGCCATAGACGATGTGGACGATTTCCTGCGCACAACGCAAACGCCCTTTCTCAGCCAAGGCAATCTGTCAGCCCCTCCACTCAGCACGGCAGTGGAATTCCGCAGCGTCTCCTTTCGTTATGCGCCCGATCAGCCACTTGCACTGCACGACGTCTCCTTCAGCATTCCCGCCGGCAAGACCACAGCCATCGTTGGAGAGTCGGGTGCTGGCAAGTCGACCCTCATGGCGCTGCTCTTTCGCTTTGTGGACCCTACGTCAGGGGAAGTGCTCGCCGACGGGGTGCCGCTTTCGGGTTTCGAGTTGCGCAGTTGGCGCAAGCGACTGTCGTTGATGTCTCAGGAAGTGTACCTCTTCAACGACACCATCGCGGCCAATATCGCCTATGGCGATTTCGATACCAATCAGCACGACCTGCGCGAAGCGGCCCGCATAGCAAAGGCGGACGATTTCATCCGCTCGCTTCCGGAGGGCTACGAAACGCAGATCGGCGACCAGGGAATGCGCCTGTCGGGCGGCCAAAGGCAGCGGATTGCACTTGCCCGGACCATTCTTCGCAACCCCGACATTCTCCTGTTGGACGAAGCCACGAATGCGCTCGACGGCGAGACGGAACAGGCATTCCAGATCGCGCTCGAGCAGTACTCGCACAATCGCACTGTCGTGGTCATTGCTCACCGATTGTCGACGGTCCAAGCCGCCGACCAGATCATCGTAATGTCCAAAGGACGGGTGATCGAAATCGGGGCACCGGATCAACTCCTGAAGCAACCGGGCCATTTTTCAAGACTTCACGGGTTTCAACACGGACGTGTTGCCATGGATGCGAACTAAGACGATGGGCTACAAAATTGTCGAGGTCGAGTTGTCAAGTCCGCTGGCGCCGATTGAGCTTGGGCCGCAGCAGGATGGTGTCGGTCTCATTGCCCGCTGGCAGAACCGGCTTGTCGGGTTCGAGATGATCACGGTCCCCACCACCGGGGGTCTTTCGGGGGAAAGACTGAGATCCATTGCCGATCAACGCTTCGCCTCCCGTGTTCTCGTTGCGAAAATGGAAGGGGAATTGCGGCGACGAAGAGCGGTTGCGGAGCCTGCGTTGCCGAGCCTTTCAATCGCGATTTGTACGAAAGACCGCGCCGAACGTCTTTCCCGGCTGCTGGCTTCGCTCAACGATATCCGCTGGAAGTCCGCTTTTCCGTTCGTCGAAATCCTGGTCGTGGACAATGCGTCTGCGGATTCGGCTACACGCGAAGCCGTCCAGCGCTTCAAAGACGTTCGTTACATTTTCGAGCCGAGGGCCGGGCTTGATTTTGCACGAAACGCAGCTCTTCGTTCTGCCACGGGTAGCATGATCGCCTATCTGGACGATGACGTGGTCGTTGATCGCAACTGGCTTGAGGGCCTTGCCAAGGTTTGCCGGGATCATCCCGGTGCCGGCGGCTTTACCGGCCTGGTGCTGCCGCTTCGCCTCGACACAGAGGCCCAGATCTTTTTCGAACAGCGGGGCGGATTCGGCCGCGGCTTCAACCGCAATGAATTCCACAACGCCCGATTCGACAACCCGCTGCACCCGGTCGGGTCTGGCATTCTCGGCGCTGGCTGCAACATGGCCTTCGACCGCACGCTGCTCCTTTCGCTCGGCGGTTTCGACGAAGCGCTCGACACCGGAGCACCGCTGCCCGGTGGTGGCGATCTCGACATTTTCTATCGCGTGCTGCGTTCAGGTCGGCCCATGATCTACGAACCAGAGTATGCGGTTTATCATGAGCACCGCGAGACGATCGACCAATTGAGACGGCAATATTGGACATGGGGCCTTGGTATGATGGCCTTCCTTGTCAAAAGCCGTCGGACTGACGCAGAGCTCAGGGCACGGCACCGCGCCATGGTTCGCTGGTGGTTCTTCGATCGGCTGAAAGCGCTGGCACGCGCGGTGCGCAAGCTTAGAGGTCGTGATTTCCGTTTCGCCATTGCAGAGCTGTGGGGCGGCATTTACGGCCTTGCGGGCGAATATGATCGCTCGCGTGTCCGCGTGCAGGCGATCCGGGAGCAGAACCAGTGAATGGCGGCGCCTTCCGTGTCAGGCAAATCGATCTCCGCTCTGCCGATGCGGACGTCGATGCGAGCGGTACTCCTTCGCTATCGATCTTTTGGTGGAAGGACTTGCCGCTGGGAATGCGAGCGTCCTTGCCTGACGAATTGCCATACACAGAGGCACGCTTGAGGCAGCTCGCAGCGGAATTTTCGGCAGCACAATTGGCTGCCCGCAGCATCAAACTGGGCGCCCCGTTGCGGGCGACTTATGAAGGATGGCCAAAGTCCGAGCTCTCTTTAACCACGACGCTCGATGCCGAGGATCTTGTCGGTTGCCTCGATGAGCTTGCAACTGCGTCGTCCGCGCCCGCGCAGCACATCTCGGTGGTGATTTGTACGCGCGATCGCGGCCCGGCACTGGCGCAGTGCCTTCAAAGCATTGCCAGGCAGCGCAGCGCCCCTGGCGAAGTCATCGTCGTCGACAATTCGCGCGACGCCAACGCATGGCCGGTATGTATCGGCTTCCCCGACATCCGTTACGTTCACGAACCACGCCCCGGACTGAGCGTTGCCCGATCCGCCGGCATTCGTGCAAGCCGTCACGACATCATCGCCTTCACAGATGACGACGTCGAGGTCCATCATGGCTGGACTGCTGAAATCGCGCGCGCCTTTGCAGAATGGGACGTCGAGGCGCTGACAGGCCTGGTGCTGCCAGCCCGGCTCGATACGATCGCCCAACGCCGCTTCCAGTTCGACATGGGCGGTTTTGGCACCACCTTCGTGCCGCTTATCTTCGACCAACGCTTCTTCGAGGAGACTCGGCCAAGCGGAGCGCATGTCTGGAAGATCGGCGCCGGGGCCAATATGGCCTTTCGGCGATCTGCCTTCGATCGAGTAGGCTCGTTCGACGAGCGCCTCGGCGCCGGTGCTGCCGGATGTTCGGAGGATTCGGAGCTATGGTACCGGCTTCTGGCAACAGGAGGCGCTTGCCTTTATGAACCCCGGGCCGTCGTCTTCCATCATCATCGCCGCGACTGGCCGGGCTTTAGGCGGCAGATAAAGGCCTACATGAAGGGCCACGTCGCAGCTCTCGTCGCGCAATATGATAATTTCGGGGACCGCGGAAACATCGACCGTATCTGGAAGCAGCTACCCGCATATTTCGTGAGAACATTCGTCAAGTCGCTTTTCGAAGGTCCCCCCGGAAGGATCGGAATCCTGGCGGCAGAAGTCCAAGGCTGGCTGGCGGGTCTCCAGTATCTCTTGCGTTTCGGCTGGCGAAAACGGCGAACATCAAATTGGCTGAGGAAGAAACCCGATGATCCGCAAGGCGCCGCTCGGACAGTTCCTGTCTCGAAATCCCTTTCCAAACGGCCTGACAGACGGCCTTTTCTACCGTGAGAAGATGCGGGCGATTCATCGCGTTGCGCCCGTGACGATCGAGGGCCCCGGGCGGATATTGGAAATTGGGGGCGGCCGCAGCGGACTGGCAAGTATCCTCTACCCGAAGGCGGACATCGTTACCCTCGATCTCGATCCCGAATTGGGCAAGCACCAGCCGGATTGGGCGAGATCGACCTTCGTCTGCGGCGATGCCTGTGACCTCCCCTTCCCGGATGACAGCTTCGACGTCGCGACGCTCTTTGACGTGCTTGAACATATCGAGGACGACCGCAGCGCGGCACGAGAGGCCCTGAGGGTCGTGCGACCAGGCGGGTATGTTCTTGTCTCGACGCCGCATGCCGATTGGCATTACCCGTATTTCCGCATCATGAAGCCCTATTGCCCGCATGAGAGCGAACTGATGCAGGAATGGGGTCATGTCCGGCGCGGCTACCGGGATCCGGAACTGGCAGCGCTCTTCGACAGTGCGCCGGAGCGCCGGGCCACGTTCATCAACCCGGTGACGGCACTCTTTCACGACATCGCATTTTCTCGTCTTGGACGCCGTCGCCGCAAACTTCTTTACGCTCTCGCAGCGCCCATAACGGCCCTCGGCTACGCGCTGCACCAACGCTCGACACGCGGCACGGAGACGGCCTTTTCCTGGCGCAAATGAATTCTCGGGGCAAATGATCGGCCGCGCTTCCCTTGTCATCGCCCTCTTTCCGTGGGGTGACGTCGTGGAGGAATTCCTCGATCCGATAGGGTTGCGGCTCAAGGACTTCGTCGAACAGATGACCGGCGGATGGCTGTTCGGTTACGCCTCCGCCCTACAGCTAGCCGGACACAGACCGTTCATTGTGTGCGCTTCTGAGCACGCCTCGGAGATAGAGTGCCACTACCATGCCGGGACGGGTGTGCCGATCTGGATTGTTCCCGGCAGACGCGCGCGCCAAGGTCACTCCGCAGCGGCTCACAGTTTGCGACGCTGGGCCGCGACGCCGCTCCCGGCATTCCGCAAGGTGCTCGCCCAGTCGCAATGCGACGTAATTCTCGCGCAAGAATATGAGTACACCCGCTTTGATGCGCTTGCCTGGTTGGCGCGCCGTATGCGCATTCCACTCTACGCAACCTTCCAGGGCGGAGACCGGACGCTCTCCTGGATTGAGGCGATTGCCAGACAGGCCTCGCTCCGTGCCTGCAGCGGCTTGATCATTGCACCGGCTGCAGAGCGTGAACGTCTCGCCAAAGCCTACCCGCACATTGCCCTCAACATCGCAAATATCCCCAACCCGATCGATTCCAGCGAATGGAAAGCGATAGGGCGCCAGCAAGCGCGGCAAGCCCTTGGGTTGGCGCGCGAGGTTTTCGTCGTCGTCAACCACGGACGCATCGATATCCGTCGGAAAGGGCTCGATGTGCTCCTGAAAGCCTGGTCCTTCTTTGCCGGCGATGCCTCATCGGAACTGGTTATCATCGGCTCGGGGCAGGACCGAGACGTCTTTGCCAGGCTGTTGAGCGAGGCCAAATTGCCGAATGCAAGATGGCTTTCGCACTACACCACGGATCGGTCGACGATCCGGCATTGGCTTTCAGCGGCGGATGCCTATGTCACGGCCTCCCGCATCGAAGGCATGCCTGTCGCACCGTTGGAGGCGATGGCCTGCAGCCTTCCGGTCATTGCTACCGACGCACAGGGTCTGCCCGACATTTTGGAAAACGGCGAAGCATCCGGCGGTCTCATTGTTCGGAGGGATCAGCCGGCAGAAATTGCGCACGCACTGAAGAAGCTGAAGGATGATCCGGGCATGCGGAACCGCCTCGGCCAGGCGGCGCGGAAGCGGATAGAGGAAAATTTCTCGCTCGGCGCAGTTTCTGGCGCTCTTGATCGTTGGTTGACCGCGCGGTAGCGCATCTTGTGCAAGATCATTGCTACCGGCTACGATACCACGCCAGCGCCGTCTCGACGATCCTGTCGATCCCGGATTGCTCGGGCACCCAGCCGAGTTCCCGCTTGGCCTTGCCGGCCGCGGCAACAAGCGCTGGCGGGTCGCCCGGCCTGCGCGGCCCGTAAGCTACCGGAAGGCGCACCCCCGAAGTCCGGCTCACAGCGTCGACGAGTTCGTTCACCGTCGTACCCGCCCCGGTTCCGAGATTGTAGACATGGACCCCTTTGGCACCAAGAAGCTTTTCCGCTGCCAGCACGTGAGCGCGCGCCAGATCGACAACGTGGATATAGTCTCTCACAGCGGTTCCGTCGCGGGTGTCGAAATCGGTGCCGTTGATGGTAAAAATGCGGCCCGGCCTCAGCGCGGCTTCTATGGCAAGCGGAACGACATGTGTTTCGGGTTCATGCCTTTCGCCGATTTCGCCGTCGGGATCGCATCCGGCAGCATTGAAATACCGAAGCACGACCGCGTTGAGGCCGCGAGCGGCCGATATGTCCTCCACCATCCTTTCGATGATGAATTTCGACCACCCATAGGGATTGATGGGCGACTGCGGGTGCATCTCGTCAATCGGAGAACGAACCGGAATACCATAAGATGCGCAGGTGCTCGAAAAGATCAGCTTGTCCAGGCCGGCCTTCAGCATTTCCTCGAGCAAGACCAAGGTCCCGAAACTGTTGTTCCGGTAGTAAAGTTCCGGCCGCTCGACAGACTCGCCGACATAAGCGTAAGCAGCGAAATGAGCCACCACGTCCGGCCGATACTGGTGGAAGGCTGCCGCCACGGCCGCAGCGTCGGAAATATCTGCCTCGATGAACGGCCCCCACTTGACCGCGTCGCGCCAGCCCCGCGAGAGATTGTCGTAGGCGATAACCGACCATCCGGATTGAGCGAATGCCTTGCAGCAGTGCGACCCGATATAGCCCGCCCCGCCAGTGACCAGGACTGTCTTCATTGGGCGGCGTGCCGGACATGCCCAGACGAAACCAGGTCCTCGAAATACGCAATGGTCTTGGCAAGGCCATCACGCAATGCAATTCTTGGCTTCCATTCGAGTTCGCGCGCAGCATACCCGATATCAGGCTGCCGCTGCTTTGGGTCGTCGACGGGCAGAGGCGAAAAAATGATCTTCGATCGACTTCCGGTAAGTTCGATCACAAGATTTGCGAGTTCGAGCACAGTGAATTCGACCGGATTGCCGAGATTGACGGGACCGGTGACATCGTCGGGCGTCTGCATAAGGCGAACCAAACCGTCGACAAGATCCTCGACATAGCAGAACGAACGTGTCTGCTGGCCCGTGCCGTATACCGTTATCGGCTTATTTTGCAGCGCCTGCACGATGAAGTTGGAAACGACACGGCCGTCGTCCGGACGCATCCTCGGACCGTAGGTATTGAAAATACGGGCTACCTTGATCCTCAGCTTGTGCTGTCGCCAATAGTCGAAAAACAGGGTTTCGGCGCATCGCTTGCCTTCGTCATAGCAGGAACGAGGGCCTATCGGGTTCACTCTGCCCCAATAGTCCTCTGTCTGCGGGTGAACTTCAGGGTCGCCGTAAATTTCAGAGGTGGACGCCTGCAGAATCTTTGCGCGAACCCGCTTGGCCAACCCCAACATATTGATCGCACCATGGACGCTGGTTTTGGTCGTCTGAACGGGATCGAACTGATAGTGAACAGGGCTCGCCGGACAAGCAAGGTTGTAAATTTCGTCCACTTCTACGTAGAGCGGAAATGTCACGTCATGACGAATGATCTCGAACGATTTGTCGTCGAGCAGATGGGAGACGTTTCTTCGGCTCCCTGTGAAGAAATTGTCGACACAAGCAACCTCATGGCCTTGAGCGAGTAGCCGCTCGCACAAAAATGATCCCAGAAACCCTGCCCCCCCAGTCACCAGGATTTGTTTCGCCTGCTGCATTTTCGGGGTCTCCGATTCAAATTAGGAAAGACTAATATTATAACCCAACGGCAGGGCCATTAGCCACTAACCTGCTTTCAATTCGCGTTACCGGCAAGACATTGTTCTCGATCGGGGCGGCTATTGCAACGTCAGCCTGCCGCCCGACATGCAGCCGGGTGAATGATAGAGACACCTGGTTCGTCCGAGATCTCACCGTCGCCGGGGCGACTTGGCAATTTGCGCGTATGGTCTCTGGTTGCGGCGTCGACAGCCGCCGGTGCCCTGCCGGTGCAAAGTCCACTTTTGGTGGGCAGCGCTGGCCTCAATGGCTGAAACGAGGCGCAAGCCGAAGCGATCGGTTCAAGGCGACAAGCGCCTATTCCATTCCGCCACCACTGTCGTACGAGCCCAACCCCCTATCAGGTTCGTGCAGCCTGGAGAACTTGGTGAGCATGGGTAGGTGTGGTCTTTCTCCGGAACTGCGACACATTGGAAGCTCGCCCTTCACCGTCCCGGTCTTGCCTTCCGACAGATTTGCTATATAGACGCGCCCAATCTGCCGGTCCTTGCTGGGGGCTGAACGGAGGGCCGTGGTTTTTTCGGAAGCCACGCATGAAGCCAGAAGCGCTTCGGTCTCCCGTGTCTCCGCTCTCGACCGTCTCGTGATTGCTCCTTTCTTCCCCGTTCCGTCGGGTCAGACAAGTTGCAGAGGCTTAGCCGCGAGGGCCGGTCCAGAGAAACGAAGAAAGGCACTAAAACATAATGGCTCTTTACGAACATGTGTTTCTTGCCCGGCAGGACCTGTCGCAGCAGCAGGTTGACGCGCTTGTCGAACAGTACAAGGGCGTCATCACGGCGAATGGCGGCTCGATCGGCCGGATCGAGAACTGGGGACTGAAGTCCCTCACCTACCGGGTCAAGAAGAACCGGAAGGCTTACTACACGCTGATGGACATCACCTGCCCGCCGGCCGCGCTCAACGAAATGGAGCGCCAGATGGGCCTGTCGGAAGACGTCCTCCGCTTCCTCACCATCAAGGTCGAGGCGCATGAGGAAGGCACTTCGGCGATGATGCAGAAGCGCGAAGAGCGCTCCGAGCGCGGCGGCTTCGGCGACCGCGACCGTGGCGATCGTGGCCCGCGTTCGTTCGGCGACCGCGACCGCGGCGACCGTGGTCCGCGTTCGTTCGGCGACCGCGAAGGCGGCGACCGTGGCCCGCGCCGTCCGCGCGAAGGCCTTGAAGGGGGTGCAGAATAATGGTCGACATCAACCAGATCCCGACCCGGCGCCCGTTCCACCGCCGCCGCAAGACCTGCCCGTTCTCCGGCGCCAACGCGCCGAAGATCGACTACAAGGACGTGCGTCTCTTGCAGCGCTACATTTCCGAGCGCGGCAAGATCGTGCCCTCGCGCATCACCGCCGTCAGCCAGAAGAAGCAGCGCGAACTCGCCAAGGCGATCAAGCGCGCCCGCTTCCTCGGCCTGCTGCCCTACGTGGTTCGCTAGGCCTTTTGAATTGACCATGATCTTGTCCGAAAACCGGTATCTACTTTTCGGGATCATGGTCTAGCAAGCGGGCGGCTCGCCGCCCGCTTCCACTGCGCGGCGACGGGCGCCGCGAAGGTTAAAGTCAAATCCCGAGTTGGGGCCAATAGCCTCTAACTGCCAAGACAGGCAGGACAGCGACAAGAGCGGCGACGCCGCACCAAGCTTCCTGACCTGTTCCACCTCATTTAGCGCCAGTCTTGCGACCTGCGCTCAAACCGAAGGAACGAAACCATGGAAGTCATTCTCCTCGAGCGCATTTCCCGCCTCGGCCAGATGGGCGAGACCGTCAAGGTCAAGGACGGGTTCGCCCGCAATTTCCTTTTGCCCCACGGCAAGGCGCTGCGCGCCAACGAAGCCAACAAGAAGAAGTTCGAGGGCCAGCGCTCTCAGCTCGAAGCCCGCAACCTCGAGCGCAAGTCGGAAGCCACGCAGATCGCCGAGAAGCTCGACGGCAAGAGCTTCATCGTGGTGCGCTCGGCCGGCGAAACCGGCCAGCTCTACGGCTCGGTGTCGACCCGCGACATCGCCGATCTGCTGACCGCCGAAGGCTTCACCGTCAACCGCAACCAGATCGAGCTCAACCAGCCGATCAAGACCATCGGCCTCTCCAATGTGGCGATCGCGCTGCATCCGGAAGTCGAGGTCACCGTGACGCTCAACGTCGCCCGTTCGGCCGACGAGGCGGAGCGCCAGGCCAAGGGCGAGATGCTGACCACCGCCGAAGCCATCTATGGCGACGACATCAACGACAACGCCCGGCCGGAGAATTTCTTCGACCCGAACGCCGAGTTCGAAGGCGGCGAAGAGAACGCCTGATTTCCGGGCCTGATCGGCCGCCCTTCCGAAGCATCGCTTCGGCTCACGGACGTCCAGGATTTCTGGACCAACGCCCGGGTCTCCGACCCGGGCTTTTTTGTGCCAAATGGAACTTTCCGACACCCTATATCTTGTGCACATTACAGCGTGGCGCGTCGATTGGACGCGGGCGATGCGCTGTGGCATTTTTCGATTGGCACTCCAGTCCGGCTGCCGGGTGGTCCGTCTGAGGGGACATTTGGTCATGAATATCCTGTTGAAACACGTTCTCGAACGCCTGGTGCGGGCCGGCAGCCTGAAGGTGACCGGCCCCAAGGGTACGACATACAAGTTCGGTGACGGCAGCGGCGAGCCGGTGCATATCCACATCAAAACCATGCATGCCGAGCGCGCCATCAGCTTCGATCCGATGCTGGCGGTGCCTGAGGCCTATATGGACGGCGAGCTGGACGTCATCGAGGGCGGCGTTCTCGGGCTGATGCGCATTGCCTTCCAAAACATGGGCTCGAGCGGCATCGACGTGACCTGGTCGAAGGCGATCGAGGGCCTGCGTCACGCCTTCCGCCGGCTGCAGCAGGTCAACACCGCCGCGCGCTCGCGCCGCAACGTGCAGCGCCATTACGACCTGTCCGGGGAGCTCTACAAGCTCTTCCTCGACGAGGACATGCAGTACTCCTGCGCCTATTTCGAACAGCCGGACATGACGCTGGACGAAGCGCAGGCCGCCAAGAAGCGCCATATCGCCGCGAAGCTGAGGCTGAAGCCCGGCCAGACGGTGCTGGATATCGGCTCCGGCTGGGGCGGGCTCGGCCTCTACCTCGCCAAGGCCTTCGACGTCCATGTGCAGGGCGTCACGCTGTCCACTGAACAGCACGGTGTCGCCACCGACCGAGCCCACGCGCTGGGTCTCCAGGACCGCGTGCATTTCGAGCTCAAGGACTATCGCGCGCTCAACGAACGTTTCGACCGCATCGTCTCGGTCGGCATGTTCGAGCATGTCGGCGTCAATCACTACCGCACCTTCTTCGACAAGGCCGCCACGCTGCTCAAGCCCGACGGCGTCATGTTGCTGCACACGATCGGCCGTTCCGGCGTGCCGTGGGCGACCAGCGCCTTCGTTCGCAAATACATTTTCCCGGGCGGCTACATCCCGGCCCTTTCCGAAGTGATGCCGGCGATCGAGAAATCCGGCCTGGTCGTCACCGACATCGAAATCCTGCGGCTGCACTACGCCGACACCCTCAAGCATTGGGGCGAGCGCTTCGCCGCCAATCGCGACAAGGCCAAGGCGATCTATGACGAGCGCTTCTGCCGCATGTGGGAATTCTATCTCGCCGCTTCCGAGGCCGCCTTCCGCTGGCAAGACCTGGTGATCTTCCAGTTCCAGCTCGCCAAGCAGAACGACACGCTGCCGGTGACGCGCGACTACATGGCCAAATGCGAGAAGGCGCTTGAGCTGCGCGACCTCGGCCACCAGGAACCGGCGGCGCCTGCTGCCGCAAAGCCGACCCGCCGCCGCAAGGTGATGGAATAGACACGCATTGCCGCTTGCCATTGCGGCCTGACGCCACGAAAAGGTCTCGTTCGCGAGACCTTTTTCATGACCTACTTGATCTACATCGCCGCAGCCCTTGCCGAGATCGCCGGCTGCTTTTCGTTCTGGGCGTGGTGGCGTCTGGAGAAGTCGCCGCTCTGGCTTCTCCCCGGTCTCGTCTCGCTGGCGCTGTTCGCCTTCCTGCTGTCGCTGGTCGACACGGATGCCGCGGGCCGCGCCTACGCCGCCTATGGCGGCATCTACATCGCCGCCTCGCTCGGCTGGCTGTGGCTGGTCGAAGGCGTGCGCCCCGACCGCTGGGACCTGGCGGGGGCGGCGCTCTGCATCGTCGGCGCCTCCGTCATCCTGCTCGGGCCCAGAGCATGATGCCGAAAAGTGTGAAGCGGTTTTCGGACGACATCATGCTTTATCTCTTTAATTCCAAGGGAGCCTGATCGATGGAACTCCCCGCCCAATTGCGGCAAGGCGTCGACAGCCTGCTGGAGAAGGTGCCGCTCCCGGCGCTGAAACAGGCGGCGCGGACGCTCTCGGAGCGCTATCGCGCCGAGCTGCGCGATGGCCGCCTGCATATGGGCGAGGAGATGGCGGTCAAGGCCTATCTGGCGACGCGGCTGCCGGCCACCTATGCCGCCGTTCGCGCCAGCCTCGAGGCGCTGACTGAGGCCCGGCCCGATTTCCGGCCGGCGAGCCTGCTCGATATCGGCGCCGGACCTGGCACCATGCTTTGGGCCACGAGTGACGCGTGGCCCGGGCTCGAACAGGCGGTTCTGGTCGAGGCAAGCGCTGCCGTGCGCAAGGCCGGGCAGTCGCTGGCGGAAGGCGCGATCGCGGCCCGCGCCGACTGGATCGCAGGCGACGCGACGATAGATCTTGACGGCATCAAGCCCGCCGACCTGGTCAGCGCCGCCTATGTGCTGGACGAGATCGTGCCCGCCTCGCTGCCGAAGCTCATCGACCGCCTCTGGCGACTCACGGCCGACACGCTTCTCGTCGTCGAGCCCGGCACGCCCGCCGGCTGGCAGCGCATCCTTGCCGCGCGGCAACAACTGATCGGGGCCGGCGCGCATGTTCTGGCGCCCTGCCCGCACGCGGTGCCCTGCCCGCTCACGCCACCCGACTGGTGCCATTTCGCGCGCCGCGTCGCCCGGTCGCGCCTGCACCGTCTGGTCAAGGAGGCCGAGGTGCCGTGGGAGGACGAGAAGTTCATCTACCTTGCCGCCTCCCGGCAGCCGGCGCCGATCCGCCCGGCACGGGTGATCGCGCCGCCCAAGAGCGGTTCCGGCAAGGTGGTGCTGAAACTCTGCCAGCCGGACGGCAGCGCCGGCGAGCGCTTGTTCAGCAAGCGCGACGGCGATGTCTTCAAGGCTGCGCGGCGGGCGGATTGGGGCGATACGCTGGGCTGAGGCCGCGTAGGCCGATGGCATCGTCGCCGTCGATGCGCTGGATCGCGGCCTTGGAGATTAGCCGAAGCACCCGAGCTTCGTCATCCACGGGCGGAGCGACGCGAAGCGGCGCGCAGACCCGAGGATCCATGCCGCGACGGCGCCACGGGTGAAAGCGGCGCAGAACAGAGTTCGTTCCGAACCGCTGCAACGCTCATAGGTAGCGGCATGGATCCTCGGGTCTGCGCCGCGTCGCTTCGCTCCTTGCTTCGCCCGTGGATGACGACTTGACGAGTGTTTCGGCTAATCTCGAACGTTCGTGCCCGCCTGCCCCAAACGGACATAATATATCCGCTGCGAGCGAGGCTCCAACGGCAATCAGCCGCCAAAATTGTTCTTGCTTCGTTCCTGTCTTGCGCATAAGAATCACGTCTTGCCGAGTCAACCGGAATCGGGCCACCGGAATACTGTCCTGTGGACGGTTTGCCGTTCCTGTGAACAACGTGAATCAAGGTCGGTTGGCCGCACAGTGATGCAGAAAGGTCAGCATCCGATCCGTCTCGTTCTGGTATCGAGGAAGCGGGATCGAAATCGGGGACATCATGGCAGAGGCGGCACGAAAATTCGGCGCGGCGGAAACGCCGCTTTATCGCGAGGCACCGAACAACATCGAGGCCGAGCAGGCGCTGCTGGGCGCCATCCTCGTCAACAACGACGCCTTCTACCGCGTCTCCGATTTCCTCAAGCCCGCGCATTTCTACGAGCCGCTGCACCGCCGGATCTTCGAGGTCGCGGCAGAGCTCATCCGCATGGGCAAGATCGCGACGCCGATCACGCTGAAGACCTTCCTGCCGGCCGACGAGAAGGTCGGCGACATGACGGTGGCGCAATATGTCGTGCGGCTGGCGGTCGAAGCCGTCACCGTCGTCAACGCCACCGACTATGGCCGGGCGATCTACGACCTTGCGACGCGCCGCGCGCTGATCACCGTCGGCGAGGACATGGTCAACATCGCTTACGACGCGCCAGTCGACATGTCGCCCTCCGACCAGATCGAGGACGCCGAACGACGGCTGTTCGAGCTCGCCGAAACCGGCCGCTATGACGGCGGCTTCGAAAGCTTCAATGATGCGGTCAAGACCGCCGTCGACATGGCCAACGCCGCCTATATGCGCGACGGCCATCTGTCCGGCATCGCCACCGGGCTGCGCGATCTCGACCGCCGCATGGGCGGCCTGCAGCCCTCCGACCTGATCGTGCTCGCCGGCCGTCCCGGCATGGGCAAGACCTCCCTGGCCACCAACATCGCCTTCAACATTGCCGAAGCTTACGTCCCGGCGCAGCAGGCCGATGGCAGCTTCAAAGCCGCCAATGGCGGCGTCGTCGGCTTCTTCTCGCTGGAAATGTCGTCGGAGCAGCTCGCCACCCGTATCATCTCCGAGCAGACCGAGATCTCGTCCTCGAAGATCCGCCGCGGCGAGATCACCGAGATGGATTTCGAGAAGCTCGTCGCCTGCTCGCAGACGATGCAGAAGATCCCGCTGTTCATCGACCAGACCGGCGGTATCTCGATCGCGCAGCTTTCGGCCCGTGCACGGCGCCTGAAACGCCAGCGTGGCCTCGACCTCATCGTCATCGACTATATCCAGCTGATGCAGGGATCGAGCGCGCGCGCCTCGCAGAACCGCGTGCAGGAAATCACCGAGATCACCACGGGTCTCAAGGCTTTGGCCAAGGAGCTCGGCGTGCCGATCATCGCGCTGTCGCAGCTGTCGCGTCAGGTCGAAAGCCGCGACGACAAACGCCCGCAGCTCTCGGACCTGCGCGAATCCGGCTCCATCGAGCAGGACGCCGACGTGGTGCTGTTCGTCTATCGCGAGGAATACTACCTCAAGAACCGCGAGCCGAAGCTCGGCACCGAGGAATACGTCAAGTGGGAAAACGAGATGAACGAGGCACGCGGCAAGGCCGAGTGCATCGTGGCCAAGCAGCGCCACGGACCGACCGGTTCGGTCAGCCTCGCTTTCCACGGCGAGTTCACGCGCTTCTCGGATTTGGCGGAAGAGCATCATTTGCCGGAAAGGTTTGAGTAGCTTTTTGGCCGACCTTAGCGCTCCGTCACACCCCCCTCTGGCCTGCCGGCCATCTCCCCCGCAAGGGGGGAGATTAACCGTCACCACGACCTTCGCCAATCGCCGACGTCGCAAGAAGAGCGCCGGTGGCCAAGCTGCTGATCTCCCCCCTTGCGGGGGAGATGTCCGGCAGGACAGAGGGGGGTGGGCGGGAACGTCAGCCTTCGAAAATTCTCGATTGGCGCAACGCTAATGGCCAAATCGCGCGTTCAGTTCATCTGCCAGAATTGCGGCTCGGTGCATCAGCGCTGGGCCGGCAAATGCGATGCCTGCGGCGAGTGGAACACGCTGGTCGAGGAAGGCACGTCCGGCGGCATCGGCTCGGGGCCTGCCAACACGCGCAACGCCCGCAAGGGGCGGGCCGTGGTGCTCACCAGCCTGTCGGGCGACATCGAGGATGCGCCGCGCATCGTTTCGGGAATCGGCGAACTCGACCGCGCCACCGGCGGTGGCTTCGTGCGCGGCTCCGCCCTGCTGGTCGGCGGCGATCCCGGCATCGGCAAGTCGACGCTTTTGACACAAGCCGCGGCCGCGCTTGCCTCGAAGGGCCATCGCATCGTCTATGTCTCGGGCGAGGAAGCGGTGGCGCAGATCAGGCTGCGGGCGCAGCGCCTGGGCGTCGCCTCGACGCCTGTCGAGCTTGCCGCCGAAACCAATGTCGAGGACATCCTGGCGACCATCGCCGACGGCAAGCGGCCGGACCTCGTCATCCTCGATTCGATCCAGACGCTGTGGACCGACCTTGCCGATTCGGCGCCGGGCACCGTCACCCAGGTGCGCGCGGCCGCCCAGGCGATGATCCGCTATGCGAAATCCACAGGTGCCGCGATCGTGCTCGTCGGCCATGTTACCAAGGAAGGCCAGATCGCGGGCCCTCGCGTGGTCGAGCATATGGTCGACGGCGTGCTCTACTTCGAAGGCGAAGGCAATCATCACTTCCGCATCCTGCGCACGGTGAAGAACCGTTTCGGGCCGACCGACGAGATCGGCGTGTTCGAGATGTCGGACAAGGGCCTGCGCGAGGTCTCCAATCCGTCCGAGCTTTTCCTCGGCGAACGCCACGCAAAATCGCCGGGCGCCGCGGTTTTTGCCGGAATGGAAGGCACAAGGCCGGTGCTGGTCGAGATCCAGGCGCTGGTCGCGCCCTCCTCGCTCGGCACGCCGCGCCGCGCCGTGGTCGGCTGGGACGGCGCGCGGCTGTCGATGGTGCTCGCCGTGCTGGAAGCGCATTGCGGCGTGCGCTTCGGCCAGCACGACGTCTATCTCAATGTCGCCGGCGGCTACCGGATCTCGGAGCCGGCGGCCGATCTCGCGGTCGCCGCCGCGCTGGTTTCGTCGCTCACCGGTCTTGCCCTTCCCGCCGATTGCGTCTATTTCGGCGAAATCAGCCTATCGGGCGCGGTGAGGCCGGTTGCGCATGCGCAGCAGCGCCTCAAAGAAGCCGAAAAGCTGGGTTTTGGAAGCGCGGTGCTGCCGCTTGGCAGCGAGGAAGTCGCCGGGGGGATCGGGGCCGGCGCGTTCCAGCCCACCGAGCTTGCCGACCTTGTGGCGCGCATAGCCGGCTCACGGCGCGGTCGTGCCGACGACGGGGAGTGACGCGGCTCGCCGGGCCGTAAGACAGGAAGTGGGGCGAGAACCATGCCGATTACGCTGCTAGACGGAATCCTCGTCGGCTTCACCCTGGTCTCAGCGATGCTCGCCATGGTGCGCGGTTTCTCCCGCGAAGTGCTGTCGGTGGTTTCCTGGGCAGCCGCGGCCGCAGCGGCGTTCTTCTTCTACAAGCCGGTCCTGCCCTACGTTCAGCCCTATGTCGACAACGACAAGATCGCGATGGCCGCTTCCGCGGGCGTCGTCTTCGTCATCGCGCTGATCGTCGTCTCCGTCATCACCATGAAGCTCGCCGACTGGATCATCGATTCGCGCATCGGCGCGCTCGACCGCACGCTCGGCTTCCTCTATGGCGCGGCGCGCGGCATCCTGGTGGTCGCGGTGGCGCTGCTGTTCTTCAACTGGCTGGCCGGCGCCAAAGCGCCTGCCTGGATCGCCAACGCCAAGTCGCGGCCGCTGCTCGAGACGATCGGCGCCAAGCTTGAAAGCGTGTTGCCGGAAAACACCGAGGAACTGGTCAACAAATACACGCATAAGGGCACGCCGCAGGCCGGCGCGCCGGCCACGACCGACCAGCCCGCTGCCGAACCTCCGGCCGGCGACGACAATGCGCCGGCGCCCGACGACAGCGAGAACGAGGCCCCGGCCGACAACGAGCCGGCACCTGCCACGCCGGCGCCTGCCCCGGCACCCGCTCCGGCGCCGGCAAACTGAGTTCGGGCAAAGCCGGCACGGCCTGCCCCTGCTATTTGTGAATGCCTGAGGGCATGCGTTGCGTTCGGCGAGCGATCGCCCTATATGGCAGCTTTAGCGGAGCTTGAGCACCAGATGGCAGACTCAACGGCAGATGCAGGCAATGTCCTTTCCGCCGAGGCCGACGACCATTTCCACGACGAATGCGGCGTGTTCGGCATCTTCGGCCGGCAGGATGCGGGGGCCATCGTCACACTCGGCCTTCACGCCCTGCAGCATCGCGGCCAGGAAGCGGCCGGCATCGTCTCCTATGACGGCACCCAGTTCCATGTCGAACGCCATGTCGGCCTGATCGGCGACACCTTCACCAAGCAGCGCGTCATCGACAGCCTGCAGGGCAATCGCGCCATCGGCCACACGCGCTACGCCACGACAGGCGGCGCTGGCATTCGCAACATCCAGCCCTTCTTCGCCGAGCTTGCCGAGGGCGGTCTTGCGGTTGCCCACAACGGCAACCTCACCAACGCCCTCACCGTGCAGCGCGCGTTGCAGAAGCAGGGCTCGATCTTCTCCTCAACGTCCGATACCGAAACCCTGCTGCACCTGGTCGCGACCAGCAAGGAGCGCGATTTGAATTCGCGCTTCATCGATGCGGTACGCCAGGTCGAGGGCGCCTTCTCGCTGGTGGCGATGACGGCCAAGAAGATGATCGGCTGCCGCGACCCGCTGGGGATCCGCCCGCTGGTGCTGGGCGACCTCGACGGCGCCTGGATCCTCGCTTCCGAGACCTGCGCGCTCGACATCATCGGTGCCCGTTTCGTGCGCGACATCAAGCCCGGCGAGATGGTGGTCGTCACCTCCAAGGGCATCGAGAGCCTGTTCCCGTTCGAGCCGCAGAAGACCCGCTTCTGCATCTTCGAATATGTCTATTTCGCGCGGCCGGATTCCTCGGTCGAGGGCCGCAACGTCTACGAGGTGCGCAAGCGCATCGGCGCGGAGCTCGCGCAGGAAAGTCCGGTCGAAGCCGACATCGTGGTACCCGTGCCGGATTCCGGCACGCCGGCCGCGATCGGCTTTTCCCAGGCCGCCGGCATTCCCTTCGAGCTCGGCATCATCCGCAACCACTATGTCGGCCGCACCTTCATCCAGCCGGGCGATTCCATCCGCCACATGGGCGTGAAGCTCAAGCACAACGCCAACCGCCGCATGATCGAGGGCAAGCGCGTGGTGCTGGTCGACGATTCGATCGTGCGCGGCACCACCAGCCAGAAGATCGTGCAGATGGTGCGCGACGCCGGCGCCAGGGAAGTGCATATGCGCATCGCCTCGCCGCCGACCAGCGCGTCCTGCTTCTACGGCGTCGACACGCCGGAGAAATCGAAGCTGCTTGCCTCGCGCATGTCGGTCGAGGAAATGGCCGAGTTCATTCGCGTCGACTCGCTCGGTTTCCTTACCATCGACGGCCTCTACCGCGCCGTCGGCGAAGCGCGCCGCGACAACGACCAGCCGCAATTCTGCGACGCCTGCTTCACCGGCCAATATCCCACCCGCCTGCTCGACTTCGAAGGCCACGACAATGTGCGCACGCTGTCGCTGCTGGCATCGAGCGGATCGTAGGGCGCCCGGACCTTCGTTTGCCTTCGCCAAGTTACCCCCTCGGGGTGCTTCACTACGACCCTATGGAATCTCTCGCATGACCCTCGACCTTTCCAACCGCGTGGCGGTCGTAACCGGCGCCTCGCGCGGCATCGGCTATTTCATCGCCAGGGAACTGGCGTCGGCCGGCGCGCATGTGATCGCGGTGGCGCGCACCGTCGGAGGGCTGGAAGAACTCGACGACCAGATCAAGGCCGACGGCCGCGGCCAGGCGACGCTGGTGCCGCTCGATCTTTCAGACATGGCCGGCATCGACCGGCTGGGCGGCGCCATCCATGAGCGCTGGGGCAAGCTCGATATCCTGGTTGCCAATGCCGGCGTGCTCGGCGTGATCTCGCCGATCGGCCACGTCGAGGCCAAGACGTTCGAGAAGGTGATGACCATCAACGTCACCTCGACCTGGCGGCTGATCCGTTCGGTCGACCCGCTGCTGAGACTATCCGACGCCGGCCGCGCCATCATCCTGTCGTCCAACGCGGCGCACTCGGCGCGCGCCTTCTGGGCGCCCTATGCGGCTTCGAAGGCGGCGGTCGAAACGATGATGCGTTCCTGGGCGCATGAGACCGAGACCCTGCCGCTAAGGGTCAATGCCGCAGATCCCGGTGCCACCCGCACGGCGATGCGCGCGCAGGCGATGCCCGGCGAGGACCCGCAGACGCTGCCGCATCCCTCCGAGATTGCCCGGCGTATCGTGCCCCTGGCAAGCCCGGAGCTGAAGGAGACGGGCCTGATCTTCCAGGCCAAGCACAACCGCTTCGTCGCCTACCGGCAGCCGGAATAATTGTTCACGGGTCTGTGAACGGCGCGGCGGAAGCGTGTGCCGCCGCCCCGCTTTCGCCATCAGCGGGGAGTTGCTAGGATCGATCCGACTCCGACATCCAGCAAAGCGAGGAACTCCCATGGCTGCTACTCCCAGCGTAGCGTTGGTCTGGTATCTGGTGATCGCCGGCCCGCAAGGCGGCATGGTGGTGCTGCCCAGCACCTTCGACACCCGCGAACAGTGCACCAACGCCGTCACCGAATATCAGAAGCAGCCGACGCCTCAGGGCTGGGCCGTGCAGTGCGTGCCGAGTGCCTCACCCTTTACCGATGAGGGAGATGCCGAAACGCCCTCGGCGCAGTAGCTCCAGCTAATCTCCCCTTGAGGGCCGACCTTTCCTTCGTCATCCTAGGGCGGAGCAAGGAGCGGAGCGACGCGCGCAGACCCTAGGATCCATGCCGTGACTTGGAAGCGTTGCCACGGTGCAGAATTCTGCTCCGTTGCACCGTTCGGCGAAGGTCACGGCATGGATTCTCGGGTCAAGCCCGAGGATGACGAAGCGTTGAGACGCCGGAGAACTAGATGCCGCGAGGCCGGCGCGACAGCGCCCCCCTCTGCCCTGCCCGTCCTTCGCAGCAGCTGCGGAGGGTGGACCGGGCATCTCCCTCAGCTTCAGCGCTGTGCGCTCACCGTCAGCGCCGGCTTGTTGTTGATCGTCTGGAACACCACGCAGTAGCGCTCGGTGAGCTTCATGAGCGAATCGATGCGCTCCTGCGGCTCGTCGGTTTCGAGGTTGAATTTCAGCCTTATCTCGCGGAAGCCGACCGGCGCATCCCTGGCGACGCCGAGCGTGCCGCGAAAGTCGAGGTCGCCCTCGGCCTCGACCGTGGCGTTGCCGAGCTTGAACTCCAGCGCCGTCGCCACCGCTTTCAGCGTCACGCCGGCGCAAGCGACCAGCGCCTCCAGCAGCATGTCGCCGGAGCAAAGCTCAAGACCCGAGCCGCCGGTGGCCGGGTGAAGCCCGGCGACGGCAAGCGTCCTGCCCGTCTCCACCTTGCAGGCGATCGATTGGTCGTCGAGCGTGCCGCGGGCTCTCAGCGTGATCAGCGCCCGCGCGGCGTCGTCGCGATAGGCTTCCTTCAGCGGCGCCTGCATGGCCTTGAGTGCGGTCGCGTCCATCGGTCTTGGTCCTTTCGATCAGTCTTTGGTGGTTGATAGCACTGTCTGAGGTGCATGGGCAGAATCTGCAGCGCCCTTCGCCCAACATTGGCGATTGCCGAAAGCAAATGTGACGGCTGATCTCCCCCTTGCGGGCAGGGCTATCGCATATGAGTTATCGCCTGGATGAGATAGGCGTCATTCCAGGCGCATTTTTTGATGCGGTGGCTGATTGGAACTTTGTCGGCATCTGCGGCCTGAAGGATATTTCTGGCGATTCG